>CAZDVM010000013.1:0-87240 GCA_964508925.1 uncultured Pirellulales bacterium | reverse complement strand
GGGAAATTTGTGTCTATCCCGGCCTTGCTCATCTCTGGGCAGATCGATTCATGGACTGCACCAAAGATGTGCTGTCATCGACGAATCAATACTGCAGTGCTGTTGATATGTGCTTGTCTTGCCTTGTCTATACCGAACGATATCAAGAGCTTAAAGAGCTTTTGGAGCTTGACGAGAGATATTCCTGGTTCCATCACAAATTCTGGGCAATGGCATTTCTCAAACAGAAAAAACATCAGGAAGCCCTTGATTATGCCGATTATATTCTTTCCCAACAGAAAACAAATAACAGCAAACCCGCTATAGACAGATTCTGTGAATCGGTTCTTATAGATATGTGTAGAATCGAAGAAGCCTATGAAAAATACGGATTGAAAGTGCCGTCCTATGGAACAAATCTTAATATCTATCGGTCCATCTGTAAAAAATATCCGTCGATTGACAAGAGAAAAATACTGTTGGACTTAATAGCAAAGAGCGGCATTAAGGGCAAGTGGTTCGCAGCCGCAAAAACTGCCGGCCAGCTTGATATAGCTCTTGAATGCGCTATGACCGGCGACAGTGATCCAAATACGCTGCTTAGAGCAACGAGGGATTTCGCTGAGAAAGAACCTGAGTTTGCTCTAAAAGTGGGCATTGAAGCGATCATGACATATTTGACTGGCAGCTTTTATGACCCAATAGAACCGATTGATATTCGAGCAGCATTTACAAAACTGGTGGCTGCTGCAAGCAAAAGCAATTCTCAACAATGGGTTCAGGCAGAGCTGTCAAAGAGAGTATTGAAAAGATCAAACAGAATTAAAGCTAATCTGAGAGAAACCATCCTCGGACTTTTGAAACAAAAATGCAATAGTATTTAATAACCGTTGACATTAATGAACTATGATAAATTGGAAAATCTTGCCAGACAAAAAGAAGATGAGAATTGGGCATTCCGCAGATTCCTTAAATTCTATGATGAGCTTAGTGACAAACAGATCGATAACCTTGTATATGAGATTACCGATTCTGTTGCTGCTGATATTGAATGTATCAGTTGCGGAAGATGCTGCAGACAGCTAAAACCAACTCTTACCACCAAAGATCAAGAACGTTTGGCAAATGAGCTCAATATCACAATCAATCAGTTGCAGGACAGATATCTCGAATATGTGAAAGACGATGACGAGCCTGCCTGCTGGCAAATGAAGAAAGTTCCATGTCCTTTCCAGAAAGATAAAAAATGCACCGTTTACGAGGCTCGTCCTCAAAATTGCCGTGATTACCCATATCTGAAAAAGCCGGGATTCAATACACGGACAATGGCAATGCTTGAGCGTACACTTACCTGCCCGATTGTATTTGAGGTTATGGAAAAAATAAAAAAACGCTTGGCTTTTGATGCGGATGATTTTGCCAGCAATGATTGGTAAGCATTTGTATTTGCTATAGCCATCTTTGCGATTCCGGTCTCCATATCTTTTTAAAATCTTCATTTTTTACTATAGATGTCAGTACCGACTGTATGAAGCTTCAATATCGCCGGTGTTCACGTAGATGCTTTCTCACGGTTGCTGAAGAGGCAAAATATCAATCCAAGCCACTATATTTCCAACAGAAGAGTACTTTCTTGAAACTCGGATCAAAACTGACCGCTTATGATAATAGGACTGGCAAAACTATTCTTATCGAATTTTTATACTTGCGCTTAGGCCGAAACGGATGTATACTGACTTGCTGGGTCGGTCGTCCATGATGGCCTATAGGTCCAGGTAGGACCGGGAGATTTATCATGGCGATTGAAAAAGTTGGTATATACAGGAAATATCATGGAAAGATTCCCAAAAACAAGCATGGCAAACCTTTACAAAAAGAATTATGGCCTAAAAAAAGGGCATTCAGTTGGTCTGTTCGTTGGTTTGGTGCTGATGGGAAGCGGTACAGCAAAAGCTTTAAAACCAGAAAGGAGGCAGAACATTATGCTGAAATTAAACAATTAGATGTCCGTTCCGGAAAACCGGATTTACCAAAGAAAATTACTTTAAAATACTTTTATGATGAACATAAAGAGTTAATGGAAAAAAACCTGGCAAAAAGCACTTTAAGATTGCATCTGGACGTAATGAGTCAATTGGCTAAACAAGTTGGTTGGAATTGTTCCTTAAAAAGAGTTAAACCAACAGATATTGAACGAATCAGAGCTTCCAGATTGAAAAAAGGTATTGCTCCAGCCACCTCGAATAAAGAATTTCGAGCTATTAAACGCATTTTCAATTTAGCTATATCTCGTGACTATCTCAATGATGGATGTAATCCTTGTCAATCGATCAAGCAAATTAAAATTGCGCCTAAAAAACCCAGTTACTGCAGTCCGGAAGAATTCTCTAAAATATACAATCAAACTACAGATACTTTGTGGAAAGCTTTACTGGCTACTGCCTATACTTCAGGTTTACGGTTACAAGAATTACTGAATCTTACTTGGGCGGATATTGATTTTCAGGAAAACCAGGTACACGTTACAAGAAAAGCAGAAGGACGCTGGATACAACAATGGCAGCCCAAGGATTGTGAAATGCGGGTGATACCATTGCCAGATCAAACAGTGAACTTGCTAACAGCGTGGCAATCTGTATCGCCTGAAGAATGTCCGTATGTTTTCATGGAACATGAACGTTGGAGCTTCTACAGAAAAAAGGTTAAAGCTGGGACATGGAGAAATGGCCAGAGTTTATCTAACAATGTACTCCGTAAATTCAAGACTTTATGTAAACGAGCAAAAGTGGAGATTTACTCACTTCATGACCTAAGACGATCATGTATTACGAATTGGGCTAAATCATTGCCGGTACATGTAGTTCAAATGCTTGCTGGCCATTCTGATATTCGAACCACACAGACCTACTATCTGAGTATACAGGCAGATGACGTCAAAAAAGCTCAGATGGTGCAATCGAAAATGATCGGAAAAATCCCAGAAACTGACCTGACTGACCCAATAGTGACCCACTTTGGCAAAATCAGGGCTTTTCCAGGTAAAGACACAGGTTGTCGAAAACCCTAAGTTATTGCTATTTAATAAGTTAAAAAAACGTCCCCGAGAGGATTCGAACCTCTAACCTTCGGCTCCGGAGGCCGACGCTCTATCCAGTTGAGCTACGGGGACGAAAATCGAAAACGCTGCTTACAATTTCATAAGCAGCGTTTTACATTATCCACTTTAGGATCGATTTGTCCAGTCTAAGTTATCCGTTCAGATTATTTCATGTTTTCGATAACCTTTTTGGTCTGTTCTGGATTGTGGTCCATTCTTATATGCCAGATAAGTTCCTCTGGTGACACCACTTTAACAACCGGATCTATGGCTTCCACACCCCACTTAACCGGTGTCAGACCGCAAGGTCCTTTATGATCATTTCTTCTATATTCTTTTTTAGTCTTGCCGATCTCCTGACTTTTAGGATCATCAGGATTTCCTTTCTGAAAATGTGACCAGCAGTGTACGGAAGTAAGTGAAAAGCTTTTTTCACCCTTTTTATTTTTTTCCTTCGCTTCTTCATTTATCCACTGAGCGATTTCTGCCGGTGTTCCGCCCCCTTCCCAGTCCGCATGATTCCACTGTGCATATTTCGGGGTAACAACTGGAATTTCAATGCCATCTTTATTCTTGAACCACATAATTTCCCCGTGACCGCCGTTGTATGGATAGTATTGTATCCCTATCATACCGACAAGTCCCGGCATCTCTTCAGCAAATACCTGGAAAGCTTCCTTGGCCGATTCGCTGTCAACATCCATACAGATAAAACTGAAAACTCTCGATC
This sequence comes from uncultured Pirellulales bacterium, assembly GCA_964508925.1. Taxonomy (GTDB): domain Bacteria; phylum Planctomycetota; class Phycisphaerae; order Sedimentisphaerales; family Anaerobacaceae; genus CAZDVM01. Next base: position 83,434 of record CAZDVM010000013.1, on the reverse strand, counting down.
CTCTCTTTTTCATATAATGCCAGATCGCTCTGGCATGTTCTGCCAGAATTTCTTTCCTGTTAGGCCTGTCAATCGCAAAAAGATCGGGATACCAATATCCGCCGCTTTGTTCGACAATGGATACATTTTCCGGTTTCGTTTTTGCAAAAAGATCCATAATATCAGGTGAAACCTGATCCAGTTGTCCCACTGCAATAGTCCATCCAAATGGAAATTCACCATGGTGAGGATTGCCCCAATAACTTTTAGTGAAGGCAAATCTCTTAGTAAGCCAGCCGAAGTTGTCACCATCACTCATTATATAGGCCGCTGCATTTTTCGTATCATCAAAATTTATCTTCGACGGATTAACCGGTTCTACACTTTTGCCCTCATAAGTATGCGATGCGGCAGAAAGTACAGGAAGATTTACAACAAAACCCGGATGCAGATGCAAACCCAACCTGCTCAGTTTTTTTACATGATTTCCTTCACCTGCATGGAACCAGCCTGTCACAGGACTGGGAGCATTTAACCATTTGAAAATGTCAATAACTGACTGGTCGTGCCCGGAAGTTGCCATAGCCTTGTTTGCAATTATAGTCGCCCTGCTGCTTATATTACGAGCTCCGGATGTCACGAGAAGGTTTCGGTTAAGCTTATCTTTATAATTATCATATAACCACTTAAGGGTTTTACCGCGTGCATCGAATAATCTTTTCAGGCCTAGTTCTTTGGCCTTATCTTCCACTTTCTCTTCGATAATTACTGCATCCATTAATCCTGAAAGAGAGGTCGCAATATTTGCCGACTGATCAATTTCAGAAAAGTCTGCATCCCGACCTGAATGATCTTCCTTATAAACTATATATCCTTTTACCAGCCCTTTTTCTTTATACCTTTCTAAAAGCTGCCAGGCGTTTAAATTACCACGCTCTTCGAAGCCGAGCCTCTTCTTCGCTTTAACATACCATTTATTATAATCATCGTGTTTATGATCAACCCACACTAGCTCATCGAATTCTCCATTGTTTACAGCTTTCGCTGCTAATCCTGATAATGACTGAATAAGAAGAGCCTGCTCTCCTGCTGTCCGTTTGCTTTTCATTTTTACCTTAGCGATTACGACTCCTTTAGGTGCTTTCTGAATAGGCCACCATCGGTGTTCATCATTCATGTCTTTTCCCTCGCTTGAACTTGACATAGCAAACAAATTCAATGAAACGATTGACATCGTAATTAAGCTTAAAATACATTTCGATCGGGATAAGTCCCCCATAGTTTCCTCCATAATTAACAAAACATTCAAAATTAAACCCAAATTAACGTGCAAACTAATAGAATTTTCATCAAAGTCAAGCAGATAAACGTAGAAAAGCCTGAATTTATTTCAGCTAATTTTCTTAAATCAGCTTATTCTGATTTTGAATGCCTTAGCCTGTCAAGGGCAACTGCAAGGACGATTATTCCCCCTGTTACCATCTGCTGGATCCAGTTGGGCAGTCCCATCTGTGAACATCCTGAACGAATTACCGTCATGATAAAAGCACCTATCAGGGTACCTAGAAGCGAGCCTTCTCCACCGCTTAAACTCCCTCCTCCGATAACTACTGCTGCGATAACATCCAGTTCCAGCCCCACAGCCACGGTCGGGTCTCCTACACTGAGCCTCGAAAACTGCATAAGCCCCGCAAGACCGGCCATGGTACCGGCAATTGAGTATACAATGACTTTTACCTTTTTAACTGCCACCCCGCAAAGCCTTGCCGTTGCTTCATTAGAACCGATGGCAAAAATATGTCTGCCGAGTCTGGTATAATTCAGGATAACTGCCAGTATTATAAACAGCAATATCATCAACCAGACACCCGGAGCAACTACCATCCATTTTGTCTGAGGCGTAAGCGAGGCCAATATCTCATTTAGCCAGGAAAATGGAGCATTAACTTTTGTCTCATGGGCAACCCCTTTTGCAACTCCTCGGAACAAAAGCAGAGAGCCTAAGGTCACAATAAAAGGAACGACACGTAATCCTGTTATCAAAAAACCGTTCCAAAGCCCTGCTATCGTCCCTGCAAGTATCCCTCCGGCAGCTGCTGCCAGAGCGATAAAAGGACCTGCCTGCATATTGAATATTTCTGCTTCCGTTCCCGATTGAACAAGTTTTGCAAGAAGAGTAGCTACTACCACTGAACTCAAGGCAACAATAGAACCCACGGAAAGATCGATCCCCCCGGAAATTATTACCAGTGTCATACCAAGCGCCGCGATCCCTATAATTGCAGTCTGACGTGTCATGATCTCAAGGTTGTTTATAGTAGTGAAGCTTTTAGGGCCTATTACCGCAAACAATCCGTAAACGAATATAAGCCCAAGAAAAGGTCCGAATTTTGTCAGAATACTTTTTGCATTAAATCCAGAACTTTTAATTTCCACTTTTAGATTCCTTTCTTTATTTACTGATTTGCTGTACCCGTTGCCTGCATCAGGATTTTATGATCATCTAATTCTCCGACAGGTCTTGCCTGGTTTAAATGTCCCCTGCACATAACGGCAATGCGGTCACAAATACCCAGAAGCTCAGGTATATAACTGCTGACCAGAAGAACAGCTTTTGGTTTACTGTTTTTTTCATTTACAAGTTCATCTATAAGTTCATAGATCATTGCCTTGCTGTTAACATCTATACCTCGAGTCGGTTCATCAAGCAGCAAAACGTCCACATCATGTTCAAGTAATCTTGCAATAGCCACTTTCTGCTGATTCCCGCCGGATAGCCCCTCAACTTTTTGAAAGGGACTTCGGCATTTAATCTTCAATTTTTCGATCCAGTCGCTCGTTGAATCAGCCTGTCTTTTTGGAAGTACAAAATTAAGCGGACCGAATTTATTCAGGTCAGAAAGGGTTGCATTGTCTGCAATATTCATATTGGTTGCCAGGCCTTCTTCCTTTCTGTCCTCGCTTAGATAACCGACGTTCTGTTTCCATCTTCTGGCAGGATTTGCAAACCCGCTGTAATGCCCGATCTTTATTTTACCGCTTTTCACCTCGTTAAGCCCGAAGATCGACCTGATGAGTTCGGTCCTTCCGCTTCCAACCAGACCTGCGATCCCCAGAACCTCACCGTAATGCAGTTTCAGATCTATATTTTCCGGTTTAATTTTCCCTGAAAGTCCTTTTACCTCCAGCGAAATGTCACTTGCTTTACGGAGACTCTTAGGATAAAGATCCTTTACTTCCTTACCCACCATCAGATGAACTATATCAGAGGCCGATACATCCTTTACTTCCCCGTCTCCGCTAACCTGGCCGTCCCTTAAAACAGTAAATCTGTCGGCGATCTGCTGAACCTCCTCGATAAAGTGAGAAATATAAACAATGGACTTGCCCAGTTTCTTAAGCTTTTTGATCAGATCAAAAAGCTTCTCCACGTCACCTTTGGCAAGGCTGCTGGTAGGCTCATCGAATACAATTATTTTGCAGTCGGTTATTAACGCACGAGCGATCTCTGTTATCTGCTGTTCAGCGATCGAAAGTTCACCCAGTTTAGTGGACAACTTGATATTCTCATGTCCTAACTCTTTCAGTGCATCAAATGCAATTTCATGCATCTTTTTCCTGTTTATAAAGCCGAGCTTTTCAGGTTCAATACCCAGCAGGATGTTCTCTTCAACAGATAAATGAGAAACGACTGCAAGCTCCTGGTATATCATCGCAACGCCCTTGTTTCTTGCATCCATGGGATTTTGGGGAATGAACTTTTTACTATCCAGCAGCATGGTTCCGGTATCAGGCTTTATAACTCCTGAAAGTATTTTCATAAGTGTGCTTTTTCCGGCCCCGTTCTCCCCGACAAGGGCGTGAACCTCACCTCTTAAGATATCCAGATCGACATTTTCAAGGGCTTTGGTTGCTCCAAAACTCTTGGAAACCTCTTTCATAGAAAGACATAATTTATCATTTTCTTTTTTTGAATCGCTTACAGACATATGAAATTATCTTTGATAAGTATTTCAAAATTTAAAAGTAAATTTATAAATCTTTCAGACTCGAATATCAACTTTTAATTTAAAAGAAAGATTCAATGGCCAAAAGCTGATATCTATTTTGTTTTGCAGGGAAAAATTGGTATAATTCATTTAATCAATTTTTATTAAACAGCGGCAGGATGATGAAAAAACTCTAATTTTTAGCCTGATCTTTATAATAACTACTTCTCTTTTTGCGAAAAATAAAGGAGTATGGAGAAAAACTAATCTTTCCATCGGAAAAGGAGGGAAGATCAAGGCAGTAAAAAACCTTTCCGGCAAAAAACTTAATTTCAGAAACAAACAACGGAAAAAACAAAAAATAAACAAAGTAAAATTAAGCAGAAAACAAAAGAAAAGAGCAAAAAAACTTCAGGGAAGGCTGCAGACTGAATATGCATACTCCATAGACTCACCTCCTGTGGATGGCTTTGTGCCGCTGGTTGTTATATCGGTAACGGATGAAAGATTAGGTGATCTAGAATACACAGCTGAAACCCATACAAGTATAGTAGGTAACCATTTAACCGCTTATCCTGAAGAAGATTATCTTACGGGCATTCTCGATACAGGCGCAAGTTCGCATCTAATAAACTATGATGATGCTCAGAAAGCAGGTTTGTTCTATAATGACAAACTAACTGACAATACCATAGAGATATTGGGAGTTAATGGTACAGCAAATGCCTACGTCAGCTATCCTATCGCCTTATTCGCTGATGGAGTTCAAAGGCTCGATCAGAACGGATATCTAACTGACCTAACGAATATGGTAGGTGAATCGAATGTCGCTGTTGCCGTTGGCATGGGATATGACCAAGTTCTGCCGACGGTTATCGGCACACCAATGACCGTTTACTGGGATACAGTAATAATGAACGATCAGCCGACAGAGGTTAATTATAATGATAATATACAGGTAACCCCGGAAATTAAAATACTCCCTAAAGATTCGACCGATGTTCCTGATTATAATAATTCTCTTCCGCTCGAATTGCGCCCCCTGGGAGCAGTTAATGTTCAGTATATACCGGATTTGATGGCTGATGATCTGGGTTACGCTCCAATGCAGCCTTCTATTATAACCGGCGAATCTGCTCAAAGCCTTTTCTTCGTACATACGGTAGACCTTTATAATAAAGGTGAAGAAGCTATAGATAAAGATCGCTTTATGTTCGATACGGGAGCCCAGGTAACAGTTGTCGGTTCAAGAATTGCTGCCCGATTGAGACTTGATACAGAAAATCCGGATTTCGAGGTGGAGATACTCGATGTTACAGGGCAGATCACTTATTTACCAGGTTTTTTCATCGAAAGCTTGGAAATGCCGGCCCTCGGTCAGTGGCTGACCTTTAACGATGTTCCGGTAATTTTACTCGATGTCCCCTCTCCCGAAGGCGGAACTCTGGACGGTATTATAGGAATGAATCTTTTCAATAACTATAACCTTGTCTTAAAAGGCGGAGGATTGTTCGGACAATTGGACCCTGCTCTTGAATTTGAGCCGATCCCTTCACCGATTCCGGGGGATATAGCACCTGAAATTCAAGACGGTATAGTCGATTTAAAGGATTTAAAAGCATTTTGCAACGCCTGGCTAAGCGACCCAACCGAAGATAACTGGAACAAAAGAGCGGATTTCAATGTAGATGCTATGGTAAACTTAAAAGATTATGAATTATTCTCCTCATATTATAAATAATTATATAACTTTCTTGAAAACAAGCATCTGACAAGTTGCCTCTCTAACAAATATTTAAAATACTTTAAACAAAGACAAATTAATTTTTTATTAATTTGAAAGGAGGTTGTCATGATCCGGCCTTTCAATAAAAGAAGTTTCTTCAGGGTTGTATATCCCGCAAATGCAAGGCCCGCTTTAAAAAACCTTAATGCAGAAGTATTTAACATATCTCAAAAAGGAGTTAATCTATGTGTTAAGAATGAAGAATTTTCAAAGTTCGATTTCGTAGAAGGTGCAGAATTAAGACTTGAGATAATCTTCCATGATGGTAAACAGATAAGTGTAAATGGAAAAATTGTAGATATTGTAAACAGAATAAATAATAAGATTAAATCCGTCTGTGTCTATGTACCTGAAGGAATCCCGCCTCAGATAATTGCTTCTGAACAGGCTTACCTTCTCAACCACTTCCGCAGCTTTAGCCGTTTAATGAAATTCAAGGATGAAATAGCTTTAAATAATAAACTCTGATATTGTTTAAAAGTTACTGAATTTCCTTAATGCTAAAATATTCTAATAAGCTTTAGTTTTAATTTGATATGTTCATTTTGCTAAATTGACTTGTCTTTTTTATCGATCCGGTATTCGTTATCAGGATAGCTTCAACGCCGGAAATACCTTCGATCAGTTCTAAACCTTTTTCGCCCCCCTTAACCGAAACAGCGGTGGCAAGTGCATCCGCCGTCACCGCATCCTCTGCTATCACGCTGACACTCGGAAGTTTGTTACTTCCCTTCCCCCCAGATGAATCTATTATATGGCTATACTTCTGCCCCTTTACGACAACGAATCTTCTGTAATCTCCGCTGGTAGCTATCGCCTTATCCTTTAAATTCAACTTCATTAATAACTTGCCTTCTTCAACACCCTCTCCGGAACCCGGATCCTGAATCCCGATTGTCCAGTGCTTTTTACCTGCAGAAGACATTCCGAAACATTTTATATCTCCCCCCACATCGACCATACCGCCCGCAAAGCCTTCCTCCTTTAAAACTGAAACCGCCCTGTCGATCGCATAACCTTTTGCTATCCCCCCAAGATCGACCCGCATACCTTTAACTTTAAACTTCACCTTATTTCCGTCAGGGTCAAGTACCAGTTTTTCATAACCGACTCTCTCTTTTGCCTCCTGCAGCTGCCTCTCTGCCGGTATACTGTTGGAATCCTGCGCCTCTCGCCAGAGATCCACCAGTGGGCCGACAGTTATATCAAAAGCACCACCGGTTTTTTCGCTGAATGACACTGCCGCCTGCAAAACTTTAAAAGTCTCATCTGAAACCGCAACAGCCTTCTGAAATGCGTATTTATTCACTCGCCCTATTTCAGAATCCCCATCATAATCACTCATCAGCTTATTAACTTTTTCAAGTTCCCAGAAAGCCTTCTCAAGTTCATCCTTACCGACGTCACTATTATCTGAGACCGCTGTTATCCTTGCAACTGTTCCCATAACCAACCGGTTACCGGTTTCATAAACTTTCGGCTTACTTCGATTAGCAAAAAACGCAATCCCGATTAGCAAAATTATTATTAACACTGACACCAGATTTTTCCGGATTGACTTCATAACTGTCCTTTTATAAAATCCTACCCTTGAAAATTAATCCGTTACGTATTATAAACTTTTATTGTATAATTCTTAAATGACAAATAACAGTTCAAATATTTATAAAATCGTGGAAAAAGATTTCCTGCCCTTTGTACAAAGACCCGGCAGATATATCGATCACGAGATCAACAGTATTAAAAAAAACACCGAAAAATGCGACATTACCGTCGCACTCTGTTTTCCTGACACCTACGAAGTCGGAATGAGCAATACAGGCCTATCGATCCTTTATTCTATTATAAACAAACTCCCCTGGGCAGCAGCTGAAAGGGTCTTCTCACCCTGGACAGATGCAGAAGAAATAATGCGCAAAAAGAACATCCCTCTTTTTTCGCTGGAAACAAATACTCCGCTCAAAGAATTCGATATCATAGGTTTCAGCCTGACCAATGAACTCTGCTATACAAATCTGCTAAACGCTCTCGATCTGGCAAACCTGAAAGTAAGATCAGAAAACAGAAAAGAAAACGACCCGATTATTCTTGCAGGCGGCGGAATGACAAATTGCTGTGAACCCGTAGCAGATTTTATCGATATGGCTCTGATAGGCGAAGCAGAAGATGCAATGCCCGAACTTTTAGAATTCATCCGTTCTTCAAAATCCCGGGGATTGACTAAAGATCAGATCGTGTTTGAAGCTGCAAAAAAATTCAAATGGCTTTATGTCCCTTTCCTCTATGATATCGAATATTCCGATCAGGGAATTAAAAAAATTAAGCCAAAAGAAAAAGGCCTTTCGATACTCCACGAAAATGCAGTTGTAAAAGATTTCGAAAACACAGAGATACCCTTAAATCCCGTTGTCCCTTACACCCAGGCAGTACACGAAAGAATAAGTATTGAGGTAATGCGTGGCTGTCCCGGCAGATGTTCCTTCTGCCAGGCAAGTTTCACTAAAAGACCGATTAGATACCGAAGCCCGGAAAGAATTTTGGAAGCTGCGAAAAAAATATATCAAAACACTGGCTACGACACTGTCAGCCTTTTGAGCCTCTCTACTGCAGATTACCCACACCTCGATGAACTCGTCAAAAAACTAAATAATTATTTTGCAGACAAATATGTCGGTATATCAGTTCCCAGCCTAAGGGTTGACCAGCAATTGAAACTGTTACCTCAAATGGTCGATTCGGTAAGAAAGGCCAATTTGACTATTGCCGTCGAAGCAGCCAGTGAAAGACTCCGCAATATCATAAACAAACCACTGAAAAACGAGGACCTTTTCGACGCAGTCGAATCAGCGTATGAAGCAGGCTGGAACCATATAAAACTCTACTTCATGGTAGGCCTTCCCGGCGAAACAGAAAAGGATATCCGGGAAATAGTAAACCTCAGTTACAAGCTGGCCAAAATACGAAAGCATGTTGACGGAAAGACTGGAAACATCGACGCCGCCGTAAGCTGGATGGTTCCTAAACCCCACACACCCCTCGGGTGGATGGGACAAAAATCAGCTGAATATTTCCGAAAAGTAAAAGAAATCATTCTCCAGGAAAAGTACGACCGCAACGCCCGCTTTCTATTCTTCAAATTCCATAACATCGAAAGAAGCACTCTGGAATCGGCTATGTCAAGAGGCGACAGGAGACTTGCAAATGTAATAGAACAAGCATGGAAAAACGGCGCTAGATTTGACCTCTGGGATGAACATTTCGATTTCGAAACGTGGAAAAAAGCATTTGAAAAATTCGGCATGTCACTGAACCGGCAAGCTCAAAAAACCTATGAAACAAAAGATATTCTTCCCTGGCAGCATTTAGGCGGACCCGACACGGAATACATCATAGGGCACTACAACGATGTTATCGAAAAATTAGATTAAAGTCTCAACCTCTTCTCATCCCGGAAGGTATATTGATTCCCGCCGTGCCTTTCGCTTCCTTATAATCGATGATTATTTTAGCTGCTTCTTTCGGTTCATCCACAAGGGTAAAAATCTCCAGGTCATTTTCATCGATACAGCCGCATTCACTGAGCATCTTCTCATTCATCCAGTCAAGCAAACCCTTCCAGTATTCCGAACCCATAAGTACAATCGGAAAAGATGCCTGTCTTAGTGTCTGAATAAGTGTCATTGCCTCAAAAAGCTCGTCCATAGTACCGTAACCCCCGGGCAGAACTATAAACCCGTGAGCATACTTCAAAAACATCACCTTTCGACAGAAGAAATAGCGAAAATGAAGCGATATATTCTGATAAGGGTTGGGAATCTGTTCCATGGGAAGATCGATATTCAAACCGATACTTGTTCCGCCCACATCCGAGGCACCCCGGTTCGCCGCCTCCATAATTCCCGGCCCGCCTCCTGTGATCACGGCAAAGCCGGCTTTTGATATTTCCCTGGCTGTTTCATAAGCCAGATGATAATATTCATTTTTCTCGTTCATCCTCGCAGAACCGAATATCGATACAGCAGGACCGATATTTGATAGTTCTTCGAATCCTTCCGTAAATTCCGCCATAAAACGAAATATCCGCCAAAGATCTTTTACCTGAGTATCTCTTGTTTCTATCATAATTTTCCTCTGCTACCATTTATCAGGATCGAAAGCTGATGGACAATAGTCCGATATACTGCAATTCTCACAATCCGGCTTCCTGGCCTTGCAAATATTTCTTCCATGAAAGATCAGTACATTGCTGAACTTGGTCCATTCCTTATCTGGTACTATGTCGGCTAAATCGTGCTCAAGCTTTACAGGATCGGAATTTTCAGACAACTGAAGCCTTCGGGAAAGTCTTATAACATGAGTATCACAGGTGATACCCGGCGTTTCGAAGGCATTTCCCAAAATTACATTAGCCGTTTTCCTGCCCACTCCCGGAAGTTTCAAAAGCTCCTTCATCGTCCCTGGAACTTTGCCCTCATGATTTTCGATCATATACTGACAGGCCGCCTTGATATTCTTCGCTTTATTTCGAAAAAAACCGGTACTTCTGATGTCCTCCTGGATTTCCTCAATATCTGCCCTAGCCCAGTCCTCTGCAGTCTTATATTTTCGGAAAAGATCTTTAGTCACTTTATTGACTCGAACATCCGTACACTGTGCAGAAAGAACCGTTGCAACAAAAAGTTCCAGCGGATTCGAATAATTCAAGGCGATCTTCGCCTTTGGATATGTCCTTTTAAGAACTGGAAAGATATTTTCAACCCGTTTTTTTGCTTCCTTTTTATTTACTTTAAAATTGTTTTTCTTTGCCATTAAATTAATTTCTCCGGCATTGCCTTCAATTCCTTTTTCAGATCATCTGCGAAATCAATATTACGCCATCTTATCGGCTCTTCTTTACCGGGCACCAAAAGAATGCTGACCGGAACACCCGGCTCATTATACTTTTCCTTCAAGGCCTTTGTTGCAGGTAAGTCACGTTCCGTAGTATCGGCTTTTATGGCTAAAACATTTTCGTTTTCTATCAGCTCCTGCACATCTTCCCTACCGTATACCCTTACATCGACTACTTTGCAGCTCATGCACCAGTCGGCGGTGAATTTTATAAGAACAGGTCTGCCGCTTTCTATTGCCTCTTGAATTCGGGACTCATCGTATTTTATCCAGTCAATATCCTCTGAAGCAGGCGGACTGAATAAAGTAAATCCCGACCATACTGCCAGTAAAACAGCCAAACCTCTTATTGTCCATTTTTTTCCTGCAGGCGTACCGAAACCTACCCACTTGCCCCACATCCAGACACAGAATGAAAGCACAACAGAATAGTACATCACACTTGCAAGAATACCTTCAGGAAGTGCCGTCATCAGCTTTATGGCGATCAAAAGCAAAAGAAAACCCACTGCCTCTTTGAATATTTCCATCCATTTACCGCCCCTCGGCAGTTTTTTCAAAAGACCGGGCATGGACGTCAAAATAATGTAAGGGATCGCCATTCCTATCCCTATAGTCATTATCACCACGGTCGCAGGAAACAAAGGCTGAGCTTGTGCCCATGCAAATGCCGCTGCAAGAATCCCGAAACTGCACGGAGTACTTAGGATCGCTGCAAGAAAACCCATACCCACCGAACCTGCAAAGCCCTTGCCCTGGCCGGCTTTACCTGTAACAGAAGACGGCAACGAAAAATTGAATATGCCGAACATAAATAATGCAAGAACTATCAATATCAGTGACATAACTGCAACTATGACCGGATTCCTGAATTGATCTCCCCACTGTAAAACCGTTCCGTAAAAAAGCTGAAGAACTATATTCAGTAAAGCAAGCCCGGCAAAGAATAATAAAATTCCTCCCGAAAAGGCAAGCCCCATCATAAAAGACCTTCCTTTACTGTGCTTTGCCTGGTCAACTATTCGCATAACGATAACAGGAAGTACAGGCCAGACACAAGGCATTATATTCAGCACTAATCCCGCAACCAAAGCAAGCACCAAAGCGAAATATAGGGAATAATCAGGTATATTCACCGCAGCTTCAGCGGTTTTTTCCTTATCCGCTTCCTTTGCTGCAGCCTTCTCCGGCATTTGGAAAGCAGGATTACTCATATCAGCCGCAGGATCGATCTTCAAAGCCGTGTTCAATGTTCCAAAATCCGGCATGCGACACTGCATATCCGAACAGATCGCACCCTCTACATTTACCTTGAATTCTACATTGCCCTCTTTTGCCGAGTCACTTACTTGAAATGGAATAAAAACCTTGAATTCACCGCTGTAAACCTCTATTTCCTTCCCCAGCGTTTTATCTTCATATAAGTGCGATTCAGGAAATAAAGGCTCCCCGAAAGTTATATCCTCATTTGCTTCCGGCTTTACCTTCAAGTTCATTCCGCCGGGAGCATTTTCCTCTGAAGCATAAAAATGCCAGTTCTCTTTTGGATTGAACTTAACCGCTAAAGCTGATTCACTGCCTAAAGTCACCTTTTCGTGCTGTTTTATCAGCTTAATATCTACAGCTTCAACTGACACCGACTCCTCTGCAAAAGAAAAAGAGCCTGTTAAAACGATAGCGAGTACAGAAAAAAAGAATCCTCGCAAAAAATTCATAGAACCTCCCATCAAATGTAATAAAACAGGTTAAGCTTTATTCCTTAGAGTCGGCCGTTTTTTCTTTTTCCTGCTCTTTGGCAAGAAGGTCATTAACCGTCGGCTTATCCAGCTCCCCGCCTTCAACTATATGTTTAACATCCTCTGCATCCAGTGTTTCATATTTCAACAATGCCTGGGCTATTTTTTTAAGTTTATCCTTATGATTTACTATCAGTTCTTTTGCTTTGCTGTAACTATCCTCAGATATCTTTTTGATCTCTTTATCTATCTCTTCCTGGGTCTTTTCGGAGTATTCTTTTTCTCCGGGAAATCGATAATTTCCGTTCTGACCCTGGTTATCTGCATAACTTACAGGCCCCATCTCCTCGCTCATACCCCAGTGCTGGATCATCTGGCGAGCTATCCGGGTAGCCTGTTGAATATCGTTCTGAGCACCGCTTGAAATATCATCACAGAATAATTCCTCTGCGATCCGACCACCGAAACAGACCTGCATCAATGCCTGACAGTATTTCTTGGCATACATCGTTCTGTCCTTTTCCGGAAGAGCGAATGTCGCCCCGCCCATCGGACCACGCGGAATAATACTAACCTTATGTAGCGGGTCAGCATCTTCCAGCAGGTATTGCACAAGAGTATGACCGGCTTCGTGATAAGCGGTAACCTCTTTTTCCTTCTGATCGATAACCCTGCTTCTTTTGGCTCTACCCCAGCGAACCTTATCCCTGGCTTCTTCAAGGTCATCGGTATCAACGTAATCCTTATTGGACATGGTAGCCATTAAAGCTGCTTCGTTTATTATCGCGGCAAGATCGGCTCCGCTGAACATCGGGGTACCTCGCGCAATCTTTTCAAGATCGGCATCCGGGCTCAATTTAATGTTCTTGGAATGAACCTTGAGGATTTCATGTCTGCCCTGCAGGTCAGGTAAGGGTACTACTACCTGCCTGTCAAAACGTCCCGGCCTTGTCAATGCACTGTCAAGAATGTCACCTCTGTTAGTCGCTGCTATGACTATTACCTGATCATTAGTATCGAATCCATCCATTTCCACAAGAATAGCGTTAAGGGTCTGTTCTCTTTCATCATGACCGCCGCTTGCCATTCCTGCTCCTCGCTTTCTTCCGATGGCATCTATCTCATCCAGGAAAATTATGCAGGGAGAATTGTCTTTTGCCTGCTTAAACAGATCTCTGACCCTTGATGCACCGACACCGACGAACATCTCCACAAAGTCACTGCCCGAAATACTGAAAAACGGAACATCAGCTTCACCTGCTATAGCCTTGGCAAGGAGCGTCTTACCGCACCCGGGAGGACCTATCAAAAGAACACCTCTCGGTATTCTGCCTCCAAGCCTCTGAAATTTCTTTGGGTTCTTCAAAAACTCTATAAGTTCAGCTACCTCGTCCTTGGCCTCTTGAATTCCTGCTACGTCCTTAAATGTCACTTTGTTCTGGCCTTTGGTCTGAATACGGTGCTTACTCCTGCCGAAATTCATCAGCATACCGCCGGCACCGCCTTTAAGATTTCTGGCAAATAAAAAGTAGAATATCAGAACCAGAAGTATTACCGGCATTATCATGCTCAATAGGTTCAAAAGCCACGTCCGCTCAGGAGCAAATTCAACCTCTATCCCTTTCTCTACAAGCAGCGGCTCTATTTTTTCCAGCACTTCGGGGCGATAATCTACGACAAATTCCTCGGTACTTTCTGCACCTCTGGCTTCCAGACCCTTATCATTAAACTTACCCTGGATCTGTGTATCCTTGAGAGTTACTTTTGTTACATAACCCTCCTCAACATATTGCTTGAACTGATCCCACCTGAGCTCATCTACTTCCTGCCATTGTTGAAAAAACATCATAATGGTAAATATTATAGCTGCTATGATAAGCCAACTGAATGGACCTCTCTTTGGAGGAGCAGGCTTTTTCTTTTGCTGCTTATCCTGTTCTGGTTTTTTTATATTTTTAAATCTATTATCATTGTTCATATTAAAATTGATTGAACCTTTCTAGATATACTTTCCTTACCAGGATTTTTCCATTTGCATTACGATATATTCCGCTAATTTGTTTGATGCTAATTTTGAACCGTAAAGAAAACCCTGCTGCTGCCATTCTGAATAGGTCGCAGCACTTTTAACATCTTCATTTTCTATAAGATATTCTCCGGTTTCAAGATTCTTCCAGCTGAAAACCGCTCTTAACCTTACCTCTCTCTCCAGCGATCTGCCGGTCTCCCTTTCAACCGTTAAAGTTGATTCACCGATGGAACTTATATACCCGCTCAGAACGGTATCAGCAATATCCCTGTCAGAAACGACCTTATAGGGAGTATCCACTTCTATTCTTTTAGCAAGGGCATCACTTACTTCATATTCTACCCCCCTTTTGAAACTCCTATTATCGAACATCTCAACATAAACAGTGTTTATCTTTTCAGGATATAAAGATTCTGTGCTGTAACCTTCGAAGATCGAACAACCCTGCAAAAATATAAATAAACCTGTTAATGTCGTTAGTATGGTTTTTTTAATTTTATTGTTCATTTTTTCCTTCTTTACGAATCGATACCAGACTTTCTGCCTTCTGTCCCGAAGTAGTATTCGGCCAATTATTTACCACCATTCGATGATAAAGATTTGCTGCCCGCTCACTTTCGGTTCTGTCATAATATTTCCCTATAAATAACTGCTTAAAAGCAAGTTGTTCATCTATCAGTTCAAGTTTCTTTTCAATTTCATATCTTTCAGCCTCTTCGGGGTACCTTTGCTGAAAACGAAGATAGTAACTTCTCGCACTTTTCAGGGCAGATGAATCATAAGCAGGCCCTATATAAGATGCATGTTTGGTCCTGGCTTTAGCAAGCAGCGCTCTCTTTCCGATATCACCGGTCGGCCACAGACTTGCGATCTCAGACCACTTAAAATAAGCATCTTCAAATTTACCGTGTTCTTCATAATGTTCTGCCGTATTGATCGCCGCCCTTTTAGCTATAGGAGCATCTCCTGCAATATCCACGATATTATCCATTATTTCAACGCCTTCGTCATAGCTGGTTATTTTTAAAAAAAACAGAACCCTCTTTTTATACCCATTCAGAAAAGCATCGCCTATTTGAAAATAACGATCAAGACTCACATTATATAAAGGACTGTCAGGATAATCTTTCAGAAAAGATCGGAATTTCCTTCCGGCTTTACTGAGTTTTCCGCCGGCATAGTATGTTTCAGCTTCGACAAAGGCTTCAAAATCACCTCCACTTAAGGAAGGATATTTTTTCGCCAGGCCTTTTAACCTTTTTTTAACCTCACCCTTTTTACCTGCGATTGTAAGCCTTTTTATTTCTTTTATTTCCCTTAATACGGCACCGTTTGTCTCGCTGGCATCACTTAACTCTGAACCGTCATTGATATTCCAGGTTTTTGCATTACAAAAAGAACAAATGAGCAAAACAGTTACCAAAAAAATGATCTTCGCTGAAGCTGTTCTTTTCATTGAAAACTCCTGTAATTTTTAACTTAATTCCATTCAAATCAGCATTATACCGATTCTAAATACCAATGCAAATGAGGATATAAAAAATATAATTTAAAGCATAAAATAAATGCTTAAATATAAAAACAAACGCCTTACAAATTCATTGCAATACCGCGTTTTGCCAACTCCTGCTTCATCTCCTGGATCGTGTAATTACCGAAATGCGTTATAGATGCCATCAAAACCGCTTCTGCATGGCCGTCAACTATAGCATCATATAAATGATCGATATTCCCCGCCCCCCCTGAGGCTATAACAGGAATATCCACCGCATCTGCAACCGCTCTAGTCAGTTCAACATCATAACCCGCTTTCGTACCGTCAGCATCCATAGAAGTTAAAAGAATCTCCCCTGCACCGAGTTCTTCACCTTTTTGTGCCCATTCGACAACATCTATTTCGGTCGGTTCAGAACCGGCTTTTACACAAACCTGCCACTTACCCTCTGTATCTTTCCTTCTTCTTGCATCGATTGCCAGCACAACACACTGATTTCCGAATTTATCAGCTGCCTTTGACAAAATATCCGGATTATTCACTGCCGCAGTATTCACCGAAACCTTCTCAGCACCGCACCTCAATAAAGTATCGAAATGCTCAACACTTCTTATACCCCCGCCCACCGTAAAAGGAATAAATACATTCTCCGCCACTTTCTCCACCAAATCCACGATCGTCTTCTTTTTCCTGATGGTTGCTGTTATATCCAGAAAAACCAGTTCATCCGCTCCCGATTCACTGTACCTTTTGCCGAGTTCCACCGGATCGCCTGCATCACGCAAATTAAGAAAATTTACCCCTTTTACAACCCTGTTATCTTTCACATCGAGGCAGGGAATTATTCGTTTGGTAAGCATCTTCAAACCCTTTCCTTACAAATATCCGCAAAATTCTTCAAAATTTTCAAACCGTTAGGCCCGCTCTTTTCAGGATGAAACTGAGTACCATAAATATTGCCTTTTTGTATCGAAGCGGGCATATCGAAACCATATTCAGTAAAAGCAACTTTCGCTTCGGCATCTTTCACATCCGCATAATAAGAATGAGCAAAATAAAAATGCTTCGCATCGCCCAGATCTTTAAATAAATTCATCTCTGGGGAAAGATCGACCTTGTTCCAGCCCATATGCGGTATCGTCCTGCCCCTGGGAATATTCACTACCCTGCCTTTTACCAGCCCTAAACCCCGATGCAAACCCATCTCAATACTTTCTTCGAAAAGAAGCTGATAACCGACACAAATTCCCAATAAGGGCTTACCCTTTTCAGCTAACTCTTTTATCACCTTTCCAAGCTCACCGAGTGAATTAACCGCATACCCAAAAGCAGCTACTCCCGGCAGTACGATTCCCGAAGCTTTCCGCATTTCATCCGGCTCTTTTGAAAGCCTGGCGGCATAACCGATATAATCGAAAGCATTACAAACACTTTTTACATTACCGACATTATAATCGATCACTATGATCATTTTCTAACCCGATAAAAGTCCCATAAATTCCTGCAAACAGAAACATTGATTAAACCGTAAACTCAATTGCCAGTCAAACTTTGTTTGCTTAGAATATAAAAATGTTTGTCCTAGCCCTCTATTTTTATATAATTGCCTTCTAATAATTAAGGGTATGTATTTTTGTTATTCAAATTATGTTTTTGTTCAAATTAACCGATAAAACAACAAAATTATAATTTTTTAGGAAAAGTTTTATGTGCGGTATAGTTGCATATCTCGGAAAAAAGGTGGCCCAACCCATCCTTATTGAAGGACTCAAAAGGCTTGAATACAGAGGTTACGATTCTGCCGGAGTCGCCCTCTTGAATCACAATTCTATAAATGTTAAAAAAACAAGCGGCAGAATTTCTTCATTGCAGAAAATCCTCAAAGAACCTGTTAAAACTCAGACCCTGGGCATCGGGCATACCCGATGGGCAACGCACGGCGAACCTAATGAAACCAACGCCCACCCCCATCTTGATTATTCGGGCAAGATCGCAGTAGTACATAACGGGATCATCGAAAACTATGCCACAATTAAAAAATGGCTTCAAAACAAAGATATCGAGTTCAAAAGCGATACCGACACCGAAGTGGTTTCAAATCTTATAGGATATTTTTATGAAAAAGGGGAAGATGCAGAATTCCAGCCATCCGACGGCCAGAACCTTTTCGAATGGGCCGTACAGAGAGCATTGAAAGAGATCCACGGAACTTACGGCCTTGCAATCGTTTGCGCAGACCATCCTGATATGCTGATCGGTGCCAAAAAAGGAAGTCCGCTCATTCTCGGTGTAGGCAATAACGAATATATACTCGCATCAGATGCTGCTGCAATCGTAGAGCATACAACTCAGGCTATTTATCCCGAAGACAACGAGATAGTAACCATCACCCCGGAAAGATTCTCAACAAAAACCATTGACAATATTGCTGTGACCAAAAACTTAAAGGAAATAGAATTTTCACTCGAAGAGATCGAACTGGGAGAATTTGAGCATCACATGCTCAAAGAGATTTTCGAACAGCCCGAATCACTGGAAACATGTCTCGGCGGAAGACTCGATTTTCAGAACCTCAAAGTAAAACTCGGGGGCATCAGTAATTATCTTAGGGATTTGACACATACAAAAAGACTGATAATAACCGCATGCGGAACTGCATGGCACGCAGCCCTGGTGGGTGAATTTCTATTCGAAAACCTAGTAAGAATCCCAACCGAAGTCGAATATGCCAGCGAATTCAGATACCGTAATCCCATAATCGAAGACGGTACCGCTGTGCTGGCAATAAGCCAGTCCGGCGAAACCGCTGATACCCTCGCAGCGATTGAAATGGCAAAAGAAAGAGGAGCAACAGTACTCGGTGTCGTCAACGTCGTAGGCTCATCCATCGCACGAATGACCGATGCAGGTGTCTACCTCCACGTAGGGCCCGAGATCGGCGTTGCAAGTACAAAGGCTTTTACCGCACAGGTCGCTGTTTTATCTATGATGGCAATCGAGCTCGGAAGAAGAAAACACATCAGTTCAACCATGGCAGGATCATACATTGATGAACTGGCTCAGATACCCAAAAAGATCAAATCTGTATTAAATCAGTCAGAACAGATCAAGAAAATAGCCGAGGAAAATATAGATCAGAATAACTGGCTCTTTTTGGGAAGAGGATTCAATTATCCCGTAGCCCTTGAAGGAGCATTGAAATTAAAAGAAATAAGTTATATTCATGCAGAAGGTCTACCTGCAGCGGAAATGAAACACGGACCGATTGCTCTTATCTCCGAAGGTACACCCGCTGTTTTCGTTGCTACAAAAGGCCCCCAGTACGATAAGACCATGGGCAACATCGAAGAAGTCAAAGCAAGAGGCGGAAAAACTATCGTCGTTGCAACAGAAGGGGACGATGAGATCAAAAAACATGCCGATTACCTTATTACTGTCCCTGATGCGCTCGAAATATTACAGCCGATGGTAACGGTTATCCCCCTGCAGCTGCTTGCATATCATGCCGCGGTACTTAAAGGTCACGATGTCGACAAACCCAGAAATCTCGCAAAAAGCGTCACCGTTGAATAAATCAGAATTTACAAATGCAAAAAGGCGTGACCCTTTTAGTTGCGCCTTTTTTAATATGACAATTCTTTATTAAGCTAAAGAGTTTTCGAAAGATTCATAGCTGCCAAAAACATTACAAATATTCTCAAACCTCTCCAGCGTTTCGTTTTTAACTGCGATCATATTTAAAATATAAGGATCAACACTCTCCCCCTTCTCATATTTTACAAGAGAATTCGCAGGTTCAACGTAATAATAAGAATCATACCCCAGTTCACCGAATTTTTCGATCAAATCAAGATGTATTCCGTCACCGTCCTTAATTTCATAGAAGATGACAGGCCTGCCCTCTTTGATCATTTTTTCCGCTCCCTCAATAGCTTCGATTTCGTGCCCCTCTACATCCATTTTTATGATATCGAATTTCTCAACCCCGAATTTTTTCGCAAGATCATCGACCGAACAAAGCCTTACCTTCTCACCGTCACCCTCATCACTTAACTTATTCAATTCACTCGATGAACCATACGAAAGAAAGCCTTCGCCGCTTTCGTCACTTACCGCTGCATTTACCGCATACATATTCGAAAACTGTCTGCTGCTTTTTTCAAGAAGTTCATAAGTCTCTTTTGCAGGTTCAACACCTATAACCTTTCCCTCATCACCTGTCCGACTCGCACCGCTTATAGAATAAACACCGACATTCGCTCCGAGGTCAAGTATATCGTCACCTTCCCTGATAAGAGACCTGAACAATTTCATGTCACCTTTTTCGAACCAGTCTCCGAGTTCCAAAAGCGAATATGTCGTAATATTATCGATCTCAGGAAATAAGTTTATCTTACTGTCGTCGTAATCTAGGCAGATTTGTTTCAATTTTCCTTCTGCAAGAGAAATTATTTTCTCCGCCCTTTCATCATTTAAGACACCCTCCGCCTTTTTTAACATTTTGATTGATTCATCCGAAACTTTCTCACCCTTGCCCATCGCCGTAAGACATGAAAGCAATCCCTTCCTTAAATTAGCTTCCGTATTTTCAGGTTCGCTCTTTTGCCAAACACTGTAAAGTCCTTCGTAGTTTTCGGGATTCATAATACTGCTGAAGGATACGAGCTCGATCAGCATTTTCAAAAAGAAACTGTTTACATCTTTTACTTCGTACCTGGCCAAAAACTCTTCATCAAGCTTTACCTCCTCAACTCCTGTTTTTAATATTTCATAACCGTATTTTAAATATTTAACAGCTTCACCCCTTTTACCCAGCAAATAATTTTTATCCGCGAGCTTAGCCGCTTCGATTATCTTCTTTCTTTTAAGCTCGCTCTCTTTTTCGATATTTCGCTCTGATGCTTCAACCCGGAAAGGCTCATCGAAATCAGAACTCTCACCATCACACCATCTCATCCACATTTCCCTGTATGCCTTTTCCACTTTGGCTGCAAAATCCTTAACATCCATCAAGGGACTTTTCACCATCCTGTCACGCATGGAAGATCGTAGCTTGTCAATGGATTCAGGTTTCAGTGACAGCATCATTGCCTTTTTTATATATTCATCTTCCGATTCTGCAGCAAAAAACTCCAGCCCCAGGTTTTTCAGAATGCTGTAGCCCACACGAGCTGCATGATGATTGCCTGTCAGAGTAACCACCGGCACCCCCATCCACAACGCCTCGAAAGTAGTTGTCGTCCCATTATACGGATAAGTGTCAAGGGCAATATCGATCTCGCTGTACATTTTGTAATGGTCTTTAAGCTCCCTGCAACGTCCCTTTATTGTCACCCTGTCCCTTGATACTCCGAACTGCTCGAACTTGTTGAAATAATACTCTTTCAAGGAATCCTTTTCTCCGCCTCTTAACTTTAAGAATATCCTGGAATTTTCACATAAATTCAGCAGCTTGCACCAGCTCTTTAATATAAAGGGACTTATCTTTTTATTGTTATTGAACGTACCGAATGTAACGTAACCGTTTTTCTTGTAAGGTGCTTCGCCTATCCCCCCTGCATCCACGCTGGGACGGTAACATAAAAACCCGTTTTCAAGCAAAACCTGCTTTTCGGTATAAAATTCATGATTTTCGACCGGGTCGGAAAGTTCATCGGTCAAACGATAATCAACTTCCTCTAATCCCGTAGTATCCGGATATCCGAGGTAAGTCACCTCCACCGGAGCGGGTTTCATGGCAAATAACTTGATACTGTTGTTCTGTGTATGTCCTGCAAGATCAACAAGTATATCAATTTTATCCTTGCGGATAATCTCTGCCGCCTCTTCGTGACTTTTACTCCAAATGGAAACGAATTTATCGAATTTCTTTGACAGCCTTTTAGTAACTTCATCCTTGAAGTCAACTTTCTCATAACAGTATATCTCGTATTTTTTCCTGTCATGCCCGTCCAGAAGCGTTTCAAGAAAATAAGCCACTGAATGTTTCCTTATATCAGGCGAAACATAACCTATTCTTAGTTTCTTATCCTT
Organism: uncultured Pirellulales bacterium; assembly: GCA_964508925.1. Classification (GTDB taxonomy): domain Bacteria; phylum Planctomycetota; class Phycisphaerae; order Sedimentisphaerales; family Anaerobacaceae; genus CAZDVM01. The sequence goes on along the minus strand of CAZDVM010000013.1, from coordinate 61,497 downwards.
TTCTTTTGAATTTTCATGATCTTCGAATTTCCTGATCCCCTCGGTAGCTTTCGCTGTATATTTTCTATGTTTCTCATATAACTCCCCGGCCGTTACATCTTCCTTGTCGTGAAGAGTTAATAAATACCAGGAGTAGCCGTCTTGATCGTTCTTGATTCTCTTTGCAGCTTCATCTAAAACATTGTGGCAGTCATAATTAGCCCCGATTTCAGAAAATACATAACCGAAACCTTTTAGATTTGTCGGACTGTCAGGTTCGAGTTTCAACGCCTTTTCTGCACATTCGGCCGCTTTTATCAGATCACCTTGATGCTTATGTATAATACACAATTCATTATAAACATAAGGTACTTCCCCCATTTCAAGCACTGTGTTACACCATTTTTCTGCTTCTTCATAATGCCTGAATCGCCGGAAGGCTTCGCTCAGCATCAAACCCAGAATAACCTTCCTTCTTTTATCCTCAACCCCTTCTACATAATCAACGCATTCTTCACGTAAAATTTCCAGGGCCTGTTTATAATTTCTTGATGATATTACCTTATCGAATTTCTTAAAGCATTCCGGCCTTTTAAAAAAATTTAATGCCTTTTTGTTACTTTTCTTATAATTAACCGGCCTGTTCTTTCTTCTGCGTCTCTTTCTTATTGTCTTACCCATATTTACACCCAAAAAAATAACCTTATACACAAAACGTATACAAGGTTTTTATCGACGAAATAATCTATATAATTAAAATATTATCGGAAGTATTTTATCACACTATTTGCTTCCACCCTTCATTCAATTCTTCCATCAAACCTATAATTTCCTTTAAAATATTAATATCCTGGGTCATGTTAGCTTCAGCAAGCCTTTTCAACATATAGGTATAAAGACTTCTTAAATTCTGAGCGATCTCTCCGCCTGCTTCAATGTCAAGGACATTGTTAAGTTCGTTTATGATGTCAACGGTCTTATTTATGTATTTACCCTTCGCTTCAGGATTGCCGGCTTCTATCTCCCTGATGGCAAGTTTAAGAAATTTTATACCACCCTCATAAAGTAGAACCACCAGCTTACCTTTATTTTCCGTCGTAACCGACGTTTCCTGATAAACCGAAAGATCTGCCATTTTTTAAAACTCCGTTTTTTATTTAATAATTATAAATTATTGCAAAAAAAGGGAAGACAGCCGAAACCGTCTTCCCATAACTTATTCCGAAATTTACTGCAACAAGCTGAGAGCCATCTGAGGCATAGAATTCGCCTGAGAAAGCATAGATATACCTGCCTGAGACAGTACCTGGTTCCTGGTCAATGTCGCCATTTCTGTAGCAACGTCAACATCAGAAATTCGGCTTTCTGCTGACATCAGGTTCTCAGTCTGAATATCGAGAATCGATATCGTACTTTCAAGACGGTTCATCTTATAACCGAATGCCGCACGAGCTTCATCCTTGGTCTTGATCGCTTCTGTAATCGTATCAAGAGCGGATACAGCATCCTCTGTAGTGGTAATATTCACACCACCGTCTGCCTGGGCAGCTGTGTAGTTATCTGCTGCCATCGTTGAACCATCACAAGCTAACTGAGTTCCGCCTGTAGCAGTATCAACTGTGGCTGAGTCAGTTGCACTTGTACCGGTTATGGTTATACCATCGGCAGTATCTCTGGATGAAAGTTTCAGCTGATAATTACCTGCATCAGTTTCTACTACTTCCGCAGCATCATAACTCAGGTCAGTACCGTCAGTATCATAACCCAGTGCCTGTGATTCAGCATTAATAGCTGCAGCTACTGCATCTAGCGTCCATGTTGTGGATGTATCGAAATCAACACTGAATGCTTTTTCTGTTGTACCACCATTATCGAACTGAAATTCCAGTGTTGCAGTCTCACCACCTCCGATAGTGAAATAATCACCTGAATCGGAAGCTGCAACTGTACCAAATGAAGCTTCTTCCACCTGTACACCGGTGTTTATTGCAAGACCTGACTTGGTCATATCGACCTTGTCAACATCAATGGTATCTTCCGTACCGACATGAATTGAAACGCTTCCTGTAGAAGAATTGAGCATCTGAATGTCGTTAAAAGCTGTTGAATTTGAAATCCTGTCAATTTCGTCTGCCATTTCCTCGAATTCGGCATTCATGATACTTTTCTGATCAGTTGAATAAGAACCAGTAGCCGCCTGTTCAGCCAACTCTTTCATTCGGATCAGGTTATCATCGATCGCCGCCATGGCTCCTTCCATTGTCTGCAGCATGGAAATACCGTCTTGGGCATTTCTTGAACCCTGCTGCAACGTCGCCACATCGGCTCTAACCAATTCCCTTACAGCCAGACCGGCTGCATCATCCTTTGCACCGTTAATACGGAGGCCGGATGAAAGCCTTTCTACCGAAGTAGCCAGGGCATCATAACTTTTGCCCAGGTTCTTGGCAGCATTAAAGGCCATCACATTGTTTTTAATTGCTAACATGTTTTTGACTCCTAAAACTAAATCCTAAATTTTGATTCATGGCCCATCTGTGAGCCCCAACTTTCGATTTCTTTTTTACGGCTAACCGCAAAAAATCCTTAATTTAAAAAATCGTTACTTATAGGCAATTATCGACGTCAGGGAATTTTACTTTAGGGTTTAATTTCAGGAAAAATACAAAAAATTTTAGAGGTTTGCGGAGGGCGGGATAACAGGGCTGAAAACAGGGATTTTACCTATTTTAACATGCAGGTTTTTGTAAATTTTTTGCAAAATTTTTAAAAAAATTGAAAAATAAACCAAAAATTGCGAGAAAATGAAAATTTAAGCCAGCATATTTATTGACCCATCGGCGGAATTGCCGGTATTTCCCTGTGATTCTTCGATTCCTGCACCGGTTTCTGCTACATCTATGCTCTCATTAGAAACTGCATCACCGTTTGATCCATTTTCCTGCCCATTTCCTCCTCCCAGTTCACCATTTTCTGAAAGCCCCCCTTCTTTCTGCATATCCTCGGCGAATTCCTCGGAATTTAATGATACATCGATTTTCTTAACCTGAATTCCGTTATCATTTAAGTTTTTGACAATATCAGGTATACTGCTTTGAATCTCTGCCTGGGTTTCAGGCTTAACGACCTTAAGTTCCCCAACCAGTTCATTGTTCTCTTCCCTGAAATTGATATTTATCTTACCGAGCTCCTCAGGTTGCAATTGAACCGAAACATTTCTTCGCCCGTTAACCACAGAAAATACTATGCTTTCCTGAACCTGGGTTTTTACATTTGAAGTCGGGCTGGGATTTTCTATCGTAACGCTGCCGGAACCTTTTGAAACAGATTGCGAATTCTGCAGGTTATTTAAAACTGCATCATCAAAATTTACATTACTTTGATCGAGATTAGTATTCTGATTTTGAAGATTTCTCGTATTCTCTGTTATATTATTTAAAACAAACTCATTCTGCTGATTGTGCTGAGAGGTGTTTGTGTTATTCTTACCGGTATTTACTATGCTCTCAGTTACTTTTTGATCGCCGGTATTCTGCTCAATTGTACTTTCAGCAGTATTCTGGTTGGTTGATTGCTGATTTTGATTATTTCTTTTGAATCTTGCATTTTCACCGGCATTTTCCATTGCTTTTTCGGAAATTCTGAAAGTTTTCTCCTGGCCGTTATTTTTTATGGTCTCTACCACAACCTTGCCCGGCTTTTGACTCTCGGATTGATTTTCTGCCTCTTTTGCAAAATCTGAAACTTTTACATTAGTTACATTTTTAATTACTTCCGGATTTTCCGCTGAACCTGCATCGCTTTCTACTTGTTTATCCACTGCAGGTGTTGTTTCTGAAGAGGTTTTTTGACCCTGCTGTTCATTTCCTTGCACTAAATTATCTACTGAATTTGCAGTTTCAGTAGATTTAACAGTCGATTTGTTTTCTGTTTTGACCTCGTGTAAGTTTGAGCCGCTTTCGGCCTCTGGGATTTCATTAGTGCTTTGAATTTCAACTTTTTGCTGAGAACTGCTTTCTTTATCGGAACCTGAATTAACCTGTCCTTCTACATTTTGAGATTCTTGCTCAGCGATAACTTTGTTTTGTACCGCCTCGGCAGATAATTCTTCTTTATTAGAATCCGCCTTCTCAGAATCTTTGTTTTCTGACCTTTCCGTTTTGTCTTTTACCTCGCCGGTCTCTTTTTCATTTTTTTCCGTATCTTTATTTTCTTTGCCGTCTACCTTCTTGTTATCTTTATTTTCGTCGCTTTCTGAAACTGGTTTTTCAGGCTCTCTTGTTTCAGTGGTATTTTCCGTGCTTTCAGCTTCTCTGACATCCTCTGTTTCCCTGTTTTCCGTGGCATCTGCCTCTTTTGTCCTGATCATTTCGAACTTGGGAACTTCACCGCTTTTTTCCTCGGTTTTTTGCCCCTTAAATTCAGGAGAAAACATTCTGTTTATCATGTTTACATTCATGCCGGATTCTAATGCAATCAACATGCCAGCATGGTTTAATTTTTAAATATACCCATATAAGTCTTTTTATTATAGGTATTTATAATTTTTTATGATTTTGGGTGTAAATTATATATCTGTTAAATTTTTAACCCGAAGAAAAGATTTCCTTCACATTCGGAAAATTTTTCCTATCTTTAATCAGGTTTTTTAAATCTGCATGTGTAAAAAATCTTTAAACACTCTGTATAGAAACCTTACAGCCCAAATCTCACTTTAAAAAAGGATTTTTCAACCTATTGGACGAATTGCCCCGTTTGAAGTTTATATTAATGCAAAGAAGCAGAAATCTCATCTCTGGCATAATTCTTGCTCAATAAACAGTACGCAAAATGTTTATATTTCTATAAAAAATAATTTTGACGGAGACAGGGATGTCAAAAATAAACAACGACATAATAAACTTCCTGGAAGCAGGATTGAAGGCAGAGAACCTTAAACAGAAGGTTATATCCAATAATGTCGCAAACCTGCAGACCAGGGGTTACAAAACCGTCGACGTAAAATTCGAGGATCTGCTTTCAAAAGCCATGAAAAGCGGCAAGGATTTTAACATCAAAGACATCGAGGCAGAACTCTACAAACCCCAAAACACCCCCGTAAAAGCCAACGATAATGATGTAAGTCTGGAAAATGAAGTCGGAAAAATGGTGAAAAACACCCTGCGCCACAAAACTTATGTGAGAATACTGGCAAAAAAATACAGTCAAATGGAATTGGCAATAAATACAAAGTAGGAAGGTAAAAAATGAAAATACCAAATTCAGCAAATCCAATTGACATAGCGATTTCAGGCTTGCGGGCTCAAAACAAGAGCATGGAAGCTATATCTTCTAATGTGGCAAACGCAAGAACAACTGATGCAGGAAAGGGTCAGCCATACAGAAGGATCGAAGCCATGTTTAAAACTGAGCCGGATAAACTTAACGGCGTACAGATCGATGAGGTCGTTGAAGACATGAGCGAATTTCAAAAAGTCTATGATCCCGGAAATCCCAAAGCAGATGACCAGGGTTACATAAAAATGCCTAATGTTAATCTGCCCATTGAATTAATGAATCTGAATGTAGCCACCCGGGCCTATCAGGCTAATACAGCAGTACTTAAACGTTATCAGGATATGGTTAATTCCACGCTTGAATTACTCCGTTAATTAATGAGGTGTAAATTATGATAAATTTTGAATCAAATGTAAATTCTTCGATCAACACTCCGGAAAGTCTGCCCAATGTAAAACAGACTCCTAAAAACAAGCCGGACTTCCAGAAAGCAGCAGAATCGGCAGGGGAATCTGTTTCCAAGGTCGATGAACAGCAAAAAGCGGCTGATTCATCGATCAAGGACTTACTTGCCGGGAAAAACAATGACGTCACTTCTGTAGTCTCTGATGTAGCAAAAGCTGACATGAGTTTCAAATTGCTGGTCGGGGTCAGAAACAAGCTAATCGAAGCTTACAAGCAAACCATGAATATGCCCATTTAATAATTTACTTAAAATTCGAGGTGAAGAGGTTAAATGAACTTCATTGAAACAATTTCAGCAGTTTTCAAGAGGCTAAGCCTTGTCCAGAAAGCAATGTTGGGTACAGTGTTGCTTACATTTATCATAGCAGCCTTTTTTTTGACACGCTGGGCAGGCAGACCGGATATGAGAATGCTCTACGATGAGCTTACACCGGAAGATGCCGCCAAAATCACCGATAAACTGACGGAAATGAACATCCCTTATGAACTCAAAGCCGGCGGCACATGCATCTACGCCCCTAAGGAAAACCTCTATCAGCTTAGAGTTGATATGGCAAAAGAGGGACTGCCCTCCGATTCGCAAGGAGGATACAAAATTTTCGATGAAGAAAAGATAGGCATAAGCCCATTTGTTCAGAACGTAAATCTTCAGAGAGCTTTGCAGGATGAACTTGCCAAAAGTATCCAGATGGTCGACGGCATTAAACACGCCCGGGTTCACATCGTTAGACCTGATAATAATCTTTTTCATAATAAGGACAAGAACACCAGTGCCTCAGTTGTACTAAGACTTCAGCCCGGTTTCAGTTTGGCCGCTTCCAATATTGCTTCCATCACCCATCTGGTCTCAGGTGCTGTGGAAGGACTTAAATCAGATAATGTCACTATCGTTGACAGTGAAGGAAAGCTTCTCTCAAAACAGGCCGGCGGCATACTTGAAAGCGGTGCCGGGACTTTACAGGATTACAGGGAAAGAGTCGAAAAGACGCTCACCCAAAAGGCCGAAAAAATGCTAAAAACCGTACTGGGATCCGGCAGATCAAGCGTAGAGGTAAGTGCTGAAATTGACACCACAAGCATTGACCTGACAACCGAAAAATACGACCCTGACACCAAGGTGGCAAGCAAGGAAGAGATTACCAGCAGTTCAGAAGTTAAAAACACCGGCTCCGGGAACGAAGAAAACAGCGGCCCGGATTCTGAAAGTAAAGAGGAAACAATACTGACAGAATACAAGGTCAGCAAAACTGTCGAAAAGAAAACCGAACTCGCAGGTGAAGTAAAATCAGTTTCGGTTGCCGCCTTTGTCGATCTTTCAAAAGATGATGCCAACAGCCCGGAGGGCGAAAGCAAAGAACTTATCATGTCCGTCGAGGATGTTGAAGAGGTTATAAAAAATGCATTGGGACTTCAGGAAAAAGACAACCTGAAAGTAGTGAACGTAAAATTTAACCGCCAGAAATCAAAACCTGCAGCAAGCGATGAAGAAAAACCCTTCGATTATGCAGCAATTGCAGGCCAGGCGTCACTCGGCATAATGGCAATATGTGCATTGATTACGCTGAAAATATTTTCCGGCAGCAAAAAGAATAAACACCTGAATCAGTTAGGTGAACTTCAGGCAGGCCAGCAGGGACAAAACTCCATGGGTCAGGGAAATATAGCAGGAATGATTTCAGGCCAAGGCCCTTCCGACCCTGCCGAACTCAGAAAACGTATTGCCTCCGCACTGAAAAATAATCCTCAGGAAGCTAAACAGTTATTCAGCAGCTGGATTGAAAACAAGGGATGATAATGACCTTAACAGGAAAACAAAAAGCCGCAATGTTATTAATGAATCTGGACAGTGCAAGTGCCGCGGAACTGCTGAAAGGTTTTGATCCGAAAGTAGTTGAAGAACTGGCGGTAGAATTAGCATATCTTGATGCATCAGGAAAATACCAGACAGAACACGGAATAAACGTCGCACAGGAATTTTACACCAACCTTGTAAAAGGGGAAGGTTTTGACTGCAAAAGTTTCATCAGTGAAATGCTGAAGAATTCTGTCGGCAGCGAAAAATCTGAAAGGATTAAGGGACAGATCGATGATCTGCTCCACAAGAGAGACCCCTTTCTTGCTATAAAGTCTGCTGACGCAAAAACCATTGTAACTTTACTAAAAAATGAACATCCCAAGGCTATCGCGATTGTACTTTCTGAATTAGATCCAGGAAAAAGTTCCGAGGTTTTGAATCTGCTTGGAGAAGACATAAGACTCAGTGTCGTAAGCAGAATGACCAGTTCCGAATCAATTTCTGATGAAACCAAAAACAAGATTGGCCAGATGCTCACCACAAGGTTAAACTCTATAAAACAGCAAAAAGGAGCAGTGCCCGACATTGATCAGGATGAAAATCTTCGAAATGTTGCAGTAATATTGAGAAACCTGGAAAAAGAAGTTCGTGACGGCCTGATTCAAACCATTAAAAAGAAAGATAAAAATACTGCAAAACAGGTTATGGAACTGATGATAATCTGGGATGACATTTGCCAGATCGAAGACAGATCGCTTCAACAGGCATTGAGAAATATCGAAGAAAAAACTCTTGCCCTCGCCTTGATTAACGCTGATGAAAAGATCGAACAGAAAATAAAAGAAAATATCTCAGAAAGAGCTGCAGAAACCCTTGAAGAAGAAAAATCTTTGATGGGCGACCCTTCTAAAGCTGACATCGAAAAAGCTAGAAATGAAATGGTCGAAGCCTTGAGAGAAGAAAATAAAAACGGTGAACTTAAATTTATCGAGAAAAAATGATAGACGAATTGACTGTAAAAATCGGCTCTCCAATCACCTCTGCAGAAATCATGCAGGAAAATCCTGAAGACCCGGCAAATAAAATAAATACAGATGAACTCAGAGAAAAACACCGGGAGGCCGAAAAGATAAATCAGCAAATGCTATCTCAACAGCAGCAGTTGTTAAATGCCTGTAAAACCGTCACCACACTCTCTGAAAATTTAAAGAATTTATATTCTCAGGGAATCGATGAATATAAAAAAGATATTGCAGAACTAGCTATTGAGATTGCAAGAAGGATACTAAATAAAAAAATTGTTGAAGGAGACTATGACATCGAGGGTATTATAAGTGACGCTCTGGAAACTGCTCCCGAAAATACTGATATAGAGATAAGAATAAACCCAGCCGACCTGCAGACAATCAAGGATATCGAAAAGGAAAGAGGTGCTTCGATATTCGAAGGGTTACAGCTTATCCCAGACCCGGCCGTCAAAAAGGCTGATTGCAGGATCGAAACTCCTAAAGGTATAGTAAAATCTCTCACAGAAGAAAAACTGGAAAGAATAAGTGACGCTTTAAAAAGGGCTGTCTGAATGACTTTAAATAATGTAAAAGACAAACTTGTGAATTTTGAAAAACTGAGATCTGCCTTAAGAGAGGTTAATCTGGTGAATTATCATGGCTCGATAGTCAGGGTAGCCGGCTTAACCGTAGAATCTTCGGGCCCTATGGTTGGAGTTGGAGAACTTTGCGGAATTCACTTAAAGGACGGCAGAAGGGTTCTTGCAGAAGTGGTGGGTTTTAACAAAACCAATATCATTTTACTGCCCTTAGAACACGTAGAAGGCATTTCCCCGGGAGATGTAGTAACCGCACGTACTACGCCGAGAACTCTTACTATCAGTGACAATATCCTGGGCAGAATCTTAAACGGACTGGGAAAACCAATCGATAACAAAGGGCCTGTCACCGGCAATGAAAAAAGGAATCTGGACAGTTCGAGCCCCTGTCCATTGAACAGGGAAAAAATAAATCAGCCACTACCCTTGGGTATAAGATCGATCGATGGTATCTTAACCTGCGGCAAGGGACAAAGGGTAGGAATATTCGCAGGCAGCGGCGTAGGTAAAAGTGTCATGATGGGAAGTATAGCCAAGTCAAGTGACGCTGATGTCAATGTCGTGTCACTGATCGGAGAAAGGGGTAGAGAGGTCAGGGAATTTTTGGAAGGAAACCTGGGACAGGAAGGGTTAGCCAAAAGTGTGGTTATTGTTTCCACCTCCGATTCACCCCCAATCCAGAGAGTCAAAGCAGCATTTGTCGCCGTCACCATAGCGGAATATTTCAGGGATAAAGGCAAAGATGTGTTATTTATGATGGATTCATTGACCCGTTTTGCACAGGCCCAGAGAGAGATCGGACTGGCGGCAGGTGAGCCTCCTGCCTCTAAGGGATACTGTCCGAGCGTTTTTGCCCTTATGCCAAGATTGATCGAAAGACTCGGGAATAATGAAAAAGGAAGTATCACCGCTATGCTTACAGTACTTGCCGAAAACGATGATCTCAACGATCCCGTAGCAGACCATGCAAGAAGTCTCCTGGACGGGCACATCGTTCTTTCAAGAAAACTAGCAGACAGGGGACATTATCCTGCCGTCGATATATTGCAGAGCGTCAGCAGGCTTATGCCCTCGGTGACAAGTCCCGAACATAATATGGCTGCTCAAAAATTCAAGGAAGCTTACGCAACTTACAATGATGCTGAAGACCTTATAAATATCGGTGCTTTCGAATCCGGCAGTAATAAAAAAATCGATGCATCCATAGCTCTTATAGAACACATCAGGGCTCTATTGATCCAAGAACCGGAAGAAAAAACCGAATTCGATGACACTGTAAAAGTTCTAATGGGAATAAGCCAGAAATGGCAGGAATTAATAAGTGAGTAACTTTAGAAAATGAAGAAATTCAAATGGAGATTACAATGCGTCCTCGACACCAAAAACGTTGAGGAAAGAAATAAAAAAGGGGAGATCTCCGCTTTAAACAGGGCTATATCCGAAAAACAGGATGAAATACTGCAATGCAAGCTCAAACTGAAAAAAAGTATCGATGATCTAAAAAAGCTGGAGGCCAAAAAAAGAATACCGAAACAGCAGGTACTCATAAATTATGCAGACAGCTCTAATAAATATATCAAGTATCTCGAAAACGAGCTTCAGGAACTGCAGGAAAAGAAAAAAAGAAAGATCGAAGAACTGGCAGAATTGAAACAATACAAGGAAACCCTGGAAAAATTAAAGGAAAAAGCAAAGCAGGAATATCAGAACGAGATCGCCATGGCAGAACAAAAAGAAATCGATGAATACGTTGCCAGAACTTATGCAAGAGATGTAATTTTAAATTCAAAAGACTCTTCGGATTTTGATTATTTTTAAAAAACAGGAGCCGATTAAATGAATAAAAAGATCCTAATATTAACGATACTCGCAGGCTTAATAGGTTTCGGGGGCACTTTCTACTATGCCTGGAGTGCAAAGAAAAAACAGATCGAAAAGGCAGAACAGCAGAAATTAAAAGAAAAAAAGGCAAAGCTTGCCGCTGAAGCAAAAAAAATAGCAGAAAATTCTCTTAGTGAAGAAGAAAAAAATGAAAAAATACGTCTGTCAATGTCTGAAAAACAGCTTCGGGAACTGATTTTCGAAGTAAGGGAAAAAATTCAGGAATATGACAAGAAACTGAATGAACTGCAAGAAAAAGAAAAACGTGCAAAGATCGCTCACAAACTCGCTCAGAAAGACATAGCAGAATTGGATCGCCTGAGAATCGAGCTTTCTTCCAAGGTGGCAAATCTGAAAGATGAACAGGAAAACCTCAAAAACAGCCTGATAAAAATCAAGAAAATTGAAAGATCGAACTTGAAGAATATCGCTGAAACCTATGACAAAATGGAACCTTCGAGGGCTAGTGACATTTTTATTAACATGAGCCAGATGAACGGAATGAATAACACTGCATCTATGGAAGATGCGATAAAGATACTTTACTACATGGGTGACAGAACAAAAGCAAAGGTGTTGGGTGAACTTTCAAAAGAACAGCCCAAACTCGCAGCGGTTTTCAGTAATAAATTAAAGAGAGTTATAGAAGCCGAAGAATAAGCAGGAAAGATATTTATGGATATAGCAACGATATTAGGGATTATTTTTGGAGCGGGACTTATATTCGGTGCCATAATGACCGGTACCGGGGGTCTGAAAGTATTTATCAATCTGCCGTCACTCGGCATTACGATAGGAGGAATGATCTGTGCCACCCTGATACATTTTTCACTTCCTCAGTTTCTAAGTATCTTTTCCGTAATTAAAAGAACCCTCATAGTTAAGATACCATCAGAATCTGAATTAATTCAGAAAATGGTAAATTACGCAGCCATTAACAGGCGAGACGGAGCTCTTGCACTTGAAGAGGAAATGCGAAAACTGGATGATCCTTTTTTTACGAAAGCTCTGCAGATGCTCTTAGACGGCCAGGATACTGATTACATCAAGGAAATGCTTACACTGGAAATAGAAAACCTCGAAGACAGACATGCAAACGGCAAAAAGATCCTTGAATTCATGGGAGCAGCTGCCCCGGCCTTCGGCATGATCGGAACCTTGATTGGACTGGTTCAGATGCTCAGAAATATGAGCAGCCCGGATTCCATCGGTGCGGGAATGGCAACAGCATTGCTGACCACTTTCTACGGAGCATTTGCCGCAAATCTCATCTTCATCCCCCTGGCAGGCAAACTGGGAATTTATTCAAAAGCGGAGATCACCACTAAATCCATGATAGTTGAGGGAATATGCGCAATATCACAAGGTGAAAATCCGACCAATATCAGAGAAAAAATGCATGCATTTGTATCACAGGGAAGAAGAGAAGAAGTTAAGGCCCAGATCTGATGGCTAAAAAAAGGAACAAACAGGAAGACGAACAACAGGGTGCCCCTGAATGGATGGTCACATTCAGTGACTGCATGACACTTCTCTTGACATTTTTCGTGCTTTTGCTGAGCTTTTCTTCTTTTGATTCAGAAAGAATAAAAAGAATAAACGGTTCATTTACTGCGCATATGAGTTCGCTGAACAGGTCCATAAAAACAAATAAAACATTCTTGTTCAAAAAGGAAACTATAAAAAAACCGCCGAAACTGGAAAAAGGAAGTGAAAGACCTACTGATATAAGAGAAAAGCAGAATGATCTTTTAAAAACTTTAATAATAGATGACTGTGACAAGCATAAAGTTTTCGTTAAGCTTTCAGGGGATTTTTTCTGGGCACAGGGCCTTGTGATTTCCAGAGAAGGTACCGAAAGTCTTAAAGCACTTGCAGATTTTTTTAAAGAGAAAAAGGGAAGAATTGTTGTTTGTGAGACTAATCCAAAAAACAAAACTGATGATCTCGGAATAAAAAGATCGATGAAGATCATCGAATATTTCTCGGATAAGGAAGGTCTCGACAGAAATTTATTCAACCTTTCACTGAGATCACTTGTTCCTGCAGAAATACTTCCCGAAAAGAATAACAGATTTGTTCAAATTGTAATGCTGGAAAAAAAATTATATAAATAATGGCTAAAAAAAACAAAAAAGAAGATAGTGGCAATAAAGTTCCCGCCTATATTGTAACTTTCTCAGATATGGTGACTTTGCTTTTGACTTTCTTTGTAATGCTACTGTCTCTGGCAAGTGAGCAGGATCCCGGACTTATAGACAAAGGAAGGCACTCCTTTAATGATGCCTTAGATACAATGGGCCTCGGAACTTTATTTGGACAGGAACAAAAAGTAAATTTTGGCCATAAAACCATAAAGTATCCACTCGAAAGTAAAGAAAAAGTAGAGGATGATAGAGTCATTGATGCTGAAAAACAGAAACTCAAAAAAAGTTTTAAAAAAGTACAAAAGAAATTTAAAACAATGCCCTCTGTTATCATTTCTGATAAAACCAGTTATACATTAACTGACATAAATTTTCAGCAGGGAGAATATAAACTGGATAGGAAAGATACCGAGTTTTTAAAAGAGTTCTCATATAATTTAAAAAACAGCTATTCGCAAAATATAAAGGGTTTTTACGTTCTGGGCCTGGCGGATGAAACCAATGAAAATGAAATGATACTTTCCGCAAAAAGGGCCGAAGAGGTTGCTGATAAATTGAGAGATTTCCTGGGTGATAAATTTAACTGGCCCGTTTACAGCTGGGGTGCAGGATCCGGGAAAAAATGGACTGGACAAGACTCCCCGATCACAAAAGAATCCCAGATCATGATCGGTACATTAAGGCAAAAAATGTAAAATTATTGGACACTTTTTAAAAATTAAAATAAATCTTCCTTTCAAATCCCGTTTTTTAAGCTATATCCCCATACAGCCCATTCAGGCATAATATTTGCTCTATTCACAAAAATTGAAAACCATGATCCGGATCGATATATGAGCAAAAAAACTTTTGCAAAAACATTAATTATTTTACTGGTGATCTTTTTGATATTTCTTGCATCGCCGGCGGTTGCAGCTGTAGATGTAAATTCCCCTTCAACTGAAAAAAAGACGGAATTTAAAAAAGATGCAAATACTTTCGGCAAAGCTGATGAATTCTCAACCGGTGAGTTATTTTATAAACTGATCACGATGGTAATACTGGTAGGTGTAGTCGGGGGCGGGGCTCTTTATCTATCCAGGAAATTGCTGCCTAATATCACAAAAAAAACCGGGAAAAAGATAAAAATAAAGGAAACAGTTTATCTGGGGCCAAAAAAATGCCTTCATATCGTCGAAGCCGGAAACAAAAAATTTCTTATCGGCAGCACTAACGAAAATATTTCAAACCTTGCTGATCTTACCATCGCATTAAGTGACCTTGATGATATAGAAATGTCGAACCTCGGGGCTGACAATGAAAATAAATAAATCTAAAATTTTATTATGCATTTTAATAGCTTTCGCGTTGAATACAGCGGCCTTTGCTGCAGACCCGAATAGCTCTACTTCTCAAGCCTTAAACGGCACAGTGCCGAGCATTAATGACATGGTCAACGTTATCGACAAGGCCACCACTAACGAGGCCGCTGAAAAAGATTGGTCAACCCCTGTTAAACTCGCTGTGGTTTTCGGCGGATTAGCGATCCTCCCAAGTTTAATGGTTATGATGACATCCTTCACCAGGATTGTTATAGTGCTGTCCTTTGCAAGACGAGCCCTGAGTACACAGACCATTCCGCCAAACATAGCTATAATCGGCCTGGCATTGTTCTTAACACTTTACACCATGTCACCAACCCTGGCTAAAATGAACGAAAATGCCATAAAACCATACGTCGAAGATAAGATCAATTTTCAGACCGCGGGAAAAAGAGCAGGAAATGACATCAAGGAATTCATGCTTAAGCAAACCCGAGACAAAGATCTGGGCTTATTCATGGACATGGCAAATGTACAGGCCCCTTCATCTGCAATGGAACTTGGAATGAATATAGTCATCCCCTCTTTCATAATTAGTGAATTCAGAACCGCATTCGAAATGGGATGCCTGTTATTTATACCATTTTTGTTGATAGACATGGTGATAGCCAGCATACTTTTAAGTGCCGGTATGATGATGCTTCCGCCGGTAATGATATCTCTGCCCTTTAAGCTGATACTTTTTATCCTGGTTGACGGCTGGAGCATGCTGGCTAAAAGTCTGAGTCTCGGTTTTAATTAGGTGCATTAAATTATGGATGGTAGTTTCATTATATATCTTGGAAGGCATACTCTTGAGACCGCCCTGCTTGTCTCTGCCCCTATCCTTCTGACCTGCATCATTGTCGGTGTTATAATTACTCTCTTCCAGGCTGTGACATCAATAAGGGACATGAGCCTGACAGTGGTACCGAAACTTTTTGCGGTGGGACTGGTCGCCATACTTACAGGCAAGTGGGTACTTGGGATCTTAATAAAGTTCACTAATGAGATATTCAGTTTGATTCAGAACATGGGAACCTGAAAATGGATTTCATGATCTCAAAACTTCTCGGCTTCTTTCTGGTATTAATCAGACTTTCTGCCTTTTTTCTGGTGGCTCCTATTTTCAGAAGCCGGACTATACCGGCCCGGGCGAAAATAGGTCTCACCGTTATGCTTTCAATTTTTTTTGCAGGATTAATGCCTTCTTATAACGCTTCGAAAATATCCTCACCGGAAGCTTTGTTATTGTTGTTCAACGAAGCCCTTTACGGTTTTGCTCTAGGGCTGGTGGCAATTCTTTTATTTTCAGCGGTAAAGGCCTGCGGAAGAATTATAGAACGCCAGATGGGACTTGCCCTCGCCCAGACCTTCAATCCTCTTACCGGCGAAAGAGGGCAACCCCTGGGAATGGTTCTGGAAACGATATTTATACTTCTTTTTCTAAGTGCCGACGGTCACCATATGTTCCTGATGGCGATAGACAAAAGTTTTCAGCTCTTTCCCATAGGAGAAATACCTTCCTTAAGCATGATGACAGAAGGCGTAGTCCGGGCAGGTTCCTTTATGCTGCTTGCAGGATTAAGACTGGCTGCACCCATATTAACCGCATTTATCTTATTGCTGGCAATGCTCGGAGTATGTGCCCGTATGCTGCCGGATATGAATATTCTTTTTATCAGCCTGCCCTTCAGAGTGGGCATGGGATTATTAATGACTGCTGTTTTTATACCTTTTTTAAGCGGCTTCGTTAAAGAATTTACTCAGTGGATGGATAAGCTGTTACCAATCTAGGGGAATCTATGCCAGAAAAACCGGCACAGGAAAAAACGGAACAACCAACGCAGCGAAAGCTGGAAAAAGCACGCGAGAAAGGTCAGGTAGCCCAAAGTCAGGAATTACCTGCGGTATCATCCATATTTATAATCATAGTCGTCCTGTTTCTGTTTTCATCTCAAATGGGAAACTGGCTTATTCAGCTTATGGAAAACGGGATTAGGTCAAATACCGGCGTTTTCGTAAGTACTGATAAATTCATGAATTTTTTTGCAGACAAGGTCACCGATAGCCTGATAGTTACTGCACCTTTTCTTATTGCATTGTTTTTAGGTTCGGCAGTCGCCTGTTTTTGCATATCAGGCCTTAACTTTTCTCCTGAATCAGTAAAATTCAAGCTCGATGCAATTAATCCCATAAAGGGTTTCGGCAAACTGTTTAATATTAAATCGCTGGTAAAACTTGGAATATCCGTTGCGAAACTTATCTTCATAATTTCCATAGCAGCTTTTTATCTTAAAAGCCGTGTCGATGAACTTGCTTCGATCAGATGGGCCTGGTCTGGGAAAATAGTAAGAGCCGTTTATGACCTTTCACTTGGGCTTCTTATTCGTGTAAGTATCGGGCTTCTTCTTATCGCCGCCGTTGACACTATCTTTCAGAAGTGGAAATACATAAAAGATCTGATGATGACAAAGCAGGAAGTAAAAGATGAGCAAAAAGAAACTCATGGATCTCCGGAAGTGAAAAAAAGAGTCAGACAAATACAGATGGAAATGTCTGCCAAAAGAATGCTGGAAGAAGTTCCCGAAGCCAATGTCGTACTGGTCAACCCCACCCATTACGCTGTCGCTGTGAAATATGATCCGAAGGAAATGGATGCTCCGATCGTAGTTGCAAAAGGAGCAGATAACCTGGCCCAGAAGATCCGCGAGATCGCAAGGTCTTATGGTGTACCAGTCGTAAGAAAACCTGAACTGACTCGAACCATTTTCGGGTCTGTCGAATTAGGCGATCCCATTCCGCAGGCACTTTATATGGCAGTTGCTGAAGTCATGGCAATGGTTTACAGAATGAGAAAAGGCAGAAAATTCTGATATCTGATGGCAAAAAAAATTAATAAAAATTATTTCGAAACCAGTGACTTCAAACTGATCGGCAGAAATGACATCCTGTGGATGGCCGTCTTCGGTGCAATTTTAGCTGGATTCCTGTTTCCATGGTCTGCCACCCTTTTTGATATACTGCTGATCTTCTGTTTATGCCTGTCAGCCGGGATCTTAATTATCGTGTTACTGGCAAAATCTGCCGAGGAAGCAACCGGATTTCCTCTCATGCTTCTGCTCTCGTGCATATTTCATTTCATATCATCTATTGCAGGTACAAAGCTGTTTTTCGTAAACCATAATATAAGTAAAATTTCCAGCTGGATTGCAGATAATATTAACAATCACAGCCTATCCCTGATCTTGCCGGTATTTTTAATGGGAAGTGTCATTTTTATCGGCTATATCTTTAAAAACCTTCAGAGGATCATTAAAACAGCAAATAAATACTTTGAAAATATCGTCCCTGAAATTCAGCTGGACATTAACTGCGAACTGGAAGCGGGGTTAATAAATAATCAACAGGCCTTTTCCTTAAAGCAGGAACTAAACCGCTGCTCCAGCTTTTTTATAGCTGTTTCCGGTATATCCAGGTTCTTTATTTTTATAATTTTCATACAACTGGCCTTTGCCCTGGTAAGCATAGCAGGTGCCTTTTTTACCGGCATTCAGAGAGCAGTCACTGACTCATTCAGTACATCCAGTTACATCAGAGAAATAATAGCTTGTCACGGTTTCATATTCATTTCCGTCTTGATCTCTGCCTCTGCAACAGCCGGACTGGTAAAGAAATGCTTTAAGAATTTAAAAAATCCGGATGAAAAAGAACATTTCGAAAAAAGAATTTCGATCATTGCAAAAGAAATAATCAATGCCTCTGAAAATAAAATCCCTGAACAAAAACAATATTTAAAAGCACAGAATGGACAGACCGTCCCGGATTCGGATCGGATAGAAGAAAAAGTTGCAAAAGACAATATTTTCTACTCCAACAACATCAAATCTGATTTGGACTTCGACAAGGTTACTGAGAAAATAACTTCCATGACCGAAAAGGGCATCAATCTGATAACCATCGGCAATTCATCTAAGTCACTGCCTGTGACTATACCTGTCAATATCGCGATCAGACTGGCAAAAAAGGGGCAAAAGGTTTTGATCGCAGATAAAGACCAAAAACGAAATGCGGTCTTCAAGGTCTTCGATAAAGATGCAGAAGAATTTGCAGATAAGATAACCGATACATTCGTAGATAATTTATTTATAACAAAAACCGGAGCGAACCTCTCAAAAAGTGAAATCTCAAATTATGACCATATTATTACCTATTTCCCTGAAGCAAACGAAACTGCAAAATTTCACAAAATAGAAAACAAATCCAATATGCTTGCATTATTCGGCGATGCGCATTCGAATAAAGATAAGTTGATCAAAATAGAAAAAAAGCACCTTGAAAGAAGCTGGAATATCTTGTCTGCCCAGAAAATTATTGAACAGGACCGTTAAGCATATTCAGAGCACCGAACTGCTGCTGCATAAGAGAAAGGTTCTTTTCCAGCCTGGCAAATTTTTTGTTATATCTTTCCTCGATTTTGTCAAGCCTGTCCTGCTCATCTGATATTTTATCTTCCAATTGGCTGATCTTGGATTCTATGACATTTTCACTTAAAGCCAGCCTTCCCGAACCGGTTTTGGTAAGGCCGTCCAATATCTCTTCCAAAGTGCCGGCAAAGCCTTCTTTAACCCTTACGTTTGCTGTCAAAGGGTTACTGCTGTCATGAACCTCACCGTCCCATTCGAAAAGCAATTGAAGTCCTCTTTCAGGGTTAGCGTCATCTCCTGAACCGGCTTCTGCCGTTATGACGTTATCATTCCAAGTTGCTGCCCTGTATTCACTGTCACTTTCGGATGCGAGTTTTATCCAGGCCCCCGTTATATCTCCATTGGAGTCACATTCGACTTTTACATCATATTCACCCGGCTCTGTAAAATCTTCCGCACTGGAGTAGTATTTTATATTGGAACTGTCACTGCTGCCAGCTGCCGTTGCACCTAAAAGACTCAGAACACCGTCATAATCCTCTTTTATGGCATCCTCCAGTATATCAGAATCGAGTTCCATTGTACCGTCTGCAGCAAAATCTATCCCCAGATCTTCAGGCCTTACGAAACTGTCCTTACCCTCTTGAAAACCGGATGCGATCTGGAGAAATGGATTTCTGATTTGCGTTTCAAGAAAAGAGGCTGTCGCATCCCTGGACAGTATACCCATTTCTTCCGTGTCAGGGTTATACTCTGTTTTATCCTCCAGGAAGGATACCAGTTTGTTATACGATTTGATCATTTTTTCGATCCGACTTTTTATTGCCCCGGTATTTCTGTTTATTGTAACTTGTACCGGTTCACCGGCATCAGTAATATCATTCAGCTCAAGAGTCACGCCTGCCAATACATCTGACACAGTGTTGGAACTGCTCTCTATCCATTCATCGGCAGTTGTGGGATATCCGTCAACTTTTATCTCTGCATTCTGTGCGGACTGAGTTTCGACATAAGTAGCAGTATCAGGATCAAATTCACTCAAAATCTCTCCGCTGTATTGTCCACCTTCTGTACCGCCCTCAGAAGTATTGCTGAATGTCGGCACTTCGAATGAAGCCCCGCTGCCGTTATTGTTGAATGTAAGGTTCAAAGTTGTACTGCTGGTGCCGTCTTCTAAATCCGTAAGTAATATCTTACCGTCCTCGAAAGTAGCCTTTGCCACCCCGCTGTAAGCCTCATTTATGGCGTCGACTAAGTGAAGTATATCGGTTTCCTCAGTTACATCCATTTGTAAAGGCCCGATCGCACTGTTGTTGTGATCCGTCCCTTCAACGGTTATCGTTTCACCGCCCTCAAGCTCACCGTAGAACTGGTTCAGTTTGGTCAGCTTCGTAGAGGTTTCCGCTTCATCGCCTGTAATGGAAAATTCATAATCATGCGAAAGATCCAATGCCGCAGTAGATCCCGCATTGTCAAAGACAAGCTCAAAATCAGTAAAAGGATCACCTGTTCCGTCATCGGTCATTATTATTTTTCCATTTTCCAGTTTAGCTGTAGCTGTACCGGAAAAAGCGGTATTTAACTGCTCTACAACAGCCGACAGATCGGTATCCGAAGTAACACTTACCTCTCCGACTTGTACAGGAGTACCGGAAGTGTCATTTATAATTATTTTTTCCCCCCCTGCCAGCGAACCGGAAAATTCAAATAAATTAACGATCTTATTCGAAAGTTCGGCATCTTGACTTACCGTAAATTTGGATCCGGTTGAACCGTTCGTGATCACATTTGTCGTACTTGAATTAATGGATATCTGATAATCAGAACCGGTATCATCACCGCTTAATACAAGATGATACTTATCATCATGATACAGCAAACTGGCAGTCACTCCCGGATTCTCATCATCGTTGTTTATCATATTTACCAGATCCTGCAGGGTAGTATTGCCAGTAGGCTGACCTCCAACAGTGGTTATGACTCTCTCCTTGTTATTATATGAATAAATAAATTTACCTGCTCCCACCAAGTCAGTTTTTCGGGTAAAAGTCGAACTGTCATGAACCCAGGTTTCCGCTGTAGCAAGCTGGTTAACCTTTATAGAATGGGAACCGGCAGCCGCATTAGAATTTGCCGTTAACTCTAAAATATCCTCATCGCTGGAAGATGTTTTAAATAACTGAAGGCTGTCAGCATCGGAAAGGTTTTTTACCTGCGACTCGAAGGAAGAAACTTGTGACCGCAATTCATCCAGCGCAGTCGCTTTCTCCTCTTCTTGCTTCTTATCCACTTGATAAGAAGCAAGTCGTCTCTCTTCCACTGCCATCAATTGCTGTATAATTTTTGTTGAATCTATTCCCGTTGAAAGACCCGGAAGTTGTATATTACCCATAATATACCTTTCTATAAATTTTTAAAAGAAATCGGCGAAAAAAGGATAAATTCATGAAATTTCCTGAAATTTTAATCTTTTTCCACTGATCTCTTATATGCTGACATGGTTCTTTTCGTTTTTTTGAGCTTATTGAGCCTGCTTTTAAGCTTTCCTTTTTCTGCCTCTATACCTAATATAAGATGTTTATAAGCCTTCATTAAGCGGTTCTTTTGCTTGATCTCTTTTTCACCTGATAATTCTTTCCCCTGTAACTGACCGATTATTTCTCCCGCTTTATTCGTCAAATCTTCCAGCCCTTTAAAACTTCCCGCTTTTATAAGTTCTTTCTGCTTTTCCAGTATTTCTTCAAGCTTGTTCAATAATTTACCGGCATCTTTATTTTTCATCTATAAGTCTCTCGATAAATTATATTCCACTTCTTCAAGCAGTTTAACTGCATCTTCGTTATCTGGCTGCTTTGAAAGCAGATTCGTCAACATAATCCGGGCTTTCACATATTTACCTTCCTTCATGTACAAAGATGACAAGGCAAACATAACCGATGTATCATCGGGATGAAATTTCAGGTAATTGTTAAGATAATAAATTATCTTATTAAATGATTTCATCTTGCAGGAGGCCTGGAAAAGCCCAAGAAGCGCAGTCAAATTATCTGTATCGAGTTCAAGGCTTTTCAGGTACATATCGAAAGCAAATTTATAATCTTCCCTGGATTCTGCGATCATTGCCCTTCCTGAATACGCCCTTGAATTCTCAGGGTCAAGCCTTATTGCAACTTTAAATGCCAGGTCTGCATCCTCATATTGACCCTTTTCATAAGCTATCACTCCGATCCCGATATAAGGAGAAGGATCATCGGGGTCTACCTCTGCAGCCTTTTCATATAAGCTCTCAGCCATTTCCCCGTTGCCCACCATAGTCTGGCAGTCCGCTATTTTCTGACGAATTATATTTTCCTTTTGAGTGGCTGATGAAAAATTATCTTCTGAAAATTCCATTTATTATTCCTGAAAACAAATCTCAATTTATGATTTATTAAGTACAAATATTATGCCAGAATTAAAAACCCGCCTCTATTATCATTTCTGTTTATATCACCTTGATTACCTGTAAAATATCCAGACAGATATGCGCTCAAAAATAAGCCGGTCAACGGATAAAATCGAACAGCGAAAGCGACATCATCTTACTGGCTGTCTGAATGGACATCTGGTAAAGCATCTCTCTTCTTGATAAATCTGTTGCGATCTGGGCAATATCAGCTTCCTGGATCCTCGTTCTTTCTTCTTCTGTATTCAATTTAATATCTTCAAGGTTAGTTTTTAGATCTTCCAGGTATCCGATCCGCGAACCGAAAAGAACCGAGTCCTTGCTCAGTAATTCACTAACCTGCTCAACTACATCGATACCTTTTCCATTAATTTCCTTGAGTTGATCACTGCCCAAATCCTTTTCACCTTCATAAACATCTCGCAAGGTAATAAGAGTGTCGAATATATCATGCGTCCCGCCGTTTAATACTAATTCTGTCCCTTCATCAGTAACACCTGTGGTGTCAATATACAAAACCTCTCCCGTTTCAGAATTAGTCACCTTAGTGTTTGTATCTCCCGGTGGAACATTAACCTCGGCATAACTGTCGAAACCGTCTGTAGAAAGCCTGTAGGTACCCGGTGCAGATTCTTCAACCTCAAGCCAGGTAAAACCCTTAGCCGTAGAAGTACCATCTCCTTCTTTAACTCCCGTTGAGCCTATAAATTCAGTTTCACCGGATTCATTAAATCCAAATAAATTATTTCCTGAATAAAATGCCGTAACGTTCACACTGTCATTTATTTTTACCTCTCTCTCCTGCAGACTTCCGGTATAATTAACTTCGACTATTTTTCCATCTTTTCTTACGACCTCGTAAGGTTTTGATCCGGTATTACTCCCGCCGAAAAGATACTGGCCGTTGTGCTTTTTATTTGCAAGAGAAACCAGCTCTTCCAGATGGTTATCGATACTGTTTGCATAAACCGCCTCTCCGATCTGTCCGTCCGTATCTGTAACCCCCGCCAATACCGTCTTTGTATCTGCAAGGGTCTTTGACATCTGGTTTACGATCGTAGATGATATCTCCATGACACTTACACAGTTGGAAATATTGTCAATACTGTTCTGAATATTCCTTTTCTGAGAGCTAAGCCCCAGTACCCTGAATGCATCGGATGGATCATCGGAGGGCCGGTTGATCCTGGAACCCGTAGATGCCTGCTCCTGTAATTTTATTAAAGCTTTTGAATTCAAATTCAGGGCAAACGCTGTATTGTGATATATATTATTTAATATCTGACTCATCTTTCATCCTCACTTAAACGATCTGCATCAAAGTATCCATACTGTTCTGAAGGGTCTGCAGGTATTTTGACATCCCTTGGAACATCTGTTCGAAGATCAACATCCTTGCTGCCTCGTCATTTACATCCACCCCGCTTACTTCTCCCTGCTGATTGATCAGATTCTTCATGATCACTTCTGCAGAATCCTTCTTTATACCCCTTACCTCTATCTCCTGTCCGAGATCATTGACAACTTTTCTGTAATAATTGCCCATTTCCATATCATTGAGTTCGGAAAATGCCTGGTTCTGCACTTCACTTATCCTGTGAGCATTAGTGTTGTCACCGGGAATGCTGCTTCTTGCCGTAGCGATCAAACTGGGTTGATCTTTTATCCTTTCACAAACCTTCATATCCGATGCACCGGTACCACTGAAAAAAGTATTCAATCCGACACTCGATAGAAAGCCCGAAGTATCCGAATCAGCCAGAGCTTTAATCTTGAAGATATCACCGTCATTTAATGTCCCATCCGAGATCGAAACCGTCAAACCTTCTCCTATATCCAGAGGTTCTCCCGCAGCATATCCCTGACCGACATTAACTATCTTTGTCTTTCCTCCTATTTCAACTTTAATTTTGAGGTCTTCCGTAACTCCGATCTCTCCGCTGCCCATTACAGTACAGTCAATATTTCTGTTTGAATCTCCCTCATAAATCCCCCCTACTTCTATATCCGGTACAGGTGACGTCATACCGCTGACATCCGTAGGTTCAGGTAAAACTCCCGGAAGAAAATTGAACTCATAGCCGGAAGCGGAAGATATATTAATGCGATTTGATTCGAATTTCGCATTTACTCCCGTTAAGCTGTCAATTTCATTTACAATATCACTTACAGTTTTTGTAGAGGGATTTATGAATATGTCGTGTCTGCTCACCTCACCGGAAGAAGTATTTTTTATCGTAATAAAAAACCCTCCAGATTCGACAGGCGGCTCTATTTCTGAAAGATCCTGGGTCTCAAGGACCTGTCCTGTCAACTGAGTAAAAGAACCGGCACTCCCGATACCCTGAACATGAATATCATTTACTTTGTTAATAACCGTGGAAGCAAGTGTATCGAGTTTTTCCCTTATATCTGCGATCTTATTGTTAATAATATCGAAAAAGGCACCCAGCCTTCCCCCCTCGACTTTAGGATCATAATGGTCGTCGCCTTTAACCGTAAAGCCGAACTCATCGTTTGCATTCAAACCGACCTTCAGTTCATTCACTGATGTCCCGATCACTACTGAAATTCCGCTCACTGAAACATCCACTACCCCGAAATCTCTCTCTACAGTCTCAACGGAAATATACTCCGATAACTGTTTAATGCAAAGATCCCTTCTGTCTTTCAGACTGTTCGCACTCTTACCTCCCCTTTCGAGCTTTTCTATCTGATCATTGAAATCAGCTATTTGATTGATCAGAGAATTAACCTTGTTAACATTATTGTCGGCTTCCAGCTTCAATTGATTTTCCTGCTCAGTAAGATAAGAACCCAATGTCCGGAACTGACCCGCCAGTGCCTCTGCAGAAGTCAAAAGCTGATTCTGCCATATACTTTCGTCAGGATGCAGTGTCAGCTCTTCAACCGCATTGAAGAAAGTATCCATGGACGCATTCAAACCACCCTCTTCACTGTAAAGCTCACCTAGCGCATTTTCTATATTTCCAAGAGTATTATACTCCAGGTCCAGCTTTTCCAGGTAAGAAGTTTGATTAAGAATTTCGTTTTCCAGCAGCGAATCCACCATCCTCCTTACACCGGCCACCTCAACTCCGCCTCCGAACTGTCTGTCATCGGTTACGGAAGTATAAGATGGTGTTAAATCAGCACGTCTTCGGTGATAGCCCTCGGTGGCTGCATTGGCAATATTATTACCGACTATTTCAAGACCTTTCTGAGCTGCTGTTAATCCGTTTAACCCTATATTAAAATCGACCATTAAAAACTCCGATCCTACAGTTTCATGTTCATAAAATTGGAACCTGACTCCCTTTTAGCACCGCCTGCTGAGTTATATGTCACACCTTGTTGCTTACTCCTGTCAAAAATGCTGTTCAATATCATATGATTAAGCCTTGACATATCTTTAAGAAGCAAAGCTGTACTTAAATGCTCCTTCTTTAATTCATATGACATTTCCATAAGTTGCTTTTGCTTGTACCTGATCTTTTCTGCATATTCATCCGAAACGATCTGCATAAGTGAAGTCAGGGTTACTTCCGAAGGCTCGAGTTTCAGCAAATCAGCGATTTGCTTTCTTATCTTTTCCCTTCTGGCCTCATTTTTTGAAACCTCTCCCGATTCATTTTTTATCTTATTCAGTAATTCCTGAAGTTTTCCTTCCTCCCTTTTTATTACCAGCTCCTTGAGTTCTACTAACCTTGAAATATTCTTTTCGAGATTTTCCAAGTCATCATCCAGAACACCCAGCAACCAGTCTATATGATTCTTTAATTCTATATCGACATTTATCATAAGCTTTTATCTACCGAGTTATTTATCTGTTCTTTATCCATACTTGTAACGAATTCGTAAATATCCTCCCAGAGCCCCATTCCGCCGTTTTTCGAAACATGCTTTGCCATCAGCATATTGAACAAGCCGTGAACCTGTTTGGAGGCGGCATCCTTATCTTCATTAAAGGCATCTACAGACTCCTGCATCTGATCGAGCAGTTTATTTACGAATATAGACTCAAATTTCTTGGCTAGCTCCTCTTTCCTTCCCTCAGCAGCATTGTTTATTTTTTCAGCATCTTGCAGCTGAGAAGGTTTCTGAACCGGACTGTCTAAAAATAAATTTTCAATATTCATAAGCAACCTACATTATTTCAAGTTTAGCCTGCAATGCTCCCGCTTTTTTCAGAGCATTGAATATCGCTATAAGATCGGTAGGCGAAGCACCGATAGCATTAAGTGTATTTGCAAGGTCTGATACCGTGACTGTCTTTTTGACCGGTATTAAAGCACCTTCCTGTTCCTCCACCTCCAGCATAGTTTCAGGAACTTCCACCGTTCTGCCCGCATCTGAAAAAGGTGCAACCGGCTGAGATACATCTGCAGTTTCCCGGATTTTAACTACAAGACTACCCTGAGAGATCGCAACCGAAGATATCCTTACATTTTCCCCGACAACAATCGTACCGGTCCTCTCATTTATCACCACAACCGCCTCGGTATCCACCGAAACTTCCATCTGTGTGATCTTATCGATAAATGAAGGTATTTCCGAATCTGACATAGTGCCGGGCACCTTCACTCTTATGGTTCCTGCATCTATAATAGTCGCAGCCTCAGGGAATCTTTCATTTACCGACTTACTGATCTCATTTGCGGTAGAAAAATCACTGTTTCGCAAGTTCATAGTGACGTATCTGTGACCGCCTAAATTCTCAACGAATGTCGCCACCTCTTCTCTTTCGACAATAGCTCCGGATGGAATATGACCAACTGTCATGTGATTTTTTGTGATGGATGCATTTTCTCCCGAAGCTGCCCAGCCTCCTACCGAAACGCCATCTGCATTGGTTACCGCATAGACCTGCCCGTCAAGACCCTCAAGAGGTGTAGGAAGAAGCTTCCCCCCTTTCAAACTCTCTGCCTTGCCTATTGACGACACGTCCACATCTATGGTTGAACCCACTCTATCAAAAGGTCCCAGTTCCGCAGTTACCATTACTAGGGCTATATTATCGGCATCCAGTTCATCAGGAGAAAATATAAGTCCTGAATTTCTGAGAATATTTGTCAAAACCTGCTGAGAGGGCAGACTTCCGTCCCCTGTACCTGCAAGGCCTATAACAAGCCCCACACCCATCAGCGGATTGCTCCTTACTCCTTTAATATCGACTATATCCTTGATCCTTTCACAATAGCCGACACTTGCAAGAAGTACTGGTAGTAAAATTATTGTTATTATTTTTCGCATAAATAAGCCTTAACATTTATTAGAACGGCCAGAGTATATCCATTATCCTGCCAAGCCAACCCGGCTTCTGATAAGGTGCATTGTATCCTTCATTAATTGTCTTTATCCTGAAATTGGCAACCTTTTTACTGTCAATCACATTATTGAAGCTGATATCACTGGGCCTGACTATACCCGTCACTTCTACTTTCTGAACATCACCGGCTATGTCACGGTTTCTTGTGCCGCTTACCACTAGATTTCCATTAGGCATTACATCAATAACTACCACAGTGACAAAATCAGTATAGCTCCTTTCATCCTCGTAATCTGCCTTGCCTTCCAGGGTGCTTTCAGAACCGGTGCCGGAATTGATCTCAAAACCCGGAACACTGGGCAAAACATGATCGATATTCAGTTCACCGTCCCAGTTTGCATTTCTCGAAGTTGATTTTTCCAGTGTCCTTTCGGATTCGTTATCCTGGGCACTTACTTCAGATATACTTATTGTCAGAACATCACCTATTTCACGGGCAATATCATCTGAGTACATATCTTTTTTATCTTGCTCTTTTTTTGCCCAGATCGACCCCGCCTGAGCACAGCCTGCCGCCAGCACTGATATAATTACAATAATTATCAAATTTTTAATTTTCATGTTTCACTCCTTCTAAAATACCGGCTCTAAAGTGCCGTCTGCTATTATTTTTGCATAAATAACTCTTTGAGAAGAACGGCTTATTTTCATTTTCACTTTTATAAGGTCCCCCCGCTTTCCATCCTCCAAAGCCTGTCCCATCGCTGAGATCAAAAGTGCGGGTGAATCGACTTTTACAACTACCGTGTCGTTCCTTTCGACAAGAATTTTATCCTCCGCATCCATCACAAGTGTTGAATTCAATATTGTATTAGGCCTGATCTTCCTTTTTGCAACTTTCCCCATATAGGTCTCAGCATCAGAATCCGGGGCATAATTAACTTCACTTGTTTCTATTTTCGTATTTTTCTTTGAGATCAATTCTCCCTTTTGGATACTTGTAGTAGAAACCACCCTTTCTTTTTTAAACTTAAGATTGAACACAACATTAATAGTATCAATTACCTTACCGTCTCTCTTTAGCTTCAACTGAACATTTGCACGGTTGGATGAACTCGTTTTCAGCAGTTTTGGCTCAAGCTCAAGATTATCGTTTTCGGGAAGTATGATCTCCTTAGGAACCCTGGCAGCAACTGCTCTGCTTATAGAGTCATCATTCAGTTTCCTTCTCAGGAAACTTTCAGCTGATTTTATGATCCTGTCACTTTTGATCACCGAACTTTTCGTTTTGATCAATACCTTATCTGAACCGGTAAAAATCACACCCTCTTTCTGCATCCCCGAAGATGCCAGTCTCGATTTTATGGCATTTCTGTCAAAAGTAACATCCTGACCTGCCACTGTTATCTTTCCGAGGACAACGTCTTCCGCCTTTTCCCGGCCTGCTTTGTCACCGCGGATTATGCTTATTTCACCGAGTCTTACAATATCCGAATTGATCTTAACCTCTCGAGGTAAATGTATCTTTATCTCAGCGACAGCTACCCCTGACGCCATAAGTAAAAAATAAATTGTAATAATGAATATCCTTTTCATCTTTTACCTTACAATTTCATTAGCTGTTCTCAACATATCGTCACCTGCTCTTATCGCTCTGCTGTTGATCTCATAAGCCCTCTGTGCAGTAATAAGGTTCACCAGTTCGGTCACCATTTGAACATTAGCTTTTTCCAGAAATCCCGATTGAATATTCCCGAAACCGTTCTCACCCGGTGTACCCGTGATAGGTGTTCCACTTGCCTCTGTTTCCGAAAGAAGATTGTCACCTTCACTTGCCAGCCCCGAGGGATTCGCAAATCTTACCAGTTGAAGATTCCCCACCACTGTCTGAGTACCATTCACTTCGGCACTTACGGTACCGTCCTTGCCGATATCCACTGCGGTGGCATCCGTCGGTATGGATATGGAAGGTTCGATGTTATAACCGTTTGCCGTCACCAGCATACCCTGGGCATTAACCTGTAAGGCACCGTCCCGGGTATACCGAGTCTCTCCGCTGGGAAGAGTTACCTGCAAAAAACCGTCTCCGGTGATCGCCATATCCAGAGGTCTTCCTGTATTACGAAGTTCACCTGTTGTATATACCTTTACCGTCGACCCCGGCCTGACTCCTGCACCTACCTCGATTCCGCTTGGTGTATTTACCCCGGAAGCTATTTCCGAACCCGGTGATCTCATCTTGGAGTATAACAGGTCCTGAAAATCTATTTGACTCTTTTTAAAACCCGTCGTATTTATGTTTGCCAGATTATTAGCTGTAACATCCACCATCATCTGCTGGGCGGACATACCTGTTGCAGCCGTTGAAAACGCTCTTAACATCTTCTTCTCCTTATCTTTAATCTTTTAATCATCATTTTTTAACCCATCGCAACACTTAACAATTTCTTAGATGCATCTTTACTTGAAGAAAGAAACTTCATATTGGCACTGTATAATCTCTGCACCATTATCATATCCGTCAGTTCTTCGACTATCTGAACATTGGAGGCTTCCTGATAACCTTGTCTGACACTTAAATTCTCCGCCTCCTCATAATCTATTTCTTCAGGTGCTGCAAAACAGTGCATACCTACAGGCTTTAACCGACTTTCATTATCCTTGAAATCCACCAGCTTTAACTTGCCTATTTGCATTCCGTTTGCGGATATTGTACCGTCATTGGAAATATGTATGTCAGAAACTGAAACTCCCTTAGGGATACTGATTACTCCGTTCTCTCCCGCCACTGATCTTCCCTGCATGTCAACGACCTGCCCTTCCTCATTCAAAGTCAGCATACCGTTTCTTGTGTATAACGGGCCATCCGGTGTCTCCAGAATCATAAAACCTTTTCCGTAAAGGGCAACATCCAAGGGCCTCTCGGTTTTGGTCAGATTACCCTGTGAAAAATCGATCTCCGATTGAGTGATCTCTGAATATCTGCTGTTTTCCTCACCGTTGGATTGCTGAGCAGCCAAAACTTTAGAAAAAGAATTGCACCTCCTCTTATAGCCTGCCGTGCTTACATTAGAAAGATTATTGGTAATAATATTAAACTCTTTTGTAAGCGAGCCGGTACTTGCCTGTATTAATCCCTTGATATCTGACATAACTTATTCCTTAAACCGGAACACTTTCCGCCTTCTTCATTTTATCTTTATCTGAATTTAATATTGAAGCAGTATTTGTAATCCTTATAAGTTCATCGATCTCTGCATCACCAACACCGAACATTTCTACCGCTATTTCATTCTTGTCGTCATGCTTTGTAACTCTTTTAACTTCTGCAATATCTTGTAAAGTCAAATATTTTATTCTGGATATACCCTCTTCTTCATCTTCCAGTACAGGTTTACCTTCCCACCCGAATAAAACTAAAACACGCTGCCCCACCTTCACATCGATCTTCGATTCAAGAAGAAAACCCGGTCCTGCTATTTCTGTATAAACAGCAGAATAAAACTCTGGCCTTTCAATGTCTTTTTCTTGCATATTTTTATAAGATTCCTTAAGTCTGTCTTCTCCAAAAGTTACCTGCCAGTCTTTCCGGAAATTAAAGGCAGCAATGTAACCCGGACGTTCAATTGGAACTCTTATAAATCGCCTTCGATTAATCTGCTTTACTTCGTCACTGTGCTTTAAAACAACATTATCTTCTATACAGTTTTCCACCTTAATCTCAAATTCCCATACAGAAGCTCCGTAATAATAACGTCCCCTCAAAAATGTCTTCTTGGGATCTTCAACCGGCTCATTAAGCTTAATTAAAAGTTCAAGATCGTTATTCCTTAATACTTCTGCCTTAATTTCCTCAGTCTCATATCCCTTTCTTGCAATAATTTCAAGTTCCGCACCTACAGGAATTCGCCTGGTACTGAGATTTCTTCTTTTTAAAAGATCAGCTATAGATGCCGTCTGCTTTTTCTTAAAAGCCAGCTTTTCTCTTAACAAAGACACTTCGGTTGCTATCTGCAGATTTTTGTCCTTATCCGAAACTTCCTCAATTAATTTTAAAGCCCCCATATCAAATGCGCTTTTCAGGGTGAATATAGATTCAGGTCTCTGTAAACCGGCAAGAATTGCCATATACCGCAGCATTTGACACTCTCTTCTGCTCAAGCCTCTTTTTTCAGCATAGCTGTTAAAAAGTTCCTTGCTCTGGGATTTTTCTCTTCTTTTTCTAACTACAGAAACCGCAATTAATACTAAAGTAAGAACAACTATAGCTGTTATGCTTATGTTTATTATCAATTGATCATTCTGAGAACTCAAATTGCGCATCGCCTCAAATCTCTCTTTAACCGAAAGCGCAAGAAATTGAGCAGTTTTTGAAAATATCAGCTCACTCATCAGTTCCTCGTTATCTTATTATATTAGTAAGTTCTCTGAGAATATCATTTGCTACCGTTATGGTTCTTGCATTTGACTGAAAGCCGTTCTGAGCCTCGATCATATTTACAAATTCAGTGGCAACATCCGCATTTGACTTCTCAAGATGACCACCGTGAATAATACCTGCCCCCCCGGTAACCGCTTTCGTATCGATCGGGTCCCCTGAATTACCGGATGGTATATAATACCCTCCGCCTAAACTTTCCAGACCCCTTGTATTTTGAAAAAGTGAAAGCTTTATTGCAGCAACTTCTCTTTTCATTCCGTTAGAAAATGAACCTATAACTATACCTTCATTATTGACGGAAATACTGGAAAGTTTACCAGCTTCATAGCCGTCCTGATCCTTGGCAACTGCCGTAGAATCCCCTTTAAACTGCGTCAAGCCGTCCCACTTACCCGGCGTTCCGAGGTTTATATCAATATTCTGCGGCTGACCCGGATCGTGTCCGAAAGCAATTGAAAATTCTGTGTCCGTCGCTACCGAGTCAAAAGAACCGTCGCTGTTAAAAGTAATACCCTCTATCCTTCTGTTATCCATGCCTATAGAAGCAACATCACCACTGGTGTCTTGTAAAACCATATCCCATTGATTGGCTGTATCTGTACGTACAAGAGATGCATACATAACGTGCTTACCGCCTTGTGAATCATAGATCGTTATGTTTGTGCTTTTTGCCTCTTCACCGCCCAGTTTCGTTATTTCGAAAAAAGCAGGTGTTTCAAATTCTGTAGCGTTCGCTTCTCCGCTTGTATCGCTGTAGGTTAAATTCATATCCAGTTTGCTGTAACCGCCTGAATCATCCTCGACTTTTATCTGGCCGTTATCCAACGTTGCCGTTGCATTGGAAAATACATTATTATTCAGATGATCAATAAAATCCTGCATGGTAGTCGTGTCATCGATACTGAAAGTCAGACCAGAAGAAAGCGCATTGCCGTCCTTATCATATCCGCTTATCGTAATATCACCGGTGGGAGTACCCACTCCATTTAAATCGAACTGGTCAAGTTCGATAATTTTTGTGGAAAGAGTTGCAGGATTTTCTGAATTAGTAAATGCCAGATTAGAAACTATCTCCTGTTTTTGCGGGGTATCGTATTCTGCATTAGCGCTTAAATTACCGGATAGTGTTACCTCAGTTGTCACCTTTGCAGGCATCGCTGCATCATTCGGAATCTTTATATTATCATTACCAGGCATCTGGAAACCTTCCGCTTCACCTGTCGAGCCGAACCTTTGTACCTTATAACCGGTAGAAGGATCTACCAGGTTATTCGCTGCGTCAACTGAAAATGACCCCGCCCTGGTATAAACGTTTTGGCTGCCGTCGTTTAATACGAAATAACCTTCACCCTCTATCGCAAGATCAAGCGGATTACCCGTCTGCATCAGGTTACCCTGTGTCATATTCCTGCTAATATTCGATATCTTCACACCGCTTGTAACCTGCTGAGGATTGGTACCACCAAGATTGTTCGTCGGCTGAGAACCTTTTCGTACGGTTTGGCTTAAAAGCTCTGCAAAGGTTATATTACTGGACTTAAAAGCTGTCGTATTTACGTTAGCAAGATTGTTACCTGCAATATCGAGCATCTTCTGATGTGCCTGTAAGCCTGAAATTCCTGCGGATAATGCAAAACTCATTTTTTATCTCCTATTACTGTTAACCCTGATTTTCCACTAATACTATTGATCCCAGATCCATCGTATACTCCTGTCCATCTGCCTGTACTCCTACAAGCAGCTGATTTTTTTCCGGATCGTTAAAAACACTTGTAACTGTCCCGCTGTTTTGAACCCTCTGGCCAGTGTTTTCATCCTGGGTAAAAAAAGTCACCTTTTTATCCAAAAGTGAATTGGCATAAGCCTTGTTCGCTGCATTTAAAGCCTCAGAAAAACTTGTATTTAAAGAACCGTCAAGAGAACCCAGTTTATTGTTCATTGACTCCAGTTGACTTAACTGAGCAAAAGTCGCCAGCTGAGCGGTCATATCCTTATTGTCCATGGGCTCCATCGGATTCTGATTTTTAAGCTGCGTGGTCAAAAGCTTCATATAATCCATTTGAAGCTTACTTGAAGACGCTGAATCTGGTAATAAACTCATTTTTCTGATAATTCCTTTAATTAAATTTAAAGAGCAAATTTACGCACTTTTTTAAAGATCAAAGCAAAAGGCATGCCATTAAAAAAACATGACCGACATTTTAACACATAAATCCTTTATATAAATATGTTTACACCATTTTACAAAATTGCCTGCTGACTTATAGAAATGTTCAAAAATTTGAAAAAGGATGAATTTTCCTACAAAACCAGAAATTTTTTCCTGAAGAACTCAACCCCTCTTATAATCACAATATAAGAACCCAGCTAACGTCCTATAATATTTTACTTCTTATAATATTACTAAAAAACTCCAAAAAACAGTGATATTATTGGAATGTCCTATAAATTTTTTTAAAGAAGCACCCTCTTTTTTGACGATTAAAAAACCATCTTAAATAATTAATTTATAAATTATGTGTGGTATTATATATGATATTAAACAGGATTGTTGTTTTAAGCAGGGAAAACAAAATAAGGTCTTCCGTAAATCGGTACTGCAAAGAACTTTTCGTTGCCGATGACGGTTCGGAAGCCATAGATATCATCGAAAGGTCAGAACCGGACCTTTTAATCCTCGATAACGATCATACTGATCTTTCGAATTCCGCTTTGATCGATCGAATACAGGATTATCCTCATATCCATACTGGAAGCTTAAAAGAAACTTCATACCCGAATTCTTTGGGCTTTATCAACCATTCAGAACTTGACGAAAAACTGGGTTCGATCGTCAGCGATATAAAAAAACAGAATTTACTCGCATCCGAACCTGAAATGAAAAAATATTTTACGGAAATGTTCGCTTCCTCGATCCCCATTGCAGGCAAAAGCAGAGCCATAGAATACAGTCTCAAAATGATCAGGACAATAGCAGAAAGCAGATGCAATCCTGTTCTTATCGTCGGGAAAACCGGAACAGGCAAAGAGCTGGCTGCAAAAGCCTT
Organism: uncultured Pirellulales bacterium; assembly: GCA_964508925.1. GTDB lineage: Bacteria > Planctomycetota > Phycisphaerae > Sedimentisphaerales > Anaerobacaceae > CAZDVM01. Next base: position 26,378 of record CAZDVM010000013.1, on the reverse strand, counting down.
GCATAAACTCAGATGTCCCGAAGAAGAATTCGTTGCAGTAAATTGCGCAGCCTTGACGGCAAATCTGCTGGAAAGTGAGCTTTTCGGCCATGTTAAGGGAGCATTTACCGGAGCAGATAACCAGAAAACAGGTCTCCTCGAATTAGCAGGTTCGGGTGTCGTATTTCTCGACGAGATCAGCGAGATGCCGCTCGATCTGCAGGCAAAGCTCCTACGTGTCATACAGGAAAAACACTTCAGAAAAGTCGGAGGCGTTAAAGACATAAAGTGCAAAGCTACCATCGTAGCTTCCAGTAATCAGAATTTAAATGAAGCCGTGGAAAACAATAATTTCCGCAGAGATCTCTATTACAGGCTCAATATCTGCCCGGTCAGGTTGTCACCTCTTTCAGCACAGGAAAGAAAAACCGATATAAGACTGCTGGCAAATTACTTCTTAAAAACCTCGGATATCTGCCCGGAGAAAAAAGGAAAAATCAAGGGATTTACCAAACTCGCTCTGGATGCACTTGAAAAACATCAATGGCCGGGAAATGTCAGGGAACTGAAAAATGTCATCGACCGAGCCATCCTGTTGGAAACCACTGATAAGATCGGACTGAAAAGTATCATATTCAACCCTGATGAACTCAACGAAGAAAAACAATCCAATGACCCCATTGAGGACCTGAATTCATTCTCGCTCGAAAAAGCGGAAAAACAGCTCATCGCAAAGGCACTGCAGGAAACAGGCTGGCAGAAAACTAAAGCAGCATCGCTGCTGGGTATTACCAGAGCCACACTTTATTCAAAAGTTAAACAATACAACATCGAAGAAAAAACAAATAAAGAAACCGGATCGAAGAATAAAGTCACTGTTTAAATCAAACTGCTGCTTAGTATTCTTCGATTTTGTGCCTTACGATCTTGCCTTCCACCATATAAATGACATCCTCAGCTATATTGGTGGCATGATCCGCTATTCTTTCGAGATGCCTTGACACTGATAACATATGGATAAGGACATTCACATCATCCGGCTGCTTTACCAGCATATCCTTGATTATATTGTAAACCTCTCTGTTCATGGAATCCACCTCATCGTCTTCAATGCATACCTCATGCGCCAACGAAGAATCATATTTCACGAGAGCATCTATACTTTTTCTCACCATGGCTAACGTCTTTTCCGCCATCTTATCATAAGCAAAAGGCACACTGACTTCCTGATGAGAAGCAAGAAAATCCCCTCTTTCTGCAATATTGACCGCTAAATCTCCAATCCTTTCAAGATCATTATTTATCTTTAAAGCCGTCACTATATATCTCAAATCGGTCGCAACTGGTTGATGCAGGGCCAGGATTTTCAAACATTCCTCTTCCACATCAACTTCCATTTGATCTATCTGATTGTCTATTTCAAAAACCTCATCTGCCTGAACTTCATCTCTTTCCATCACAGACTTCACTGATTTCCACAGACTGTCTTCTACATAACCGCAAAGGGTCAAAAGTTTATCCTTAAGTTTATCGATTTCCTTGCGAACATGGGTCGTCATAGGAGGACTCCTAATGCTTCAATTACAGAATAATTTTTCTCGCCAACCATTTATAATTAATGAATATTAACCGAATCTTCCGGTAATATAAGCCTCGGTCTGTTTATCAGACGGATTTGTGAATATCTTATCCGTATAATCATACTCGATAAGTTCACCGAGACATAAAAAAGCGGTGTATTTGCTTATCCTGGCAGCCTGCTGCATATTATGCGTCACTGCCAGTATCGTATAGTCACCTTTCAACTTGTCGATCAGGTCCTCAATCTTGCCTGTTGCTATAGGATCAAGTGCTGAACATGGTTCATCCATCAAAAGAACTTTCGGCTTTGTAGCCAATGCCCTGGCAATACACAGCCTCTGCTGTTGACCCCCGGAAAGGGCAAGTGCGGATTTTTTAAGATTATCTTTTACCTCATCCCACAACGCAGCGGACTTCAAACACTCTTCCACTACTTCAGACAATTTATTTTTATTTCTAATACCCTTTAATCTCGGCCCGTAGGCAATGTTGTCGAAGATGCTTTTGGCAAACGGATTAGGCCTTTGAAAAACCATACCAACCTGCTGCCTCAAATTCACCAGATTGGTCTTCTTATTATAAATACTGTGCCCGTTTACCTTTATCTCACCCTCAACGTGAGTATTGGGTATAAGGTCGTTGATCCTGTTAATACTCCTTAAAAAAGTACTTTTACCGCAACCGCTCGGCCCGATTATGGCGGTGACTTCGCAAGGAACAACTTCCATACTAATATTTTTAACGCCTGCTTTACTGCCGTAGTAGAATGAAAAATCCTGTGCCGATATAATGCCGCAGCCGCATTCTAACTTTTCCATACTTTGACTTTTCTCTCTTGTTAAACCGCTGTTTAAATTCTCGAATCTCTTCTTATTCTTCTTTTGCTCTTTAAGTTCAGTATTTGTCATTTTATTTTATACCATCCTTAATGTCCACGTAATTTTTTTGACACATGAGATCTTAACAATATCGCAGTTATATTCATAATTAAAACAAGTACAACCAGCGTCATTATCATTCCGTATTGCTTATGAGGCACCAGCATGGATAGCCTGTCACCTACTGCAATATTATAACTTCCGTAAGACAAAGCCCTCGTAGGACTGAAAACAGATTCCGGTATAGGCCCCAATGCCACTGCCCCTGTAAAAAGTATCGGTGCTGTCTCTCCGGCTGCTCTTCCCAGACTCAAAATTATCCCTGTCAATATCCCCGGCAAGGCCGCCGGCAATGTCACCGTTATGAAGGTCCTGAATTTACCCGCTCCCAAGGCAAGTGACGCCTCTTTATAATCCTTCGGTACTGATTTTATCGCCTCCTCGCTTGCCCTGATTATTACAGGCAATACCAGGATCGCCAAAGTCAAAGAAGCTGTAAGAATACAGGCCTCAGATTCTTTACCTATCGTCGGCAGTAAAAACAGAACAAAAAACGCCAGCCCGAACAACCCGAACACGATACTCGGCACACCTGCAAGTGTGTTAACACTTATCCTTATGACTTTTATCATAAAATTGTCACCGGCACACTCCACCAGATAAGCCGCCGATATGATACCTAGCGGAATAGCGAATAATAACGCAAGCAGTGTCAAAAGCAGCGTCCCGATTATCTCAGGGCCCACACCGCCGAAATAATAACCCGGCGTACTGTCATCTATAAAATACTGCCAGTAAAAAGTGAATTCAGGATGAAGCATCTTATCAAGATTATTTTTCACATAACTGAATAAAGGTTCAAGACTTGTCCCCGCAAACACTTCTTCCCTTGAAACCTTGACTTTCTTCAAAGGTTTACCCGGTCCCTGGGGCTTCCATTTCTCCGCATAAAGAAGTTTATCAAGACTTCTTTCCATCATATCGGCACGCGTTGCGCCATACTGATTCTGCACCAAAGGCGGCAGGGATTCCTCGGGAGCAGGCCCGAATAATTCAGTTATACTCTCTTCTACCTTCTCATAATCTGCCAGATACTGATCCCTTTTACTCAGGTCAATCTGCTCAATTGTCTCTTTATAATCTCGGGCAAGTTCGAAAAGCCCCTCCGCGATCGTCCCTTCGAACCTTTTATCATCCTCATACTTCAGTACATAATTCAGATCTTCGTAAACCTGTTCCTTATCAGTACTTTCGAATGCACTTTCAAGCTTCTTCCTTAAATCTCTGGTGAATGACCTCAACTCAGTGTATTCTTCATCTTTTATATTCCTGTAACGAAGCTGCTCGCCATAGTCACGGTATATATCCCGAGCCTCGTCTTTAAGATGTGAAGTATCAATACCCTTTCGGAATTCATTGAGCATTTCATAAACCAGGACCCTGTACTTATCGGTTTCTTTTGTTTCTTTTAAAATTTCCTTGGCATCACCGCGGTCATACCTCGCAAACTGCATTTTCCTGAATTCCACGGTACCTTTAAAAAATACCGCAGTCAGCCCTTTTGCTATCATCGGCCCAAGAATTATCACAAGGGCAAGTGTCAATAATATGATAGATAATATTGATAACTGCGTAAAAAATCTGTCCCAGAGCCTTCTAAAAAGCATCACTACCCCTTATTTTGTCTCTTAACTCTTGCAAGGAAAAATTCGCTTATTGAATTCAGTATAAATGTAAACACCAGAAGAACTACTCCTATCAAAAACAAACAATAATAATGTTCCGTATCTTTCGGAGTTTCCCCCATCTCACCTGCTATCGTCGCCGTCATCGTCCTGACCGATTGCGAAATGTCCCACCATGGTGACGGTATCTGGTTGGCATTTCCGCTTGCCATCCAAACAACCATAGTCTCACCTATAGCTCTCATCATTCCTAGTATGATCGCTGCAATAATACCGCTGTGAGCAGCAGGTATAATTACCTTGATTATCGTTTCCGCCCTGGTGGCACCGAGTCCGTAGGATGCCTCCCTTATCTCCCTTCCGATGGCAGAGATGGAATCCTCTGCCACACTAGTGATCGTCGGCACTGCCATGATTCCCAGTATGATCGACGCGTTCAAGGCATTGGCTCCCGTGGAAAAACCGAATGCCCTCTGAAGCCAGGGAGCTACTACCAGAACCGCAAAAAATCCGTACGCTACCGAAGGAATACTGGCTAATATCTCCATTACCGGCTTGACCACCTGTCTGACCTTGAACGGAAGTATGTCGCTCAAACATATAGCAGCCATCAATCCAAGCGGAACCGCAAAAAGCATTGCACCAATAGTAACATAGATGGAACCGGTTATAAAAGCAAGGGCTCCGAATTCAGCATTATCTGCAGTCGGATACCATTGTTTACTGGTAAAAAATTCTACTAAATTACCTTCAAGAATAAACGGCACAGCTTCTTTGATTATAAAGAAAAATATCAGAAAGACCGCAAGTACAGAAGTACAGGTTATTAAAAAAAGAGTCCATTGCCCGACATTGCGGACAATGAACCCCTTAATATCTTCAGTGGCCGTCAGTTTCAGAGACTGCTTAAAACCGAAATCTGAAAATTCATTTTGCTGCGTTGCCTTTTTAACAGCCTCCTGTGCCATACTTATACCTTAAATAATTAGTAATTAGTTACTGGGACAAAGCCCTTTGATTCTACGATTTCCTGTCCTTTTTCCGTAAGATAAAAAGTACAGAATTCATGTACTGATGATCCCAGTTCAGGATATCCGTCTGTAAACAAAAACAAAGGCCTGCTGATCGGATAAACTCCCTTGGCTATCGTTGACTGCGTGGGCATTACATCATCTACCTTCAGAGCCTTAACCTTATTGTCAACAAATCCGAGACCTACGTAACCGATAGCACCCATGGTTTTACTGACCCTCGCATGAGCCTGGGGATTGGAGTTTACATATTCTACTCCTGAACCCATCTTTTCTTTTTCCATCAACAGTTTGTGGAAAGTTTCATAAGTTCCTGACGATGTATCTCTGCTTACAACGACGATTTCCATATCCGGGCCGCCCAAGGCTTTCCAGTTGTTGATCTCGCCCTTGTAAATATCTCTGATCTGGCTGCTTGTCAACTCTTTAATCGGATTGGAGGGATGAACTACAACGCAAACACCGTCCATAGCTATCACGTGAGCTACCGGCTTGATTCCGTTTGACACTGCATTCTTAAATTCACTTTCCTTCATAAAACGGCTCATCATTGCTATATCACATCTGCCGTCTACAAGTGCAGCTGCTCCGTCACCTGAACCTGTTTTCTTAACAGTAATTTCAAGATCAGGTTTCATCCTGTCGAATACTTCTGCAAATGCATCACCGATAGGTCCTACTGTCGTTGAACCTTCGATCTGCAGGCTCTCACCAAATGCGATCCCGCTGGTCAGTGAAAGTGCGATCACAAGCATTGTTAAACTAATTAACCTTTTCATTTTTTTCTCCTAATAAGTTCAAAATTCTAATTTTAAAATGTTAGATTTATGTTAGCGTTATGTTAGCGTTTTGTTAGCATCGTTAAAATTTAAACTTCAGATCGAACTGCACTCGGTCAAATCTGTCGTCATCGTCGCCCTTATCATTAAGGAAATAAGTCAACCCTGCGTCCATATTCTTGGCAACCTTATATTTAACACCGAACTGATGCCCTTTGCCGTTGGTACCTCCGCCGATAAAGTCCGAATCACTGTAAGTCCCCAGTACAGCATCTGCTTGCAGTTCCCTGTAACTGTAGCCGAATTCCATATCACCGGGTTTTTCGGCATCCAACAATTTCGTACCGACCATCCAGCCGGTATCTTCGCTAACACCGGAAGTTGTATTTACCACATAATTACCGTATAAGCTCATCGGAACATCACCTGCTTCGAAATCATATTCCACAAACCCTTCCAGTAAACGGTAATCGTGCTCATATACATTGGGACCGGCAACCTCAACAAAAGAATTACCGAAGAAGTCATCATCAAAAACCGCTGCCTCTCCCTCAAGATTTCCGTAATAATAATAACTTACACCTACAAGTAAATTACTTGTATCAGGCATTTCGTGATCGATAGCACCCTGTAAACCCCAAAGCGAGGTATCAGCACCATCATCTTCTTCATTTACGTAAAATCCGCCGCCGTTAACAAGAAGTGCCGTACTGTCGGAAAGCTCAGATGTGTAATTAAAAGCCACACCCTCAGGTGTCAGATCACTGTCATAAATAAGTTCATTTTTACCTACCCTGATAAAAGGATTCGCCATCTTACCGAAATAAGCACTGAAATCACCAGGATGCCAGTCAATATAAGCCTGATCGATCTTGATATCCTTAGAACTGAAACTATCCTCCAGGGTCTGGTTTGTTGAAACCGGGTCATCGCCTCCGGTAGCAATCCTGAAAATAAAATCAGTTTGATCATTAACTTTAGCTTTCAATTTTATCCTTGCCCTTATTCGGTTACGGTTCCTGTCTTCGGATTTCTGATCATCGTCAATATATTCATAACGATATCTGAAATCCCCGCTGAATTCCCACCTGTCCAGCCACTTAAGTCTCTTGGAAAGGTCCGCTTGTTCTGACTGCTGAGTTTCCAGTTCCTTGAGTTTTTTCTGCATTTCTGCAACTTCTTTTTTCAACTCAGCGATCTCTTCTTCACTCGCCCAGGCGATCTGACCGGCCAACAAAACGACCATGATCACCAAAATCCATTTCTTGATCATTACTTTCTCCTTCACATGCACAAATTCCTTATATATTTTACTCAAGCCGATCTTGAGTAATCTCGCTAACCTGCCTGATAATTAAGCCAACAACATTAAGGTATTGTGAGCGTTATGTTAGAGAATTGTTAATATTTTCCCTTTTTTAGCTATACCCTTTTATTAATATTCAAAATAGGTTATCGAAAGGCTAAAATATTAGCCAAATATTAAAAAACTGTCTATGTTAAGCTTGTGTTAGAATTCGGCTTTAAAACCGAAATTCACAAATTTTTAGCTTAATCGATCGGAAGGTGAATAGTAAATGTGCTCCCTTTTCCCACTTCGCTTTCTACGCTTACAGAACCCTTGTGTACCTGGATAATATGTTTAACTATCGACAACCCAAGCCCCGTTCCCCCCAGACTCCTGCTTCTTGCCTTGTCCACTCTGTAAAACCTCTCGAAAAGTCTCGGAAGCAACTTCCTTTCTATACCCTGGCCGTGATCCCTCACGCTCAAACTGACTTCCCCGTCTGTTCTCTCTGCGATTATTTCAACCTCACTGCTTGGATCACTGTACTTGATAGCATTATCAAGCAGATTTACCAGTGCCTGTTCAAGAAGCTGGCTGTTCATGTTAGCCGTCAATTCTTCATCACAGCGAACCTTAATTTTAATATCCTTTTCTGAGGATTTTATTTCGCAAAGCTGTATCGCATCCCTGATTATCTTTATTATTTTTTCAGACTGAAAATTTATCTCCGTATCCTGCTGCTGTTCCAGTTTTGAAAGAATAAGAAGATCATCGATGATCGCATGCAGCCTGTTTGCCTGCCTCCCGATTATCTTGAGAAATCTTTTCGCATCCTCCGTATCTTCTAGAGCACCGTCAAGCAGGGTCTCAACAAAACCCTTGATTGAAGTAACCGGCGTTTTCAGTTCATGCGAAACATTGGCCACAAAATCAGTCCTGACCTTTTCAAGCCGATGCATCATAGTAACATCGTTCAGCACTACAAGGGCACCTATCTTCTCACTTTCATCATCCTTTAAGGCAGTCCCGTGCAGTTGCAAATATTTCTCCATCCCGTCTATGTGAAACACTATCTGGCTTTCGATCGTACCGTCTGTTTTCAAGGACTTCTGAATAAAATTGATAAGTTCCGGATTCCTCACCGCCTCCTGCAGTTTCATACCTTTTATCTCATTGTACTCAGAATCAATAAGTTCAAGAGCCGCCTGGTTGAGTATAATAAAACGCTGATCGTTATCGACCGCAAGAACTCCCTCTGACATGCTGGAAAGCACCGTATCCAGTTCATTTTTCTGGCGTACAACAGTCTTTATCCTTTCATCCAATTGAACTGCCATCTTGTTCATGGCTTCCACAACCGCCGCTATCTCACGGGATTTCGGCACCTTTATCTGATGATCGAGATCTCCCTGGGCGAATTTATCTGCCACTTTCCTTATATTCTCAAGAGGCCTGCTCAACTTCCTCGAAACTATCAGGCTGACTATAGCTGCTAATACAATAACCATCAGCCCGACAAGAGTAATCCGGAAATATATCCATCCGAAAGTCCTGTCTATCGATTCCAGCGAAAAAGAGGTCCGTATCACCCCTAAGATCTCATCTCCCTTGCGAACCGGAAGAGCCACATAAAGCATCTTCTTATTTAAAGTGTTACTGTAACGGATAGAAGAACCGTACTCCTCCTCCATCGACAATGCCTCGACTATCTCCGCCCGGTTGCTGTGGTCATCCATCTTTGCAGGATCCTCCTCCGAATCCCCTATTACCCTGCCGGAAGGAAGGATTACCGTGATCCTGCTGCCTGTTTTGTCGCCTAGTTCTTCGCAAATTTCATCGATTTCCGAATAGTCAAGATGCTCAAACTTATCCTTCAAAATTATTTCGATAAAGTTGGCTCTCGATAAAAGATCGGATTTGGTGGTCTGAATATAAACTCCACGCATCGACCGGGAAGAATACCACAGAAATGCAAGAAGTGATATTACTATTATTATTACATAATATATGTATATTTGCCAGAGCAGGCGTATTCTTCTCATTTACTGACTCCTACTCTGCAAATTTATAACCTATACCCCTGACAGTTTCAATATATTTTCCTGCTGAACCTAATTTTTTCCTCAAACCCACTATCTGAACATCAACAGAACGGTCTGTCACCGGATAATCACTGCCGTGTATGGAATCAACTATCTGATACCTCGTAAAGACCCACCCCGGCTGACTCGCCAAAAAATGCAGTATGTTAAATTCGGTCGAAGTGAGTTTAACCTTCTTGCCCTTTACCTGAACTTCATGCCTTCCCGGATGTATCTCAATGTTGTGAATTCGAATAACTTCCTTTTCTTCTCTGGGTTTTTTGGCTTCTTTCCTGCGAAGTACAGCTTTGATCCTGGCCATTAACACACGCGGACTGAAAGGTTTTGTAATATAATCATCTGCACCAAGCTCAAGACCGGTAACTATGTCCGCTTCTTCTCCCTTGGCAGTAAGCATTACTACGTTAATATTTTCTGTTTTGGGATCATTTTTAAGGCGCTTACAAACCTCAAGACCGTCGACCTTCGGCAACATCAGATCAAGCACCAGAAGATCAGGCAATAGGTTTTTAGCCTTTACCAGCCCCTCTTCACCCGTCATTGCAGTATCGACCTTGTAGCCGTTCCGGACAAGGTTGTAACGCACTAATTCCAGAACATCCTCTTCATCTTCTATGATCAATATATGTTCTTCAGCCATAATCCAATCCTTAAAATAATTCAGTACCTCATTCTGTAAGCATACTGCTAGGCAAATATTAGGATTTTGTTAGATTTATGTTAGCATAAAAGTACATATCTCCCTTACTTGTAAACTCCGTATCCCTCTATTGTATCGAACATAGCCAAAACATTCTCTACGCTGGTCTCTTCAAGAATCGTATCATGGCTGGCACCTGCAATATAACCCCCTCCGGGCATCATTATATCCAGCACTTCCTTTGTCTTTTCCCGCACATAATCCGCATCACCCTCTATAAGTACATGATGAGAATCGATCGCACCGTTAAATACGATCTTATCCCCGTAAGTTTTCTTTAACTTGCTGATATCCATCCCGACACATGAGGGCTGTACCGAATGTACAGCGTCTAAACCCGCCTCTATCATAGAAGAAATTAAGGGCTCATAACCTCCGCAGCAATGCAGCTGAACTTTAAGTCCGAATGAATGTCCCAGGTCTATTAGCCTTTTAAGATGGGGAAGGATAAATCTGTCAAAAAGTTCAACACCTACAAGCGGCCCTTTCTGACTGCCAAAATCATTGCCTATAAAGAAAATATCTATATCATCACCTGCTTGCCGGAAGGTCCTCCTGCTTACCTCGAAGTAAAAATCCACGATATGCTTGAAAACCGCATCGACAACCTCAGGGCTGTCATACATCTTGAAATACAAATTTTCCATTCCGAAAAGGTCTATGGCATCATGCCAGAAAGGAGCCCATTCCCCGCCCAGGATCGCATATTTATCACTATACTTTTGAGCTTGCGATTTAACTCCCGATACATCTATCCATTCAGGATCGGGCCACTTATATTTCTCAACATCCCTTAAAGTCGCCTCCGCAAGCGGGTGAGATTTAGGTTGGCCATAACCCATTCCTGATCTTTCGATGCCGAACACCGTTCTATAAGTCGACCCTTCCGAAAGCTCCTGCTCAGGACCTTTATACTCTGAATAAACCCGCCTGAAATCATCTTTGAATCTGACCCTCAATTCTTCATCATCGAGCCTAAGCTGATTCTTTGATTTTTGCCAGAAACCCTCTGATGCCCCGCACCACATCGGGACCCTGTCAGGTATCTCACCTGAAAAAATCGCTAAAACTCTTTCTTTACTCGTCATGCTCATATATTCACCTAATATTTACAAACTACATATTAATAGTTAACTTTTCATTCAAATGGTGTCTTTGAATATCTTTAGTTCCTGACCACCTTTTATATCTTTCAAAATCATTGAATAATTTTAATGCATCTAATTTATCACAATTCTCAAGATCATTAAATAAATTATTAGAGCCTGTTGCACAATAATTTTCGAATCCAACCGTTGGATTCGATGGCTGTCCGGGACATGCGGCATTTACAGCTATGCTTCGAAATTTATACAACTTTCGCCCACGCTCAGTCAGAAGTTTGCGTTCCACGGAAAATTACCTTGTGGAGAAATATTACGAAGCAGATTCTAACTTTAAAACATTCATGACCCGCGAACCGACAACTCTGGTATTTTTTGCCCTTTGCATGCCTGCCTTAAGAAAAAAAATAATTATCACCTAGAAAGACTTTTATAATGTCCTGTCCCTGAAAATTATCAAACTAAGTCTGCTGGAAAGAAAAGATTTCGGGAAAACAAGTGTCGCCTCTAAGTCTGTTGTGATTAGTTACACTTTTACTGTGATTAAAAAAAAGGAAAATGATGTGAAAATGACGAATCTGTTAAAAACTTGTCAAAAAATTGTCCGGCAGAATCAGCTCAGCTCTGTGTATATGATAATAAAGATTTCCTTAGAAAAACTCTTAAGAACATACACGTCTTTTCTTTCGGCAGAAATATAAAAACTTAAAACATTTTCGAGGTAAGATCTGCAAAATCGAAGCTTTTTTAAATTATTCAAGATTGAAAGTTAAAGTATCAGTTAAATTGCAGACATTAATATTACGCACGGCCCTTAAACCCTCTTTTTCAAAGCCCTTTTACCCATCCTCGCTCCATTAAAAATGAGAATAACATCTCAAATATTTCCCTTTTGAGGACGCATGTAATTCAGATTGACCGAATATCCTGTATCTGAAAACCAAAATTATACATAATATTCTATATATTTCAAGAACAAATAGGTGTTTTTATTGAATCATTTTTAAAATTTCCTCTGCGGTGTTTTTAGAGGCGTTTTTACTGAGCGGGCTGGTGATCTCGATGAGCTTTTTGTTGGTTCTTGAAAGTAAATTTTTATCGTTTAACAGATCAATGGATTTTTGGGTTACAGGCTCTGTAGAGTTAAAATAAGGCATGTATTCTGGAACCAGTTCATGACCTGCCAGAATGTTTACAAGTGATAATTGCTTAAGATTTATTATCCATCTGCCTATCAGGTGCCAGAAAATTTTATTTGACTGATACATAACCACCATCGGACAGCCGGCGGCGGCAACCTGCAAAGTGGCACTTCCCGATGCAACCAGGGACAGGTCGGATTTGCGGGCTGTTTCGAAAACTGAATGTATCGAATAATCACATTCTAAATCCTTTAAATGCATGGACTTAAGTTTTTTCATGTTTTTTTCATCGACCGCAACTCCAGTAATGTTTATGTCCTGATATTTTTCCTTTATTTTAACTGCGATCTGCTGCATAGGTACCCAAAGGGTGTCGATTTCCGCTTTCCTGGAGCCGGGCATAAGTGCGATATTTGCCGTCTGGGGGCTGTATGAACCGTAATCACGGATATTGGAATCGAAATCTATATTGATGCCGTCCATCAACGGGTTGCCGACAAAGGTGACATCAAGCCCCTTTTCACCGAACCATTTTTCCTCGAAAGGCAGGATACAGCATAATTTATCGCAGTTTCGGCGCAGTTTGCGAATCCGCCAGGGAGCCCATGCCCACAGTTGGGGAGCGACGTAGAACATGGTTTTTATGCCGTTTTCTCGGGCGGCCTTAGCTACATGGAAATTGAAGGCAGGAGAATCGCATACGACGGCAATATCGATGTAAGTTCTTTTTATATATCGCTTTATGCGATATATGAGTTTTATGAACCTGCCCACTTCCTTAAAGGCATTATGAATCATGGCGGCCTTGTCTGCCGGTTTTGCCAGCATTTCACAGCCGGCCTCTTCCATCTTCGGGCCGCCGACGCCTACAAAATTAAAGTCGTAGCCTGTTGATTTTAAAGCATTTATGAGATTTGCGCAGTGGCTGTCGGCACTGGGTTCAGCTGCTGAAAGAAATATAGTGTAACGTTTTTTGTTTTCGGTCATTTTTTTCCTTTTTATAAAATATCGGAAGATAAGTTTAATTCAGGTGAATGAAAAATCAACCTAAAAGTCATCTCTTCGGCTTAACCTCATTCGAAATTAAAAAGTTTATGGAATGAAGAGATCTTTCTGTGATATAAACGTTCCGTTTCATAAAATCCGTAAACAAAAAGACCCCGAGTTTTAACCGGGGTCTCTGAATTCTTCAGTAAATTTTTTAAACCCTGAATTTTCTCAGCAGCAGTCCTCCAATGCTGATAAAAAGCAAACTTGCAGGTTCAGGAACAGGATTGGTCCCCGAAACTGCACCAACTGAAAATTGCACCTTATTGTTTTCCTGATTAGATGACGGGCCGTTCAGGATCAGATTGCCTGACAACGTAAAGTTCCTATCGAGATCTTCGTAAATACTCCAGTCGTTCCAGCCTGTAATATTCTGGTAATCACCCAGAAATTCATTGTCTTCAGATGTTGTCAATGTCAGATCTGTAACGGAAACCGATGTACCTGAAGTCCTTCCCGCTATGGTCATTTTGATATAATTGAAAGGCTTTGCCGGTTGGATATCATAAGACAGGTTGTAGTCGCGGGGACTTCCCGAACCGGTAGTAACTTTGGAATATATCCGGCCTACCTCTTTATCGTAGCTGAATTCAAAAGAGTTCACCTGCTGATCGCCGATGCCCCATTCATCATTATAAACCCAGTCGTTTTCTACCCTGCCGCTTCCCGATCCCAGATCGGTTCCAAGATAAACCTCGCCGGAATTGTTATTCGGCCTGAACTCCCGCAGCCTTAAGCCGCCGTATGTAACCGCATCCTCATCAAAGCCGCTTTGTACGGTTACGGCCGATAATATCGGGGGCAAAAAACCAATTATTGTCATTATGCAGAGAATCTTAATTTTTTTAAGCATCTTGGATACCTCCCAAAAAAATAAAACTGTACATTCTTCTGCCTTTCAAAAGATAGGAATACTTTTGGCCGATCAAAAATCAATTTCGCAATTTTTTTAGTATAGCGTCGTTTTGTCGAAATGAGCAAAATCTACCCCCCTGTCATTCCAGGCCATGTCATTTCGACTGGAGTGAGTGATAACGAACGGAATGGAGAAATCTTTACCGCCGATAAGAGATTGTCACCATGAAAGATTTCTCGATTCGGCTTCGCCTCACTCGAAATGACGTAAGGTATGGCTGTAGCTTTGCTCGGAATGATCCTTCGGGCAAACGGTCTGGCCTGTGTTTTTTTTCACATTTTTCTTATTCCTGGGTTAATATAAAACAAGTTACAACGACTCGGAACAGACTTGGGATTGGGGTTGAGGCTTCGATTTGAATGACAGTGAATATAGTGTCGCTTTAGCTAAGGTTTTTTATTCACTCGGATAAATGGTTTTTTTGCAGGAGAAGTGATTATTTATTCATGTTTTAATGTTGTAAATCATGAAAAACTTCTTAGTATAATTAGGGTTTTTAACATGTCAAAAATAATTATATGAGGTAGTAAAATATGAAAAGGATAAGGAAGTTTAGAAGGGTTGTAGTTTTTGCGGTTTTTATGTTTTCGGCGATTTCGGTATTTGGTTCAGAAGCCGGGATTTCGGAATTATTTACGGACATGAAAGCAGAGCCGAGAGCGCTGGGGGCACCTGAGAAGAGTGATGTTTGTCTTTCCAGCAGGTGGGTTCATCCGCGTGATGCGAACGATCCTTATGAGACTTTCGATATATGTGAGAAGTTTCATGCGACGAGGCTGGAGTGGATGTACACCGATGATGCGGAATTTATCCGGAAGGCAAATGACAGGGGTCTCGATGTGATTGCGACATTGAACGGCACGATGTCTGATGTGCCGGGAAAGGAAATTTACGAAAAGGGGCGCGTTAAGAATCCTGAGGGTGAGAAGGTCGCCCCGCCGTGGATGACGTGGAAGCCGACGCCTTATATGGGTTGTGCCAACAGTAAATCTTATAAGGCTAATATACTGAGGCGTGCGAAAAAAATCCTGGATGCGGGGGCTAAGGGTCTGCAGTTCGACGATCCGTATCTGAACCGTCACGCACAGCACTGGGATATATGTTTCTGCGATTACTGTATGGATGGTTTCAGGGTTTATCTCAAAAAGATGCTGACCTGGGCGCAGCTGCGGGCGCTGGGGATAAAAGATGTTGACAGTTTTTCTTATAAAGAGTACCGGCTTAAAGGCGGGGATTCTGCTGTGTTGAAGACTCATTTCTTTCATTATCAGCTTGAATCGGTGGTAGATTATCATAACGATATACAATCGACGCTGGAGAGGAAATACGGCAGGGAAATCCCTTTTTCGTGTAATAATTCGAGCATTACCTGGCACGTGCCTTTTAATCTGTTCGACTACGGAATGTGCGAGCTTGCAGAGGTGAAGAGCAATCCGAGGGATCTTTATGAGAAGATCAGATACACATATTCGCTCGGCAAGAGCCAGGTGGTGACATTCCATAATACTGATGTTGCTTTGTCAAGGAAACTTATCGGTACGACTTATGGGTTGGGGATCAATCCGGTAGTGCCGTGGGATGTCTGGATAAAGGGAACCAGCCGGTATTACGGCAAGCCGGAGGAGTATTCGGATATGTACGGATTTGTTCGTGCAGAGCCGGAACTTTTTGACGGGTATTCACTGGTGACGGTTGAAAGTTTCGATATTAAGGATGAGAATGATGATCTGATAAAAATGGAAGTAGGGAAAAAGGTTTTTGCTGCAATGCGGGCAGTGCCGGGTGATCTTTCAAGGCCTGTGGTGGTTCATCTTGTTGACTGGGCAGAGAAGGGTGACGGATTTAAGGTTGCTATTTCTGAGGATAAACTGCCTTTCGATATAGGGGAAGTGAGGCTTTACCGCCCTGTTGAGTATGACAAGAAGATGCACGAAGAGGTACAAAAGAGCGGGGATTTTTCAAAACTTTCGGAAGTGAGCAGTCTGGATTATACAAGAAAAGAAGGCAAGTTGGTCTTGGAATTGCCGGAGATCGAGCCCTGGGCGATAATGGTACTGAGAAAATAAAAACAATTTATGAAAACGATGAAAATGCATGATTCTATGCCTGAATTCCGTTTGTTTGACTGGGTATTGGTTAAATTCGGCAATTAATTTGGTCTTTAAAGCAGAATTTGGTATAATTTAAAAAATTGTAGAATTTGTAAAATTATTGAATTTTTCGGAGGATGAAAGGGTGATCATGAAAAAATATGTGGGTTACTTGTGCGCAATTCTTCTATTTGTCTTAAATGTTAATTCTTTCGGTATAAGCTGGACATATTCCGATCCTGCGGGTCCTTACTGGGATGTTGCTGCAAACTGGGATCTTTTAAGGGAGCCGACTTCAACAGATAAAGTCTGGATCGGAAGAGATGTTTCGAACCCCTCTTACAAAACATGCTACATGAACAAATCTTATGAGGAAATAAATACACTGGAAATGGGAGGTTCGGGAATACCCGAACACACACTCGTCATACAGTCGGGTAATACTCTTTACTGTAATGCCTCGAATCGTGACATAAATATCGGTATTGACGGGCCTGCAACCCTTATCATCGAATCCGGTGCCACTCTGGAACATTCAAGATGGAACCGGTTCGGCAGAAATTCAGGCGGTGAGGGAACGGTGGATATTTACGGTACATATTACACTCCACAAAGAGTGGATGTGGGTTTCGATGGAGGGACAGGAACCGTAAATATTTATGACGGAGGTACTTTCGAAGCAAGGGGTGCGGCTTTCAATATCAGTACCGGTTCTGTAATAAACCTTTACGGCGGGCAGTTGATAAGGCCTGCCGGTAATACATCGGAGCTGGAAACATATATCGCAAACGGGAAGATCAATATTCCAGACACTGTATCCTATAACATTACAGATGACGGCACAGATACCGTACTTCAGGCAGTGCCTAGATACTATGCCGCTTCTCCGAAACCTTCCGATGAAAAGTTCGGGGTAAGCAAAGATAAATATAAATTAAGCTGGAAACCGGGAACTTACACAATCGAACACAGAATTTATATCGGCACGGATAGAAATACAGTGGAAAATGCTTCACCTTCGTTCATAGATGGTGATGCAAGTCAGGATGGATATATAAACTTAAAGGACGTTTCGGTCATTGGTGACAATTGGCTGGCAGATTATGCTGCCGCGGATTTCGTGACCGACGGCACAGTGAACTTTCTCGATTACCAGATAACAACGCAAAACTGGGGACAAACCGATATTTATAAGGGTACAACAGATACTAATTCTTTAACTTTACAGGAACCTCTTGAGCCGGGAGAAACTTATTACTGGCGTATCGATCAGATCACTGCATCCGACAGTTATACCGGTGAAGTTTGGGAATTCACCGTAGAGGGTCAGGCGACGGATCCGGATCCGGTGGATCTTGAAGAAGGTCTTGCTCAGAACGGAAATGTTCTTTCCTGGCAGGCGGGGCCTTATGCTCAGGGTCACAGGCTATACCTGGGAATCGATAAAGATACCGTAGCAAATGCGGAACCGGATTCTTTTGAGGACAGGGGTTATTTCGTTATGCCCGATACCGATTACAATGTTCAGGAAACACTGTTTCAGGATGAGACATATTACTGGAGAGTCGATGTTATCAATGATGACGGCACGGTAATTGAGGGGCCTGTCTGGTCTTTTGCTGTTTGCGATTATTCACTGGATTATGATATTCAGGGACCTGATACTTTATATGCAATAGATTTTGCAGGTCTATCGCATGAGGAACTGATCACCATCACCTCGCTTCAGGGGCTTCTGGCCAGAGATCAGGCACAGATGTATCTTTATAAAGCAGGTGTCAACGACTGGTGGCTCACTGACTTGCAGGAAAATTACGATGTGGATGTCATCGATGTAGAAAGCCTAAGGGGCACGATGTCGAAACTCGAATGGGCTCTCACCTATTTTGCAGGTGAATATTCGGGATACATCAAATATGATAATGCCTCTAATGCTTCATCGCTTAATGTGGCGTCTTCACTTGCAGGAAGGAACAATGCAATAATAGTGGATTCTGCTATCGAGTATACCGTAAACGGCTACGGTGTTAATAACATGATAATGGATGTCTCAACCAGAGATGAACAGTGGCTGGTCAATAATTACGGGATTGGAAGTGACAAGGGTATTATCGTCAAGGATGATCATTTAAACACCAATTATAGTGAGGGGACATGGACAGCTAATCGTATGCATGATTTTTCTGCTGCTACCGATATTACAATGCTGTGGGATTCGGATTATTCCTTCACATCCAGCGTTTACAGCCAGATAGTCGACAACTCACCTTCTTTCGGCTGGAGTGATCCATCCGCTCCCGGTGGAAGCGGTGAACTCGATGTTGTTGAGTACCATGGTGATTACGGAATGTATACTGTTCCTTCTGCAGGTATATTGAACCTTTCGACATTTGCGTCGATGTCAACGTTCTATCCGTCAATCAAATATGATCAAAAAGCGGAGAAGGACTCCTATACCACCGAAAGCAATGTTCATTATGTGACATTTATAAATTCGGACATGGATAATATTACCCAGTTACTTGGAAATAACATGGCCATCAGCTCATCTGGCTTCGGCAATCAGAACAGGGGTGACTTTGCTTACGGCTGGGGTATGGCACCATCGATGGTTAAACTGGCGCCATCAGCAATGAAATGGTGGTATGAGAATGCAACGGAAAATGATTACTTCGTTGTACCGTTCTCGGGTACCGGTTATATGAATCCATCGGACTTTCAGGGGCTGTCAGAACACTGCGATCAGCTCGACAGGTTCCTGGAAAGGGGTGACTTAAAACACGTAGTAATGGCAGATTATGACTTCGATAACAGCGGTTTCGATACTGCAGGTAATCTTTACAGCCAGATGAATAGTTTTGAGGGCGCCTTCATGGCAGGTAATCCTTACCATGAATATAGAGATGAGATAAAATGGTACAATAACAAGCCTTTTATAGGCCTCACCTATTCGCTCTGGTCAGGTATGGAAGAGCCGACGACACTGCCATCAACTTTAAATTCAAGGCCGACCAATCCTAACAGTATTCAGGGGTACTCGGCAGTTATGGTGCATGAGTGGAGCTATGGATTCGGTGATGTTAAATATGTGGTTGACAGGCTTGACAGTGACGTAAGGGTAGTTACTCCGGACGAATTCATCTGGCAGATACAGCAGCACGGTGTAGGTAAATAGTCTGAAATGAAACGGTAAAAAAGTGTCGGTTTATGCCGGCACTTTTTTAATTGATCGGATTTTACACTAATTGATCATATTTCGATTTTACCCGTCACTGCAAAATGGTAGAACATACCCCATGCCTTGGCGGATACTTTATTTTTCGATCTGAGAATTTTTTTCAGTTCGTCGACGTCCAGAAGGACCGTTTCTATGTCCTCGCTTTTTTCCTGGTGTCTTTTCGTAATGTTCCCCTGCACTTCTGCAAGGACCATAACGCAGGATTCATCGGTCATTCCGGCGGAAGAATATACAGGCATGCTGATATGAGTTATGGAAACAAGGTCGAGACCTGTTTCCTCCTTCAGTTCACGTTTCACCGTTTCCTCGATACCATCTTCACCGTCGATGAGTCCTGCAGGTAAGCCCCACTCATAATCCCATATGGGCACACGGAATTCTTTAGTGACAGCAAGCTTGTTACCTTCATCAGTTTTTATTACCGGGACGATATATACAGCATCAGGTTCAGCAGCGTCTGCAATTGGATTATTTTTCCTTGAAGTCATTATCCATTTACCGTCATGTTTTTGGGCCCTTTGGTAATCGGCTTCGTATAAATTCAGCCAATTACAGTCTGTCAGTTTTTTCAATTCATATCCGTCACTCATTTCAAGTCCTTTTTATTATAGCTTTTAGTCTTCGGTTTACACAGATTGTATAATATTACATAACTTTTGTACATGATATGTCAATAAGTACCGTATTTTTTGAACATGTCACACATGTATTCGGTGTTTTCATCTGGGATATTCAGGCCTTCTGGCTGGGGGTAAGTTTTTGCAATAAAGCCGCCGTTTGAATTTCCGAAATTTTGGATTAGAGATTTTGCCCTATTTTCGATTTCTGTAAAATTATTTTTTATCGGAAGAATCGTTTGAATATCGACAGGACAAAAAAAACAAATCCTTCCAGAATATCTTTCGCTTAACTTTTCAAGTCCCATGTTGTCCTGTTGATCTATCTGAATTACGTCCAGACCTACTTCTATCAGGTCTTCTATGATATCGAAAATGTAGCCGCAAGAGTGCATGAAAACGTGAAGCCCTTTTTTATGCGCATGTTCAAAAATTCGTTCGTATGCAGGTTTGAAGAAAAGTCGCCACATTTGCGGACTGATGAAAAGGCGGTCCTGGACTCCTAAGTCTTCGATTGCGATGATGCCGTTTACGCCGCGGCTTGCCATCTGATCGACCACCTTAATACAACTGTCTGAGAGCATTTTAATGAGATGCCGCAGGTGCTCTGGCTGGTTATAGAAACTCAACATAAGTTTTTCAAAGCCACAGAGTTCAAGGCATGTTAGGAACAGAAAATGCGGCCACATCCCGAGCATGTATTTGTCAACGTTTGCTTTTATTCTTTCTTCAATTTTATTGTAGCGAGAAGATAGTCCATAATCAGGGATCCTGAAGTCCGTAACTTTTTCCATATTTTCCAGTGGATGCAGATTCGGCTGTCCGAAAGAACCATCCAGACTTTTATAAATCACCCCCAACTCGTTTTCACCTTCCTGTCCGGGCTTAAAGTCGGGAGCCTGCTCGAGGAAAAGCCAGATAAAATCATCTCCGAAATCTTTTTTGCGGTTTTGTCGGTTCTCATCAAAATTGTAAGGGATGCGTTCAGGGGTTTCGAATTCGATCGCTTTTTTTACCAGTTGACAGCTGTTTTGCATATATAAAAATCAAGAAATATTATTAAATACAGTTTGAAATTCTAATTGAAAATATCGAAAATACAAAATATTTTCATGAAAAATTACGGTTTTCAGCTGATTAAAAGCAATAATATTTAAAAAGTGATCGTAATTTTTGATATTATAACTACAATCAAAACTTCAGTTTTCCAAAACGTAATTTTTAGAAAAAGTATGATCTTTAAAATGAAATATTTGTTTGGTCTTGTCCACTTTCGACCAAGTACTTATTTTCAGCGACTAAAGTATATATAAGCTGACTTTGCAATTCCTCACGTTCATTTGAAAATAAGGCACTAATTGCAGCTCGCAAAGTGATGGAAAGAAAGATATCTCCCCTTCGACCGGCTAGTCCGGTCTTGGGACGAAAGGCAGCTGTTATTTGGGTTGATTCGGTTCATCGGCGGTCAGGTTTTCGAGAGTATCTGAGAGTTTTTCAAGCTGTTTGGAAGCCTGTGGGAAGTCGCGTTGTCCCAGTGCCTTCAGATAGGTGTCAAAAGCTTCAGCGGCCTGATCGATGAGTACCTCTTTTGTTTTTTCAAGGGGTCTTTTTTCAGGTTTTAGTTCCGGTTTTCTTTTGCCTAAAAGGCCTTTAAGAGCTTTTTCGAAATTTTCGGCGTAACTGATGACGTCGTTATGCATAACAACGACCAGTCTTAATTCGGGATAAGCCGCGGTCTCCGCCTGCAGGTATATCGGTTCTACATAAAGAAGTGTCTCTTCTACAGGTATTACGAGTACATTTCCCCTTATCACTCTTGATCCCCGCTGGTCCCAGAGGGAGAGTCTTTGAGAAAGAATTCTATCCTGATCTATCTTAGTCTCAACCTGCTGCGTACCGAGGACTCTTTTTTCCTTTGGGAATTTGTAAGCCAAAAGTTTTCCGTAATTTTCCGGATCACAGATACCGGCGATCCAGCTAATCAAGACCTGCTTGTTTTTGGGTGTAAAGGGGAGCATTAGTATGAACTGAGGTTGATCGCTACCTGGTGACTCCCACATTATGTAATAAGGTTCAACCGGCTGTGTACTGCCGTAATATTTTTCTGTTGCCTGAACCCACAGATCTTCCTGGTTGTAGAAAACGGTGGGGTCTGTCATGTGATACTTGGAATATACCAGTCCCTGGGTTTGAAGCAGATCGGAAGGATACCTGATATGGGTAAGCAGGTTTTCGGGCATTTCATTTTTGTTTTTGAGCAGATCGGGGAAAATATTGTTCCAGGTCTGTATAAGCGGATCTTCAGGTTCGAAAATATAAAACTTAACTTCGCCATTGTAGGCATTGACCACTGCTTTTACTGAATTACGAATATAATTAACTCCTTCAAGCTTTCGGTCGGAGTAGGCATATCTTCCTGGCAGGCCTTCTGTTAGTGTGGTACCCAGATAAGATTCACTGTAGGGATAATCGGATGAAACTGTATACGCATCAACGATCCAGTAAAGTTTGCCATCTGCCATGACAATATAAGGGTCGTCGTCCAGTTTTAGAAACGGAGCGAGAGTTTTTACCCTTTCTTTGATATTTCGATGAAACATAATTCTGCTTCCCTTCCTTGGATATCCGCTCAGAAGCAATTTTGTACCGTCGAATTTCCAACCGAACAGGAATTTTCGCCAGAAATTGCCCATTAACACACCGCCCTTGCCCGGGTAATGAATGTATACGTTCTCATCACCTTTTGGATAATCGAGTTCTTTTTCTTCGCTGTTTACTATCACGTGGCTGTCTGTTAATTCGCCGTAATAAATCCTGGGCTGTTTTACTTTAAGTTCAGGATGCCGGCTTTCCGGAGGTATATTTTTAACCAGGAGTTCAGGTAGTCCCTGCTTTGTGAATTTACTGACCGGCGCCATTGTTATTCCAAAGCCGTGCGTGTATTTGAATCTCTTGTTTACAAATGTCTGACTTTCAGGCGGTAGATTGGAGAGTTTCAGTTCCCTCGCGGAAACCATTACAGAACGGTATTTATCCTGGTATGTGTAACGATCGATATCAACATCGGCAAATTCATAATAGAGGCGAATTTCCTGAAACTGTTTGTAAACGGAATCCAGTGCCCTCCAATCCCAAAGGCGGATGTTCTGGAAAATATCCTGATTCTGATCGATCATTTTTTGTGTTAACTCTTCAGCGACCGGGAAATTGCGTTGTTCGATCCTTTCCAGGCCGAAAGCCTTCCTGGTGAAATCTATGTTATTTTTGATATAAGGTTTTTCGCGAGTTATTTCATTCGGCTGGACAATAAGCCACTGGAAGATACCAGGAACAAAACCGAGTAAGACAATCCAGGTTATGACTGCTATTCCGGCTGCAGAAATTATCAAAGCCAAGGGTTTATAATATTCACTGATCTGTATTTTCCGGAATAATAGTTGAGTTTTTTGACGTACAGGTTTGATCAATAAGACCAGAGCCAGCAGGATCATGATAATCATTGCGACTATATACATAGGCATGCGTATATTTACGTCCGTCCAGCCGGGGCCATTGACCAATCCCAATTTCGAGTACATCAAATGGAATCTGTCAAGATACTTTCCCCATGCCAAAAGCAAAAACAATGCGGCTGTACTTAAAAATAGTGGATTTCGCCTGAGATGTTCGGGTGCCGCAGTTTCAAAATAAATACCGTTTCTGTTGAGTCTGAAAAAGAGAGATATAACAGATACTATAATAGATACAACTATTAGCAGCATTAAGATAGAATAAATGGTATCATAAAGCGGTAAGACAAAGAGGTAAAAGCTTGTGCTTTTTCCGAGGATAGGGTCTTTAATTTGCGTAGTGACATGATTGAAAAATAACAGGAGCTTGTCCCAGTTAATAACCGCTCCCTGAGCTCCGATATAAATTGCGACACCTATGCCTATGGTTTTTATCAGTCTTCTTTGGCTGAAAGGCCGGGTTAAAAACCACATTATTAAACCGCCGGCAATACCCCCACCGACACCTAATAGGATTTTTGTAATAAATACCTTCCAGAATCTCGCCGGATAGCCTACATATCTGAACCAGAGAGCTTCGCCCCAGAAGTCCATGAACCAAAAAAACGCAAAGGTTAATACTGCAATCAATATGGACAAAACGAACAATGGAGCGGACCTTTTGCGAAGGCCTTGTATAAAAATAAGAGCTGCGCAAAGCAACAGCAGTCCAAATATGATCATATACATAAAAATGTCTCCTAAATTTATTCTTCTTTTAGAGTGTAAATGGATTTTGAATTGTGTCTATAAGGGAAAATGCTTATATATTTCTGGGGGAAATTGACTATAATTAAGTCTTTGATTCGGTATATCTACTTTAAATTATTATTTTATCTTTCTTTTGAATTTTTCCTGCAAGTTTTAAAAAACTATTTGAATTTTTAAATTTTTTATAATCGAATAAACCGTTGAACTGCAAGTGCCTGTATGAGTATAAAATTTTGGTATTTAATGGATGATATGCTATAATGTAATCAGTTTTACAAGAGGAGTTTTAAATGAAGATAGGAGTAGGAAATGATCATCGGGCCAGGAAAGCCAAGAAAGACATCATAGACATGCTGAGGCAAACCGAACATGAGATCATTGATTTCGGCGCCAATGATAAGCTGGTAGATTATGCGGATATTGCCTGCAAAGTTGGTTTTGCTGTTAGTTGTGAAAGTGTTGACAGAGGAATACTTTTAGGTTCTATGGGCGGTGAAATGGCATTGGTAGCTAACAAGATCGAAGGAATCAGGGCTGTGCCCTGTTATGATGAGATGCAGGCGAGATTATCGCGTGAAAAACTGGACTGCAATATTCTTTGCCTTGCGTGTGAATTGACCTCGCAGAGTCTGATACCTAAAATAGTTCAAAAATGGCTTACCACCCAGCCTGATCAGAACGATCGGCACTTCCGACGGATATCCAAGATAGAAGTAATCGAAGAAAGCCTTTATAAACATAAAAAGGTTAGTGAAAATTAAAAAGCAGAATATTTATCGAGGATAAATCACAGGCAAATTTTTCGGTATGGAGTTATAAAAAAGGGTTGGCCGCCTCAAACCAACCCTTAACGACATGATCCATATACAAACCACATCATTTTTTTAATCCAAATTTTAAAATTCTTATTTTAATTATACGAATTTTCGCTTAAAATTTCCAGCCGTTATAGCAAACTATTTTGTCCATATTCAGTCTAACCGCTTCCTTGGGCTGATCAGCGGGATATCCTAATGCCATCAAGTCTACTATCTCGATTTCCTTCGGAATGTTCACTATTTCTCTGACTTTTTCAGGATCAAAGGCTCCAAGCCAGCATGTCGCCAGGCCCAGTTCTGTGGCTTGAAGGGCTATGTGCTCTAACGCAATGGAAACGTCGATAGGGCCTACTTTCTGGCCACAACTCATTATGTGATCAGAATTGCTGCACGCCACTATTAATGCTCCTGCATCCTTGAAGGAGTCCGGCTTGTTGGTAACAGTGGCGAGCTTTGCCTTCAGGTCGCGATCGGTGATCACTACGAAACGCCAGTCCTGGAAATTCCTGGCGGAAGGTGCGAGCCTAGCAGCTTCGAAAATTTTGGTCAGTTTTTCCTTTTCCACCGGCTTCGACTCATAATTTCTGCATGAATAACGCTTTTTGATAATGTCCATCAATGCCATAAATTACTCCTGTTCCTGTATTTACGTTAATAAATCGTTTTGAAAACCCGTTTTTTGTTTTTACGCATGAATTCGACAATTTTGCCGATATTTTTAATATATCCGATTAAAAGTATTGACGCAAGAGTTGAATATTTGTATAGTATTGCCTTTTCGGGCGATTAGCTCAGTCGGCTAGAGCACCTGCCTTACAAGCAGGGGGTCACTGGTTCAAGTCCAGTATCGCCCATTTTTATAAACTCCTGTGAGGCAATGACTTGCAGGAGTTTTTTTATTTACCGCCCTACCAAAATCTCCCCCGACGTGCCTTTTGGCGTAACCGTTAAACCGGTTGTGAGTGGGTAATGAGTGTGTTGTGAGTTTAGTTTAGCTTTCTAATCGTTATATAATTACATTTTAGGCATTTTTTTGAAATGATATTGTACATTGCAATTAATTAATTTGCATCTAATACCATTCCCATTAAATAAATGCGCTTTCAATATATTTAGCCCGGCAGA
>CAZDVM010000012.1:0-92947 GCA_964508925.1 uncultured Pirellulales bacterium | reverse complement strand
TGATGAACAATAATAAAAAGCAAGGATTGCCGCCCTACAGGGCTGTTATTGCAGGAACTGGTTCATTTGCACCTGAACAAGTCATTACAAATGATGACCTTGAACAGATAGTCGATACTTCCGATGAATGGATTACTACCAGAACCGGAATCAAAAAGCGACACAAAACAACCGATGATGAAACAACAGCGTACTTGGCAACAGAAGCTGCGAAAAAGGCACTCGAACAGGCTGATGTCAAGCCTGAAGAACTTGAGATGATAGTTGTCGGAACAATTACCCCGGAAATGGTATTTCCCTCAACTGCGTGTTTCGTCCAAGGTGAACTGGGAGCAAAAAAAGCATGGGCGTTTGATCTTGCTGCAGCCTGCAGCGGGTTTGTTTACGGGTTATCTATCGTTCAGAAATTCATAGAAAGCGGAAAATACAAAAATGCGTTGGTTATAGGTGCCGAAACCCTTACCAAGATAACTAATTATGAAGATAGAGCAAGCTGTATATTATTCGGTGACGGTGCAGGGGCTGCAGTATTGAAAAGGTCCAAGAATGTGAACAAAGGTGTTTTATACAGTACAATGGCTTCTGAGGGGCAATGGTGGGAAACTCTTAATTGCCAGGCTTACGGTTCAAGATATCCAGCTAAAAATGAACTGGATGATCCTTCGAAAAAGTTCATGTATATAAACGGCAGAGAAATATATCAGCTGGCAGTTAGAAAAATCGTACAGACTGTCAAAAAATCCATGAAAAAATGCAACTTGACTTTAGATGACATCGATATGATGATCTCTCACCAAATGAATGCCAGGATAATTGAATCTGCTGCTAAAAGATTAAAATTACCCGATGAGAAGGTTTTTCTTAATATTCAGGAATATGGAAATACATCCGCAGCTTCAGTACCAATTGCTCTGGATGAGTGGTACAGAAACGGAGACTTCAAAGAAGGCGACATCATTGTGCTTGTCGCTTTTGGAGCAGGACTGACATGGGGAGCGAACGTAATTAAGTTTTGATTATTGAATTTATAATTATTTCCAGGGATGGATGAATTATGAAAACAGCTTTATTATTTCCGGGACAAGGTGCTCAAAAAGTTGGAATGGCAAAAGATATTGTTGAGAAGTTTCCTGCAGCAGCACAGGTTTTTGAAAAAGCTAATGAAATATTAGAATATGACTTGAAAAAATTTTGTTTCGAAGGCCCAAAGGAGAAACTGGACTTAACTAAGATATCCCAGCCTGCGATTTTTACTACTTCTGCTGCGATTCTTGAAGTACTGAGAGAAAAAGGAGTTATCGATAAAATAAAACCTTCTGTTTCTGCAGGTCTGAGCCTGGGTGAATATACCGCTATATATGCAGCAGGATCGATCAGTTTCGAAGACGGCTTGAGATTGGTACAGTCCCGCGGAAATGCCATGCAGCAGGCAGCTGACAATACAGAAGGCTCCATGGTAAGTATCATCGGCCTGGCGGAAGAAAAAGTTAAGGAACTCTGCAGAGAAGCTGGGCAGGGACAGATTCTTAAAGGTGTTAATTATAACTGTCCGGGGCAGATCGTTATCAGCGGAGAATCAGAAGCCTGCAAGAGAGCATTAGAACTTGCCGAAAAATACGGTGCCATGAAGGCTGTCCCCCTTGCAGTTGCCGGTGCGTTCCATACGGAGCTTATGCAAAGCGCTGCAGATGACCTTGAAAAAGCATTAGAAAAATGCAATATTAAAGAACCTGCAGGTATCAAGATACTTGCTAATGTCAGCGCGGATTTCTACTTTTCTGCAGAAGAAATAAAAGAAGGACTTGTAAAACAGCTCACCAGCCCCATACTATGGCAGAAAAGCATGGAAAAACTGTTGGGTCAGGGTTTTGAAGATTTTTATGAAATCGGTCCTTCAAGAGTACTGACAGGGCTAATGAAAAGAATCGAGCGAAAAATAAAAGTAAAAAATGTTAGTAAATCAAAATCATTGGAAAAATTATTGAACTGATTAGAGGAGAGCACTATGGCAGATAAGAAGCTTGCAGTTATTACCGGAGCAGCAAGAGGTATAGGCCGGGCGATTACTCTGGAGTTACTTGAAAAAGGGCATGAGGTTGCCGGAATTGATCTAAACGAAGAACAACTTTCTGAATTACAAAAAGTTGTTTCGGATAAAGGGTTTTCCGTTATTACAAAATGTGTTGATATAACAAATACTCAACTTTTGGTTTCAACTTTGAAAGACCTGGAAAAAGAACACGGCAGCGTCGATATACTGGTAAACAATGCCGGCATTACCCGGGACAAACTTATGATGCAAATGGAAGAAGAAGACTATGATCTACTTATGAACGTAAATCTTCGAGCAGCTTTCATGGCAACAAAAACTGTTCTTCGATCCATGATCAGAAACAAATGGGGCAGGATTATAAGTATAAGTTCTGTTGCAGGCGTCATGGGGCAGGCAGGTTCGACAAATTATGCTGCAAGTAAAGCGGGTTTAATTGGAATGTCAAAATCTATAGTACGTGAAGCCGGTAAAAAAGGTGTAACGGCAAATTGTGTTGCACCGGGCTTCATTCAGACAGAAATGACTGACGTACTTCCCCAGGCGGTAAAGGATGCTGCCATGGCGGCAATTCCAATGAAAAAACTGGGAAAACCCGAAGATGTTGCTAAGACTGTAGCTTTTCTGGCTAGCGAAGATGCAAAATATGTAACAGGACAGGTTGTATGCGTTGATGGCGGAATGGCAATGTAAAAATTTCAAAAAAAGTATTGTAGTTATTCCGCTTTGTAGTTATATTACCGCCCGAATATTAAAGATTTATTAATTACCTGTAATTTTTGGTTGATTACAGGTTTTGGAAATCAGAATTTAAATTTGACATAAGGAGAAAATAAAGTGGCTGACATAGATGTCAAAGAAATTGAAGAAAAGGTAAAAGATATTATTTGTGAACAGATGGGTGCTGAAAAAGAAGACATTACAAGAGAAACTTCTTTCATCAATGACCTGAATGCTGATTCTTTGGACACTGTCGAATTGGTCATGGAGTTTGAAGATGAATTCGATATGAGTATCCCTGATGAAGAGGCAGAAAAAATACAGACTGTCGGTGCTGCTATCGATTACATAGTTAAAGTAGCCCAGGAACAAGAAAAATAATTTTTTTACGTACTGAATTATGAGCAAACGACGAGTAGTTATAACCGGTTTGGGGAGTGTCACTGCGCTTGGTAACGACGTTAATTCTCTCTTTAAGTCGCTCTGTGAGGGAAAAAGCGGTATTTCTCCTATCGAATCTTTCGATGTATCGGAATTTCCCGTTCAATTTGGCGGAGAAATAAAGGATTTTGATGTAAAGGAATACCTGGACTTCCGCCTTGCAAAAAGGATGGACAGATTCACGCAATTTGCTGTGGTAGCTGCTAAAGAAGCAGTGAATGACAGTGGTATAGATTTTTCAAAAGAAGATCCTTACCGTATGGGTGTACTCGTCGGAAGCGGCATTGGCGGGATCAATGAAATTGAGCAACAGCACAAAAGGCTACTGAAAAGAGGTCCCCGAAAGGTTTCCCCATTCTGTGTTCCAAAATTAATGGCAAATGCAGCCAGCGGCAACATTGCAATGATGTACGGTCTGCAGGGGCCTAATATCTGCGTTGTCAGCGCATGTGCATCCGGATCTCATTCTCTTGGAGAGGCATACTATAATGTCGCTTCCGGAAGAAGTGATGTCATGCTCTCAGGCGGGTCAGAAGCCGCCTTGACTCCTGTTGGTCTTGCTAGCTTTTGCGCACTGAAGTCACTAAGTACAAGGAACGATGAACCCGAAAAAGCATCAAGGCCTTTCGATAAAGACAGAGATGGTTTTATTATGAGTGAAGGAGCTGGGGTACTGGTACTCGAAGAATACGAGCATGCAAAACAAAGAGGAGCCAGAATTTACGGTGAACTGAGAGGTTACGGCGCAACTGACGACGGCAATCACATTACTGCTCCTTTAGAGGACGGTGCAGGAGCAGCAAAGGCTATTGAGTTTGCATTGAAGGATGCTGAAATAAATCCTGAAGAAGTCAGTTATATAAATGCCCACGGCACAAGTACTGAACTTAATGATGTAGCTGAAAGCAAGGCAATTAAAAAGGTCCTAAAAGAACATGCGTATGAAATACCAGTAAGCTCAACTAAAAGCTGCCTGGGACATTCTCTTGGTGCTACGGGAGCGATCGAATTAGTGGTTTGTTCTAAAATTCTGGAAAAACAGATCATACCCCCCACTATTAACCTGGAAAACCAGGATCCTGAATGCGACCTTAAAATGGACTACGTCCCCAATGAAGCAAGAGAGGCCAAAGTCGATGTGGCTTTAAGTAATTCTCTCGGATTCGGAGGGCACAATGCAGCCCTGGTAATTTCAAAAATATAAAACTCTTTCAAATTAAAAAAACAAAAGCCTTCATTTAATTTCAGGAATGAAGGCTTTTTTTGAGATAAGATTCGTTATTTAGCATTATCCAGAATCTTATTGATATTTTCTCCACCTTCATCGATATTTTCAGGTGTGAAATATCTGGAGGAAAGAGTGATCTCTTTTTCTACTTTTTTGCCGTTTAGAATTTTTAATGCTGTTTCTACGGCTTCTTTACCACCTGTAGGATATTCAAAACTTGCCGCCAATATCCCCTGTTTTACATACATCTGCCCTTCCTGGGGCAAACCGTCTATTCCCACAAACAAAATATCCTCTGCCCTTCCCGCAGCTTTAGCGGCAAGATAAGCTCCGTGGGCCCCGGGATCATTGTGGGCATATACCAGGTCTATATTTTCGAACCTTGCAAGTGCAGATTCCATTTCCTGCCTTGCATTAGGCTCAAGCCATTTCATATCGGCCTCAAATATTATCTCCAGATCAGAACCTTGTATCCCTTTTCTAAAGCCGGAATGCCTGTCCTGTCCCGGAGTAGAGGTCATCAAACCCTTAAGCTCAACAATTCGGCCTTGACTATCGAGTTTATTAACTATCCACTTACCTGCCGCCTTTCCGATCAGCTTGTTATCCGCACCTATAAAACAGGTGTACTGATCTTTTAAAACTCTCCTGTCCAGAACAATAACCGGTATACCATCTTTATAGGCCTGAGCAACTACGGGTGTCAAAGGCTGGGCCTCTTTGGGCGATATTATAATAAGATCTACATCTGCACTGATAAATTCCTCCATCTGCGATCTCTGCTTTAATGTGTCATTCTGAGCATCTTTAAAGATCACTTCTATTTCGGAATATTTCTTTGCAGCATTTTCAATATCAGCGTTCATCTGAACACGCCAGGGCTCGCCGAGATTGCACTGACTCATGCCGATAGTCCATTTGGGCGTTCGGCTTTCTTCAGACTGAACTTTTTCATTATCCCCGTTATCCTTTTTGCTGCAGCCTATAAAAAATAACAATCCTGCTAAAAATAAAACAAATAATTCTTTCTTCATTTTTCACTCCTGATATTAATAGTTTATTTTTTACTTTTCTGGAACAATACTGCCGCAACTATTATTGCACCTGTAAGCATAAGTCTTTTATCCTCACCGACAGCATTTATACTCAATATCTTCTCTAAGTATCCTATTGTAAGTACGCCCAGCAAAGTAAGCCAGATTCCGCCTTTTCCGCCGCTTAAACTCGTTCCTCCTATAACTACCATTGCAATGGCAGAGAGCTCGTAAGCCATACCTGCCTGGGGGTCGCCCTGCATTTCCTGTGATGCCTGGCAGATTCCTGCAACTGCACATAAAGCCCCGCTCAGAATGTATGCCGCTGTTTTAACTATACCTACAGGAATACCTGATAACCTGGCTGCTTCCTCGTTACCGCCTATAGCATACCAGTATCTTCCGATCCTTAATTTAGTTATCAGTATCCAGCAGATAACAAGGCACACCAGGAAAATTATTGTCACTACAGTTATATTGTCGCCGAGTACTTTGGAATTCAAAAACTCAAAGACTTTCGGTATCTCTACATATTTATAAGTCCCGTCTGCCTGTTGAACGGCAGTTGAGACCTTTTTCCCTCCCGAAATCCACTTAGCCATTCCTCTTGCAAATACCATCATTGCAAGGGTTGCAATAAAAGGCTGGATGGAAAATCGGCTTATGAAAAACCCGGAACAGAGCCCGCATGCAGCACCAAGTGCAATACATACCAGTATCGCAATAAACCAGGGCCACTGCCATTGAATTGTAAGAAGGGAAAATACCACCGCACTTAAAGCCAGGATA
Organism: uncultured Pirellulales bacterium; assembly: GCA_964508925.1. GTDB lineage: Bacteria > Planctomycetota > Phycisphaerae > Sedimentisphaerales > Anaerobacaceae > CAZDVM01. The sequence goes on along the minus strand of CAZDVM010000012.1, from coordinate 86,685 downwards.
CTTCCAACTGAAAGATCTATTCCCGCTGTAAGTATCACCACCGTCATCCCGCAGGCAAGTATCCCGAATACAGATACTGCCCTTAACATATCACGATGTGTTCCCCACTTAAAAAAAGCACCGTCTGCATTAAATATCAATCCTATAACAAAAACAACCAGCAGCGCACCTAATGCCCTGACCGTCGGTGAATAAAGCAATTCGATCCGTGAATTTTTCTTCATTTCATTAAAATCCTCTTACTAATTTTAATTTTCCTGACTTTCACCCATTGCAGCTTTCAAAATTTCCTCCTGAGTAGCTTCTTCCGAAGAGAATTCTGCAGTAATCCTGCCCCTGTGCATAACAAGTATTCTATCACTCATGGCAAGCAGTTCAGGCATCTCTGAAGTTATCAAAAGTATACCTATGCCTTCTGATGTCCATTTATTCATAAGCTCGTATATCTCATGTTTGGCACCTACATCAACACCTCTTGTCGGCTCATCAAGAAGCATCACCTTAGGATCGGTATCCATCCATTTAGCTATGACTACCTTCTGCTGATTACCACCCGAAAGATATTTTACTTCCTGCCTTAAACCCGAACATTTAAGGTTCAACGATGACGATAATTCGGAGACAACTTTCTGCTCCTTTTTTGGTTTAAGCCAGCCGCCGGGTGAATATTTTTTAAGCGATGCCAGTGTCGAATTATATTGAATACTCATATCCATGACCAGGCCGTTACCTTTTCTGTCATTGGTCAGCAAAGCCAGTCCTTCTTTTATCCCTGTACCGGGATGATAAGGTTTGTAGCTCTTATTATCTACAAAGACATTGCCCTTCGCTATTTTTCCGTAACTGCCGAATAAAGCATTGAAAAGCTCACTGTTGCCCGATCCCTGCAAGCCCGCAAAACCTAGTATCTCGCCTTCTTTTAACTCGAAAGATATATTTTGTACCAATGGGTTTGGCTTACCTGAAGGATCAGGAAGGGTAAAATTATTAACTTTAAATATTATGCCTCCATTTTTAGGCTGGTGGCGAGGAAACTGCTGATTCAGCTCTCTACCGACCATCCAGTTCACAAGTTTATCATTATCAAGATCACCTGCATCAGACGTTCCGATGTACTCACCGTCTCTTAATACTGTTATCCGGTCGGCTATTTCGAATATTTCATCCATTTTATGAGATATATAGATTATTCCGCATCCATTTTCCTTTAACTTTTCGATGATGCCGAAAAGCATCTCCACTTCCGGGTCAGTAAGAGCACTGGTCGGCTCATCCATCACTATAATTTTACTTTTAAAAGCAAGCGCTTTGCATATTTCTATAAGTTGCTGAATTCCTACTGAATAATCTCCTGCGGCCTTGTTGACATTGATATTCGATAGTCCTACATTCTCAAGAAATTTAACAGCCTCTTGCCGCATCCTTTTTTTATCGAGGATTCCTTTTTTTCTTCTTTCCCTTCCCAGGAAAATATTTTCCGCAACCGTCATCGTTCCCACCACAGAAAGTTCCTGGTGAATAACCGCAATTCCCGCATTCTGTCCTTCATTCACTGATTTGAAATGAACCTTTTGTTCATCAATAAAAACACTTCCCTCATAATCACTGTGAACACCTGAAAGAATCTTGATCAATGTGCTTTTACCTGCTCCGTTTTCTCCTGCAAGTACATGCACTTCACCTGCATAAAGATCAAAATTTACGTTATCAAGCACCTGTACTCCGGAAAAATCCTTACAGATATGTTTCATCTGTACCAATTTTTTAGTTTTCAGTTGGTTCATTTTCACTTTTCTCGAGATAATCCATAGAATCTCTTAAAAACCCGCTTCCATATTTTTTTCTATATGCAAGCGGCGTCATACCCTTTTCCGTCTTGAAATAACGGGCAATATGTTCAACATTTGTAAAGTTTAAGTCATGGGCTATCTGGAAAATAGGGGTATCTGTTTTTAAAAGCATCTGAGAAATTTTTTCTATTCTCAGTCTTTTTAATTCCTCATGAACAGTTCTGCCAAGATTATTCCTGAATTTTTCAAGCAAAGTACGCCTGGAGACATTCACATGTTCTGCAACGTCACTTACCTGGATCGGTTTGTTCAAATTAGCTTTTATATATCTTACTGCTTCAATTACAACAGAATCTTCGGTTATTAAGATATCAGTAGATTGTCTTACCTCTATATGAGTTGCTCTTGCCACTACCATATTTTTCTTTGTTTTCCTTTCTGTCATCATCTCATCTAACAGTCGGGCTGCCTCGAAACCGGCTCGATATGTATCAATGGCAACACTTGTTAAAGGAGGCGTCGATAATCCGCATAAAAGTTCATCATTGTCCACTCCCACAACTGCTACTTCTTCAGGTACATAAAAATTAGCTGCCCTGCACGCCTCCAGAACCTGTAGTCCCATGTCATCATTTGCCGCCATCACCCCTACAGGTTTAGGTATTTCCTTAAGCCATTTCTGGATGGATTCCTGTTCATCTTCAAAATAATTATTCTTACGGGTTAAACTTTCATAAAAGTAAGTTTTATGGCCTTCTTCCTGCAGTCTCTTTGAAAAGAATTCCCCCCTTTTTTTTGACCAGAAATAATCTCCATAAGTACAATAGGCAAAATTTTCGAATCCCAGAGAGAGTAAATGATCGGCTGCCATCCTGCCTGCTGCTTCATAATCACTTATTATTCCCGGAAATTTTGTTATGTTTTTGTCGTCGTCTGTTGCAATTGTAGGAAGATCAAGAGAGGCTATTTTTTCGGTTTCTCCAAAAACCCTGGTAACTATACCGTCAGCTTTTATGTTTTTTAATCTGGAAAAATCGAATTCTTTCATTCTGGTTCTGTAAAACGGAGTCAAAGCTTCACGATAAAAATACCAAGGACCGTAAAGGCGAGAATATTCTGAGATACCTTTCAAAAGTCCCCTTCCATAAGAACTCACTGCTTCGATAAGCAATATTACTTTCTTCATTTTTAATTTTCCTGGACTAAATAGAATTTTCCTGGCGATAAATTTCACCAGAATAATAACTCAGAATCGGATAAAAATCAATAAAACTTCCGGATGTGATAAAAAATTAAAATAAAAACAAAAAATATTGCTATAACAGGTCAGTTTTATAATCCATAGCAGGTTTTGAAAAATATATTTTTTTATTGGTCAAAAATAACCCCAAAATCATCCCAGTATTTAAACCCGCTTCTCATGCTCCAGGTACCTATTGTACCTTTTACTCTCCTGCCGGGGTTTTCATCAAAACAATCTATCTGCCATAACGCAGGCTCACCGCTACCTTCTCTCCATACCTTTGCCTTAATCTCGGTTCTGATGCCGATATCAGATACCTGGATTTTGAATCGATACCATACATTTGCAAGCGGGAAAATCCCGCTATCCTTATCTCCGCCGGATATCTGAGTTCCGTGAGGTTCTATCCTGAAGCTTTTACCCTTTTCCATCCTCAGTCTGTAATAACTGTCTGAATTCGGATAGTCTGATAAAAACGTCACTCCTATGCCTCCGCTTACATTGCTCGTCATCATCTTCCCTGTGAAAGTATAGTCCATCCAGTCGCTGCTTCCCTGGTTAATATAGTGCGAATGAATATTGATCAAAGAACTACTTGTTCCCAAAGCTGCCTGGCCTTCATAAAGGAATATTTTGTAAAGAGAGTCATCCTGTTGCATACTGTTGTATGCGTCGGTATCATACCATCCTGCCGGATCATCACCTTCATCATAGACCTCAAACCCTTCAAAATACCCCTGGCTTACAGCACCCGTACTGAATGGCAGATCGTTGCTAAATGCCTCGTTGCCGGCCTGGTCTGTTGATTTTATCTTTAAATGGTAATCAGTTTCCGGTACAAGACCACTGATCTGTAAATTATGTTCTGTCTTGAAAGATGTCTCCGTTATTGAACCAAGCTCATATGAACTCGTCAAGCCGTAAGAAACTTCACCCTCTGCAGGTTCATCCGTTTTCCAACTGACATCAGCAGTAGTTGTTCCTTCATCTATAAATATATCGCTGATCACCGGCGGGGTTGTGTCATCAGGCGGCGGAGGTGGTAGTGGAGGTTCTTCGCCCTCAAAGACTACCTGCAGGTCATCCCAGTACTTATTTCCAGAAAGCATGCTCCAGATCCCTACAGTGCCTTCGAAAAGCCTGCTTGTACTTGAATCAGAGCATGTTGCCTGCCAATTCGAAGGCTCATTATCTCCGTCGGCCCAGACTTTGGCGTAAATATTCGTCACTGATCCGGTATTTTCAACATCGATCCTGAACCAGTACCATTTATTAACATTTGCACTTACTCCTGTATCTTTGTCACCACCTGTTATTTTTGTTCCGTGAGGTGAAATATGAAAAGTACCCCCCTTTTCCTTTCTCAATCTGTAATAACTGTCAGAATTGGGATAATCCGACAAAAAAGTCACCCCTATACCACTGTAACCGTCTGTGACCTTCATTCTTCCTGTGTACTCGTAATTGCTCCAGTCGGGACTTCCCTGCCCGAGATAATGGGAATGTATATTGATAAGTTTTGAACTTGTACCGAATGACTTCTGGCCCTCCACTTCACTTACCTCAAACAGGCTATCATCTTCCTGCATGCTGTTACCTGCGTCGGTATCGAACCACCGTGCAGGGTCACTGCCCGTATTGTAACTTTCGAAATTCTCAAAATATTTTTCAGGAATGTCATCGGATAAAGTGGTAAATGTTTTGTCAGTTGATTCTGCCCGATTACCTGCTGAATCCTCTGAAATAACTTTATAATGATAAACTGTATCTTCGGTAAGATTATCTATTAATATCGAGTGCGAAGTTTTTAATATAGGGTCTTCAAATGTACCTATCTCATAAGCACTGCTTGTACCCAGCTTAACCGTACTTGCAGCCGCTTCGTCAGTAGACCATGAAATCGTAACTTCTTTTCTACCTGCAAACGCACTTATATTGAATAATTCCGGAGGCGTCGTATCTTCGGGAGGTGGTGGAGGCGGGGGCTCTACATTATCATCTAAATTATTAATAATTATATCATCTATAAGAACATCTACATGATGAGCCAACACTAGAACCGAACCATTAGTGACATCAGGCGTTCTGTATTTTTCAATAAACCATCCACCTGGCTCCGATTCTCCCTCCTGCCACATCTTTAAACTGTAAAGATTGCCCTTGTCTTCAATGGTCTCGACTTTCATCTTAACAAAATATTTCACCCCGTAGTCAAGAGGATCCATTCCCGTGTATCTCAAACTTCCACCAATGTCCGCACCGTAACCTCCGGTCGAATCCCAGTCAAACCAGAATGATGATCCGTGAGGAAGCCAGCCGCAATTAGGCTGACCGCAATTCACGGGATTGTCTGTATGGCCCTGCCATCTTACCAGTGTACCAAATCCGGGATGATTGCTGGGATAATTAAATCCATCAGGGTCGAAACCATAAACGGTAAAGGAAAGGGTGAATTCATAATTTTCCCAGTATATGTCTCCGAATACAAATGCCCGGTCATAGCCTATCTGTATCGTTCTCAGTCCTCCTCCCGTCAACGCCCATTCTCCGTCAACGACCTGCACAAGATTCTGAATATTAGTTGATGATGACCAGTCAATGTTATAATTTCCCGGCCAGATATTACCTCCCTCATAATCCAGTGATACATTCTGGTAACTGGTAAAACCTTCGTCATCTGTAGCCTTTATTTCAACCTGGTTCTGACCCTCTGCCAGGTCAAGGTAATCTATTTCGATAACAAAATCTCCATCATCACAAAGACGTCTCGTATCTGCACCAATAGTCAGTGGTGAGTAAGAACCCCCATTAAGAGAATACTCCAGTTCTCTGACTAACCCCGCAGGGTTGCTGATATTACCCAGGACATTAACCCAAACCTGAGGATTACCCAGATGCCCGAACTTCTGATTTAATCCGTACCAGATGTCAAAGTCAACTGCAGACTCCATTTGTTCGAAATACGCCAAAAGATAAATATCGCTGTCTACTTCTATCTCAAGCGGATTAGAAATCTGTTCATAGTCTCCATAAAAACCTGCAAATTCACTATTTTCTCCCGGTTCTGTCATCAACAACACATTTTCACCTTCTTCATAATAAGGCCTGGAAGGTTCTTTTGTTACTGTTCCATTTCCAACACAACAAATAGTTATAGTGTTTAAACCTTCATCTTCCGGGATAACAGGCTCGTTTCTCTTCATAAAATAGTCAATTATACAGGAAAATTCAGGAGCATATTTTTCCGAATAATTTACCGCAAATATTCCCGCTTTTCGCTGTTTTAAATTTTGTATAAATTGTGATACTTTTTCCCAGTCCTGTCCATCGGCAGAGAAATAATTTTTCCATTCATTACCTGTTTTTTTGACACGTAAATAAAAAGGAGGGAAATTATTAACAATTACAGTGTTATATTTAATTGGTATATTATTTATTATGGCCGCTGAGAATACCCGCAGGTATTCACCGTCAAAAAAAAGGTCTAATCTTAAATAATTTTCCGAATCCTCTTCAATTAGAATACCCTGCGATTGAACAGAGCCATAGAAAAATGAATCGAATTTAACTTCAACATCTATATTTCCGGAATTACAATTCTGTATAAGCCTGGGTGCAAAGTTCTGATAAGGCCAAAGATCATGATTACTGCCTGCCGGCAAATCAATACACACCTGGCTGCCGTTGATCCTGACAGTACAATCACCTTTCGGATCTGAAAATTCCCAGACTTGAGAATCCAGTTCTGAATCTGAAAAATCATCGGAAACCATTGAAAAGCACTGGCCGGTAACGAGCATTGCAACAGCCATTCTCAAAAAAAATCTAAATAACATGTTTCCCCCTTTCAAAACCATAATCTATTACTCGAGGATAATCTTATAAATCCGCTAATCCAACAGGGTTTTTAATAATCTTTTTATAAGTGTCTTTACTAATTTCATTTAAGAATTATTTGTACAATGGAAAACGACATTTTTGTGATATTTGAGCTTATCCTGACACTTATGTCGCTCTTAAGTGGTTTGAAACCACATTAAGGGCCTGTAAATCCAATAAAACTAGTTTGGCACAGATATTGCTCAAAATATACCTGTTGTGTTAATTTATTTAAGGAGTTTTGAAAATGCATCTCAAAAAAGTTGCGAAAATTCAAAAATTGCGGGAAAAAATTAAGGAAAAAGAAATAAAAAACTTTTTTAAGAGTGAACAAAAAGCAAAGAAAACGCCAATATATTAATAACAATTTTAATTAATATAAAAATAGCTGGACATAACATTTCTCCTCCAAGCGGAATTGCATATAAAAGTGCAATTCCGTTTTTTTTAATGGCCTCTCTTCAGTGAACCTCTGCCGAACCTATTTTTGATCTCGTCTATTGTCTTATCCAGTTTTTTGGCCTTTTCTTTATCCGGGTCGTTAAAAAGCATCATGGGCTGCCTGCTTTTTTCTGCCAGGTTCGAAACTCCAAATCCCAAAAGCCTCAAAGGGCTTTTTTCTTTCCTGTAGCACTTTTCAAAAATTTCTTTCCCCACTGCAATAAGGTCATCGGTCAGATCAGTGTAATTATCCAGGCTCCTGCTCCTTGTTAATGTTTTGAAATCCGGATATCGAAATTTTAAGTTAACCGTCTTTGCACATAATTTTGATTTTCTCAACTTTTGAGCAACCTCCTCTATTTGCGAGACCAGCACCTGTAATAAAGTATTTTTGTCGGTTAAATCTTTTTCGAATGTAAGTTCACTGGAGATACTTTTTGCTTCGTGTTCCGGAACTACAGGTGAATTATCTATACCGTTGGCAAGGTTCTTAAGATTTACTGCAAAATTTCCAACGATCTGCTTCAAAACCTCTGCCGGGGTTTGCCGAACCTGCTTGACTGTCCTTAATCCCGCTTCTTTCAAATGCCGGGCGATGACATTCCCGACTCCGTAAATTTTAGATACCGGCAAAGGATCGAGAACATTCCTTTTGTTCTTTTCATCGATTACCACAAAACCGTCTGGCTTTTCGAGGTCGCTGGCAAGTTTTGCAAGGAATTTATTAGGCCCTATTCCCACTGAAGCAGTTAATCCTACTTCTTTTTTAATCCTTTTCTTAATTTCCCTGCCAATATTTTCTGCAGAATCGAAAAGTGATATGCTGCCGGTGACATCCAGAAAAGCTTCATCTATGGAAACCGGCTCGAAAAGGGGTGTATATTCTGAGAAAATTTCGTGTATTTTTTGAGACAGTTCTGAGTATCTCTTCATCCGAACAGGCAGAATAATACAATCAGGACATTTGGCTTTAGCGGTTTTCATGGGCATGGCACTATGTACCCCGAATTTCCTTGCCTCATAGGAAGCAGCACTTACAACACCCCTGCCTTTGGGGTCACCGCCTACAATCACAGGCTTGCCTTTAAGCTGCGGATTATCCATCTGCTCAACAGATGCAAAAAAGGCATCCATATCCACATGCAGAATATATCTTCGATCACCCATGTAATTAATTTAAATATCTATTTGAATAAAAATCAAGAAAGCTTTTTTAGATAAAATCAAAAAGACCCGGAAGCCAGAGTGAAAATACTTCAAAATAAGTGCATATAAATAAAACTATTATCATTGCAGCAAAGAACGGCAATATATGTCTTATTATCTTTGTTACCGTTGTCTCAGCAATTCCGCACCCCAGGAAAAGGCACGTCCCTACCGGCGGAGTACACAAGCCTATACAAAGATTCATGATTAGAATAATGCCGAAATGAAGAGGATTCATCCCTAAATCAGTAACGATCGGCAGAAAAATAGGCGTAAATATCAGGACGGCAGGAGTCATGTCCATAAAGGTTCCAACTGCCAGCAGCAAAAGATTTATTATCAAGAGTATCAGAAACTTATTTTCCGTCAGGCTAAGCAGAAAAGAGCTTATGTCCTGGGGTATGTTCTGTCTTGCAAGGAACCAGCTCATCGCCATCGAAGTCGCTATCAGCAGCATAACAACCGAAGTCGTTATCGCAGACTGCAAAATAATCCCCGGCAGATCCCTGAATTTAACCTCCCTGTAAACGAAAACAGAAAGAAAAAAAGAATAAACCACAGCAATCGCGGACGCCTCGGTAGCCGTAAATATACCCTTCAATATTCCTCCGAGAACTATTATTATCAAAAGAAGTGCCGGTATCGCGTTTAAAAACCTGAAAACAGAATCCTTTAGACTGACACTTTCTCCCCTGCCGTAATCTCTCTTATAAGATATAACTCCGGCAACCGTCATTAAGGCAAGTCCTACCATTATCCCCGGCACAATACCCGCTATGAATATCGCAGCTATGGAAGTTGCACCACCCGTGGCCAGGGAATAAACTATCATTACGTTACTCGGGGGTATCAAAAGCCCTGTCGTAGCTGCTGTAATGCTGATCGAAGCATTAAAATCTCTTGCATAGCCTCTCTTATTCATCAAGGGAACCATGAATCCTCCAACTGATGACACTGCAGCGGATGCCGACCCGGATATCGAACCGAAAAGCATGCAGGTCAGAATATCTACATAAGCCAATCCTCCCGGCAACCTTCCCACGACCACATTCGCAAAATCCACCAGACGGCGGGCGATTCCTCCCCTTCCCATAAACAACCCTGATAATATAAAAAACGGTATCGCAAGCAAAGCGAAACTGTCTATCCCTGTCGCCATCTTCTGAGCAACGATTAGAAATGAAGGGAGGTCGCCCAATACCAGAAGACCCAAAAGTGTCGCTATACCCATGCAGAAAGCAACGGGGATATTCAATACAAGAAGTATTATGAAACTGATTACTAATACTAGAACAGCAAGATTATCAGGTGTCATTATTTATCATCCATAAATTCATTCCGTTGAACTTTCTGTTTCGGTATCGTGCTGTACATCTATAGGCTTATGAAGGAAAAATCTTTGCAGATTTTCGATAAACAGTTCGATACTGTAGATCACAAGAAACAACCCGCTGATTGGAATCGCAAGATAAACATATCCCATCTTCAAACCAAGTGCCGGAGATATCTGGTTGGTCTGCAGGGTGATATCGACCAGTTTTATACCACCGACTATCATCACCAGTAAAGAAAAAACAGTAATACATCCCAATGAGAACAAAACCGAAAGTCCCGCCATCTTAGATGACATTTTCGAAACGAAATAATCGATACCAAGATGTGCACCACGGTTGAGGGCTACACTGGCACCGAGCATCCCTACCCAGATCATAAGGAATGTAGCAAGCTCTTCTGTCCAGGAACTCGGTTTTTTGATTATGAACCGCGTAAACACCTGCCACACCACATCGATCACCAGCACCCCCATCGATACAGTGACGAGCACTTCCAATACCTTGTCCAGGATGTTCTTTATCTTCCTTAGAAAATTCATTTAACCGCCCTGATCCTGTCAGCAAGCTTTCCGACATTAGTACCTTTGAATTCACCATACATACTTTTTACAGCTTCGATGAAAGGCTCCTTGTCGGGAATAATCACCTCGACCCCTGCCTCTCTAACCTTTGCAAGTGACTCTGCAACCCTCTTGTTCCATAATTCCTCGTAATAAGGTACAGACTCAGCTACGGCATCATTTAACGCCTGCTGTAATTCAGGTGACAATTTATTCCATACAGCGGTACTTATCAGAACCATATCAGGCGGCTGGGTATGTTCATCCAGGGTATAGTATTTGCAAATCTGGTAATGATTCGATTCGTAAAAACTCGGAGGATTATTCTCCGCACCGTCAACAACCCCCTGCTGAAGTGAGGTATATAATTCACCCCAGTCGATCGGCGTCGGCGAAGCTCCCATAGCCTCGATCATTTTCATGGCTATGTGGCTCTGCTGAACTCTTATCTTCATTCCTTCAAGATCTTCCGGCGTTCTTATGGCATTGTTTGTTGTATAGAAACTTCTTGCACCTGCATCATAAAAACACAAGCCCTTAAGTCCCACTTTTTCACCTGCAGCCAGCAGTTCTTTTCCGATCTTACCTTTCAATATCTTATCCTTGTGAGTTTTATCCCTGAATATATACGGAAGACCCAGTACCTTAACTTCCGGTACGAAACTTTCCAAAGGACCCGTGGAGGTCTTCGTCATCGCAAGTGCCCCAAGCTGCAGCTGTTCTATGCACTCCCTTTCTGAACCAAGCTGACCGCCCGGATAAACATCTATCTTGAGCTTGCCTTCGGATTTCTCATAAACCTCCTTTGACATGTACTCAAGGGCTTTGTGAACCGGATGTTTGGTGCTTAAACTGTGCGCAAGTTTCAGAACATGTTTTTCTGACTTTTTCTTAGAACATCCGCTAAGTAAAAAAGATGAAACGAGTAAAACTGTTAAAACTATCTTTAACTTTGCCATGATATCTCCATTAATGATAAGGTTTTAAATTTTGTTCGATTATTATAAAAGCTCTTTTAAAAGAATACAAGAACTACTGGAGACAATTTTCTCATAACCTGAAATAATTCAACAAAACTGCTTGACCCCAACATCGCCTTATCATAAAATCATTTTAAATTATAAAGTAATTAAACCCAGAAATAAATTCCGCCGGGAATTTGATGATGCGGTTTTTGAAGGAGCGAATAGTTATGTCAAAATTACTCAAACCTATTATAACTCTGATGTTAATCTTATTAACCATTTCCTGTACTTTTATTAATGCAAAAAAACAAACTGCCGAATTCATAAACTGGCAGGATCTGGAAAACCCTTTCTACGTTTACGAAGGAGCATCAACAAAAGATGCATGTATGATCTATAAAGAGGACAATGATACCTTCTACATATTCTTCTCTGCCTTTTATTACGAACGGGGCAAAGAAAGAAGTCACGTGGTCGGGATAAAAACAAAAGACTTTAAAAATTTCTCAGAACCGATGTTTATCTGGGACGGACACGAAAAGGGGTGGACAGGGATGTGTTCCCCTAATATCACAAAAATAAAGGATAAGTATGTACTTACTTACAATTCCTGGGGGCATGAACATCCCAACGGTGAGCATAATCAGCTCTTTTATGCAGTCTCTGATGATCTTGAAAACTGGGACCACAACAATCCAATTGCAAAAAATCTCACCCGAGGAAAAAGTTTAATCGATGTCGCTGTTACTTATAAAGACGGCAAATATTACCTCGTCTGGCAGGATTACATCGTCAACGGCGAGAAAATAAAGAAAAACAGGATGGCAGTCGGAAAATCCCTGGATGGTGACTTCCGCTACATCGGAGCAGGCTACATTAACCTTTTCATGGAAAACGGCAGAGATAACGGCATGAGGCATGAAAACTTTGAGTTCATTAAAATTGATGATAAATGGCACTTTCTGTCCACGGATTATTCACCCCATGAACCTTACCTGTATAAAATGGAAGATTCAGGTCAAAAAGAAGATGACTGGCTTATCTGGAAGGACGGTTTTAAAATAAATGTGCCGCAACAGTCCTTTAATACAAAACACCGGGCAAATGCAGCTTTTCTTGCAGACTGGAGAAAATACGACGGCTACTTTTATCTTATATACGCCGGTAATACCCACAGTCACACCCACGCCGGAAGAGGTGACAACAAACTCGGCCTGGCAAGATCGAAAGATTTAAAAAATTGGCAGGTACCTCTCGATGATTAATAACAACCACAAAACTTTAATGTTTTTAATAACTATCTTATGTACTGTCGGCTGTGCCGGGGAAAATTTTATAGACTGGCACCAGCTTAAAAATCCCGTCTATCAGCATCAAAACTGGTCAACAAAAGATGCCTGCATGGCTTGTAGCAAGGATAATGATACCTTCTACCTTTTTTTCTCAGCATTCTATCACGATAGAGACAGGGTAAGAAGTCATGTAGTTGGAATAAAAACTAAAGATTTCAAAAATTTTTCCGATCCACTTTTTATCTGGGACGGCAGGAAAGACGGTTGGATAGGAATGTGCTCACCTGATATTACAAAAATACACGGCACTTACTATTTAACCTACAATTCCTGGGGAGATAAAGAAGGAAAACCAAACCAGCTTTTCTATGCAAGTTCAAAAGACCTCGAAACCTGGCAAAAACACATTCCACTGGCAAAAGATATTACTACAGGAACCCGTGCTATCGATGCCGCACTGGCATACGAAAATAAAAGATACTATCTGGTCTGGAAGGAAAAACAATCACCGAACATCGCATATTCAGAAAACGTTCAGGGCCCCTGGAAAAGACTTGGTACCCTAAATCTCGGATGGTTCGAAAACGCAGAGTTCATCAAAATAAATGATAAATGGCACCTTTTAGCAACAGCAGCTAACGGCCAGCATTCACCGCATATGGCATGTCTTAAACGATCCGCTCAGAACCCGGAACATTGGACAAAATGGCATAAATTCCGCAAACTCAAAATACCTGCAGAAGAATTCAATTCACAACAGACAGCTAACGCAGCCTTCTTGGCGGACTGGACTGATCACGATGGATATTTTTATATGATCTACGCAGGCAGAACCGAAGATAAGTCACATGCCGGACGGGGAAACAATAAACTTGGCTTGGCAAGATCCAAGAATCTTGTTAAATGGCAAATTCCATAATTTCAGGAGTATATTATGAAAGACAAATGGACAGTAAAATTAATTGTTACAATAATAGTTTCTGCAAATTTATGCATTTTTGCTGCAAACCCGATTAACCTGAAATACAGAGGAGATGAAAATTTCGTCGGGCTTACACTGAAAAGCAGTGAACTTAATCAGGGGCAACTGAATATTATGCCCGAAGAAAGTATAAATAAATCAGGCATCTTCTTTAAATTAAAAAAAGGTCTGCAGCGTTTAAAAGGCAAACCTGTTTACATTGACCAATCAGAAAACCGTCTTTTTGCAAGGTGGCTTATGGATAACGATCAGCCAATTGTGCTTTGTATATTGAAAGACGGCAACGACTATCTTCTGAAATTATACTCTGAATCAGGACCGAAAATTTTCAGGTGGGGATTCACCATCGATGCACAAAAAGATGAATACTTCACTGGCGTATTTGAAATGACTGTTGAGGGCGACCAGAGAGATTCATGGAAGAAAGGTATAAAGCGGGGTCTCAACTTAAGAGGCGAACATATACAGATGCTTATAAGACCGACATTATCAATGTATGCACCATTTTATATTTCTTCGGAAGGATACGGCCTGTTCGTACACGGTACCTGGCCCGGAGTATTTGATTTCGGCAAAAAACTGGAAAACAAGACTATCATTGACTTCGAAGGAGATTCTCTGAGTTGCAAGATATACACCTCCAAAAATCCTTCGGTTCCGGTTAAAAAACATGCTATAGAAGTTGGGCCGCCCTTTGTCCCTCCTAAATGGGCGTTCTCACACTGGAGATGGCGCGATGACCATACTAACCGGGAAAAATACTACGACGGCACAAAAGTCAATGCTCCATATAACAGTGAAGTTGTCGAAGACGTCCTCATGATGAAGGCCTTCGATATCCCCTGCGGAATTTACTGGGTTGACAGACCCTGGGCGGTCGGAGAATACGGTTATGACGATTTTCAATGGGATACCGACCGATTTCCAAAACCCCAGGAGATGATCAACTGGCTTAATGAAGAGGGATTGGAATTTGTTCTCTGGATCGCACCATGGGTAAACGGTGAAATGGCTGAAGAAGCAGTTGAAAAAGGTTATGATGTAAAGGGGCAGACCGAAGACAAGGAAAACAGGGTATTGGTCGATTTCTCAAATCCTGAGGCCAAAAAATGGTGGCAGGAAAACGGGCCTGCAAAAGTTCTGAAAATGGGAGTAAAAGGATTTAAGCTTGACCGTTCTGAAGAAGTAGTGCCCCAAAACCGTGAAACATATATCTATGACGGCAGAACAAGCAGGGAAATGCGAAACGACTATCCGGTTCAGTATGTAAGATCAACCTACGAAATAGCTGAAAAGGTCCACGGCGACGATTTCGTTTTAATGCCGAGAGCTGCTTATACTAACAGCTCAAAATATGCGGTTTTCTGGGGTGGTGATATCGGTTCTCCCCCCGAAGGTCTTCGTACCGCGATTATCGCACTCCAGCGATGCGCGGTAATGGGTTATCCGCTCTGGGGTTCTGACACCGGTGGTTACTGGCAGGGTGACCTTGACCGGGAAGTATTGGCACGCTGGCTCGGTTTCAGCTGTTTCTGCCCTATAATGGAAGTAGGTCCGACAGAAAACAGAGGGCTCTGGGATATGGACAAAGAACCGAATTATGATAAAGAGCTAATCGCGATATGGAGGCTTTATACTAAACTGCACACCCATTTAATGGATTACACATACAAATTCGCAAAACATGCTCGGGAAACCGGGATGCCCGTCGCAAGGCCTCTTTTCCTCGCTTATCCCGACCAGAAACAGGCCTGGGAAGAATGGCAGACATATCTTTATGGCGATGATATCCTGGTATCAGCAATCTGGAGAAAACAAAAAGAAAGCCACGAACTATATCTGCCGGCAGGCCAGAAATGGAAATCAGCCTGGACAGGTGAAATTTATGACGGCGGTCAAAATGTCGAAGTTGATACACCTATGTATAAAATACCGGTTTTCGTGAAGAAAAATTCTGCTCTTATACTTCCTGATCTTGAAAAACTTTACAAAGAATCATTACAACTCGCATCACAGAAGCCGGATCTGTCAAAACTGGAAGAAAAATATTTCGATAAATAATTGGAGAGGTTATGTTAAATAAGAGATTCAGCTCAATATTGATTTTACTCATAATTGCACTGATAGTCAATTTATCGGTAGCGGATTATCGGGTAGATTTTACCGGCCCGGAAAAAGACTTGCGAATTCAATTCGATAACCAAAACCTTAAGCAGCCTTTAATTATCACCAACATAAGAAATTCAAAAAAAGGTTCTGTCTACTTTAAATCCCGAACTGCTAAGCATTGGCTAAGAGGCAAACCTGATCTTATGATAAATAAAGAAGATTTCTTCTATGCAACCTGGCAAAATGAAACCGACAAAAAAATAATATTGCAAGCCGTAAAAAACAAAGTCGACTGGGAAATTTCTTTAACTTCACCCAACGGGGCAAAAATCCTGGAATGGGGAATAAACATTGAAGCTTCAGATGATGAATATTTCACCGGCCTTTTCGAGAGAACAGTTGACGGAGACCAGGATAATTCATGGGATGACGATATCGAAACAGCCATGAACTTAAGAGGCGAATCTGTTGAAATGATCTTGAAACATACCTTGTCTCTCTATTCCCCCTATTTTATATCCAGCAGAGGTTACGGCATTTTTATCCGCGGGACATGGCCCGGCTTTTACGATCTATGCAGGGAACACGAAAACTATTTACAGATAAGATCAGAAGGCCCTGTCCTGAATTTCAGAATTTACACAGGAAGAACTCCTGCAGAAATAATTAAAAAACACGCTCTTGATGCAGGTCCTCCAGTGCTTCCTCCAAAATGGGCGTTTATGTCTTGGCGATGGCGTAACGAACATACTCAGAGGGAAAAGTTCTACGACGGCACAAAAGTGACAGCCCCGTTTAACAGTGAAGTTGTCGAAGACGTACTAATGATGCAGGCACTTGACATTCCCTGCGGAGTTTATTTTGTAGACAGACCCTGGGCAACCGGCTCTTACGGTTATAACGATTTTAACTGGGACAGAGAAAGACTGCCAAACCCTGAAAAAATGATAAAATGGATCGAATCCAGTGATATGAAGTTTCTCCTCTGGATCGCACCATGGGTTATGGGGGACATGGCAGATGATGCGATTGAAAAAGGTTACACGATAAAAAAACAAAAGGAATGGGACAAAACCAGAGAAAGATATCTCATCGACTTCACTAATCCAGAGGCCGTTAAATGGTGGAAGGAAAACGGCCTGAATAAAGTACTTAAAGCCGGTGTTCGAGGTTTTAAAATGGACAGGGCAGAGGAACTTGTTCCTGAATCAAGGGAAACCTATGTATGGGACGGAAGAACTGCAAGGGAAAACAGAAACGATTATCCTGTCCAGTACGTCAGAGCCGCCCATGAAGCCTGTTCGAAAATTTATGGCGATGACTTTGTTCTCATTCCCCGTGCTGGCTTCACACGTAGTTCAAAATACGGCACTTTCTGGGGCGGGGACATAAGGGGTTATCCTGAAGGTCTTCGTGCAGCTATTATCGCGCAACTACGCGCTTCTGTAATGGGCTATCCGTTCTGGGGTTCGGATACCTGCGGCTACAAGCATATAAACCGAGAAACCTCCGCAAGATGGCTTGCTTTTAGCTGTTTTTCTCCAATTATGGAAGTCGGTCCGACAAACGATAAAGGCTTCTGGAATGCCGAGTGGCAACCTTCGTATGACACTCAGCTGATCGCTATCTGGAGAACCTATGCGAAGCTCCGTGTCGAATTGCTCGACTATATTTACGGTCACGCAAAGATCGCTCATAAAACAGGCATGCCCATCACCAAACCATTATTTATGATCTATCCCGACCAGAAACAGGCCTGGGAAGACTGGCAGACATATCTTTTCGGTGATGATGTTCTGGTTTCCCCGGTCTGGCAAAAAGATAAAAGCGAACACGATATGTATCTACCAAAAGGAAACAGCTGGAAATGTGCATGGTGTGGAAGTATTTACAAAGGCGGTCAATACGTCACTGTACAGACACCTCTACATAAAATCCCGATATTTATAAAAGAAGATTCCGAATTAAACCTTCCTGACCTGAGTAAACTTTATAAAGAGTCACTTAAGATCGCAGAAAACCGACCGGATCTGGATAAACTTCAGGAAAATATCGACCTTGAAAAGATAAAGTGAATTCTTTCAAAATCATAAGGCCATCAAAACGATGGCCTTTTTTTTATTCTGATCTATTTGTCACACGCAGGCAAGCATTCCACCGTCAACATAAAGTATCTGCCCATTCACATAGCTGGAAGCATCAGAAGATAGAAATACCGCAGCCCCGATAAGTTCCTCCGGCTTGCCCCACCTGTTAGCAGGCGTCCTTGAGCAAAGCCATGAATTGAATTTTTCATTGTCAGCCAGCGGCTTTGTCATCTCCGTAATAAAATATCCCGGCCCGATACCATTAACCTGGATATTGTACTTACCCCACTCCGTCGCCATACCTTTGGTCATCATTTTTAAGCCGCCCTTTGAACATGCATAAGGTGTTATTGTCGCCCTGCCGAGTTCACTTTGCATCGAACAGATATTAATTATCTTGCCCGACTCTCTCTTGATCATACTCTTTGCAACATACTTGCTGACCAGAAAAGGACCGGTAAGATTTACATTCATCAGTTCGCGCCAGTTATCTTCGTCGAACTCCTCAAAAGGCGAACGTATCTGAATACCGGCATTGTTAAAAAGGATCTCTATCGGCCCTATCTCATTTTCGATCCGTTCAATATTATCTTTTACTTCATTCGATTTAGCCACATCGAAACTGTATCCTGCAACATCGAGGTTTCGTCTTTTAAGTTCATCTACAGCTTTTTTCAACCTTTCTTCGTTTCTTCCGTTTAAGATAACCCTTGCACCTGCTTCCGCTAGTCCCCTGCTCATCACAAACCCGAGCCCTCTGCTGGAACCGGTAACAAGCGCAACTTTACCTTTAAGACTAAACATTTCAAGATTCATGGATGTCTCCTTATTATTTGAATTTATCTCTCATATTGCCGATCCCCGGTATCTTATCCATCAAATACCTGTGATCTTCTCTAAAATTCTGAATTAATGACCTCTGCGTATGTCCCACCAGAACCGTAAAAATGTATTCCTGATGTCCCGGAGAAGTCACCGTAGGATGATAACCTTTATCTATTAAAACCGTATCGCCGCTCTGCGTCATATAGCAGTCCTTCTGCCCATCGGGCTGGTAAACCAGTTGAGCACCGAAGCCGTTTTCCGGATTAAAACGATAATGATACAATTCTTCAAAACCTGTTTCCTCGAAACCATCGTCACTTTTTGCATCCTCATCATGCTTATGAGATGGATACCCTGACCAGCACCCGCCGTCACAGTATAGTTCGCTTATCAGAAGATTCCCCGCCCTGCCTTCTGCGTTCTGACCTAAGATATGAAATATCCTCCTGTGAGAATGAGTGTCATTGGATCCGACATCAACATATTCCACATCCTCGGGCTTTATCCTGAAAGCCTCCATCTTCTTATCGAACTTCCCCCCTGCAACCGCTATCTCCGTTTCATCTTGGTTAGCGGTTATGACAACTTTAGAATTAATCGGAACATAAACCGAATCCGCCTTTCCCGACCATATATCTTTTCGCCGGCCTACATTCCCAAATAATTTACCATCCACTTTTATATCACAGTTACCCTTCATTACCACATGACAGGATTCGAAATCTTCGAAATCTTCTTCCCAATTGTCACCTTTATTAAGCTTGACGATATTCAGATAGGTCATCGAAAGCACATCATTATTTTCAGTGACGATGGGCTCATTTTTATTCTCATATTTTCTGACTATTCCCGGCATAATATTTCTCCTTTACTGACTTCCTAAAAAAGTTTCAGGTATCCACGTAGATATCGCTGGAAAAAACGCACATAATAGAAGTATCGTAATAAGTGTCAAAATAAATGGCAGGCAATATTTTACCGTCTGGTCATAAGGTGTCTTGGCAATGCTAGTTGCCACAAACAATAAAACGGCAACCGGCGGGGTCGTTGCACCTATCTGAGTGGCAAACACCATCAAGAGTCCGAAATGCAGGGGGTTGAACCCGAAAATATCCACCACATAAGTGATAACCGGTATCATTATCACCAGTACCGCAAGCGACTCAACGAACATGGTCAAAAACATCATTGTAAATATCAATATAAGCATTACCACCTTCGGGTTTTCGGAGATCGAAAGGATCATGCTCAAGACCTTCTCATCAAAATCCAGATATGATAAAAGCCAGCCTAATGCTCCTGCGATCGCAATTATTCCTACCACCATTGACGTTGTAATTGCTGAATTTATAAATATTTTCGGCAGGTCCTTCAGCTTCACAGTTCTGTAGATCAGAAAAGAAACTATGAATGCATAAAAACACGCTACAACTCCTGCTTCTGTCGCCGTGAACACTCCCGAAAGTATACCGCCTAATATGATAACCGGAGCAAGTATCGCCACCCATACCTTCTTTAACGATTTTAATATAACTATCAAACTGAATTTACCAGTAGTTTTTCTCAATTCCGGAAAAGCCGGCACGAATGAAAAAATATAAATGATGAACATTAAACCGAAACCGATAAGAATTCCCGGTATTATACCTGCAAGAAACAACCCGCCTATGGAAACCCCAGCCATTGCACCGTAAACTATCATCGTCATACTCGGAGGTATTATAGGCCCAATAGTACCCGAAGTGGCTATAAGCGAAGCTGCAAATCCGGGTTTATACCCCCTTTCTTTCATCGCGGGTATCAATATTGAGCCGATCGCGACCGTAGCTGCAGCAGAAGAACCGGACACATTGGCGAACGCGATATTTGATAAAACTGAAGCATGACCGAGTCCGCCCCGCAGATGTCCTACTGCTGTCTCTGCAAATTCAACCAGTTTCTTACTCAAGCCTCCCTTTGACATTATCTCACCTGCAAGAATAAAATAAGGCATTGCAAGAAGGCTGAAAGAATCAAGCATCGCAAACATCTTCTGAGGGAAAAAAGCGGGATTAAGATCGTTCAAAACTATTCCGACAAATCCCACGGCTCCGATAGCTAGAAGCACAGGCGTGCCCAGAATAATACATAAAAGCAGAATTATAAACAGACCCGCCAGCATTAATCGACCTGCTCTTTCACGTTAAACTTTCTGAAATGTCCGCATATCTTCTGGATTGCTACAAGACAAAGATAAATTCCCCCCAGGATAATACATAAGTAGACCCAGTCCATCCTGATACCAAGCCCGGGACTTGTCTGCATCCTCGCGACTTTCATTATTCTTAAAGTATAAAATATCATCACCCCTCCCAGACAGAACCAAAGGACATCAATCAAAACATCGATAACCGATTTTATCTTCGCTGGGAACTTATCGTAAACTACATTCATTCCGATATGAGATCCCCTCTTATATGCAAGAGGAACGGCAAGAAAAATTATCCAAACGTGCGTAAATTTCTGAAACTCCTCACTCCAGCTTAGAGACTGGCCCACAATATACCTGTTAAAAACCTGGAGTCCTCCTACTATTACCATCACGAAAAAAGCAGCAACTATAAGAAATTCAATGCCCCTGTCTATAAATGAAAGGCAGATCGATATTTTTCTTTTAAGTGACATTTATCTGGCTTTCCTTATCATTTCAAGCAGATCCGATGCCTTGTTTTCGTTTGCAAGTCTATCCTGTATTTTAACCGCTTCTTTCTTAAAAATATTTGTATCAATATCATTTATGACCACTCCTTTTTCTTTCAGAAATTCAAAAGCCTGTTTATCTCGTATCGGTGCCAGGTCCCTTTGCATATTTCTTGCAAATTCTGCCGCCTCTTTTATAACCTTCTTTTCTTTATCACCTAGCTCCTGCCATTCTGCCTTAGAAAAAGCGAAAACCAGCGGCCCGAACAAATGCTCTGTCCTTGTGATCTGATCAGCAACTTCATAGAATTTATTAGCTTTAACTACAGAAGCCGTATGCTCAAAGCCGTCCAGAACTCCCGTTTGCATAGAAGGATAGACCTCTCCGAAAGACATCGGTGTTGCATTAACTCCCATGGCGTTAAGGGCTTCAACATAAATGGGCGTCTGGATCGTCCTTATCTTCAATCCCTTTAGGTCATCAGCTTTTTCTACATTTTTATCAGCAACTACAATATTTCTCCAGCCCCAGCTGTCCATCCATGCAAGGACTATGAACCCCTGTTCTTTAAGCTCCTCGGTTAGGATACTGCCCACCCGGCAGTCGAGAACTTTATGAACATGGTCGTAATCCTTCCATAAAAAAGGAAGATCGAGGACGCTTATCCGCGGGTTAAAATTATTTAAGATTGCCGTTCCGCTTATAATACATGAAGCCCCTCCGCCGAGTTGTATTCCTTCATAAACCTCCCTCTCTGAACCCAGGGAACCTGATGCATATATCTTTACTTCAAGTGACTCACTGTTATCTTCTACCCAATTCTCAAATAACCATGCGGCGGTATGTATTTCAGATGAGAAATCTGCCTGATGGCTGTGTGAAAGCTTTATCACCCTCTTTTTTACGCTTTCTCCACCCTTTTCTTTTTTTGAACATCCTCCTAAGACCAGAAAAACTAGTAAAATAAAAAGCAACACCCATGCTTTTTTCATTGGAATCCCTTTCAATTTTCACATTATATCAATCCAGTTTCATATCGAAATACTCCACTGCATTATTAAAACATATATCCTTGATCATACTCCCGATATGTTCCATGTCTCCGGGCAGCAATCCATTCTCAACGTCACTGCCAAGCATATTGCAAAGTATTCTTCTGAAATACTCATGCCTCGGAAAAGACAAGAAACTCCTCGAATCGGTAAGCATTCCCACAAACCTCCTTAAAAGCCCGAGATTAGACAAACTCTCCAGGTGCCGTTCTATTCCATCCTTCTGATCGGAAAACCACCATGCTGCCCCGTGCTGCATCTTTCCCGGCACAGAACCATCCTGAAAATTTCCCGTCATCGTCGCGATCAGTTCGTTGTCACTTGGATTCAGATTGTAAATAATGGTCTTGGCCAGTTTATTTTCCACATCCAGACGATCAAGGTAGCCGGACAAAGGCCTTGCTATATCAAAATCTCCTATTGAATCGAATCCAGTATCAGGGCCCAGTTTATTATATAATCGGGTACTGTTATTTCTCAATGCCCCAAGATGAAGTTGCTGCACCCAGCCCTTTTCATGGTCCATAATACCGAATTCATGCATCATAGCTGACTTGAATTTCGAATGTTCAATTTTTGAAAGTTCCTTTTTAGCTCTGATCCTGTCAAAAATATCCTCTATTTCTTTCTTTGAATAATCCTCTGCATAAGCGGTTTCTATTCCGTGGTCGGATAACCTGCATCCCATTCTATGGAAAAAGGAATGCCGCTTTTCGATCGCCTCGATGTAATTGTCAAAACTTCCTATATCTATATTCGTCAGTTCTGCCAGTTTATCTATCCAGTCATTTAAGCTTTCAAGGTCTTCTGTCATCATAGCCTTGTCAGGCCGCCAGGCCGTATATACCTTTATCTCGAATTCATCCTCTGCAATAAGCCTGTGATACTCCAGAGGGTCAAGCGGATCTTCCGTTGTGCAGACCAGTCTGACGTTCATCTTCCTTAAGAGATTTCTGACACTGTAATCTTCGCTTTGCAGCTTTTCGTTACAGGATTCATAAATTCGTTTTGCAGAATTCCGATTTAAAAGTTCATCCACCCCGAAATATCTCTTAAGTTCCAGGTGGGTCCAGTGATAAAGAGGGTTCCGCATGCAGTAAGGAACGGTCTCTGCCCATTTTTTAAACTTATCTTTGTCACTGGCATCACCTGTACAGTACCTTTCCTCAACGCCGTTTATTCTCATGGCACGCCACTTATAATGATCACCGTAAAGCCAGACTTCTGTCAGAGTCTTGAATTTAATATCCTTTACTATCTGTTCAGGAGGCAAGTGGCAATGATAATCATAGATCGGCATATCCTCAGCATATTCATGATATAAAACTTTTGCAGTTTCTGTCTCAAGCAGGAAATCTTCCGTAATAAAATTCTGCATATGCCACCTTTTAACATTTAGACATTATAACTTGAAGCTGCGGTATCTCCGCCTCTGCCTGTCCAGTTCGTATGAAAAAATTCTCCTCTTTCCCTGTCGACTCTTTCATAAGTATGGGCACCGAAATAATCCCTCTGTGCCTGAAGCAGGTTAGCAGGCAGTCTTTCCGTTCTGTAACCGTCATAATAGGCAAGCGCTGAACTCATGGCCGGCACCGGTATTCCAAGATCGAACGCTGTCTTTACAACTTCTCTCCAGGCTTGCTGGGCTGACTCTATCGCTTCCTTAAAGAAAGGTGCCAGCATCAGATTGATCAGTTCCGGGTCATTATCGAAGGCCTGCTTTATCTTACCCAAAAATACAGAACGAATAATGCATCCGCCCCGCCACATCAATGCTATAGAACCGTAATCCAGGTCCCACTCATATTCCTCTGCAGCAGACCTCAATAACTGGTAACCTTGTGCGTAACTTACTATTTTTGAAGCATACAACGCCTTCCGAAGTTTATCAATGAATTCCTTTTGGTCACCTTCGTAGGTCTTTTTTACTCCCTTCAGCTTCCCTGAAGCATCCACCCTTTGATCCTTCAACGCGGAAAGACACCTTGCAAAAACGGCCTCACCGATCAAGGTCAAAGGCTGACCGAGATTCAAAGCTGATATTGCTGTCCACTTACCGGTTCCTTTCTGACCCGCAGCATCCTGTATCTTGTCCAGAACATAATCTTCATTTTCATCTTTATAGGCAAGTATATCCCTTGTGATCTCTATCAGGTATGAATCCAGTTCACCTTTATTCCAGTCGGAAAATATCTCGTGCATCTCCAGATTGGAAAGCCCCAGCCCTCTTTTCATAAGGTCATAAGTCTCGCATATCATCTGCATGTCACCGTATTCGATACCGTTGTGAACCATCTTCACAAAGTGACCTGCCCCATTTGAACCCACCCAGTTACAGCATGGCTCACCGTCAACGTGGGCAGATATCTTCTGAAAGATCGGCTTGACATTTTCCCAGGCATCATCCGAACCTCCCGGCATAATAGAAGGCCCCTTAAAAGCCCCTTCCTCACCGCCGGATACTCCGGTTCCTATGTAAAGCTTACCTTTACTCTCAACATACTCAGTTCGCCTCATTGTATCGGGAAAATGCGAATTACCACCGTCAATTATAATGTCACCGTCATCCAATAAAGGCAGCAGCTTATCGATAAAAATATCCACGGGCTTGCCTGCCTTGACCATCAGCATCGCTTTTCTCGGCTTTTTAAGAGAGTTAACTAATTCCTCTAAACTCCTGTAGCCGATTATATTCTTCCCTTTGGCCCTTCCGTTTATAAAATTATCCACCTTAGAGGTTGTCCTGTTATAACAAGAAACCGTAAATCCCTTGCTTTCCATATTCAATATAAGATTCTCCCCCATCACGGCTAAACCGATCACACCAATGTCTGCACGACTCATTATTTTCTCCTGTTTTTAAAACATTTTCAATTTATCTTTAATTTCTTCCGCTATTTTTTCAGGCGATTTATCAATATCCACTACTATCGCCTTCTCATCGGATGGCTCTTCCAGGTCATCGAATTGGCTGTCCAGAAGCTGTGAAGGAAAAAAATGATTCCTTTCTTTCATTCTTTCCAGGATCAATTCCTTTGAACCTCTCAGGTAAACGACTTTGACACCCTCATTGACTCTGAGAATGTCCCGGTATTTCTTCTTTAATGCAGAACAGCCCAGAACCGCTCCGCTTTTTTCCTGCCATTTGTTCACTTCTTCAGCCATCGATTCAAGCCAGCCCCAGCGATCTTCATCGCACAAAGGCTCACCTGAAGCCATCTTCTTCTTGTTACTTTCGGGATGATAGTCATCTGCATCGTAATAAATCACTCCAAGTCTTTCGGCCAGTATCTTACCGACCGTTGTCTTGCCGCAGCCTGCTACACCCATTAATACTATTACCACATTTTTTCTCATGCTTCTATATAATATTCAACAAGATATTAACACTATTTTACGACTCGCAATCACTGCAAACGATGCAGTACCTCCCCTGCATGGTGCACAACCAGAATTCCCTCATCTTCTCTGTTCTCATAATCCCTGATATTTATCTCATCCGGGTTCATATAACCCAGGTTGATTCTCTCACATCTTTCTTGTGGTATTTTCGTCGCAAGTATTACATTTATGCGGGGACTTTCCGTACCATTTTCGAATTTACCGATGCCCTTAACATGAGTCGAATGTGCCTTAACTCCTCCCGGAATGTCCTTGAATTTATTCTTCTGTTTTAAATAGTAATCCCTCGTATGGTATCCGATCTTATCTAATATATGGCCGTGAGTATAAGAAACTTCATCTATATGGGGAGCATAAATGATTAAATCCCCCCCATCCTTGACGACCGGCTCGAGCTTGTACATCACCTTTCCCGCCGTCCATATATCGTCATACATCTCGGGTGCAATACCCAGCACAGTCCCATATTGTTTGTCCATATAAGCGATATGGATCTTTTTGGACATATCAGCAGCCTTCTCCCAGGTTTTGATAACATCGCCTGCATATATACCTTTTATATCACCATCTAATGCCACAACTCCAATTAACTGTGATGGCACATTTATAAAACTAGCCGCCTTTTCGACCACTTTCCTCGGAGCAGTCCATTTATTGCCGTTCACTTCCGGATTAGTTATTACCGCACCCAGCCAGTGGAAAAAATCTATGATCTCCTGACCCGCTATGCCGGGAAATATATATTTATGCCCCCCGGAAAAGCCCACAACCTCATGAGGAAACACCGGGCCTGCAATAAAAACTTCATCATATTCGAAGATCATCTTATTTACCTTAACATCAACCTCTTCACTAAATAAACCGTTACTAAGCTCCTCGATCTCTTCAGAAGTTATCCTGTCGATAGTCTTAAAAGTTTCTTGCTTATCCCACTCGTGATTAAAAAATTTAACTTTCGAATATTTACTCGATCTTTCTTCGATTGTCATGGAAAGCCTTTTACATATCTGTTTCTCGCTCAACGGCTGATGAGTCCCCAGGGCAACCAGAACATCAAGGGCTTTTACTTTCTGGCCGATCTCCTCATAAATACACTTAAAAATCTCACCTATTGGTCCTGATCTGGTATTATCTGGAATAAGTACCAATATTTTTTTATCTTGAACATCATGCTTCGAAAAATATTGAACGAATAATTCCCTTACCTGCTTTAAAGAAACTCCGCTTTCCCGGTTCTCTTTTAATAAAATCATATTTACACCCCGCTGTAAGCGGAAAACCCGCCATCGATCGGAACCACTATTCCTGTTACGAATTTGCTGGCGTCACTTAAAAGCCACCTTACACAGCCATCCAGGTCCTCAGGTGATCCGAATCTTGCCATCGGTGTATGATCGATTATCTGTTGTCCCCTTGCCGTCAGATCAACGCTTTTTTCATCAATTAAAAGAAACCTGTTCTGTTCAGTAAGAAAAAATCCCGGAGCGATGGCGTTTACCCTTATATCCGTAGAATAATTATGGCACATATGTACAGCCAGCCACTGCGTAAAATTGCTTACCGCAGCCTTGGCTGCTGAATAGGCGGGTATCTTGGTTAATGGTCTGAATGCATTCATGCTCGAAACATTTAAAATGATCCCTTCTGTTTTGTCTGCCATTACCTTGCCGAAGATCTGCGAAACAATAATCGTACCTATAAAATTCAGATTAAAAACAAAATTTACTGCATTATCGGGAATATCGAAAAAAGAAAGGTCTTCAGAAGTTGTGGCTTCTTTTTTATTTCCGCCGGCACCGTTGATTAAAACATCAACCGTACCGAATTTTTCTATGACCTTATCGCATGCCTTCTGAACACTTTTTCGGTTTAAAACGTCACATGCTAATGCAAGAGCTTTGCACCCTTTTTGTATGATACCCTCTGCCTTTTTCCTGGCGACTTTTTCATCAATATCCAGCAAAACAACTTTCGCCCCTGCTCCTGCAAGTTTCTCTGCCAGATTTCCACACAATACTCCCCCGCCGCCTGTT
Source organism: uncultured Pirellulales bacterium (assembly GCA_964508925.1). Classification (GTDB taxonomy): domain Bacteria; phylum Planctomycetota; class Phycisphaerae; order Sedimentisphaerales; family Anaerobacaceae; genus CAZDVM01. The sequence continues at coordinate 58,805 of CAZDVM010000012.1, read as the reverse complement.
ATAACAATAACTTTGCCGTCTATGGAAAAAATATCTTTCATTGAATTTCCTTTCAGTTCCTGCATTGATAATTTATCTCATGTCATGAGTTTATTTTACAGCAAAATCTATTTCTGTAAATCTTTTTTCACTGATAACACCTATATTTGTTGATTTCAAGCGGATTTCTTCTTATTATGATAACTTTCTGTTTAAAGCCGTCTTATGAGTAATTATTTCATCTTTAAAAAATAGGACAATGAATGAAGAGAACTCCTATAGATTCCAGACTGGCAGGCATCAGAAACGAAAAACTTGTACTGAACCTGTTAAGGGAAAATGAGCAGCTTTCTCAGACCCAGCTCTGCAAAATGACGGGCCTCGGCAGTTCAACATCAAGCTATATCGTCGCAAGACTCAGGGAAAAAGATCTCATACTCGAAGAACAGGGCAAAAGTAAAAAAAGGGGTGCAAAACCGACCATAATCAAGATCAATCCTAAAGGAAGATATATAGTCTCTGTCGATATTAACCCTGATAAAATAATTACAGCCCTTTTCGATATGGCCTGCAAAATGATAGAAAAGATAGAAACCAATATCGATAAAAAAGATCATCCGCCGGAAAAGATCGCCAAAAAAATAGAACTTTTCGTCCATGGGCTTATCAGCAAAAACAATGTGCCGCAAGACAAGATCCTCGGCATTGGAATAACCTTGAGCGGAACAATCAAAAACAACGAATACGTCGAACTTTCAAGTCCCATGGGCTGGAAAAATGTGCCTTTAAAAGATATCCTTAAAGAAAAATTCAGTTGCCCGATAAACATTTACACTACACGAGTCCGCCTTCTTGCAGAATTCTCCCTCCAGCCGGAACTGAAATCAAAAAATATTCTTTACATCAATGTAGCCAACGGCGTCGGCTGCACTGCCATAATCGATGGTAAGATACTTGAAGGTGCAACGGGCAGAAGCGGTGAGATCGGGCATATCATCATCGACCCTGAAGGGCCTGAGTGCGGCTGCGGACATAAAGGCTGCCTGGAAGCATTCATCTCGGGACCAGCGATCGCAGAAAAAATTCAAAACGAGAAAAGCAAAAAATCATCCCTCCTTGAAACCATGATCTCTAAATCAAATTCCGCTGAAAGCGTTATTGCTGCCTGGAAACAGGCTATAGAACAAAATGACATCCTAGCAAAAAATATACTTGATTCGGCCACTGAAAAATTCAGTAAAGCTGTCTCCATAGCTATAAACTTTTACGATCCCTCTATTGTTATGCTTGCAGGTTATGTGCCGGAAAACATAGAAGAGCACTTTATAAATGCCTTTAATGGAAAAATGAAAACAGATGTTTATAATTACGGCTCACGGGACATAGAAATAATATCTGCCAAAGCCGGCCAAGATGCTCTAATAAACGGCTGTGCAAATGCAATTCTGGAAGATTCTTTGAAAATATAAGGAAATAATATGAAACTTGAAAAATATTCTATCGGCATAGGTGACAGATTCTGTCACCAGGGAAAAGCTCAACTGCAGGCGATAATCGAAGCGAAAGAAAACGGCATTGATATTGTACCGGTTTGGAATAAATCTTACAGGGAGCACTCAATAATCGGGACAAAGCCTTCCGATACCAGGAAAGAAGCGGATAACGCCGTAAATCAGAAAAACTGGAAAGGCCCCTATTATGTCGACGCAGACCATATAAATCTTTCCAATCTTGAAGAATTCATAGAATCAAGTGATTTCTTCACCATAGATGTTGCAGATTACATTGGTAAAAAAGCCCCTTTAAAATACCTGAATAAATTCATTGAAAAAAACTCAGATTACATCGGCAGCTTAAAAATCCCGGCAATAGATGGTACATTTGAAATAAAAAAAGACGATATCAGGAATATTGCTGAAAAATTCCTATTTGCAATTCTCCAGGCTAAGGATATTTATAACTGCATCAAAAAAGAAAAGGAAAATAATGATTTTATAGTGGAAGTATCGATGGATGAAACCGACGCTCCTCAAACCCCGCTGGAACTCTTCTTCATACTCTCTGCAATAAATATGGAGGAAATCCCCGCTCAGACTGTCGCACCTAAATTTACCGGCAGATTCAATAAGGGCGTTGATTACGTAGGTGACATTTCCCGATTCGAAAAGGAATTCAATGATGATCTTGCTGTGATTGACTTTGCAGTGAAGAAGTTTAACTTGTCTGAAAACCTCAAACTGAGTGTCCATTCAGGCAGTGACAAATTTTCCATCTATAAACCGATAAACAAGGCCATAAAAAAATTCGATGCGGGTCTGCACCTGAAAACCGCCGGCACTACCTGGCTTGAAGAACTGATCGGGCTGGCCCAGACCCAAGGCCCTGCCCTGCAGATTGTTAAGGATATCTATTCAACAGCTCTGCAGCGTTACAACGAACTCTGCAAACCTTACCAGTCGGTGATAGATATCGAAACCGAAAAACTACCCCCTGCAAAAGAAGTTCAAAAATGGTCAGGCCAAAAGCTCGCAGAAACCCTTCGTCATGATTCGTCTAACCCGGATTATAATCTTCATTTCCGTCAGCTAATGCACATAAGCTACAAAATAGCTGCCGAAATGGGGAAGAAATTTACTAATGCTTTATTGGAAAATGAACCTGCCATTGCAAAAAACGTTACAAAAAACATCTATAAAAGGCATATATTGCCGATATTCGGTAGATAAGTTATTTATTGTTCAGCCATTTATCTACAGGCGGATTCAGGAGGTACTGAACATCAGGGTCATCTATACTTTCCGGAGTTATAAGCGTTGAACCGGTATCTATTCTCCTGGGGACTTTTTTTCCGTTCAAATATTCGACAATCGTCTTAACGCTCATATATCCCATGTTAAAAGGATTCTGCACGACAAAGCCGGAAAGCCTTCCTTCCTTAAGAGCACTTATAAACATCTGGGATGAATCGAATCCGACTATTTTCACATCATCGTCTGCTGCCATTGTCTTTAGTGCCTGAAGCGTGCCGACCGTCACCGATTCGTTAGAACAGAACATGCCGTCAAATTTCAACCGGCCCTCTTCGTCCTTGAACCTCGCGAAAAGATTTTCCGCCGCCTTCATAGCTGATTCCGTCGTCGCCCCTGCGTATTGGTTGGAACTTACTACTTCTATATCGGGATATTTTTCAACCGCTTCGAGAAACCCTTTCTCCCTTTGAAGGGTACTTGCAGAGCCCTCGGCATATCTCAAAACAGCTGCCTTGCCCTTTTCATTTAAGATAGCTGCTAAATACTCTCCTGCTTTCCTTCCGCCTTCGTAATTATCCGTAGCAACGAAACTCACATGGTCCTTACTTTTCAGATCGGAATCGAATATAACTACAGGTATTCCCTGTCTGACTGCATTTGAAACCGGCATTCTTAAGGCTGTATCATCCAATGGAGCCAGAACTATACCATCAACCCCCCGAACCGTCATATCCTCAACAATCGATATCTGAGAGTTCCTGTCATCTTCTTTAACCGGACCCTTCCAGGATATCTCAACACCAAACTCTTCCGCTGCCCTGGCAGCACCTGCATGAACCGTCTTCCAGAATTCATGGGTCGTACCCTTGGGAATTACCGCAATTTTGGTCACGTCATTACTTTCATCTGCTTCTTTCTTCCCGCATCCTGCTAAAAATAATCCCAGTACCAGCAATATCACTAAAAATAACTTAAAATTCTTCATTTTAAACCCTTTTAATTATACAAAATTTTGGATTCAAAATACTTATCCTCTCTAAAAAATTTCCGATAGAAAAACCTTTTATTTGACAACAGCATCATCTATATTTATTATTCGTTTCCTTATATATGGATTAATTTAATGCAAATTCAGAAAAAGTAAAGGATAAAGATTATGGCTTTCACAATAGGCCTCGATTACGGTACTAATTCGGTTAGAAGTCTTATTGTTGACACTTCCAACGGCAACGAACTCGCTACTGCAGTATCGCATTACGAAACTGGGCAGGATGGGATTATTCTCGACCCTTCAGACCACAACCTTGCCAGGCAGAATCCTGCCGATTATTTAAAAGGTCTTAAGATCACCGTAAGGGAAGCTATTGAAAATGCAAAGGAAAATGACCCGGCATTCGACCCTAAGGATATAATCGGCATAGGTATCGATACGACGGGATCAACCCCCCTGCCGGTTGATAAAGACGGCACTCCCCTTTCCTATAAGGAGCAGTTCAAGGATAATCCAAATGCCATGGCCTGGCTCTGGAAGGATCATACTTCACATGCAGAGGCTGAAGAAATAACCGAACTGGCGAAACAACAGCATCCGGAATACCTTGCAAAATGCGGCGGAAAATATTCCTCCGAATGGTTCTTCAGCAAAATCCTTCACTGCCTCAGAACGGACCCCGAGGTCTTTAAGGCTGCATATTCATGGGTCGAATATTGCGACTGGATCCCTGCTGTTCTCACCGGAAACGAAAAACCCGAAAATATAAAAAGAAGCAGGTGTGCAGCAGGTCATAAGGCCATGTTCAACAAGAACTGGGGTGGGCTGCCGGCGAAGGATTTCCTATCGGACCTCGACCCTGAACTCGGCAAACTAAGAGACCGGCTTTACAGCGAAACTTATACCATAAAAACTTCCGCAGGTAACCTGACTGCAGACTGGTCAGAAGAACTCGGCTTAAAACAGGGTATCCCGGTTGCTGTCGGAGCTTTCGATGCACACCTGGGAGCCGTAGGTTCAGGCGTAAAGCCCGGTACTCTCGTAAAAATAATCGGGACCAGTACATGTGACATAGCGGTCTGCCCCACAACCGAAGACCTTTCAGATATTCCCGGTGTATGCGGAATAGTTGACGGTTCGGTTCTTCCGGGATGTTTCGGACTAGAGGCCGGACAGTCCGCCGTAGGTGACATCCTCAACTGGTTTGTAAATTACATAAACCCTAAAGGCGAAGAACAAGGCAGCCATGAAGCGCTTACCGAAAAAGCAAATGAGCTGAAGCCCGGTCAGTCTGGACTGTTGGCACTGGACTGGAACAACGGAAACAGAACTATTCTGATAGACCAAAGGCTCACCGGCATGCTTCTCGGCCAGACACTCCACACCACACCCGAAGAAATATACCGCGCACTTATCGAAGCGACAGCTTTCGGGGCATTAACGATTATAAACCGTTTCGAGGAATACGGAGTGAAAATCGACCAGATTATCAACTGCGGCGGAATAGCAGATAAAAACCCCATGTTCATGCAGATTTATGCTGATGTGACTAACAGGGATATGAAAGTTTCAAGCTCCTCTCAAACCTGCGCCTTGGGCTCTGCGATCGCTGCATCCGTCGTAGCAGGCAAACAGTCAGGCGGATTTGATTCCTTCGACAACGCACAGTCAAAAATGTGCAGAACCAAAGACCATATTTACACCCCTGACCGCGAAAATCACGAGACTTATAACAAGCTTTATAAACTATATAAGCAGCTCCATGACGCATTCGGCTCAGAACAGTGGACTGGAAATCTGCAAAACGTTATGAAAGATCTTCTCGAAATAAAGGAAAGCGTAAATCAGTAATGAAATTAGAAGAATTAAGACAACAGGTCTGCAAGGCCAACCTGGAACTTAAACAAAGAGAACTCATAATTTACAGTTGGGGAAATGTCAGCGGAATTGATAGAAATTCAGCCACAGTGATTATAAAACCCAGCGGGATATCTTACGATGAGCTCACACCCGAAAAACTGGTTGCCATTGACCTTGAAGGAAACACAGTCGAAGGAGACTTAAAACCGTCCTCCGATACTCCAACCCACCTGGAACTTTATCGAAACTTCGAAGATATCGGCGGGATATGCCATACCCATTCAACTTACGCGACCATGTGGGCCCAAAGTGAAAAACAGATCGAATGCTTCGGCACCACCCACGCAGACTACTTTTACGGGCCTGTCCCGGTTACAGATAAAATGACCGAACAGCAGATCAAAAACGATTACGAGCTGAATACCGGCAAAGTGATCATAAAAAAATTCCGCGAAAAGGATCTACAGCCCATGCAGATGAAGGCCGCCCTCGTATCAGGTCACGGCCCTTTTACATGGGGAAAGGATGCGGAACAGGCAGTCGAATCGGCGGTCGTATTGGAACAGATCGCACTCATGGCATTTGGCACTCTCGCGATAAATGCAAACCAGAAACAGATAGACCAGTTCCTTTTGGACAAGCATTACCTGAGAAAACACGGCAAAAACGCTTATTATGGCCAAAAATAAGGATAAACTTGCCCGAATAGCAAAAAAATATCAAAAATTCCCCCTTGTTAATAATCTGTTTCTTTAATATAATTATAATAAAATGGGAGGACGAATAAAATAGGTCGTCGGAAGTATTTTATCCGCTTATCTCCCTCATTGAAGTTAATTAACAGTTTTGAGGGCGTAAAGGATGGCACATACAAACCATGAAGCCAAACCCGTACAGATTGATTCCTACAGTTGTTTTTCCCGGTTATTTAAGGATTCCGATGAAATAATTATCATCCTGGATCAGAATTCAAACATTGTCTATGCAAATCCTGCAGCCTGTAAAACTCTGAAATATTCATCTGATAATATAAAATCCTTAAAACTCGAAACTATCTTTGAAAAAAAAGATGCAGAACTCTTAAATAAATTGTCCCGGGGAAAAAGTCCTCTTTATTCCTTTCCGGAAACGGTCGACATTTCAAAAAAAGATGAGAAAAAAATAAAATTTAAGGTACATTTAAGCCGGCTTAACATCGTAGAAAAAAGTTATCTTCTTATTTCCTGCAGGGTCAAAAAACAGCTCAAAATAGTTCCCCCTGAAACTGAAGACATTCTCAAAGATAAACTGATAAAAATATCTTCCAACCTTATTAATGTAGAGATAGATGAAATTGAGCAGGAACTTACCAACATGCTTAAAGAGATTTCATCTGTTACCGATTTTGATCGCTCTGTAATATTCATGATCTCAAAAAATAATGAAAAAAGTAATGTGCTCTGTCTGTGGCAAAAAGAGGAATTTTCCGAAATACCGGAATCTACAGAATTGACCCCATGGCTTTTTCAGCAAATGCAAATCTCCGATCACATCGTTATAGAAAATGTAAATGATCTTCCAATCGAAGCTTATAAAGAAAAAGAACTCTGGTCAAACAGGTCGATCAAGTCTTTGATAATATTTCCGATTTTTTCAAGGGGATCCCTGACCGGGTATTTGCAGTTCGATTCAGTAAAGAAAAGTGACATCCCCAAAAAAGAAATAGTTCATCTGCTTAGAGACCTCGCAAATATCACCGCCAATGCACTGGATCGAAAAGTCGTCGAAGAGACTATGGAGTACAGGGCAGATATGGAAAGAATCTTATCGATGACATCCGCCCAGCTCATTAATGTTCCGGAAGAGGAATTTGATGGAGCCATGATTAAGGATCTCAACTTTCTTTCCAATTTCACAAAAGCCGACGCAGCTGATATCTTCATTTTAAAAGATCCTGAAACCTTTTATCCCGCTTATTCCTGGAACAACAAAACTGTTGAACAGAAATATACCGAAAAAAGTCAATTCAATATAGCCGACTATCCTATCCTTTTCGAAAAACTGAATAAATCCGTGACCTTAAGGGCAACTAACATCGAAGAATCCCACAAAAATCTTCAAAAAGAGATTACCCCACTTATAGAGAGGGATATATCTGCATTTCTTGCAATTCCGATGAAACCCGAAAATGAGATCATAGGATTTCTTACTTTCAAATATAAACAAGCCAAAGTGAAATGGGATGAAGAAGAGGTTATACTTTTAAGGATCGCCTCTGACATTTTCTCAAATGCCTTAAAAAATAAGCGGGTAAGGGAATCCTTAAAACAAAGCAAGGCTGAATACAAAAAACTTTTTGACAGTCTGATCAACGGCTACATATTTTTTGGGATCAAAAGAAACAAAAAAGGTAAAGCCAGAGAATTTATTTATGAGGATGTTAACCCCTCATATGAAAAAATAACCGGAATTTCCAGAAAAAAAGTTATCGGAAAAAAACTTGGCGAAGTAGCCCCTTCACTGGAAGAACTTTGGCTTGAAAAACTAAAAACGGTCACATCTCAAAAAAGGAAAGTAGAATTCCAACAGCATATCTTTGAACTTAATAGAGACTTTAAGGTCTGTGTAACTTTGGTAAATCCGCAAAAAATAAGCCTCATTTTCGAAGATATAACTCAGTTTAAAAAAATTGAAAACATCCTGGAATACAGAATTAACTTTGAAAAGCTGATCGCCCAGATATCCACCGATTTTATAAAAGCTGAATTAAATCAGATCGACAAACAGATAAATAAGTCTCTTGAAAAGATAGCAGAATTTGCCGAGGCAGACCGCAGTTATGTATTCCTTTTCTCAGATGACATGAATTTCATGTCAAATGTTTATGAATGGTACAGAAAAGGAGTACAGCCGTTTAAAGAAAAATTACAGAATATTCCTGCCTCAGATTTACCATGGTTTACGGAAAATATTCAAAAGAAACCTGTTGTATTAGTGGAAGATGTGGATGATCTGCCCCCGGAAGCTGAAAACGAAAAAAAAGAATGGCAGAGCGAAAATATAAAAACCATCATTTGCATGCCGTTGAAATCCGGCGGAAAAATAATCGGTTTTATCGGTTTTGATTTTGTCGAAGAAAAAACAGTTCTTTCGCCGATAATTGCTGATATCCTGAGAATAACGGGCGATATGTTTGCCAATGCTATCATCAGAAGACAAAAAGACCGAAACTTAAACTACCGCGAACTATTCGAAAAAACCATTGCAAACATCTCAACCGAATTCATCAACCTTAAAACAGACCAGATTAATAGCGGAATTGATAAAGCATTGAACGTGGTCTCAAGATTCTGCAAAGCTGACCGGGGATTCATTACTCTTCTTGATGAAAGTAAAAATGAACTAAACTGCACGCACGAATGGGTACGGGATAAAACTTTTTCTAAAATCGAAGAATCAGCAAAACTTGATTTAGAAAAATTCAAAAAACTCTTTAAAGAACTCGATAAATCCGGGTATCTGAAATTTAATTCTATAAAGGATGTTTCAAAATATCTGCCCCCTGAAGAAAAGAAAATATGGAACGGAAAGATAAATCCCGCATATCTTCTTCCTATCATCCTGAGAGGTAAAATTCTAGGATTCTCTTGCTATTCATTTATAAATAACCAACCCGAGAGAGAAGAAGATACCCTGGTTTTACTGAGGATCATAAATGAAATTTTCGCCAACGCCCTAGACAAACAGAAAACCGAAAATGAACTGATCAAAAGCGAAAAACGCTACAGAACCCTGATCGAAAATATTGACCTGGGCGTCTGTCTTTTGGACAAAGAATTAAATATTCTTACGGTTAATGAACCTTTATCTAAAATACTGAATAAAAGCAAAAACGAGCTTATCGGAAAGAAATGTCACCAAGAACTGTGGCCTGAAGAGCCAGGTAAAGTCCCATCTCCAGGCCGGAAAACTCGTGATACCGGCAAGTCGCAATTAGTTGAAAAAATCGTACAGAACCGAAAGGGTGAAAATTTGACATTAAGGATCAAAACTTTCCCCCTGACCGATGAAAACGAACAGATAACAGCTATTATAGAAGTCACCGAAGATGTAACGGAACAGAAAAAGACTCTCGAGGAATTAAGGAGAACGAAATTCTCCGTCGAAAATTCTATTGATCCAATTCTATGGTTTAATGAAAAAGGCCAGGTCACAGATGCTAACAAAGCAGCCTTTAAGACCTTCGGCTATAAGGAAAAAGAACTCTTAAGTATGAATATTCATGACCTTGATCTACAGTACGATGAAAAAGCATGGGCGGAACACTGGAAAAAGATAAAAAAAGAAAAATCTTTGGTCTTCGAGGCTGACCCACAGACAAAAGAAGGTAAAAAATTAACCGTTGAAGTAGCTTCAAATTATATTGAATTTGAGGGAAAGCAATTTAATTGTGCGGTCATAAGAGATATTACAGAAAGAAAAAAAGCAGAAGAAAAGATTCATGAATCTCAAAGAATGATGAAAGTCATCCTGGACACCATCCCATCTGCTGTATTCTGGAAAGATGAGGATTCAGTTTACTTAGGTGCCAATAAAACTTTTATAGAATTTACCGGTTTAGAAAATGAATCGGATATCGTCGGCAAGACCGATAAGCAAATTTGGAAAAAATATGCTGATATCTATACAGGCTACGATCAGAAAATTCTCTCAAAGGGAAAACCAGTACTTCAATATGAACAACCGGTTTACAACTATAAAAAAGATGAAGAAAGATGGGTAAAGGCAAATAAAGTACCTTTGCGCGATCTGGAAGGCAATATTATGGGAGTACTGGGTTCATTCGAAGATATTACAAAGCAGAAGCAAACAATGAAGCAGCTTACCCTTACGAGGCATGCAATGGAAAATTCAATTTTCAGCGTTTTGTGGCTTAACGAAAAGGGAGAAATTATTTACGCAAATACAACTGCATGTAAGAGATTGGGCTACACCAAAGAAGAATTAATGAACATGAAGGATCACGATATTGATGTTGATATGACACCGCAAATTTATGAAAAAATGTGGAACGAAATCAAACAAAAAAAAGAGCTTATTATGGAAAGAGAAGCTGTAAAAAAAGACGGCACTAAGATCCCAATAGAGGTCGCGGCAAATTATATTAAATACGAGGATTCAGAGATCGTATTCGTTTCATCGAGAAATATTTCAGAAAGGAAAAAGGCAGAAGAGAAGATTCTTGAATCCCAGAAAATGCTTCGACTGGTTCTCGACACCATTCCGGCAAGGGTTTTCTGGAAAGACACCAATTCTAAATACCTCGGCTGCAATGTAAGATTTGCAAAAGATGCCGGCTACGAGGACCCTCAGCAGCTTATAGGAAAAGACGATTACGATATGCCCTGGAAACCGGAAGCACAGGACTACCGTGCTGATGATGCAAAGGTCATGCGATCCGGCAAGGAAAAGCTTAATTTCCAGGAACCCCAAACCACTCCGTCCGGTGAAAAACTGGTCCTCAGAACAAGTAAGGTGCCCTTAAGAGACATTAAAGGAAACATAATCGGAATGCTCGGAACTTATGAAGATATCACCGACCTGGTAAAAACACAAAAAGAGCTAAGGCTTACCCAGTTCGCTGTCGAAAATTCATTCGAGGAGGTATTCTATATAAACAAGGACGGCTCACTTAATTATGTAAACCAGGCTGCCTGCGACATACTTAATTATTCAAAAAATGAACTAATGCAAAAGAAAATCTTCGACATCGACACTAACCTGTCCAAAACAAAATGGGGTCAGCACTGGAAGGATCTTAAAAGAAGGGAGAGCATCCTCACCGAATCACAGCAGAAAACAAAACAAGGAAGACTGGTGCCTATAGAACTTGCAGCCAATTATGTTGCTTATGAAGACGAGGAATACGAATGCGTATTTGCCCGTGACATAACGCAAAGAAAAAAGGTCGAATTTTCACTTCGAATGAGAGAGCAGTGCTTTAGAGCGATAGCAGACTTCACCTATGATTGGGAGATCTGGGTAAGTCCTACGGGAAGGCCGCTATGGACAAACGAATCTGTCGAAAGAATTACAGGATATACAAAGGAAGAATGCATGCAGATGACAGAATTTCCTTCTCCTTTAGTTTATCATCCGGACAAGAAAAAAGTAATGCGTGCATTTCAGGAGGCACTTAAAGGAAAACCGGGAGAAAACCTTCAATTCAGGGTTAAAAGAAAAGACGGTAAGATTATCTGGTGTGAAGTCAACTGGCAGCCTATATATGATGAAAAAGGAATCTCCCAGGGCCACAGGGCAAGTATACGTGAGATCACCCGTTTTAAAGAGATTGAACAAAAATACCATAAGTTAAAAGAGGACAAAAATACAGAACAATAGGATCTGCATATAGATTTTTTAGCCGTCTTGTGTAATAATAATTCTTGAAAATTCAACCCTTATAAAATATCCTTTCAAAAATGCTCTTGAATATAAATCCATTATTAGCTCTGTTTTTCCTGGTCATCGGGATATTCCTGCTGTGGAAATCTGCCGATAAACTTGTCGAAGGTGCGGTGGGACTGGCGGAACATCTGGGTATCAGCCATGTCGTTATAGGCTTAACGGTCGTTGCCATGGGAACATCTGCCCCTGAGGTCGCAGCAAGTATTGCCGCTACCCTCAAAAATGCAGGCGACGTCGCAGTAGGTAACGTTTACGGCTCAAATGTGGCTAATCTCGCTCTCGTGGGCGGAATGTGCTCTGTTATATCTCCCATTATCGTAGAAAGACAGGTCCTTAAACGTGAAATCCCTGCTATGATAATAGTTGCCCTGCTTCTTTTTCCCCTAATTTACGACCTTAACATATCCCGGCTGGAAGGCGCCGTTCTTCTTTTGACATTCGCTTTTCTTTTGGCAGTTACAATAAAATACGCAAAAAAAAGAAAAAAAGCTCCGCTGACTGTGCAGCCTTATGAAATAGAAAAAGTACCGAAAAAACTGACAAAAGAAATTCTGTTTGTAATTTTCGGATTGGCCGGAGTTGCCGTCGGTGCTGATCTGACATTAAGAGGAGCAGTAACAATAGGAGAGTTATTAGGATTATCACAAGCGGTCATAGGCCTGACTATCGTAGCCATCGGCACCTCACTGCCGGAACTGGCAACCTCTCTTGTCGCCGCTTTGAAAGGTCACAGCGATATCTCCATCGGCAACCTTGTCGGCTCAAACATTTTCAACACAATGCTAGTCATTGGAATCGCATCTCTGGTAAAACCAATAGCCTTGACACCGAGACTGAAGGGCATAGATTATCTGATCATGATCACAGTGAGTATAATTTTCGCTCTTACCGCTTTTCTGGGAAAAGACAGGATTTCCAAAAAAGACGGTCTTTTTCTTTTCACCATCTACATCGGCTACATGGTCTATCTGCTTATTTTTACTAGAGGATTTTAAAAAAGCATACAGTCGGCGTAGACCATCGAAAAATCTCCCTCGTGAGCTATCTCCGCATATTCAATGGATTTCGCCAGCCTCGTTGCATATTTCCTGGCTTCATGATCTATCAATACCCATTCTGCACCGACACCGGCAGCATTTCCAACGAAATGTATCTTTTCCTCACCGATATCCGGCAAAAGGCCTATCCTTATTGCGCTTTCTTTGCGAACATAATTACCAAACGCCCCGGCAAGTAAGATACTGTCAAGATCATTGCTTTTAAGTTCCAGTTTTTTTAACAAAAGCTCGATCCCTGCACGGATAGCTGCTTTTGCCAGCTGCATTTCCCGGATATCTTTTTGGGTAAGTATGATCTTTGGCTCGCCATTATCATCTCTTGTCAGACAAAAAGCGGGCTGTCCTTCATAACTGATTATTCTTTCGGCTATTTTCCCGGGAAGACCTTCGCCCTCTTCTTTCATCCTTCCCATGCTGTCAACTACCCCAATTTCCAGCATAACGGCGACTGCATCGATCAATCCGCTCCCGCAGATGCTCCTTGCCTTATTTGTACCTATAACATCTATATCTATATCTTCATTATTTACAACCACTGCCTCAATAGCACCTTCCATTGCCCTGCTTCCGTGCATTATTCTTGCACCTTCAAGCGCGGGTCCTGCAGCACAACTGGCTGCATATAGCTTCTTTTCCGTGCCGAGAACAAGCTCACCATTAGTACCGATATCTACAAGCAGGGTATGATCCTTATTCTTATCCATCTCCACAGCCAGGCTGGCTGCAACCGTATCTGCCCCTACAAAACCTGCAATATTTTCTACAGTATAAACTTTACTATAAGGGCTGACGTTTTTAAAACCCCATTCCTTCATGTCCTTTTCGTATGAATCCACCGAATAAGCCTCATATGGTGCCTGGCCGAGCTGACTTACCGGAAATCCAAGGAAAATATGGTTCATGGTCGTATTGCCGACGACTACCAATTCATAAACATTGTCTGTAGATATACCGTTTTTTTCACAAATCTTACCTGTCATTACGTCAATACACTTTATTATGATTTCCTGCAATTCTTTTAATTTATCATCGCTGTCGGCCTCGTTTATCCTGCTAATAACGTCATCGCCGTACTTATTCTGGGGATTGAAATCACTTTCTGCATCAACGTCCTTACCGTCCCTGAGATTCACCAGTTTTGCAACGACTGTTGTGGTACCTATATCAACAGCAACACCGTAGCATAATTCACTCGTATCCCCCTTTTCGAATCCCCATATTTTTTTTCCGCTCTCAATTTCCGGGTCTGTATTACAGCGGGCTACTGCAGTAACCACTTCATCATCCTCAAATCCATCCAGCTGTTCTTTAGCTTTTTCCGTAAGCGATAATTCATTGTTTCCTTTTATATCCGCAGCTTTAGCGGCAAATTTCTCAACGCACGGATTGACTAATTTCTCTACCTCCAGTCCCTTATCCAGTATCTTATGCTTATAAAGTCTTGATTCTTCGGGCACAAAAACTTCAAGGTTTCTTTCAACTTCATATTGACATGCAAGCACCTTTTTTCCGCTATCTGTCAATTCAACTTCACATTTCCCGCAAGTTCCCTTTCCGCCGCATGGAGTATTCAAGATTATATTGGCAAGACCCGCTGCTTCCAGGAGGGTCGCGTTTTCATGTATCCTGACTTTCTTGTTATCCGGCTGAAAAGTTACATCAAAATGTCTCATAATTAACCCCTTCTAACTTTTCGAAATATGGAAAAATAAATTATTATATTAACTTACATCACTTGAGATGACAATCAATTATATTTCTTTTAAATAATGATTTAATCTGGTAGAATACTAAAAAATACAATTTCATTTTATACTTTTTTAAAGGGGCTTATCATGATCCAGTGTAAAGATTGCGAATTTTGTCAAATCGATGAAAAAGGCAGGAAAATTTTTAAATGTGACCCCTTTTCCAACGTAAAGGAACCCGAATGCATCCAGAAATGGCAGTTAATGAGACTGGATTTGCTTCTGGCAACATATCAGAGCATGGTGAAAATGCAGTCAAAAATGGCTCCTATCCAGGATAAAATGATTAAATATATGGAAAGGGAGCTTAACGATATCGACGAAGCGGAAAAATGGAAAATGGACTACGAAGAACCCGAAGACGAGGATATTATATAATATCTTAATTTTTTTATTTTTCCCCCTGATAATTGCAATAATACCCGGTTTCACTCCGTTTAAAAGTACAGATCAGACAGGAATATGACAGACAAGGATGATTTAAGAAAAATTGTTGAAAATTGCCAGAAAGGCGACCAGAAGGCTTTTGAGCAACTTGTTGACCTGTATTCGGATCAAATGTATGGATATTTTTTGAGATTATGCAATGATCCCGGATTAAGTGAAGACATGGTCAGCCAGTTATTTATAAAATTAATAAAAAAAATCGATACATATAAACACGGATCATTCAACAGCTGGCTGTTTCGTGTAGCATCGAATATCTTTTATGACCATTTACGGGAGTTAAAAAGACGGAAAAAACTTTTTAAAGTAAAAAAAGAGGAAACTGAAACATATATAGAGGACAAAGATAAAAGTTCCAGAGAAATGATTGATTTATTACAGGTACACCT
Organism: uncultured Pirellulales bacterium; assembly: GCA_964508925.1. GTDB lineage: Bacteria > Planctomycetota > Phycisphaerae > Sedimentisphaerales > Anaerobacaceae > CAZDVM01. Next base: position 43,136 of record CAZDVM010000012.1, on the reverse strand, counting down.
TGAAAAACTCGACCGGGAAACAAAAGAAATGATTCTTTTAAGGTTTTACGGCCAGTTGAGTTTCAAAGAGATTGCCGAAAAAAGATCTCAACCTATCGGAACAGTCCTTTCAAAAGTTCACCGCGGATTAAAAAAAATCCGCAAAAATATGGAGAGTCAGATATGAACAAAAATGAAAGAAAACTCATTCAAGAGATCATGGATGAAAAAGAAGCAAAAGATTTTATAGAAAACATCGAATATACTGAAAACCTGTTCGATAAACATCCATTGGCTGTAAGAAATAATGCATTGAAATCAAACATCAAAGATGCAATAGAAAAAGATTTCGATTATAAAAATAAGCAGAAGAATGTATTCAGGATTTTAATACCTTTGACAGCAGCAGCCGTTTTAGTTATTGTAATCGCAATTAGTTTGCAATTTATCACAACCGAAAAGACAGTACCGCAAAGGGATAACAGAAAAGTTACTAAAAACATCGAGTACATCGATTGGCAGATGACTTCTGATTTGTACCAAGAACCTGAATTAGCTAGAGTAGCAATTAAAATAAGACAGCTTGAAGATGAATACTTTCTCATCGAAAATACACCTGTTGAAAACGAGGAAAAAGAAGATACTTTTGATGAGATCGATGAAAAAATAAAACAGCTCAACAGTTCTATTTGGAAAGGATAAAAATGCCTGGAAAATTTCGTATATTGACAATTATATTTGTTGTGGCCCTCTTTGCAATCGGGAACGCTTTTGCCGAAACTGATTCAAATCAGCCGGTGGTAAATGATCAATCCGAAAAAAACCGGTTGCAAAAAGCTTATGACCAAGTCATGCAGATGATAAGAGAACAAAATCCGGAAAAGGGAAAAGAACTGCAAAAATTAAGAAAAGAAAAGGATTTTATCTTCGAAAACAAACTCAGACAGGCGGTAAGGTCAACATTTGCGCCTGAAAAGACAGTAGAAATCCTGGAATTCCTCAACGAACAAAAGCAGTTGAAAAGACTTGAGCAAGGGTTACCTATAGGCTCCAGAATGAGAAGACTGTATTACGACTTGATCAAATGGTTAGAGGATAATTACCCCCAGGAAGCTTCAAGATTGAAGCAAATCCAGGATAAAGATAAAAAGCTATTTGTACAAAACATGACCACTGCTATCAAAAAATACCGTGACATCATGGAAACGGAAAGAACAAATCCTCAGCTGGCTGATTTGATGAAAAAAGAACTGCAATTTAATGAAAAGATCTTCCAGCTTCAGCAGAAAATAGAAAATTCAAAGGACGAAGCCAAAAAGAAAGAATTGATCGATGAGTTAAAAAATGTCCTCGGGAAAAAATATGATGTTCTCATTGCCAAAAAACAGTTAGCTTACGATTCTTTAAAAATAAGGCTTGAAAACTTAAAAAAGCAACTGGAAAGAAGCGAAGAAAAGATCAAAAACTGGAAATCAGCTGAAACAAAAGAACTGAATATAAAGCAGCGTCTGGAAGAAATCCTAAACAACGATCACGAATTTACATGGAAATAAATCTACCTGTTTCGCATATTTTGTTTTTTGGTGGCTTTGCGGAGGATTTTCTTTTCCTTTCTTGAAAGGCTTTGGATACCTTTGTTGTGTACCTTCTCAAGGATTCGGTCTACTTCATTTTGAAGTTCATCAGTCTCTTTCTTTTTCTTGTATTGATTCTTCTGAAAGCTCTTCCATTTTATTTTCCTTCGCCATGGTCCGGACATTACATAGGCAGCACCTGCGGCCATTCCTCCCAGGTGAGCTGCATCCCCACCTGCGTTATAACCGCCTGAGATCACGTTCGCAAGATAAAGCAGTGTAAGCACAATTGCAGCTATCCGAATAGGGATGGGAAAAAAGAAAAAGAACACCACGAACTGCGGAAAAAGTATAGCACATGCTGCAAGCATACCCAGGATAGCCCCCGAAGCTCCCAGCATCGGCCCCATTCTCACTATACCCATCTGGGCAAGGATAATATAAGTTATTCCTCCGGCAACACCGCAACCCAGGTAAAAAGTTAGAAACTTGTTTCTTCCCCAGTGTCTTTCGAGCCTGGGCCCGAGAAAAAACAATCCTATCATATTAAACAGTATATGAATCGGATCACCGTGCAGGAACTGATAGCTGATAAGCCTCCATAATTGAAATGCTCTCGCATCGGGAAGACATACAAAAAACTTCTCAAGGAAATCCGTCTTGATCGATACTTCACCTACCGTAAGATTGGCTGTATCAGGAACGAGGAGCTGAAAAAAGAAAATGCCTATATTTGCGATCAGAAGCCATTTGACAACCGGGGTCATTTTCGGAAACCCGATCCTCATACCGCCTCCGCCGCTGCTGTAAATGCTTCTGTACCTGTCGTGCGTGTAATCTCGGTCGTAAATCCCCATTTTATTTCTCTTCCCTGTCCTTTTTATTTCCCGTTTCTTCTTCGTATCCCATCTTTGAAAATACCGTCAACATCCCGATACTTACCACAAACAACACCATGGTGATGTTTTGCGAAATAGTTAAACTGTCGAACTCATATGGATTATCATCCCTGACAAATTCCATAAAAAATCTCGTCACTGAATAAAATAACAGCATAAAACTGAAAATGCAACCCGGCTGGGTCAGAAATTTTTTACCCTTCCATTTCTGCGACCTTTTCCAAAGCAGATAAAGAACAACACTCAACAACGCAGCATTAAGCGAAGAGTACAGTTGCGTCGGATGTATCTTTATTCCGCTGTATTTACCCTCTTCTACCATTTCAAGCTGTTTTTCAGTCAAATCCTCTTTGGACTTAAGAGCCTTTCTATATTCGCCGTCTTCACCGAGGTATGAAAAGAAGTAACTATCCGGAAGATCAATATAAGGCTCCTGCCGGTTCCTGTCGGGATCAGCGAAAACCGCGTTCTCATACGGTATTGATCCGTAAGGAAATGTTACTCCCCAGGGAACATCCGAAGGTTTACCGAAACAGCAACCGTTGAGAAAACAGCCTATCCTTCCAAATGCAAGAGCGACCATAAGACCAACTGCCAGAATGTCCAGATACTTCCTGATCGGCAGCTTATGATACCTCATATAAAGAAGCAATACCGTTATCGCTAATATTACACCACCCAAAAGTTCCAATCCTCCCTGCCAGATAGCGAAGACAGAAAGTAGATTATCCCGAAATCTCTCAAAATAGTGAACTACGTAAAAAATACGGGCACCCACAACTCCCGCTATCAGAGAATACAGGGCCGCGTTGGTGATTATATCCGGGTTAGGCGTGATATCTTTGCTCAAACGCCTTATAATAAAAACAGCAGACAGAAAACCGATCACCAACATAAAGCCGTAGCTTTTAACTGTTAAATTTATGAACGGTACTTTGAATAATTCTGGGTGCATCTAATTAGGATATTCGCTTAATTATATCATTATTTTCATTAAGGGCTATAACGCTGGGCTTGTGAACCTTGCTTTCTTCCTCATTATAAAATCCGAAGGAAAAAAGGATCACCACATCACTTACGTTACAAAGCCTGGCGGCTGCACCGAGAATCACTATCTTCTTGCTGCCTCTTTCCTCAGGCACAACATAAGTCTCAAGCCTTTCTCCGTTTGTAACATTGGCAACAATTATCGACTCATAGGGCTTTAAACCCACTTCTTCCATCAATTCTTCATCGACCCCGAGACTTCCCGGATAATCTATTTTTGTATCTGTTACTCTGGCCCTGTGTATCTTGCTTTTAAGAAGTTTTACCTGCATAAATATTCCACCTGTCTATAAATAATCAAACGACAAAAAATATTATTATACTTAATTATTTGCTCCCGTCCACGATTATATTATCTATCAGCCTGGTATCTCCCGCTCTGACTGCAACTGCTATCATGGCTTTTCCGTCAATACGATCCATCGGCTTAAGTGTTTGCAGGTCAACCATTTCTATATACTCAGGTTTTAATGTTTCTCCTTCTTCCAGGATTTCAATAATCGCCTTTTTTAATTTTTTTGATTTTTTAACATCATCAGCAGCTATTAAATATTCCGCCCTTTTCAGCGATTTATATATAAGCGTAGCTTCCATGCGTTCTTTAGCATTTAAATACTGGTTCCTGCTCGATATTGCAAGGCCGTCATTTTCCCGGACTATCGGGCAGACCACTATCGAAAGCAGAATATTGAGATCTTTTACCATTCTCCTGATCACAACCGCCTGCTGAGCATCTTTTTGCCCGAAAACCGCTATATCCGGCTGTACAATATTGAAAAGTTTGGTGCATACCGTGCAAACCCCTCTAAAATGCTCAGGCCTGGATTTACCGCATAAACCATCAGTTACTTTCTCAACTTCAACCCAGGTGAGGTTTTTTTCCGGATACATCTGGTCAACCGAGGGCGAAAATACCGTACTGACTCCACGCTGTTTGCATTTTTCAATATCTTTTTCCAGGGTACGTGGATATTTATCCAGGTCTTCGTCCGGGCCGAACTGGGTCGGATTGACGAATATACTGACCACTACTTCATCCGATCTTTTCAGTGCCTCATCAACCAGCGATAAGTGCCCTTCATGCAGAGCTCCCATTGTAGGGACAAATCCTATCCTCTTACCTTCTTTTCTCCATTCAGATGTTATTCTTCTGATTTCTTCTATTGTTTTAACCGTTTTCATATCAGGCTATATATTCTTTAATTTGCAAAAAAAGCTTGTCGAGGTCTCTTTGATTATCACAATCGAAACTGCTCATATCAAGAGTTATAACAGGCGATTTATTCCAACCGGCGATCAGGTCTTCATAATCTTTTTCAAGACTTTTCAGAAAACTCTTTTTAATATTCTGTTCAAAACTCCTTTTTCGCCATTTTATTTTCTCAAGACAGTTTTCGATATCATCTTTTAAATAAATCAGCAATACCGGGTCGGCCACCTCATCCTTGAATTTATCGTATATGCTGCTATATAAAGAAAATTCCTCCGAAGAGAGCATTTCATCTGCATATACCAGCTCTTTATCAAACACATAATCGCTTATATAAACCTGTCCGATTTCAAGAACATCGATGCCAAGCTGCTTACTTCTGTCTACCAGGAAATGAAGCTGAGAGTTCAAGGCAAGTTCTCTGTTACCGGCAAAAACTTTCTTTAAATAGGGATTTTCGCTATAAGGCTCATAGATTATCTCCGCACGAAGCATTGAGCTTAAGGCATTTGAGAGAGTGGTTTTTCCCACACCTATCAAACCTGCGATACTGATCAGTTGCGGCCTGTTCTTATCAAGACAAAAATCATTCCCGTTCAGCCGGTCGGCCAGCTCTTTGACTTTGACTTTCATCACCGGATGAATCACACCTGGATCGATCTCACAAATTCCCCTCAAAGCAAAACTTCTCAAATGGAGCTGGGAATGTGGCACCGTCAAAAGATCACTCCTGATAACCTCTTTATCCAGTAAAAGGAGGTCAATGTCGATACACCGGCTTGACCATTTCTCACCGGCGGTCCTTCCCATTTGCTTTTCAATATCCTTGAAAATATGCAGCAGCTGTACGCCTGATTCGTCGGTCTCTGCCTTGACAACGGTATTCAGGTAATCCGGCTGATCATATCCGCCGAGCGGCCCAGTCTCTATGAACTTACTGTGCTTGACAACCTTGATATCAGCTACACCTGCAAGCCTGCTGATCGCATCGTTCAGATTCTTTTCTCTGTCGCCTAAATTACTGCCGATACCGATATATGCATTTCTTTTTTCTGCCATGAATTGATTATTTCAATTTTGAGAACCTGTTCATAGCTTCTTTCACCTTTTCAGGCTGTGCAAAGGCCGTTAATCTGAAGTATCCTTCACCTGCAGATCCGAACCCTGCACCGGGCGTTCCCACAACATGGGCTTTGTTCAAAAGCTCATCGAAAAATTCCCATGAACTCATTCCCTCGGGCGTCTTCATCCAGATGTAAGGAGCATTTACTCCGCCGTAAGATTCTATTCCGCATTCCTTCAGAGATTCCCGGATATGTTTTGCATTTCCGAGATAAATATCGATCACCTCATCGACCTGTTTTCTGCCTTCATCAGTATAAATAGCAGCTGCACCTTTCTGTGTTACATAGGAAACACCGTTAAATTTTGTTGAATGTCTTCTGTTCCATATCGGATTAACATCAATAGCGTCACCTTTACCGGTATATGCCTTCAATGCTTTTGGAACTACAGTGAATGCACATCTTGTTCCCGTAAAACCTGCCGTCTTGGAAAAGCTTCTGAATTCGATGGCCACCTCCTTGGCACCTTCAACTTCGTAAATGGAATGAGGCACATCCTGCTCGGTTATAAAACGCTCATAAGCAGCATCAAAGAAGATGACGGCCTTGTTGGCTTTGGCATAATCCACCCATTTCTTCAGGCTCTCCTTAGAGGCTACTGCACCGGTCGGATTGTTGGGATAGCACAAATAAATTATATCCACATCTTCATCCGGAAGCTCTGGTGTGAAATTGTTTTCAACATTACAGGACAGATAAACTATTCCCTCGTAGCTGCCGTCTTCTTTAGCCTCACCGGTCCTTCCTGCCATTACGTTTGTATCGACATAGACAGGATATACCGGGTCGGTCACTGCTATCGTGTTGTCTATTCCGAATATTTCTTGGATATTTCCTGTATCGCACTTCGCGCCGTCACTTACGAATATTTCATCGATATCCATATCCACGCCTCGGGACTTGTAATCGTTTTTCGCTATCGCCTTTCTTAAAAACTCATATCCCTGCTCAGGTCCGTAGCCGTGAAAGCTTTCCGCCTTTGACATATCATCTATTGCCGCCTTCATTGCGTTCACTACCGCTGGCACCAACGGCTGTGTTACGTCCCCAATCCCCATACTGATCACATCAGCATCAGGATTATTCTCCTTGAATTTATCTATTCTTCTTGCGATCTCGGGAAAAAGATATCCCGCCTTTAACTTCAGAAAATTTTCATTAATAGTAGCCATAGCTCAAAATCTCTTCATCATTAAGTTAACATTTCAGTTTTCTCACAACATAAGTCAAGACATTCTATTGATTTATACCCCGACCGTCAACAATTCTATCTACACACAGCCCAATTATCTTATTTTCATTGTAAACACCGGCTATTTTAATATAATGAAAGTTTTAAAATAAATCAGGAGCTTCTATAATGTTAAACAGGAGAAATTTTTTAAGGACATCAGCTAAAATCCTGGCCCTTACATCCATGACCTCTTTTTCGTCTTGTATTGAAGGAGATAAACTACCGGAAAAGCCCAATATCCTGTTTTTATTCACCGACGACCAGCGATTCAGCACCCTGAACGCATTAAACAACCCCGGTATTAAAACGCCGAACCTCGATAAACTCGTCAAAAAAGGCTCCGTATTTACAAACACGCATATTATGGGTTCAATGTGCGGAGCGGTTTGCATGCCCAGCAGGAACATGCTTATGACATCAGATAGCCTGTTTGAACTAAAACAAAACGGCAGGATTATTCCTGAAAACAAAAAAACCTTCCCCGAACTATTCAAACAAAACGGCTACCATACCTTCATTACAGGTAAATGGCACCAGGATGGAAAATCCCTCAACAGAAGCTTCTCCTCGATCGACAGGGTCATGATCGGAGGCATGAGTGACCACTATAAGGTCCCTCTGAGAAAATATGATCCAACCGGCAAATACACCCGAAAAGATATTTATTATATCGAAGGAAGACACTCAACCGAACTTTTCACTGAATCAACGTTGAAATTTCTCGACAAACAGACACCTGAAAAATCCTTTCTTGCCTTTACATCCTTCACTGCACCCCACGACCCCAGGGACATGCCGAAAGAATTTTTGGAAATGTACCCTGCTGACAAAATAGAACTTCCGGAAAACTTTATGAGAAAGCATCCCTTTGATAACGGTGAACTGGATGTCCGTGATGAACTCCTTGCAGAAATTCCCAGAAAACCGCAGGAAGTAAAAGAGAATATTGCAGCCTACTATGCAATGATAACCCACCTCGACTACAACATCGGCAAAATATTAAATAAATTAGAATCCAAAGGGCTTGCAGACAAGACCCTCATCGTTTTTTCAGCTGACAACGGCCTGGCTGTCGGGCAGCACGGGCTGATGGGAAAGCAGAACCTCTACGAACACAGCATAAAAGTCCCCCTGGTTTTTGCAGGTCCGGCCATCCCCTCTAAAAAAATCAATACATACTGTTACCTCCAGGACATCTATCCGACACTCTGCAATTTCGCAAATATAAAACCACCGAAAGATATCATCGGTCGAAGCCTTTCCCCGGCCATCGAGAAAAATAAAAATATCAGGGACAAGGTTGTTGCTGCATATAAAAATTTCCAGCGCTCAATAAAAAAAGAAGGCATGAAACTCATCCTTTACGAGGTCTATGGGCACAAAAACACTCAATTATTCGACCTTGAAAACGACCCTCTAGAAAAGAACAACCTGGCAAACATCGCCGAATATCAGCCGACTGTAAGAAAACTTACCGCAGAACTTCAAAAAGAATTGAACAGACTCGGTGACGAGATCCAGTTTGGAAAACAGGACTGGGGAGTTGACGAAATTCCATCATGGCAGAAAAAAATAGAAATGCTCAGGGAAAAAAGAAAAAATAAAAATAAATAGACTCTTCAGGTCATATGGAGATTTTACTTAAAATCTTTTCTGAAATCTGGTAATTTCATTACTCAGTAATTCACACAAAGGAAGGAGTTTATTTTTATGAGTACGGTTATGATAATCGGTGCAGGCGGAGTGGGAAATGTCGTCACCCGCAAATGCGCAATGCAGCCGGGGATATTTGATAAAATCATCCTGGCAAGCAGAACAAAAGCAAAGTGCGATAAAATAGCCCGGGACATCGAACATCCCATCAAAACTTACGGCCTGGATGCAGACAACGTCGACGACACCGCAAAACTTATCGAAAAAACAAACGCCGACCTCGTCATAAACGTGGCCCTTCCCTACCAGGATTTGCCGGTAATGGATGCATGTTTAAGGACGGAAACCGATTATCTTGACACCGCAAATTACGAACCCAGGGAAGAAGCAAAATTCGAATACAAGTGGCAATGGGCATACCACGAAAAATTCAAAAACAACAATATTATGGCTCTTCTCGGCTCGGGTTTCGACCCCGGCGTCACCAACGTCTTCTGCGCCTACGCACAAAAACACCACTTCGATGAAATTCACTGTATCGACATCTTTGACTGCAATGCAGGCGAACACGGCCATCCCTTCGCTACCAACTTCAACCCGGAAATAAACATACGCGAAATAACACAAAAGGGAAAATACTGGGAAAACGGAGACTGGAAAGAAACAGAACCCATGTCCGTTTCACAGGATTTCGATTTTCCCGAGATAGGAAAAAGAAAGGCCTATCTTCTTTACCACGAAGAGGAAGAATCACTCGTTAAACACATCAAAGGGCTCAAACGCATTAGCTTCTGGATGACTTTCGGCCAGGAATATCTTACACATCTCCGTGTCCTTCAGAACATCGGCATGACATCCATTGAACCGGTCGAATTTCAGGGCAAAAAGATCGTACCCCTGGAATTCCTGAAAGTTCTGCTCCCTGATCCCGGCTCGCTTGGAATAAACTACAGGGGCAAAACATGTATCGGCTGCATAATCGAAGGCAAAAAAGGTGGTGACAAAAAGAAAATATTCATATTCAACGTCTGCGATCACACAAAATGCTACAAAGAAGTAAAGGCACAGGCGGTCTCATATACCACCGGCGTTCCGGCAATGATAGGAGCAAAAATGATGCTCACTAAAAAATGGCACCGCCCCGGCGTCTTCAATATGGAACAATTCGACCCCGATCCCTTCATGGATGACCTAAACAACAATGGCTTGCCCTGGGAGGTAAAACAACTTGAAGTATGACATCGAAAAACTTCCATCACCATGCTACCTGATCGATACCGGCCTGCTGGAAAACAACCTCAAGACACTGGATTATGTTCAAAAGCAAACCGGTGCAAAAACACTTCTGGCACTGAAAGCATTCGCCTGCTGGTCGGTCTTTGGCATCGTAAAGAAGTATCTGCACGGCACCGCGGCAAGTTCTTTATTCGAAGCGAAACTGGCAAAAGAATATTTCGGAAAAGATATCCACCTCTGCGCCCCTGCTTACCGTGACGATCAGTTCCCGGAACTGCTCGAGTTATCCGACCACATAGTTTTCAACTCCTTTACCCAGTGGCAGAAATTTAGACTAATGATGCAAAGCAAAAAGGATATTAAAGCCGGGCTACGGGTGAACCCCGAACACTCCGAGGTAAAACAAGACATTTACGACCCCTGCGCAGAAGGCTCACGCCTCGGCATAAAGGCAAAATTCTTTGAAGGAAAAAATCTTGAAGGCATTACCGGTCTGCATTTCCACACACTCTGTGAACTGAACGCTGATGCACTTCAAAGAACCCTCCAGGCACTAGAAAATAAATTCTCCGACAGCATACCTCAAATGAAATGGATAAACTTCGGCGGAGGTCACCATATAACAAGACCCGACTATGACCTGCATTTACTCTGCGACCTGATAAAAGATTTCAAACAGAAATACAACGTTGACATATACCTTGAACCGGGCGAAGCCGTCGCCCTAAACGCCGGTTTTCTTATCGCAACCGTCTTGGACATCGTAAAAAACGATATAGATATAGCCATACTCGACACTTCAGCCGCCGCGCATATGCCGGACGTCCTTGAAATGCCTTACCGGCCCATGGTTAACGGGTCAGATCTACCGGGTAAAAAATCATACAACTGCCGGCTTGCAGGCCCTACCTGCCTGGCAGGTGACGTCATCGGAGATTACTCCTTCGACAAACCCCTTCGACCCGGCGACAGGGTCATCTTCCATGACATGGCACACTACACCATTGTAAAAAACAACATGTTCAACGGAATAAACCTCCCCGACATAGTGCTCTATTATCCAGAAACCGACATTTACAAAACCCAGCGGCATTTCAATTATACCGATTTCAAAACACGTTTATCTTAAATAAAATAACAAAATTAATATTGCTCTTTATTATAATTTTTCACTGTTTCAACGAAATTCTCAAGTTTATCGAAATACTCGTTTCCCATATGCATGATCATGTCATTATGTCCGGCCTTATCTATCCACATCTTAATCTTGGGTTCGTTCGCTGCTTTGTAAAGTTTTTTGCCGTTCCAGAAACCAATTATCTCATCTTTTCTTCCGTGAAGTATAAAAACCGGTATTTGCAGTTTTTTGATCTTCTTCAGATTATTGAACTTATCGAAAGGATATAGGGGCACTTTTGTCAGCACACGAAACACGCTGGTAAATCCGCTCTCCAATACCAGTCCTCCTACCGGTTTTCTTGTTGCCAGTTCCGTCACTACCGCAGCACCTATCGACCTTCCGTAAGGGATTATCAGCCGCGGCTCATATTCCAGTTCATCCACTGCATATTCATATACACTTGTCACATCTTCGTAAACATTTTTCTCTGTGGCCCTTCCTGAATTCAACCCGTACCCTTGGTAATCAAATCCCAGAACGGAATATCCTAATGTATTCAAAATTTCGAAAAAAGGCCTGACCTGCCCTATATCCTCCGCATTGCCGTGACTGAAGATAAATAAAACCTCCGATTTTTCAGCAGGCATATACATTGCACTTATCTCCCTGCCGTCCCTGCCTTCGATCTTTAACAGATTTTCAGCAGATTCTGAATAACTGCTTTTCGGCTGATAAAATATTATCCTGTCTGAAAAAAACAGCCCCACCACTCCGAAAAACAGGTATATAAATATAATATAAAAAATAATCTTTAAAATCACCTTCCTGTTAAACTCAAAAAACCTACTTTTATTATTCTTTTTTCCTGACAATTTCCACCTCACTTGACACCATCGCCCCTCTTTCATCGGTAACCGTAAAAAACCATAACTTTGCATCTTCAGGAAGTTTTGCCGACACTGTTCCATTTTTAAAATCAGCATCAACTGTCTTCCACTTCCGTAAATGATTCGGTTTCCTTAACTCCTTACTGTAATTGAATTTCGCTCCTTTGATTTCAGGGGCACTTTCAACTTCTGCTTTTATTTTTCCACTCTCTATTATCAAAGGCCCTATCTTCGGCAAAGGCATTTCATCCTTTAAATAAGAATCAACGAACAAGCCTATCTCCTCAGATTCCCATCCGGCAGGATGGCTGTGCCTCATATTAACCTCGATGCGAATATTTTTGTCCCCTTGCACCAGGTCATAAGTCTTGTCATATACATCCAGCCGATAGTGCCTGTCATTAGTACCGTTAACAAAAAACACCGGCATCCAGGCGTCCCCTATATATTGTGAAGGATCCCACAAATTCACCCATTTTTTCTTTTGCTCTTCACTTAATTCCTCCAGCAGATGAGTCCATGAACTGTTTTCATGTAAAAAACCGCACCCGTAAACCGGAACTGCCGCCTTAAACCTGTAATCTACCCCGGCTGTTATGCAGGTATTGTATCCGCCCCAGCTGATGCCTGTCACTGCCGTCCTGTGCTCATCAACTTCATCGAAACTCCTTATCAATGAATGTGCAAGAATCGTATTAGACACCGCATGATAGGGCCACTGATCTGTTAACGATTCATCTACCATCCCGAATGTAAACTTATTGGCATGCTCAGGATATCCGCCTTTCAAGTACATAAAGCCATCCCTCTGCCCACGGTTATCTGCAGATATCGCGGCATATCCTCTTTCTGCCCACATTCTTGCCCACTTTTTAAATGCCTTTCCGCCCCCTCCGTGAACAAGAACTATACCCGGGTATTTTTCTCCCGTATTGAATTCACCTTTCAATGTCGAGGGACTGGCATAATAAGCAAAAACTCTGGTACTTTCTCCCCGGTAAGGCTCTCCCTGAAATATAACCGACCATATCCCATCTTCTTTACCTGCCCACTTAAAATCAGGCACCTTGCTCAACCTCTCCATGTCCCAGGGACAGCTGGGCTTATCTTCTACTTTTTCATTACAGCCGCTGGAAAATATCAGGCAGTATCCAAAACTTACAATTAAAAGTATTTTTGCAGGTAAATAACTGGTTTTCATTAATGTTCCTTTATATCTTAAAAAATGAAAATTATTTCAGAGAATTTTCCGGCTAACTAAAACCGCTCAAAAATAACCCGAACCGCCTTAGCGATCCGGGTTATTTATTTTTTATTCGAAACCCTTTTTATTCTGATTAAAACAAGGTTGCCGAACGCCACCACTCATGATGTTCTGTTTCAAGCTCTTTTTGAGACGGGAAGGGATAATAAACCATACCGTCCTGATCACCTGCATAAAATCCGCTCTTTATGACACGGTACGGCACATGATTGCCCCATATCCTGTCTACGGTCTTTGTGGTCTTCTTATGAGAAGCAACTTCACGCACGCAATCCTTTAAATGCCCTATATTTGAGTATGGCAGGTTATAAGCACTGCCTTTTTCCGGGTCCTCTGCCAACTCTCCAAGCTCCAGTTCAAGGAAACAAATCTTCGGCACCGATATCCTCACATTGGGATCCGTTATAAAATTACAAAACTGCTTAGGATTAAGCGAACTGACTATCAAAGGACTAACCGGGCACAATTCCTGATATAAATGATATTTACCATCGAAGGTTTCCGGCATTTTACCTTTCTGTAGTTCCAGTACTCTGCCGTCTTTGGTCGCAAGCCAAAGGCTGTTTAGACTTTCAAGCCCTACATGCTCCAGGACACGATATATCGATGCGTATACCGAATGTTTAGGCTCTCCGTTTTCATGTGGAACGCATTGCTCCTCAGCGCTTTGAAGATCAAAATATTCATTATTAAAATCTTCTTTAAGGTCAAAATAAACAGCATGCTCATGCGCTCTTTTTTCAGTTCCTGCCGCAAGATATGTCCCGAATTTTTTCGGCTCAAGCATCGACAATACCAAAGATTCAGGTATCACAGACAAGTACTTATTAATTGCCATAGTATCCTCCACATTCGTTAAAATAAGTTACTTCTTAGAATTCTCTTATCAAAATTATCTTAACCCTCTCTGTTTTAAATTGCAATATAAAATTCATTACTTTTGATTGTCCAGAAAAATGCATAAAAAAGCCGGTCCGAAGACCGGCTTTATAATTCTAAGGTTATCCAACTGCCTGTCAGCTATTACTTCACATCGATCAGAAGAACTCCCCATGGGTCAAGTTTCGGTATATCGACATGTATCATGCCGTCTTTTTCGCTCCAGGAAACTTCCTGCCTTCCAACAAGCTCGGAATAATCCTTAGTTCGCTCTGCATTCATATGTGTCTGCTTGTTGTAGGGTTTCGGTGAAAGCAGGGTAAAATTCAGTTTCGCAGCAGCAACATCGAACGCATCCTTATCGATTACCAGCTTAAAAGGCTCACCTTTGGTTCTCTTTAAATTCTCGAGACCCCTGACATAGTCTATTTTTTTGCCTGAGCCAAGCTCCCACACATCACTACCTTCTTTACTCTTTTTAACCAGCGGCTTGCCCCAGTCAACTAAATGAACAACTATCGGCTTGGAAGCCTGTTCCTTATTTATCCTCACAAACGAGCAGACCTCGTTATCCGTACCTTTGATCTTCATCGGCTTGTCATTAGGGTCGATACCGTCGGTCAAAATACCCCTGGTGCTGTAATCATAAGCCCTTTCATAGCCGTCAAGGTAATCTGCAATACCGCGTACAAATCCTGAAACAGTTGCGTAATCTTCCGGCTTGCCGAAGAACCTTCCGCCGCCGTCCGGTGTCTGCTCGAATGTATCCCAGGGAACCTGTCCCAATGCACCGTTAGAATAGAAAGTAGCCATGACTTTTTTATTCAGATCGGTTTTCTCATGGTGCTCGACTTCAAGTCCGAGCAGTTTGGGGCTTCCTGTGATCTGAAATTTCCCGAGATTCTCTGCGATCAGAAGCCTTTCGCGGATGTGTTCAGGGTTGGAAGATACCATCATAAGTTCCGAAATGCAGAAATCGAATATCTGCTCGAGTTCACCCCATTTCTGAAAGGAGCCGTTATTGCAGCTGAAAGGAATGTCCCATCCCGCATAGTCCTTAACATCCCTAACCAGTCTTCTGAAGAAATCAAGCGAAGTATCTTCCCAGTATTGATACCAGTATTCCTTGAACGGGCCTTTATATTTTCTTGAGAAATCGTCACCCTTTGGAGCGCCCTTATCAAGCAGGTACTGTTTATAGTTAAATTCACTTATATCCTCAACGCCCAGTTCTGCAAGCTTTTCATCGCTGACATTTTCATCCAGCCATTTAGTAAAACCTGCAACACCTGTCGGGGTAAATCCTCCGCCGCAGATAGTTACCGCAAGTCGGTGATGGTCGGCTGCATCTCTCTGTAGGCCGTCAGCACCGTAATCGATCATCTTTTTGTAATGTTCCAGGTGCCCCTTATAATATTCGGGGTTTGATATGTCGCCGATAAGCTGCGGATTCTTCCATGAACGGATAAAGGGCATTACCGAAGGATTGCCGTCGATATCGGTCATAACTATATTCCGCTTCCAGTCTACAGGTGCCCTGTCACCTATCCAGCAGGGAATGTGCTGTGCACCGGAAGCTGTGTAATGATAACCCATTTCCTGCAGCTTTTTAACCGCTTCTATCTCTCTTTGGGTATGCCAGACATAAGACCAGTCCACTCTGGTAACATGAAATGCAGGGGCCATCCTGAAAATGTTCTTTTGATGGTCGTACGGCACATCACGAATGGTCAGCGTTCTCATAGAGACATCACTGTACTCCGGAAATACCGGCTTGTGTACCCTTTCCTGAACCATGTCATGAAATTCAGAAAATGCCGCCTCTTGTTTTATCTCCTCATCGCAGCCCCCTGATGCCAGACATATAACTGAGATTAAAACCGCCATGACCAGGCTTCCTGCCTTTCTGTACATCATTTTATTCTCCTGTTTAAAATTAACAAAAATATGTTTAAATAATTTTATCGAGTTTTATATACATGCTTTTGTCAGCATGGGTTTTCGTATTTATTAGACTGCAAACAAGGATTATTTCTTACAAAAACTGTTAAAACTTTCCTTAAAATCCCTGCATGCTAATTTCTTTTTTAAAAACTCTGATTTTGACATGCCAATTATTAACCAAATCCGAAGAAAATTTCAATCTTTTTTTTATTTTTTATTATCCAGCCTGCTTAAACCTGAGGAAAACCGGAAAATGTGAATCAATTTAACCCTTTGATTTTTCCCGCAAATATTATATTATCTCTTGATATCGTTCAAAAAAAATTAATTTTTGAGTAGCCTTTTATTATTTATTAAAGGATATTTTTATGGATAGAAGGACCTTTTTAAGAACTACCATTTCTGCCGCGGCAGCCAATACTTTACTTCTTGATAAAACTTTTTCAGCGGCTAAAACAAAAAACTATCGCAAACTTAATACAACAAAAGGCAAAAACCCGCCAAATATAATAATGATAATGGCAGAAACCATGTCAGCCAACGAATTGGGCTGTTACGGAAATACTGAACACGAAACCCCGAATATAGATAAGTTGGCTGAAAACGGTATTCAATTCAAAACATGTTGGGCAACCGCTATATGTATTCCTACTAGAGCAGAAATTATTACTGGAAGGTACGGCTTCCGCACAGGCTGGTTCCACAACATGCTGCGAATACCAAACGGAGAGCCTTACAGAGGACAAAAATTGACACGAGACAACAAGATTATAACTGAACCTTTAAAGAAAAAAGGTTATGCAACTGCCTTTGCTGCTAAATGGCAGCTGCCAGGTGATCCGGAAGAATATGATTTCGATGAATCCAATTGGTGGCCTGGATATTTTCGCGATCCAAAAATCAAAGAAAAATATCTGAACGAATATGATGGTTTCATAAATCCCCTAGGGTTTACTCCAGATTTCTGGAAGCCTTATTTAATCCACAACCAGGAACTGGTTAAAACAACTGAAAAAGACTTTGCACCGGACATTTGGACTGATTTTATCAACGATTTTGTAAAAAGAAACACAGAAAAAAACAAACCGTTTTTTGCATATTATGCAGCAAACTTATGTCACGTTGGCTGGGACATACATCAAAATAAACATACTTTTGTAACAGTCCCTGAAGTAGACGAAAACGGAAATAAAACTGGCGGCTTAACTAAAGGAAGTTATAAATCAAACATAGAATACCTCGATTACTTAGTTGGGAGGATCATAAAAAACCTTGAGGAATTAGGTATTCGAGACAACACAATAATCATTTTTACTTCTGACCATGCTTCGGATGATTACGGCAAGTGGTTTATGGTCGAAGAAAGAGGCCAAAGAGTACCGATGATCGTAAACTGTCCAGGAAAAATACCTGCAAATGAAAAGCGAAACGAACTCATAGACTTCTCGGACATCTTTCCGACTGTTTGTGAACTGGCCGGTGCCTCTATACCTGAAGATTACGTTATAGACGGACACAGTTTTGCTCCCCTACTTTTAGGTAAAACTTACAAAGAAAGAGAATGGATATTCAGCTATGTCGCAGAACAGCGAGCACTTAGAGATAAAAGATGGCTCCTCGATGGTAACAACCATTTCTATGATTGCGGGAATAAACGGAACGAAAAAGGATATAAGGATGTTACCAACTCTGATAATCCGGAAGTTATTAAAGCACGTAAAAAATTCCAAAGCATTTTAAAACAGCTGCCGGGACCTGATCTTAATAATAAATATGTTCAAAAATGTCTGAAAAAAATTGAAAAGAAAAAAAAGAAAAAACCACTTTACAAAAAATTTAAAAAAGCAGGTAAATTTTAAAAGAAAATCTTATGAACAGAAGGACTTTTTTAAAAAATACAATGGCAACGGCTGCGGTTAATTCATTTTTAATTATTCAAGGCCTTGCTTCTGAACCTCAAAAAAATAATACAAAAGCCGTTAAGAATTATGACTCTCCGAATATAATCCTGATAATGACCGACCAGTTCAGACCCGATCACCTAAGCAGGAAATTTACTCCTAACCTATATAAATTAGCCAATGAAGGTGTAAAATTCACTAATGCATACGCACCGGCTCCTTTATGCCAGCCTGCAAGAAATTCCATAATTACCGGTCTATACCCGAGCCAGACTAAGATATGCGGCAATCAGTCCGATCCGATAAAAGAAAATTTAAGAAACGATACCTTTATGCATCATCTTCAAAATTCAGGCTACTATACGGCCATGATCGGGAAACATCATTATATCGACCGCTACGGTGTCGGTCTGGATGTTACCAAAGAAGATGAAAAAGAGGTTAAAAAATACGGCTTTGATCATGTCACCCAATGCCTGGATGTTTATGAACACTGGTGGTACAACCAGGACGACTACATCTATTACCTCCGAGAAAAAGACCTTGAAAAAAAATACATGGAAAATATCAAAAGCGGAATTTCAAAAGGTGTTCACCCGCTTTCAGCTGATGATACCGAAGACGGCTACATAGCAAACAAGGCTGTCGAATTCATTGAAAAGTATGAAAAAGATAAGCCCTTATATCTTAATGTAAGTTTCATCGGCCCGCATCCGCCTTACACGCATCCAGGCAAACCCACATTCAAGCCGATGCATACCCAGGAACCTCTTGAGGCAGAATCCACTGAAAGACTGAAAGAAAAAAGGGCACATTATGCAAATTACTGTCACCATATCGACAATTATATAGGTAAACTTGTCGATTCTTTAAAACAAAAAGGGATATATGACGATACTGTAATAATCTTCACCGCAGATCACGGCGACCTTCTGGGAGATTTCGGGATCTGGGATAAGCGATATTTCTATGAACAAAGTGTCAGTGTCCCGCTTTTTATGACAGGAAAAGCAATACAGGGGGGCATCAGGGGGAACGGCCCAAAGGAATCCAAAGCACTGGTTTCAACCATTGACCTGTATCCGACAATCCTCAATATCGCCGGTATCAAAATACCTGAAAGTGAACGCCCCGGCAAAAATTTAATGGACATACTGAACAACAAATCCTCCGCATACAGAGAAGCAGTATTCTCGCAGTTAGGCACCGCGGCAATGATAAGAACCACCAGATGGAAACTGGTCTATGACCCCGAACAGGGTGGCATCTGCTACCTGTTCAACCTCGTAAACGACCCCGGGGAGCTGAAAAATCTGGCAGGTGTCGCAGGTTACGAAGAAATATCCGCAGAACTCACTCAGCATTTGCTTTCCTATTATATCGACCTGCATCAGTTCACCCATATAAAAGAACAACAGCGTCTGCAGAAAGTACGCACCATGTTCACTGAATAACGAAAAGGTTAAAGTCATGAATTCAGGACAGACACGAAGAAATTTTTTAAAGCTTACCGGAATTTCTGTTGCGTCGTTTGCTTTTGCAGGCAGTGACATCAATAACAAAAAAGTCTTAAAAACAGGCGAGAACTACAAACCAGCGGACCGTAACATAGTCGTCATTCTCTGCGACCAGTTAAGAAAAGATTTTCTTAATCTTTACGGGTGCAATGCTGTCCCAACTCCCAACCTGGATTACCTCGCATCTATCGGCACGACCTTTGATAATGCAATCACCCAGTCGCCAGTATGTGCTCCTGCCCGGGCCTCTATGATGACAGGCAGATATGTATCAGATCATATGGTATGGACAAATGATGTCCCTTTTCGTCCCGGTCTGACTTATCTTGCAGAAGTAATGAACAAACTCGGATACGAAACCGGTGCATTCGGCAAGCTGCACCACTACCCTGCTGATGACTTAAAAGGTTTCAAATATGCAAAGCAAATGGAAGAGACAAGGCTGGGCAAAAAAGATGATTACTATCAGTACCTTAAAAGACGTCACCCTGAAATAAAAGATATACTTTCAAATTACGATAAACAGCAACTGCATTTTAACTATTCAAAAGAAGACTATTACGAATATTTTATTGCATCAGAAGCGATCAAATTTATAAAAAGATCAACCGAAAACAAAAAACCCTTCCTGGCATGGGTATCATTTCAGGGGCCGCATACGCCTTACGATCCTCCAAAAGAGGTCAAAGGCTGCGTAAACGAAGCCATGATACCTGAGCCCATCGAGTTTAAAAGTGAGGGGCTTCCGCAGGTTCATAGATACCGAAGCGAAATTGCCCCTCCTCCAGGCAGTTACACCTGGAACATGAAAGTAAGAAAAGCATATTGCGAGATGATACATTTCATCGATATTCAGGTAGGCAGAATAATCCAGGAGCTAAAAAAAACAGGCCAATTCGAAAATACGACCTTGATATTCGCAGCTGACCACGGCGATCTTATCGGCGACCACAACCAGAATTACAAAGGCCCTTTCCCTTACCAGGCCCAGATGGCTATTCCCCTGGTAGTAGCGAATCACCCCGGAGTTAGAAAACAGGCGAGATCACCTAACTTGGTTGGAAACATCGACATTCCCTCAACGGTAATTGATATCGCAGGAAGTGACCTTCGAATGGGGGTATCTATATCGCTTATTGAACAGGCAAAGGAAAAACCGAAATTCACCCGCAAAATAAACTTCAGCGAATTCTGTGATTCATGCAAGATAGTCGAAGATCATAAATACCGTTATGCATATTATCCTTTTACGGAAGATGCCCAGCTTTTTGACAAAATAAAAGATCCCGAAGAACAGAATAACCTCGCCGGCAGAAAAGAATATGCCCCTATCGAAAACAAATTCCTCAAAGACATTATGGACTTTCAGATCATAGCAAAAGGTGTTCGCATAGAAGCCCATGACTTCGTTCCCGAACAGCAAAAAGGATTAAAGGCAAAAAAACGTCACTTCGAGAAAGATTTACCCATTGCTCATCCTCTCCGAAAAATAGATTACTCCAGGGTAAAAAAAGCAGGCCTTGACCATACCTACAACGAATTCTGCAGAGACAAAGACATCGTCGCCCACTACGGTTGCTACTGGCAGGATGATAAAAATAAAAATTAGAATAACGGAATTATTTTTTTGGAGGTATTTAATAATGTTAATGAAAAGTCATACTGTACTTTTAGTAATCTTATCGGCAATTCTTTTAAACCTAACCACATGCACTGGCTCGGAGACTGAAAAAAAAACTGAGGAGAAAGTCCAGGCATCGATAATCCTGACTGTCTCGGAAGGAAAAAGGCTCATAGCAAAAGCCGTCACGGAATTACCCAAAGTAAAAAATGCCCTGAAAAACGGTATGGTTATAATCACAAAAGGCACTACCAATACCTATGTAGCTGAAGAGCTGTTAAATAAAAAAATAAAACCCGGAGCCTTTATATACGGCAGGGTAAAACCGGAAAAAGACCAAAAGGGATTGCCCGATGTTAAACCGATGCCGGAAGTTATCTTCGTAAAAGGTGAACATAAAAAAGATATGTCACTTAAGGAAGCGGTAAAAAAACTCGAAGCCGGGGATGTAGTTATAAAAGGTGCAAATGCACTGAACTATCGCGATAAAACCGCCGCCGTTATGGCAGGTTCTTCAACAGGCGGTACCACCGGGAAATTCCTGCCGACTGTGGTTGCAAGAAAAGTCCACCTGATAATTCCAGTGGGACTGGAAAAGCAGGTCAGTTCGGAAGTCCTCAGAATGCATCTGAAAATGCAGCAATCGGTAGAATCACTTAATTTTGTACCGTCCATGTTCCTGCTGCCCGGTGAAATTTTTACCGAAATTGAAGCCCTCAACCTGCTGGCAGATGTAGATACTTTTCAAGCAGGAGCAGGAGGTATCAGCGGTGCAGAAGGCGCTTCATGGCTTGTAGTAAGAGGAAGTAAAGAAAATGTAAAAAAAGCACTGAAAATTGCTGAACAGGTCCAGGGGGAACCTCCCTTTGTCAAAAATCAGGAAACCGATGATAATTGATGCATGTTTTTGATAGACAGGTAAAGAAAGGAACTTAAAAAGGCGGTCGATGTTGACCGCCTTTTCTTCATCTTATTATCGAATTCATCTATTCCCAGTCAATTTCCGCAGTCTCATTTTCAAGGTCAACTCTTACACTGGCATGCTCGAATTCTCTTGTGTAAACATATCCGTTGCGTTTGGCTTTGCCCTTTGGTTTTCCCAGGGGTTTGTCGAATTCCGGATACCACTGAAACCATCCCTGCCTGTCATCCCAGCCCCAGCTGTAACCGAAATAGCAGTACTTCTCAGCCGCGACAAGAAAAGCTGCCAGTGAAAATTCCAGGTGCTTTTTGGAGTGTTCAATCTTCTTTTCCTTGCTCCAGCTTTTATACTGGGGATATATAAAGTTTAGATTGCCTGGCCAGCCCTTTACTATAACGATCTTGCCCATTTCTGCCGCTTTCTGGATGAGTTCGATTTCCCTCGCCATATCTTCGGGTTTAATATTCCCATCCTTATCACGGGTTCCAAAAGCACCGAAATGTTCCACCATAGCACCGTTCACGATTTCAAGCCAGCCGATCCCCCCGTCTTTTAAACCGGGTAAATTTGAAAACAGACCGTTGTTTATAATTATGGCATCTTCGGGTAAATTCTCTTTTGTCTCTTTAAGCACCTCATAGGTTGCCTTTACCATTTCCTCGTATTTATCCCTGCCCCATTTCTTTATCTTTTCTTCGGGAAAGCGTACGACCTGAACCAGCGCATCAATGAATATGCCATCAATGGCAGGATGAGCCAGAGCACTTTTGGCACTGTATATCCACCATTCCTTCATTCCCGGCTTTGTGATATCGAACTGCTGAATATAATTGTCACCGCGTATCTTGAAAATGGGATCTCCGTTTTCATCACGTAACAGCCACTCAGGTGACTTGCCGTACTCAGTCCTCCACTCCGTAAACACATTATCCACGAAAGCATTGAGATAAAATATACACTTGGTGTCAGGATTGAGTTTTTTCAGTTTTCTTGCATCTTTGAATATGGCATTTTCCAGTTCACCCGGGTATTTCAATTCTTCAAGGCCGTGCATTTTTTCAAAAACAACAATCGAAAAATTCTTTTCTGCAATGAACTTCAACTGTTCCTCAGAATAGCTGGTATCCCAGCTTCCGGCGTGATGGAACATCGGCACGGTATCCCAGGAAAATTCAGGATAACCTTTCTTTTCTTCCGCTTTTGCAACTGAGCATATAACAATGCAAACTAAAACAAACAACTGTTTCAAACAAAATTTTCTCATTTTTTAATCCTTAAATATTTTGATCATAAAAACTGTATTTAACTGCTTAAAAGACACTGTTCTCTGTGCCTGAAATATTTTACTGAAGAATTAACCAGTTCATCGAGAAGTCCTTTATCCGGCTTGCCGAACATGGCAGGATAGGGATCGCCGCCGGGACCGAGCGGTTCAGGTGTAACATAACAGCCGTCCCGGTTGTACCCTATAAGATACAGTGCCATGATGATGGTATCAAGGTCAAGCGAACCGTCACCTAATGCGCAGCGGTTGCTGTCAGCCATGTGAAGATTCGTCAGCATCTCTCCTGCTTCCAGTAGGGCTTCTCCTATGTGACTTTCCTCGGACTGCATATGATAAACGTCACCGTTAATATGCTGAACTCCTTCGTGATCAACTGCCTTGATGTATTCCTTTGCATCGGAAACTTTATTTATAAAACTCACCTCGGCGGCCCTGATCGGCTCAATCGCAGCCTTGATACCGTTCTCAACGAATTTGTCCGCTACTATCTTCAGACTTTCAACAGACCGGTAAAATTCCGAATCATCGTAAGAGTCAGGCCTACCCACCGCACCGGGAACGATGAGCATGTAATCGGCCCCTGCTTTCTGTCCGAAATCAAGCTCCCTTCTGATATAATCGACAGCGTTCTGTCTGGATTGACCGCTGTTGCTGGAAAGATCGTTTTCGGGTGAAAACATTCCGCATATTCCCGAAACTTTCAACCCGTTATCCGAAAGTATCTTCATGGTTTCTCCGGGCTCATAGCCTAAATCCTCCCCGTAGTGATTACCGTGAAGTTCGACATATTCAAGACCTGCATCTGCAAGCCTTTTGGCGGACACATCAAGGCCTTCTATCCCGAATCCCCAGTTACTCCAGGACAAGTTCAGCCTTTTCTTCAGTTTTTCAGGATTTTTGTCTTTAAGCTCTTTGAATTTATCCCTTATCTTTTTATTTTTCTTTTCAAAATTCTGAAGTTCCATTACCTGATTCCTTTCCTTTTAAAAATCAAAGCTGTCAATGTTATCTTTATTGAAAATAATCGGCTCACCAAGCAGAACCATATCATCCTTCACCTCTATTGTCCCGAGCTTTCCTGCCTGGAATTCTCCGGGGAGTTTTCCTTTTTCAACAGTCATTTTCGCAGCATGAACGGTAAGATATCCGAGGTCCACCGGATTCCACAATACGAATTCCTTAACCGTATCGTCCTTAACGTAAGGCCGCATGCTGTTAGGCGTTGAAAGCCCCGTAAGGGCGATCTTTCCGGAATTGCCGGATTCCTTGATCGCCTGTGCATCGCCGGGCAGCGAAACGAAAGTAATCGCAAATATGCCCTTGAGATCCGGGTAGGCCTTCAGCAGATCCTTTGTAACTTGGAAAGCAAGCTGCTGGTCCTCTTGGGAAGGCTTGACTGTCACTATTTCTATATCGGGATATTTATTTTTTATTCTTTCCCGCATCTCCTCCATCCAGATGTTCTGATTGGCCGCTGTCAGATGCCCACCCTCGACCATCACATAAGCACTCAATTTATCGTTACTGATCTTATAACTGGTTCTGTCGAAATAAGTAACGGTCTCGAATCCCTCAACAGCAGAACAGGTTAGCATCAAAAAAGCCAAGAACAGGAAACTGCCTTTCGTTATATTGCACATACAATCCCATCCAATTTATTTTAACTCAAATAAAAATACTGCTTTGATCCAAAATATCAAGCAAGTTGCATAAGCAGCAAAAACGTTTTTCAAATTCTACAGGCTGTCGCTAAAACAAGCAAGATTTTTTACATTAGCACTCGAAAGTAATGGCTTTTGCAGTTTTACAATTTATTTTATACAATTAAAGTCACGGCAGGTTCAATCTTCTTTCTCCATTGTAATTTCTCCGCGAATATATCTGCCGACCTTTTTTAATGTCCATATATCTATCTCTCTCAACCTTCCGTTCCTTTCAGGCGCCACATTCAGGGAAAATATATTACCATACCTGTATGCACCCAGGTAATCCTCATATATTTTTTCAGCACTGTGACATTTTTCATCATTTTCTGGCAGAGAATAAAACCAGTTAGCTCCCCGGTCTTTTCTTGAGAAAGGAAGAATGGGATAGGTAAATTCGGCAAGATAATAATTTTGTCCTTTAATTTCCTTATCACTGTGAGGCCCTGCAGATTTCGTTTCATTGGCCGGCCCGGGCTTTCCCCTCTCACCGATCCTTATATCAGCACCATCCTGGCTTCCGTGATTAAACCCTATCAGACATCCCGGCTGGAATTTCTTAACCCATTTGGCCGTTTCTGAATGTCTCAGGCCTCCTTCGCCGACGGCATGGTCGAACCAAATAAACTCGATGGGGCCATATTCTGTTAAAAGCTCTTTCAGCTGAGCTTTCTTTAATTCCGGATTTTTGCCGTGCTTGTAATATCCGCAACCGCCCGCCTTTATAGGCTTTCCACCTTCCTTCCAGCTGAATTCACCTTCGGAAAAATAGATCGCCAGCTTGAGACCGTACTTGTCGCAACATTTCTTAACCTCTCTAAGAACATCCACTTTCAGAGGACTGTTGGTTACTTTTCTTTTGGTAGTGTCAGTATCCCAAAGGCAAAACCCGTCGTGATGCTTGGTCAGAAAAAGTATATATTTCATCCCTGCTTCTTTTGCAACCCGGCACCACTGGTCAGGATCGAATCCCGTGGGATTGAAAAATTCCAGATCGTCCACACCCCATGTCCATTCATAGCCGCTGAAAGTACTGAAGGACCAGCAAATAAACATCCCGAATCTCAATTCCTGTAATTGTTTCGCCTCCCCGGCCAAATCAACGGACTGGTCACCGGCCATAACCGGCACGGTTAAATGAATCAAAATCAAAAGAAATAGAATACTGGTCTTATGCATTACTTTACCTCTTTGTCAAAACTATAAAGCAGACTTAAACTTAATAAAAAATGCGTTTATATTCCAGCTTTTGCGTTCATACTTATACTATCGGAGTGCTGTTTTTAAAAGTAAAAAATCTGCCTTTAGATTACGGAAGTGATTAATTGGATTTAAAATTCGTCAGATGCTTTTTTACTCTTTCGACCCAAAAGAATCTATCATCTCCCCCTGCAGATCGATCAACTCTTCAGCTGAAACCTTTTCCTTGGAAAAATCTCCGAATAAGACCATATATTCACCGTCTTTAATCTTCCAGTGCATAAGCACGGTGTCAGCATTTATTTGCTTGAGTTTATCACCGTAAAATACAACTTCCTTTCCCTGCTTTACAAGATAATTATAATTAGTTTTGAGTCTTGCATCATCGGCTTTTATGGCCTCTTTGCCCTTGAAAACATAACTGAAAAGCATTTCACCGTTCTTAAGCAGACCATCTTCCTTAAAATCCTTATATCCGAAAACATTGAATAAAAATAAAAATGCAAGCACTATAGCCGCTGCTGCTGCCCACTTACTGATCCTGAGGTCAATTATTATATTAAACGTGTTCCCGACCTTATGACTTCGTAAATTCTCTGGAATATCTTCCTTTATTTTATCACAAAGCCCCGGATTTGGTTTTTCACAGCTCTGGTCGGATAGTTTCTTTAAGAGATTTTCCAATCTATCCTTATTCATTCTTTATTCCAATTTGAATTCATTTGCTCTTTCAAAATATTCAGCGCCCTGTTCAATCGGCTCTTGAAAGTGCCCGTTTTAATACCCGCTGCCTCTGCTGATTCCTCTATCGTCAAACCCTGCAGATAATGAAGCACGATAGTTTCCTTTAACTTTTGCTTCAGTTTTGCAACCTCATCCCTGAGCTTCTTCAATTCTTCCTGTTTTTCGAGTACATCGCCATCTTCATTTCCGTCGGAAAGTTGAAGTTCATTGGCATCTGCATGCTTTCTCCAGAAATTCTTCCTCAAATGAGATCTTGATACGTTAAGGGCAACTTTATAAAGCCATGATTTCAAAGAACCGCCTTTTCTTAACTGGTTTATATGCGACCAGACCTTCATAAAGCTTTCCTGGGTCAGGTCTTCGCTGGTCTGGATATTATAGCCGAAACGGCGCATCAACATATAAATACCGCTGTAATACCTCTCAACCAGCTCCTCAGCAGCTTTCCGGTCGCCTTGTTTAATAAGATCAACCAGCTGTTTATCTTTCAATACGCTTATATCCTTCCCTCTTTGTTTTTGTAGATGCGATGGTAGAGGGTAATGTTCGCTTTTTATTGTTTTTTTTTCCAAAATAATGCCTGAAAAATTAATTTCTGCGTTATCAGCTTATTTATTTAACAAAAAGCGCAGGAAGGAGGAAAAGTTGATAATTCCATTATGAACTCAACAAACCTTTCCTTTACCTTATTTATTAATTATAACATCTATTTGCTCAAAATGCCAAAACTAACAGTTTAAAATTGAAAACATTCTTTAAACCGCTGCTTCTGTGATAAAGGCCTTCTATTGCAAACTGTCAATTTCCGCTTTAGTCTGTTCGGGATTATGGTCCATTCTTATCCGCCAGATAAGTTCTTCCGGCGTAACCACCCTGACCTTGTTATCCAGCCTTTCAACACACCATTTAACAGGACTGATCCCGAATTGGCCCTTATCGCCTGCCTCAAGGTTCTCTGCATCCTCATCCTTACCTTCCGCCTTTTCAAACGCCGACCAAGCATGAACGGTAACCCAGGAAAGCTCTTTTTTACCTGCTTTTTCTGCACCTTCGGCAGCTTTATTTATCAACCTTGCGACCCTTGCAGGTGTGCCTTTTCTTTCTGTATTGCTGTTCGCCCACAATGCATACTTTGCAGTTACCACGGGGATCTCAACACCGTCTTTATTTTCTGCCCAGTATATTTTCCCCTTGCCTCCTTCATAGGGGTGGTACTGAATAGCGATCATACCATAAATATCATCGATATTCTCTGCGAAGATCTTATAGGCCTTTTTGGCCCCTTCACTGTCAAGGTCCTGGCAGATAAATCCGAATACTTTTGCTCCTGTCGCCTTCATGTAATCTGATATTCTGCGGGCATGCTTTGCAAGCAGGTCTTTACCGTTTCTTTTTGCACCGAATATATCGGGGTAATAATAACCGCCTGCAAATTCGACAAAACCAGTCTGCTCCGGCTGAGTTTCTGCCAGATTATCCAGCACATAGGGACATATCTGTTTTAAATTAGCAAGACAGCCTGTCCAGCCCATCGGAAATTCTCCGTGATGCGGATTACCCCAGTAATACTTACTTCTTATAAAATCGCCCATAAGCCACTGGACGTTATCCCCATCACTCATTATAAATGTCACTGCATGGTCTGTCTCATCGAAATCTATATCTCCCGGATTAAGTGCCTTGATCTTTTTGGGATCATAATATTCACTTCCCGCTGTAGTAGCCGGCATATTCAGGCTCCAGTTGCAGGCCGTCTGAAAAAGAGCATATTCTGATGCCAGGCTGACATGATGGCCCTCATCAACCCAGTTCCATCCCATCAAAGGCGACAGAGGATTAAGCCATTCGAACATCTGCGGTACAGGCTCTTTCAAACCAAGCACCGATATGCACTTTGTTGCGATCGCCATGGCCCTGTTATTGGGGGCCTTGACATCCACGGTAAGCATAATGTCACGGTTGAGCTTGTCACTGTATTTATTGAAACACCATGCCATGTCCCTGCCACGCGCATCAAACAGCTTCTTGAGTCCAAGTTCTCTGGCCTTTGCCTCCTGGGCCTCTGAAACGATTATCGCATCATAAAAACCGGCAAGTGTTGTCGCCACATTAACCGAAGGGTCATAAGGATAATCAGGGTGATTGGGATACTCTATCCTGTCTTTATGGTCAAAAGAATAAAGTATGTAACCTTTAATGATACCCTTGTCTATGTATCTTTTGACCAGGTCCCAGCTTTCGAACTGCCCTCTCTCTTTCAGGCCGAACCTGTTGACGATCCTTTTATACCATTCGGCATATTCAGCATTTATTCCCATCGTCGGATGCCCGACTTCGATCCAGACCATCTCGTCACATCTTCCCTCATTCACTGCCTTTGCAACGACTCCTGCAACGGACTGTATCATCATATGCGTTTCGCCGAACGCCCCTTCCGTCACTTCACCGTCCTCGCTTACGACCTTCTCGAACTCTTCATGGTTGGTGGTCTTGACAATAGCTTCCGGAGCTTTTAAGATCGGCCACCATCTGCTTTCAGAAAGCGAGCATTTCTTTTCCCCTGTCCCGACAGGTGCATTCTTTTTCTCTTCCACGCACCCATGCTGAAGCAGTAAAATTCCCACGACAATTAAGAGATAAACAAAAGTTCTGAATCTGTTTTTCATTTTTAATCCTTTTAATCACATCACTTATAATTTTTAATTACCTTCTTAGTGACTTCAGGGTCATGTTCCATCCTGAGCCGCCAGATCAGTTCCGCCGGAGTAACCACCTTTACCTTGTCATCGAGCCTGTATATGCACCATTTGACCGGTTCTACTCCTACATGGTCTGAATATCCTCTTGGTGCATTTTCAGCCTGTTCATCGCCTCGAGGTACTTCTTTGAAGCTTGACCAGGCATGAACGCTCGTTACGCTGAAACTTTTTTTACGCTTTTTTTTATTCTTTTCAGCCTGCTCGTTTATCAGCCTTGATATTTTTTTAGGTGTTCCGCCCCTAGGCCAGGTTGCATTGGACCACAGAGAATACTTTACACATACTACGGGAATTTCAATCCCGTCGCTGTTCTCAAACCAGAAAACTTCACCGTCACCGCCGTCATAAGGATAATATTGAAGTGCGATCATTCCCGCAAGACCATCCATCTCCCTTGCGAATATCTCGTATGCCTCCATGGCCTTTTCATTGTCAACATCCATACAAATAAAACTGAACACATCCACACCTGTCATTTCGAGATAGTCTCCGACATTGCCGGCATGGCGGGCGAGTAGCTCTTTGCGGTTGGGCCTCTTGACTGCAAAATTATCAGGATAATAATATCCCCCGCCCTGAACCACCATTTCTGAATCTTCGGGCTGGGTGCGGGCAAAATGGTCAAGTGCCGGCGGGCACATCTGATATAGATTAGCTGTACACCCTGTCCAGCCGATAGGAAATTTACCATGGTCGGGACTGTTCCAGTAGTACTTTGAAGTGACAAAAGTCCCAATGCTCCACCTGAAATTATCGCCGTCACTCATCAGGAAACTGGCGAAATGTTCACCTTCACCGTAATTTATCTTTGCCGGATCGACGGATTTTAATTTTTCAGGTTCATATTTACCGGATACACACGACAATAGGGGCAAATTTGCCGTACTTGCAGAAGCCGTTATCAAATGCCCGTTTCTTGAAGCCTGCCCAGTGAACTTATCCTCTCCGCCGGTGTTCCAGCCCATTACAGGCGACAATGGGTTCATCCATTCCATTATTTCCTCAACTGGATCCTTTGTTTCGTAAACTGTCATGCATTTATGAGCAATTGCTATTTCCCGGCTGTAAGGCAGCTTCGGATGTATTGTAAGCAAAAGTTCTTTGCTGAGTTTGTCCCTGTAATTGTCAAAGCACCATTTGTAACTTTTTCCCCTGGCATCCAAAAGCATCTCAAGGCCCATCTTTTCTGCTTTTTCCTGCTGACCTTCCTCTATGAGGATCGCATCATAGATTCCGCAAAGAGAGGTGGCAACATTTACAGAAATATCCTCTGCTCCCCGATAACTGTAAGAATAAAGAATATATCCCTTGATAAGCCCCTTATCTTTATACCTTTTTACTATCTGCCAGGGCTTGTAAATACCCCTGTCCTCCAAGCCTAACTGCTTTTTGGTCACATTTAACCACTTAGAGTAAGTGGGCCTTTTGTCCGGAACCCACACAAGTTCATCCAGTTTTTCTTCATTTACCGCACCGGCTGCGATCCCTGAAAGTGACTGAACCATAAAATGCGTCGCCCCGCCGATCCCGGAAGTCGATTTGCCGTCCGGGCTTATCACCTTTTCGAATTTACCGGGGCTTATTGCCCTAATAAAAGCTTCCGGAGCTTTCTGAGTTGGGCACCATCTTTCGACAGCAAAGCCGGTAGTAACCGCAACAAGGCACAAAATTATTATTAAGGTACTGAAATACTTCATAATACGACCGTATTTTACTTCATGGCTTTGATAGCTTTTCGGGTAGTTTCAGGGTCATGTTCCATTCTCAAGCGCCACAGGAATTCCTCAGGCGAAACCGGATGAACCTTTTCATCGAGCCTTTCTACCAGCCACTTGATCGGTGTCAGGCCTCTGACTGCTCCCTGGTCACGAGGTGACTTCTCGATCTCGCGATTGTAATTTTCATCCAGGTCGTTTGCATCTTCAGGTGCCTTTACAAACCACGACCATGCATGATTTGCAACAAAGCTGAAACTCTTTTGATCCTTTTTTTCCTGCCTTTGAGCGTATTCATTTGTCAGCCTAGCCACCTTCGCAGGAGTGCCTCCGCGAGGCCATCTTGCATGATTCCAGGTAGAGAACTTGGCAGTGACAACCGGTATCTCGACACCTTCAGAATTTTCAAACCAGAAAACTTCACCGTCACCGCCGTCATAGGGATAATACTGCATGGCAAGTATCCCCACCAGATTGTCAATTTCCTCTATATAGATCTCATAAGCCTCTTTGGCTTCCTTACTTAATACTTTCTGACAAATGAAAGTAAGAGTATTAACCCCTGCCCTGTTCATCTGCACGTTCATCCTCTTTGCATGCTTTCTCAAAAGCTCCAGTCGATTGGGCCTGTGCCTGGCGAAAATATCCGGATAATAATAGCCGCAACCGTGCTCAACAAAAGAGCAATTCGAAGGCTGGCTCCTTCTTAAATATCCGAGAACCTCCGGGCATACCTGGGCTAAGTGACCTGCACAAATACTCCATCCAAACGGAAACTCACCGTTGTGCGGATTGGCCCAGTAAGCGTCATTTCTCACAAACGTACCCATCATCCACTGAACATTGTCACCGTCACTGAGTACATAAGTGGTAAAATGATCACCCTTGTCGTAATCTATCACAGAAGGGTCAAGTGACTTTAATCTTGGGATATCGGCAGATTCAGTGCCCGCCTGCAGCAAGGGAAGATTATATGCCCAGTTCGAAACCGTCTGAAAGTGACCTTCCAGTGACGGCGGAATATTATGCTGATCCTCTCTTCCCATGTTCCACCCTATAACAGGTGACAAAGGCTCAAGCCATTTCAACATATCAGGGTAAGGCTCCTCGAACCCGAAATGACACAGGGTCTGGTAAGCAATCGCCATCGCCCTGTTATGCGGCATCTTAGTTTCCATAGTCACGATCATATTCCTGTTCAGCTCATCCCTGAACTTATTGAATGCCCATACAGAGTCCTTGCCCCTGCAGTCATACAGCATCTTAAGCCCCATTTCCTCGGCCTTGACTTGCTGACCTTCTTCAATCAATATTCCGTCAACCAGCCCCGCAACCGTCGTAGCTGCATTTACGGAATGGTCAATACCTTCTCTTTTCTTATAGGTTTTGCCTATAGAATAGTCATAAGAATACAGGACATACCCCCTGATAATTCCCTTGTCACGGAATCTTTCAACGAGTTCCCAAGGCTTTAAGGTGCCGCGTACCTCGAATCCCTGCCTGTGTTTTGCACCCTTGAACCAGTCCTCGTAATCCTTACTGCCCGGATCGATCCAGACCATCTCATCGCACTTGCCTTCATTAACCGCCTTTGCCGCCAAACCCGCAACGGACTGAACCATCATGTGAGTTGACTGGTTGTTTGTTTTTCCATCGAAACTTTCCACTTGTTCGAAACTTCCAACCGGCGTAGTTACGACAACACCCTCGGGAACCTCCTGCACGGGGAACCACCGGCCCTCATGCTTGCTTAAAGCTTCGGCATCACATTTACCCATTCCCCAGCAAAGTGAACTGACTGCCAGCAATATAACCGCTATTGAAACAACTCTTCGGTTCATTATCCTACTCCTTTACAAAAATCTTTAAATTTACTTTAAAAATCCTCTCCCTAAAAATTGTGGGCTGAAATTCACTTCCAACCCACATTGATCTTCAATATTACGACAATTTTAATCTGCTTTTAAATATCCTCATCTTCAGGATAAAAGTTCGTTTCAGGAAGATTCCTGTACCAGAAGATATACATTCCGCCCAAACCGGTAAGGAACAGCACCAGAGTAACTGCAAAAGAATCCCAGGTCTGAAGCATCAGCTGCATCGGAAGCAGGAACATGGTTACCTGCCAAAGCAAGGCAAAAGGTAATGCAAGAATGTCATTTCTGTGTTCCTTTTCCATCTTCTTACGGGTTTCTTCAGGCAAAGATTTCTTAACAGGCCCCCACAAACCGAAAGGCTTGGTCTTTCGATAAAACCTCTCCAACACCTTCCTGTCTGTCGGCGGTGTCAGGTATGCACCAATAACCGAGGCGATAAACCCTATCACAACCAGTATCGAGAATATCCATCTCTCATCCTGGATGTTTGCAAAGAATGTATAATTCTCTGCAAGTTTCGGTAGCATGAACCGCTGGCCTGCAGCAAGGAACATTCCCACTATCGTGGCGACTGCAAATCCGCCGCCGTTAAACCGCCACCAGTAAAGCCTCAGCAATGCCGGCACTATCGCACCTGCTACAAGTGCCATATTAATGAATACCCAGACATCGTTAATACTTTTCAGGGTATAGGCAAACAGAAAGCCGAAAACCACCAGCAGGACTACTGACCCCCACGCCACGTAAACAAGCTCTTTTTCACCTGCTTTCGGACGGATGTATTTCTGATAGATATCACGTGTCATAACACCCGCAGAAAGGTTGGCCTGCGAGTCGAACGTTGACATAGAAGCCGCAATCAGTGCTATAAGAAGCAGCCCCCTGAAACCTTCCTTGATACTGAAAAGTACCACTGCGGGAAGAATTCTTTCAGGATTA
The DNA here is from genome assembly GCA_964508925.1 of uncultured Pirellulales bacterium. GTDB lineage: Bacteria > Planctomycetota > Phycisphaerae > Sedimentisphaerales > Anaerobacaceae > CAZDVM01. The sequence goes on along the minus strand of CAZDVM010000012.1, from coordinate 8,903 downwards.
ATGTTTCCTTCATAACCCACCAGCAGCAGCCTTCTTCCCCAGTCATCACCTAAAGCCGCCTTCAGCTGGGCTATAAGTTCAACAGGCTGCTGACCCGGATGGTTTTTGATCTCCGATATCAGGGTCGGCCATTGAGGCTTGGATACCTCGGGGAAGTAACTTTTTACTATCCCGGCCGCATCTGAAACCATGGTCAGATCGGGGAAAAGATCCCTTACAAGGAAAATGCCGAGCACCGTAAATCCTAACATCAAAGGCCATCTTATGGTAATCATGCAGCTCCACAAAAAAGACAGGGTACCGCATTCACGGTCGTTCCTGGCACCGAAATATTTCGGGTCACCCGGAAAGCCCATCCCGTGAAAAGCACTTTTTATAAGGTAGAAAATTGCGAACATGAATAAACTTTCATATGCCTCGTATTCACCGCCGGGCATATTTGCATGAAAACTCATCTTAGAACTCAGCCAGTTGCTCTGTCCAGTCACGGTCTCTGCAAGTGCTCCGAAATCAGGGTGCGATGCGACTTTCATCGTACCCATTATCCCGAGCGCTATCACTGCGCCCATAACTATAACTGACTGGAATATATCGGTAAATACAACCCCGTAAAAACCGGATACCATGGTGTAAACGGTCGCCACACCAACAAGCCCTAATGCGCAGGTAAAAGGTGAGAAAGGCAAAAACATCGCAAGGAAAAGTCCCAGCGCCTTTACAAGATAGGAAAGCATTCCCACGGTTGTAAAAATCACGGTAAGAGCCGCCGCAAGCTGGGCGAATCTTCCGCCGAATTTATCCCCAAAACGGAATATCATCCACTCTGCAGGGGTATACACCTTTGACCGCCTGAGCCACTTGCCTGCCCATAAAAGCATGAAAGGAAGCAGCAGGCAGGCCCCGCCCCGAAACTCGATATACAATCCCCTCGGGCCGAGAAGATAAAGAAAAGATACGATAATCATCGTACCCGCAACATCGAGCCAGGAAGCCATGCCGGATATTCCCATCGCCCACCAGGGTAACTTTCTGCCCCCCAGTAAATACTCCTTGAGGTTCCGGGAAGCCTTCCGCTTTAAATATATCCCGAGCCCTATCAGAATTACAACATAGATTATGATCGTGGCATAGTCGAATGCATTAAGTATTCTCAATTTTCCATCCTCTCAGATAAACAACATTCCATTTATTTTAAAACCTTTCCAGTATACATGATTCCGTTCATGATATAATACTTTTGGGAAATTTAAATTATGAGAATTGTCCGACCGCATGTTTCCCAAATCCATTTATGACCACAAACGCATTTCAAGCTCCTTTTATTGCGTGACTTATCGAAAATGAATTATCAGCCAGTATGTTCATCTTAAGAACCGGTAGTATAACGAACAGAAACGAACTTTTCCAACAAATTCCTCAAAAAAAATTACCTGCAGAATTTACGAACCAGTAACGGTTAAAATAACTGATCAACTTACTTAAAAATCCCCTCGGTATCATTTGTAATTTTCCACAGTCTCAACAACTTTTTTCGCATTTTCAAGGGGTATATCATAAAAAAGATAATCCGAAGCTGCCGTCATGTGCTTGTAACCTTTTGTAACTTCAAGTACCTCTAAAGTTGCCTTTTCTACTTCCTCCTGGCTTCCATTGAGTAAAACATCAAGCCCGATATTGCCCCTGGTACACATTTCCCCGGGCAGAATTTCCTGCCTTGCCTTTCTAAGGTCCGCATTACCCACCGGAGGAGGAGAAAGGGTCTCGAAAAGATCTATCCCCAGCTCGCTGTAACATCCTCTGGATAAAAACGGCTCCACCGGCGAACAGATATGACAGTAAACAAGCCCCCCTGTTTCATGAATAAGGCCTGTTATTTCCCTGGAATCAGGGATTATGTAATCATTATAAAGGTCAGGGGACATCATCTCTGCACCGGGCCCGCCCAGAAATACAAAATCCACGTCCAGCTTAAAAACCTCTTTTATCAATTCCTTGTTGATATCACGAATATTATCACAGGTCTTGCGAAACTGTTCCGGATACATCTTGGCAAGCATCACCAGGTTATCGACCGTCGGAAGGCCGAACATCTCAAAGGGCTGAATATTCCACTGGATTGATAAAGGGCCGTGCTCTTTGATTTTCTCCGCATGCGGGTACAAAGCCTCGGCTATATGATCTTTACCCTTCAAGTGCTGCTCTGAATACCAGTTGATTATGTTGAATGCATTCTCTCCGTCATCGATGGTAACCGCATGTTCAAGAGGAACGATGCCGACCTTTTTTCTTTCATTAAAGGACTGGGTTATGGTTCCGTAAGGCGTTTCGAGCTGCTTTTCGGTCTTGATCTCTTTATCTGACCTTTCGGTCTTTGTTTCCCATCTTAATTCCTCGTTGTATTGCCCAAGATCAGGCAGACCCAGGTTGTAAAGAGGCAAACCCCCTACTTGCTGATAGGCGCTGATAAGATCGTCCATTGTCGTTTCGCTGATCCATTCCTTGCCGGCCAGTTTAGTGTCGAAACCTGCCCCTGCACCTATTTGAATTGAAATCACCGGCTCATCAGAGCCGTTTTTAACGCAGTCTATGAATTTTTCCCGCATATCCATAAGATCACCTCATCATTAATGAAATTCTAATAATTTAAGAATTACCAGTTCTGATGGTTCTTTTCAAGACCGATGTGAAGCAGGGAATACTTAATTTGAGATAATTATCAAAAATCTGCAATCTTTGAGTCTTAAAAATGCAACCTTTGCCGGTTTTTATTAAAAAAGGGCGCAACTCTGAAAGATGCGCCCTTTCAATTATCATCAAACCAACTTTACTGCTTGAGAATAACGGTTTCGATCTTATGAGGCTTAACCTTCAGGTCGATCTTGCCATCCTTGACTGAAAGATTCTCGAGTTTGGTTTTTTCATCGAGCTTAAATCTTTCAGCGGTCTTAACGGGCAGCATCGTACTTATCACACCGTCAACTTCCTCATCAGAGGTATTCCAGATACGAAGCGTATAACCGTCACCGTCAAGTGACTGCTTCAGGGCAGATATCATCAGCTTGTCATTGGGCGTAATGTCAAAGAAATTGCCTTCAACCGGCAGATCGCCGTCATCAAGAGGAAGCGACTGTACCGCACTGATGCTTACCTTATGCTCATAGGCTTTCTGCAGAACCTTGCCGCTGTCCCAATCACCTGTATGCGGATAAAGTGCATACTGATACTCAATTGTACCCAGTGAATGCTGACCGGTGTACTGTTCAAGCTCCTCGGGGATCATATCGGAGTTGGCTGTCATATAAGCTCTCTGTGTCCTGAGAAGTGTAATCGAAATGGTCCTGTCTGCATCGTCATTTATCTCGTATTCTCGCAGACCCTTGTTAAGGACTGCAAGACCTACCTTACCGTCGTTGAGGTCAACGAAGTTCTGCATGGGCTGGAACGGATAGAAACCTTCGAAGTTGTCACCTGTCTCTGTCCAACGGATATTTCTCCTTACAATGTCCCAGGCACTTTCAACTGTTGCAATGTCAGTATCAACCTTGGAGGGAAAGTGTACCTTGAGCTTATGGTCACGTGAGTTGTTGGTCAGGCGGGTCTTGACCTTAAGATAATCACAATCCTTTTCAAGTGTCAGCCAGGTAGTGATCGGAAGTTTCTTCACTTCAGTCAGTCGGTCACTACTGTCAAGTGTAGCAGCCGCCGGTATTTCCATTTCCATTTCTATCTTGTAGATCCCGCGAAGCTCATTAGTGTCAACCATGGTAACCTTGGCATTGCAGCCGTGACTGGTAATAACAGGATTACGTGTGGGTTCGTTCACCATATGGGCAGAACCGGTCTGGCCGGCATCGGAGAAATAATGCTGATTTTCCATCAACCTGTCGGTTTCCTTGTGATAGAGATCGAAGGTGCCGTTGCAGTTAATGGTAACCTTGATCTTATCGTTCTCAAGTACACCGTTTTCACGGGCGATCAGTTTTCTGTCCGGCCCGTGTTCAGGATGAGGCACGTACTTAGGCCCGCGAGGACGCAGGTAATAGGTCGCATAACCCATTGCGGGTATCTTCGCCTGAACAAGCACCCTTCTTCTGGTTGCGGGCATCTTAATGCCCTTGGTGTCCATTTCTCTTTCAACCGCTATATTTATATCTTCCTTTGAAAGTATTTTGTATTCAAGCTCATTGCCGTCTTTGTCAACGATATCGAAGTATTTGATCTCATCGTCAGCACCGCCTCCGCCGACACCTGTGCAGGGATCTACAACCCCTGCTGCAGCGCCGCTCTTGGGCATATCTATCTGAAGTTGAAGCACCTCTTGTCTGTCATAAGGCAGTGTATTGAACATGGTGATGGTGTGATCGTTCTCCTGTGCACAGCTGGCACTGTCGATCTTCTCGATAAGTGACATTGTGGCACGGGCCGTTATCTCTTCACTTACCATTCTTGCAAGCGAGAAGTTATACATCATATCCTTGTGAGCCTGGTCAACTGCCGCACCGCAGATACTGTCGTGTGCCTGGTTAAGAAGCAGATGTCTCCATGCTCTCTTGAGGAAGTTAGTCGGGTATTCAGTACCGAGCATCGCATCGAAGGTCGCCATTGGTTCAGCAAGGTACATCAACCTCGTCTCGCATTCCTCGTTTTTTATTTTAAGGATAACCCTTGAAGAATGGGTAGCACCCAAAAGGCCGTTAAAGCCCTGCTCAACTGCTGGGTACCTCAGTTCACCCTTATGAACCGGCAGATTTTCCGGGTCCTCAACTGATGTAACTGCATCCATGAACTCATCCATGGAACTCTGGACGATCTCAACCTCATCCTGGGCATCGTTCATTGCATCTATCATCTCGGGCAGGATATTGTGAGGCCAGTCGTTGTCTTCCATGTTCAGAGCAAGAAGATTGTTGCCTATCATGTAAGGCTTGGCCTGGTCAACTATGTAACCCAGTGCCCTGTTCAGCGATTCCTTGTCCCTTGCGAAATCCTTTTCTTCCCTTAAAGTGACAAAGCCCCTTTCGTAATGTCTCTGGTCGCATACATGGGTCGGAACTTCTTCTCTTTTATAGTGATAAGAAAGATCCGCAGGTTCCTTGCCGCATACCAGTGGCTGATGCACGTAGAAGAACCAGTTGGTTCTTGTCACTTCGTCGAATGTCCTCATCATGTGGATCTTCGAACCGTCGGCGCCTTCCCACATAAACAGGGGCTTAAGCAGGTGCTTATTGGTTCCTCGATAGAAAATTGCATTGTTGATGCCGAACCCGCTGTAAAGCTGTGGAAGCTGAGAAGTCTGGCCGTAAGATGTGGCGGTATAACCTGAACTCATGGTTCCGCCAAACTCTTCTGCCATTTCCCTTCCCTTTTGGATGTTCCTGATCAGACATTCAGGGGCAACCGTGAACATATCCGGCAGTGTGTACCAGTTAACGAATGCTATCCTGCCTGACTGAACAAGTTCTATCAGTTTCTGCTTGTTTTCCGGCCTGATGGTAAGATAGTCCTCTAAAACAACCATTCCACCGTCAAGACAGAACACCTTATATTTAGGGTTATTCTCGAGAACATCGATCATCGTATCCATCAGCTGTACCAGTCTCGGCTTTGACTGTTCTGCTGTATGTCGCCATTCACGGTCCCAGTGGGTACCGGAAATAACGTGCATTTTGTATTTTTTACTCATAATGTAGCTACCTCTCAAATTTACTTAATGACATTTAAAATTTCTTCGAAACTGTTACAATAGTGATCACAAAGCTCTTTTGTGCCGCTCTCGATTATGTTGCCGTCTTTAATCCCTATTACGGAAAATCCTGCAAGCCTGATAGAACAGACACCCGCTCCGCTGTCTTCGATACCGACAACATGATGTCTGTTTTTAGGGTCCATACCCAACCCTACTCTTGCAACTTCCGCGTAAAGCCACGGATGAGGCTTCGGTGACAATTCACCCAATGTTCCGGTACTCCCTTTTCTTAAAGGAAAGCCGGCAGTTATTATTGCATCGTAAAAATCCTTGGGGTCTCCCATTTCAAGCGTCCTGAATGCATCGAATATCTCGGGCCAGGCCTTTTCATATAAACCAGATGTCACCAGGCCTATCTTCACACCCATATCCTTTAAGGTATAAAGAAAATCCTTCAGCCCGGGGGTGGGTGTAAAGGCGTTGGGCCTTCCTCTTCCCTCCATTATCTCGTTCATTTCATGGTGGGTATGCTGGAAGTAATATTTCCTTGCATCCTCTACCGTCTTGTCAGGGCAGTATTTATCGATGCAGTACTGCAGGTGCTCGGAAACACTGTGACCCGAAACGTACGGGATATCCTCGTCTTCGAGTTCGAAATCCGGATCACCTAAAAGGCTTGCTATCGACTTTTGAATGATCCAGATCCAGAACTCTTCGCTCCTTACACTGGTGCCGTCCAGGTCCATGAGAACCGCCCTGACCGGCTTTTCCATCGCCACAGGTTCAACCGGGTAATAAGCCGGATATCCCATCGCAGATAATACAAATGCGATGGTGTGATCCTCGAAGGCTATGAACTCCACCTTGCGATCACCTGTAGCTGTAATTGAAACGACATTATCCTTTCCTACCTTGAAGTGGCCGTCCGTACATTCCTCTAAAGAAATAAAGCCCGAATCCTTGCTTATCGAGCCGATATTAGGAATTTCGACTAAAACGTCACTCATTTGAATATTTCCTTAAAAACAACAACAAAATTATTTTTTCCGACTGAATATTTTGAACTTAAACCCCGTGCGAATTTAAGCCGAAAATACGTTTTTAGTTTCAACCCCGAAACACAATTTCGCAAATGTTATTAAACAGAAGTATCAATGCAATGAAAAATCTGAAATTAAACCCTTTAACCCCCGGACATGAGAAGATTGCATTAAAAAATACAATCATTTCATGAAAAAAATACAACATCCGCCAAAATAGTGCAAATATTGAGACTAAATCCCGGCTGTATCCTCCAGGACCCTTCAGCCGGGATTTAAGGCTTTACAAACTGACAGAAATCCGCTTAAATTTAATAAAACTTCCAATTTTTCTTGAAAACTGAACAAACTTTTTGTAATGTACCTGGCTCTTAATAAATACAAGGGCGATTAGCTCAGCTGGCAGAGCAGCTGACTCTTAATCAGCGGGTCATAGGTTCGAATCCTATATCGCCCATTAATGTAAGTAATGAAAAGGCAAGGACTTAAACATCCTTGCCTTTTTGTGTTTCAAGCTTGTTTGGGCGGTTTGTGTCAGTTTTGTGTCAGTTAGCTTCGATTTACTTTTTCTTGAAGCAAATTGTTCATGAACTTGCTGGCTCGTTCCACATCATCAGGCCTTACTGCTAAATAGTACTTTCGGGTTGTTGTGATATTGGAATGGCCGGCAAATTGTTGTACTACCTGTATCGGTAGTGCCTGTGCCCAGTTAGTGATGGCAGAACGTCGAAGATCATGAATGCTGCAATCAGCTATGCCTGCCCTTTTTCTGATCCTGCTAAAATCTCTACTAAAGTTGTTTCTGATGTCCTTAACATCTGACCATTTCCCTTGTTTTTGTTTTCGCTTAATGTGAAATACTCTTTCTGGGCTGATAAAGACATAAGGAAAACCTTCCATAGACTCGGCTTGGAGATTAGCAAGATACTGTGATGTTTCATCAGGGAGCGGCACAGAACGATTCTCATGAGTCTTGGACTCCCACTTCAAAAGATTTTCAGCCTCTTCTTTTGCTCGCACATGCAGCAGCTGGTTAAAAAAGTCGACATCAGTCCATGTTAGATTCAGAATTTCATTCCGGCGAAGCCCACAACAATAGGCTACAGATAAAAACGTTTTCCACCAGAGGTTTGGGCTGGCAATAATCAAAGCTTTATACTCACTTACACTAAGATATTTTATTGTCTTGGGCGTAAGTTTTCTTTGCTTAATTTTGCCAAAAGGATTCATGCCTTCTCTAATGTAACCACGAGGTTCTATGGCCAGATTAAAAACTCTTTTCAGGGTTCTTATGTCATGGTTGATAGTTGCAAGGCTCAATTTCTGTTTCAACCGATGTGCTATAAAAGCTTCAGCGTCACGTGGTGTAATCTTTTGAAGAGCTTTATTTGACCCTAAAAAATCAGCGAGCATTTTTAAAACTCTGATTTGACTCACAAGAGTTTTGTCGCTTATTTGCTTTTGCATTACTTTTTTATGCTCTGAGGTGAATTCTTTTAAGCTGATTTTTGCAGGTTCATCTTGCTTATCTAAATTGACCAGTTGTTGCTTCTCAGAAGCAAATCTTTCAGCATATCTTTTTTTGTCAAAGAGCTTGCCACGTCTTTTCCCGTTGGTTTCATACCACCTGACAATCCAACAATATTTACGATGTTTTGGCCAATCGGAATATGGCATTTTTTTGCCATTAACAACCGGAATAGGTTCCAGCCATTTACGGCTTACAGTTACTTTTTTGCTACTCATCGGCAACTCCTTTCTAATAGCAAGTTGCCAGTAGCAACTGACAACCTGATTATATATAAGAGTTTCAATTTGCGCAACAGAAAAATCTTCATATTTCTGTCTTAGTTTTCAAAAAGGCTTCCAACTCCTCCTTCAAAAACCAGACATGCCTGGCATATTTGGTTGCTCGAAGCTCTCCTTTGAACCGCCAGTAGTCCAGGGTCCTTTTAGCAGATTTGGGGGTGTGGCCGACCTGATTGAGCCTCAAAAACATCGCTGCCTCGGTAGGTGTCATCAGGTCCCTGAAGCTATCAGGCTTATCCGGCCAATCGTAATCAGGATTTTTCGTAAAATTGTTCTTCATGATCTTTTATTCAAACTGCACGTTCTGCATTCAGGTTTTTTCTTGCGGGCACGGCATATCACCTTCTTAAAAAAGCCGTCCTTATCCA
>CAZDVM010000011.1:0-93047 GCA_964508925.1 uncultured Pirellulales bacterium | reverse complement strand
TATGTATATTTTAGGTAATTCGGGGCAAAGAGAAAACTCATAATCGCATAATTCAATAAACAAAAGGAGATAAGTATTATGAGAAAATTGTTATTTACGCTTTGCCTCGCAGCGATTCCCTGTTTATGTTTTGCGGACCTTGTAACCATCGATCCAGATTCATTCGAAAACGGTGATGTTATTACCGGTTCATTCGGAATAAGTATTAGCAGTGTGGGTGATATTGATGATCTTGACGGTGCGGTATATTCTTTTGAAGATGGATATGCCAGTACAGGAAATAAAGTTTTCGGCAACAGCAGCGTATTTCAAAGAAACTGGTTTGCCCAGACTGCAGACGGTGGTTTTGCTTTCAGGGCCGATTTCTCCGGAGGTACAGATTACGTATCTTTAGATATAATCGGGGATGATATTTCTGACATTGGGGTATTGATGGCCTATGATTCACATGGAACCTTACTTGAACCTGCAAAAACTTCCGGCCAATTAAACCCGGGCGAGATGTTAACCGCTGAGATCGAAAGGCAAACACGGGATATTGCATATATTATTGCAGGTGGTTCACCAGATGAGGAAGACACCGTTCATCTGGACAACCTCGTCGCAGATATGCCCATTCCCGAGCCTGTATCGATTATCTTGCTTACCGCAGGTTTCATTTTTGTTAGAAGGAAAAAATAAATTCATGAATTAAGAAGGAGAAATATGCGATATTTCAGTGCGTTATTTATAATTTTAATATTAACCGGCTGTCTTTTTTCTGCAGATCTCAATGTCCCCGATAAGTATCAAACAATTCAGGCGGCGGTAGATGCAGCAACAAACGGTGATACTATCTATGTAGAGCCGGGAGTTTATAAGGGTAAAATTGATTTCGGCACAAAGGATCTCTCGCTTATTTCTACGGAGCCGAATCAGCCTGAATTAACGATCTTAACTTTTGATAAAGCTGATGATTGGCCTGACGGAGAGTATAGATATATTGTAAAACTTCCGACAGAGCATCCAAATGATTGTAAAATCAAAGGATTTACTTTTAAAAATATAACCCATAATTATTCTTCTTCCCGCATCTACACTTTTGCTATTTTATGCTCAGAAACAAATTCAGAAACAAATATAGAAAATTGTATCTTTGATTCTTTTTCTTGTCCTTTTGTTAACCATAACGGAGTCGTAAAGAATTCTATATTTTATTTTAAAACTGAAGAGCATTATGACCAATTTGATTCAGAGCTAAGAAACTGCCTCCTTATAAACGCAGAATACCAAGTGGGAGGTTTGACATATAATTCAATAATTTTAAATCTCATTCCTTTAATTTCTGAATCACCTGACTATTTCGGATGTTGTTTCAGTAACGGGACTAGCGTGGAAAATTCTACAAATTTTATAGGAAACCCAAGATTCTCAACACTTTTCGAAAATGATTATCACCTAAGGCTACGTTCTCCATGTATTGATGCAGGAGTAAACAGCTACGTTGATGCAAATATGATGTACGACATCGAAGGTCATGATAGAAAAATAGATGACCCAATAGCTAGAGACAGGGGCACCAGTGAAAGCCCGATAGTGGACATAGGCCCTTATGAGCATAATTACGGCATTCAGAGAATGGGTTTGTCCAAATATCATCTGAATTATCTAATCCAAAATAAAGGAGATATGATAACTAAGTCAGCCAAGATCGGATGTTACGGCAAGGAAAGTTTTGACTGGACAATTGAAGAAGATTATACCTGGCTCGAATTTTCTCCAACCTCGGGGACAGCAACTTCTAACCCCTCAACGATATCTGTTACAGCAGACTCAACGGGATTAAATGGTGGTAATTATTCTGCTCTCGTTAAGTTTACTTCAGATGGTGTTCCAAAAGACAAAAAAATGCTGGTTACCTTAACTGTCGGCGGAATCATTAATGTACCAGAGGATTTTCCGACAATTCAGGCGGCTGTTGACAATGCAAATAACGGAGACACAATTTATGTTCATGAGAAAGACCAATTTTTAAATGCCGATCCTCCTGCTATAACCGAATATGCCGATATCGACTTTAAGGGAAAGGCAGTTACCATAAAATCGATGCCGGAAGTGTTCGATCGCATAATAATCACCAAGGGTGGAAATGATTATGATGATAAAAGCTGTGTGAGATTTTTAAACGGCGAAACAAGGAACTCCGTTCTTGACGGTTTTATTATTACAGGCGGAACAGGTGAGGACCTGCAACCGACAGAGTCTTTTGATCTTCCCAATTATAACTATAACTATCCCCCTTTATATGGCGGCGGTATTTTATGCATCAACAGTTCACCTGCAATTAAAAACTGCATAATAGAAAATAACGGGGACAAAGGGGATTTTTCAGATTATCCCGCAAATAATAATGAAGATGAAATAACCGGTTATGGCGGAGGAATCGCAATATTTAAAAACAGCAGTCCGTTATTTAAAAACTGCCGGATCACCGATAACCGGGCACAGTACGGAGCAGGTGTTTTTGTGAGGAGTCTGGCTCCTGAATACTGCAGGCCTGAATTTGTAAATTGTACAATAGCGAATAATGAAACAGTAACCAATGAAAGCAGCAGAACGAATCCGGATAAAGATTACTGCTGGCTAAAATACCAAGTAGATGCCAAGAACTGTCCTGTTTCAATTAAAAATTCCATCGTTAAACAAACTCTTTTTCCATATAAATACAAGACGCATACTTATCAATACCCCGAAGGTGACATTATAATAACTTTTGGTAATTCTTATGATATTCTTTTACCTGATACTGGTCTTATAGAATATTCCTGTGTCGGAAAAGTGCAGGAATACGACAGTTCAAAGAGCAACCCTTATAATTATCCTGCCCCGGATATAAACAGACTTAACGGAAATATAAGCGCTGCCCCCGAATTCAAAGGCCTTAAGGCTAAAATAGATATGGATATGGTTCCAGGCTCTGAATTTACCTATGATTACCATTTAAAAAATGACTCTCCCTGCATCGATAAAGGCTCATCCGATATCGATATCCCCTTAGACGGTGATAAACAACCCAGGATCATGATCTATTCGGTTGATATGGGATTCGATGAGGTTGAACCTTATGTGAAAGTAAATGCCCCGAGGGGAAATGAAAAATTTACATCGGGAAGCATTCACAAAATAAAATGGCAGAAAAACTTTCAACGTCCTGTCGATATATTTCTTTCAAAAGACGGCGGTGATAACTGGGAAGTTAAAGCAGAAAACATAACAGGAAACAATTATCAATGGTCGGTACCTGATCTGCTTTATTCGAATGACTGCATGATACAAGTTGAGCCGGCGGAAGGCTACGATGAACTTGTTATTGTCAAAAGCGGAAAGTTCTCCGTTTACCCGGATTCGCCTGATCCTGATGCCAATGTTTACTGGCAGGGCGAAAATTCAGGCAGTAACAGAAATTCATCGAATCAGCAAACCGGCCCTGAAGTAGGCTGTATCGAGTGGATATTCGAAGCAGACGGACCGATCTATTCCAGTATTGCTATAGGTGCCGACGACAACATACACACGGCAACAGAAAACGGGATTTTGTATACTCTGAATAAAGAAGGGAATCTCGTCTGGTCTTATGATACTAATTCTGTATTATTGAGTTCCCCTTCTGTCGGCAAAGACGGAACGGTCTATGTCGGCTCACAGGAAGGAACTTTACTCGCAGTTTCAAAAGACGGCGACCTTCGCTGGAAATTTTCGACAGAAGGTATGATACCCTCCTGCCCTGCCGTCGATGAAAACGGTAATATCTATTTCGGGTCAGAGGATGGTTATCTGTATTCTTTAATGAGAGACGGCACTTTAAGATGGAAATTCGCTCCTGACGCGGGGAACAGGATTCACAATGCAATCATGATGTCACCTACAATCGACGGTAATTCCGTATATGTCGGTGGTTTGTATGATCCCAATTTATATGCACTGGATACCGAAACCGGAGAGGTAAAATGGAACTGCTGTTTTGTAAGGGATTATGACCCTGCTTATCCGGGAATGCCAGTTGTAAAAGGCTGGCCTTATGCATCACCGGTTATTGCAGACGACACTATATATATGACACTTATGTACGATACTTATCTTTACGCTGTCGACTCCAATGATGGTACCATAAAATGGTCAACCGATCTTGCAGATGAGGAGCCCGGCTTTTATGAGCCGCTGGTAAGTGAGTATGGAGAATATTACCCTCTTGGTGCCTCAGGTTTAGCAGAACCACTTGTAGGCAAGGACGGAACCGTCTATGCAAACCTGGATGATCCGTACTTAAGGGCGATTGAACCAAACGGTAATATGAAATGGACTAAAAGATTGGGTATGGAAGGCAGCTTCTATATGACTATCGACAAAAAAGATCATATTTACGCTGCCTGTGACGACGGTATGGTGTATGTACTCGACAAAACCGGCAATGAAATTTCAAATCTTCGAAGGAAAAATGCAGTTCAATACCCTGTTATCGATAAAACGGGCGACCTGCTGGTAACAGATACAGACAGCAGAATATTATCCGTTTCCGATAACTCCTGTATTCGTAAAGAACTCCATAAGCCTTTCGAAATTAACGGCAAAGGTAAACTCAATCTGCAGGATTACATTATTTTCGCAGATAACTATCTGGAAGACATCGATGACAGATCGGCCGGTTATAGAGGTAATGTGACTTATTTAAAAGGCGACTTGAATAAGGATTTTTATGTAGATTTCGAAGACTTTAAAATTATTGTTAAAAACTGGCTTAATTAATATATGAGGGAATATTTTATGAATAAGTTAAATAAAAAAGATATGGTGGTTTTGTTAGGTATTTGTGTTTTTGCCTTTATGCTTGTCGGTTCGGCAGGAAGGAATGGCAGAAGAAAAGCAAAAGAAATAATCTGCAGGGCAAACCTGAAACAGTGGGGAAATGTCTTTTCCATGTATCTTAAAAACAACAACGGCATGTTTCCAGAAGCAACTACTACATCTATTGCAGGCGGACGAAATAATGGAAGCTGGATGATTTCCATGAGGCCTTATTATAAAGATAACCTGGAAATTACGATCTGTCCGTCCGCAGCAAAATACGACAATTATTATGAACCCATTGATCTTAATCATAAAATTCGGTTAAATCCAAACATTGACGATTATGGGATCGAGGACCCTTTCTACCACTCTTACGGCTTCAATGATTTCTGTTATAACCCTGAAAGCTATCACAGAAGAAAAATAAACTACTGGGGTTCCTGTAATTACCAAAATGCAGAAAATGTTCCCATCTTTGGAGATTGTAGAAGACAGTCTTCTAAGGCTTTTTATACTGATGAACCGCCTTTATATCCAGGTCAACCTTCTACATCAGTTAGTGAGAATCAAATGAGAAACTGGTGCATAGTAAGGCATGGTGGATATATAAATTTACTTTTCATGGATATGTCTGTCAGAAAAATGGCGTTAAAACAACTATGGAATCTGAAATGGAGTAAATATTTCAGCCCTCGTTCGCCGGATGAAATATCCTGGCCCGCATGGATGCAAGACCTTCCCGAAGAATAAAAGACCAATTTATGTAAAGAAATCACAGAAAAAGAGCCGGTTGTCTTATATCGCAGCCGGCCCTTTCTAAAATGTTGAAGAAGTTATTAGTAGTCTTCTTCCATGCCCTCATAATCTTCTTTCATCTCTTCGAATTCTTCTTCCATTTTCCGTTCTTTTTCTTTCATTTCTCCTTCGGCTTCTTCCATTTTTTCCTGCATCTTCTGCATGTGCTCTTCATGCAGTGATTTAAGTTCCGATTCAGACCATTGAGGCTGACCTTGTTGGTCTCTGAGTTTGATCTTCTTGTCGCCCTTATGGATGTCGGTTGCCATAATAACTTCTCTCCAGCCGATCTCGGTAATGGAGCCAATGACTTTTAATTGATCGCCGTTTTTAATAGTATAACCTTTCTCCATAAAGTAGGATTTAGGACCTGCATAAATGGTGCAGAGCCTGTCTTTACCTTCGGCGTGCCCTTTCAGTCTTAGCCCCGGCGTCGAATTTTCAGTTGGATAAAAAGTACCCACGTTTTTGACTTTGACCTGCATGGTTTTAATGTTTTCAGGATCGAAGTTCTTATTGTATTCGCTGTCTTCGAGCCATGGCTGAATCGACATTTTTTCAGGTTCTGCAGGTGCAAATCCGAGTATCTGGGCGGAAGCTCTTTGGCCGAATTTCTTCTGCAGTTTCTCCGTGTAGCTGGAATCGGTCAGATCAGGCATTTGATCATACTTAAAGGCCAGGGAATCCAACGTCTCTTGGTTTGTATCCAGTACTGCAACCATTTCCGGTAATGCTCTGAATCCAAGCGCCTGCCAGGGAATCGCAACCATCTGCTCATCCTGATCGAAAAAACCGCCGTAAGAAAGAATAGCAAATTTAAGCTGACCGTCTTTTTCAAAAGCCAGATGCTCAATATTCGCCATATCGTTTCCTTGAGGATTTTGAACTGACAGCCCGATTATCTCCGACACTTTACGCTTATTGAAGCTTTGCTGCCCTTCCTGCATATATTCCTCGGTTTTTTCGGTTATCTTCTGCCAGAGAGATTCAGCTTCATTAGGCCAGCTGCTTTTATCAAAACCTTTTACAGACTCAAGCTGACTTTTTCTGATGTCAACCGTCACCTGCTGCTTTTTGGGATCGAACTGCATTTCTTCCCAGGGAACTGCGATATATTTTTCACCCATTCCCAAAAAACCTGCCGTAGAAAGCACTGCGTATTCTGCCTGCTCCTGAACGGGATCGAACACAAGATCGACAATCGAACCTAGTTCCTCCTTTCTCTGATTTGTTACACTTGCTCCGATCAGTTGGCCGGTGTGAATGATCTCTTTTGTCATTTTCCCGGAGTATTCTTTTTTCTCTTTATGCCTGTATTCATAGGCATTTGCAAAAGAACCCACCAAAATGACCAACAGCAACATTACCAAAATTTTCTTTGTGTTAAACATAAGTCCCTCCCATTAAATGGAAATTAAAAATTTTCGTTTCAACTTAACACTTAACTTTAATAGAATGATAATTTAAAAAACAGAAACCGCAATCAGGGAAGATTTAAGCAATCATTGAATGTTTATATTTTTAAAAGTATGAGATAAAACGAATGTCTAGTTATAAGAAATTTCCCTAAACCTTATGAACTAATAAGATTATTCAGGTATCTTTCCCAGCTTTTTTCTAGGTTTCTTATATCACCAAAAAATCTTTCAAAATCCTGTAAGATAAGGTCCTTTTCTGCACTTAAATCTGGATTTCTGCTTAAAAAATTCAGATATTTCTTTAACTCTTCACTTTGGGTTTTGTAAATAAAGTTAAAAAATCCCCAGGACTGGGCATAAAGAACATTAACCTCAGATGCTGTCAGGCAGGGAACCCTTGTTATCACCAATAAATCTTCAAGAGCAAAATTTTTTCCCTCTTTAACCGCTTTGATGAGATATTTTTTTCGATACTCATTATTACCTGCAAAATCTGATGGGACGAAAATCATGTTCTCAAAATTCATGGCAAAACCTTCAGAAACCCAAAATGGGTACATAGTCTTTTTATTTTGAAGGCCGGTATTGAAAGCCAATTGGTGGGCAGTTTCGTGGGCTATTTTTATCACGCCGGAATACGGGTCTCTGTCTGCAAACTCAATAGAAGGATTAACTCTGCTGAAACCAAAGTTGTTTACTGAATTATTGTTCAGCTTTTCAAAACCTTTTTCAGGCTTTTTTATGGCTATTCTATTTGTCAAAGGGGAATAATATCCATCAACATATGACATATCCATGAAGTCATTCAACGTTGAATATTCGATAAAATCTTTCCGGTTCTCGAAAATCAACCACTTAAGTTTCCTTTCGGGCTTGTTAAGATCAAAACCCGTTTCGCTGAAAAATTCAAAATAATCGTCATATAGCTTTTCCAGTATGGTAGAAGTTTCCTCTGCAAATTTACCATCCTTATGTTTTATAATAAAATGAGGAGTGGTTTTTACCTGCCACTTTTTTTCAGGATTCAAATCAGATCTTCCCCCTGCTGCCGCAAAAGCAGGTAATAAGACTAATTTTATCAAGCAAATTATTTTTACAATTTTCCTCATCTTAAACCTTATAGAATTTTCAGCAAAAACCTTATTATCTTATTCAAATTATACCTGTACAAGCAAAAATATATTTTACTAGTCCTAAAGATTATGCCTTAAAAGTTACTTTAACCAAAAATCAGCGTAAAAATGTGTTTAAAACCACTTACACTAAAGCAAATATGAACAACATGAAGTTTTTAAAATAGTATTAATAAATTTGTTAATAATTTGTTCGTTTGATATACTTTAATATGGAGAATAAAAACTTTTAAACAGGAGAGAGTTTAAATAATGAACAGGCTGTTTTTAATATCTTTGATAACTCTCTTTGTATTCGCACCAGAAATATCGGCCGAGGAAAATACTCCGCTTTCGGAATTAAAGTCCGTAGGCAGTGAATTCAACTTCGCTGTGATTTCCTCTCCTTCGTTAGGTAATAAAGACAGCGGTAATTCTTATAACAGCAGAAAAATGCTGCGAAAATGTTTAAAAGAATTGAACGGTCGACAGGAACCTCCCGTTTTTACTGTTTTCCTGGGTGATCTCTTTTCTAGACCCCATTCAGCCAACTATAAGGCATATCTGAACCTGTTATCAAAAACCGACACCGTTCCCTTTTTTTTGCTTGGCGAGTGCGATCCGAGACCACCCTACCAAAACTTCCTTGAGTTCCAGAAAAGACTCACCGGGATGGATTCCTTATATTATTCTTTCGATGTCGGTAAATGGCACTTTATTGTCCTACCGGGCTTTCTCGGCTATTATAATGCCGAAATGATTATGTCAAACGATATGCTGAACTGGCTGAAAGAAGATATAAGCTACAACGATACTAAACCGACTGTAGTTTTCACCCATTTCAACCTTCTGCCCGGAGGATGTGTATTTTACGACTGCTTCAATTATCCTTCAGAGTTGAAAAACAAACTTCTGAATATTATTTCCAGCCAGGGAAATATCAAATATTGCTTTAGCGGACACCTGCATGCAGGGTTAAAAACATCGAAAATTTCCTCATGGGAATATGAAGGCATAAAATTCATAAATACACCAACACTTACACCCCCGAAAAAATTCGATGATGAATTTGAAGAATTCCAAAAAGGCTTGGAAAAAGGCGGATATTACCTTTTAGTAAATGTAAATGAAAATAATCTAAATCTTATCGGAAAATTGATCGGCAATGGAAAAGAGTTCATCTATCCGAATAATTTCAATAATTATGTCGATAACAAAATAAAAGGCTATGCAACCTATGTAGGACATATGACTTCTTCAGAATCTTTAGTCAATGGAAATTTTGACAGTGATCTTAAAGCCTGGAATAAATCATTCCGCCATGGAAATAACTCAAATAATAATACTTTTGCCGAAATTGTGGCAAATTTTGAAAAACATAACAACGTACTTAATATCGTCAGCCGATCAAAAGGTCCCGATTTATGCAATGAAGAAATAATGGAAATTTCTCAGGTGGTTTCAGTTGCAAAAGATAAAACACCTGTGTTCAAAGCTGAATATTTTTTAAAAGAAAAACCATTCGAAGGTGGTGGGTATATAAACATCAGTGTTTTTGAAGACAATGAATTTAAATTGATGGCTTTTTTAAACTGGGGTGATCAAAAAGAAAAAACCAGACTGCTTCCCAGAATTTTCAGTGAAAAATTATTGGGCAAACCCGGCGGGGTAAATACCTTTAAAAAACTGGCCGGACAAAGAAAAGCGATATTTTACAACCTGCCTTCTGAAACAGGCAAATGGCATAAAATTGAGATCAATCTTAAAACCTTATTCAACTGGGCGAAGAGAAAAAGCGGAGAATTTGAAAAGCAGAATATAAATAAAATATTAATAAATATCGGCACATGGTCTAACTGCTGTAAAGGAGGCAAAAGCTCTGCTTACTTCGATAATATCGAATTTTTTCAGATTGATAAAAGGGTAAGATCGACAATCGACGGCAAAAGACCCTCAATGCAGAAAAATCCGTTTCAAACCGAATTCGGGATTTAATCCCCCATCCGAATCATCCTGCATAATCATTTCTGTAACTTTTCGAGAATATAATCGACATCCACATACTCTCTGATCATAGAATTCAATCTCTGGATTTTATTCTGATCCGCATATCTTATTTTAAAACCCAGATTTGACATATGCTTGCTTACTTTAAAAGTATCTTCCTTGCTCAAGAGCACCGGTATATTACTGGTCTCAAGTAAATTAATGATTTTTTCATCAGGTTTAAACCCACCGGTTAGAACGATCCCCCCTCCACCCGGATAATAATTTGCAAGAAGAATAATTCCCACCAGTATATTATCAATCCTATCACCTGGTGTTATTAGAAGAGTATTTTCTCTGATATAACTCAACGCATTCTGCGGCTCCATTGCAGCTACAACTGTATTATAAATTATATTGGAAAGAGAATCTTTTCCAGCTATAACCTTGTAATTGAATTCTTCTGCCAGCTGGCCGATCGTAAAGGCATTCAGTACTCTTTCGAAAGGAATAACTCCCAGAAGTTCCGTACCGAGCAGTTTAAGGCCTTTTGATACGGTGTTCTTTACCTTATCGTATTTTTCCGGCAGAACCTTGTTTAATATAACACCGATAACATCAACATTATACTGCTTGAAAAGCGCTAAACTCAATGCAACCTCATCTATAGGTTTACCGATTCCACCGGCAGTAACTATTATCGCCTTAGAATTTAATAATTGGGCAACCCGCGCATTTGAAAGACCGAAACAACTACCTACTCCCGCATGACCAGTTCCCTCAACTATTATCATTTTATGATGTTCTCCCAGAAGATGAGCGGAATTCAGAATCTTATTTTCCAAAGGTGACACATCCGGATGCATGATAAATTTTCTGGTAAAACCTTTTTCGATCGCAATGGGACTTAAAATATCGGAGCCATCTTCGAACTTGAAAACTTTATGAACAAGTACTGCATCCTCATCTATATTTTCGTTATGATATTTCACATAATGCTGCCCGACTGGCTTAATATAACCGGGGTCTAAACCTCTTTCGCGAAGTACCTGCATCAGTCCGATACTGACACAGGTCTTTCCGCTGTCTTGGACTGTTGCACTTATATATAAAGGTTTAGTCAAAATCTACTCGCCGTTCAGGAGTTTCAACCTCTTCAACACTCATCCTTGCATCCACCGCAACAGGCTTAGTCCCTGCAGGCCCTGCAAACATCGGATTGATATCAAGTTCAACGATCTGCGGAAAGTCCGTAACCAGTTGAGCCAGTCTCTGAAGGTTTTCTGCCAGCAGGTCCAAGTCAACACCTTCCTGGCCCCTTACACCCTGAAGCAATTTGTAACTCTTGGTTTTCTTCATTAATTCATGAGCCTGCTCCTTCGTTAAAGGCGCCAGAGCAAAAGAAACATCCTTAAGAACTTCAACGAAAATACCGCCAAGCCCGAACATTATCATAGGACCAAATTGAGGATCGCTTTTCACACCCAAAATGATCTCCCTTCCCTCTGCTGCCATTTCCTGGATATATACGCCGACCAGATTCGCGTTCGGCTCTTTCTTAGGGATCTCTGTCATCATTTCATTATAAGCATCTCTTACTTCCCGCTCATTTTTCAAGTTGACTTTGACACCGCCAACATCAGATTTATGACTTATATCAGGCGACCATATTTTCATTACCACAGGAAATCCCACATCCGCTGCCAGCTTGACGGCATCATTAGCGGATTCAACTATGTCACCGGCTGGGGTTTCAAATCCATAAGTCCTCAGTATCTCTTTTGCCTGATACTCTCCAACTTCACGCTTATTCTTGTAAAGATGGTCATTTATTATCTGCTCTACACTGGCTTTATCTACATCGAAACCCTTCATTTTTTCTTCCGGCTTATTGAGCCAGGTCGCATAATCCGTCATTGCCTTTATAGTCGCCACTGCTGCTTCCGGGCTGTCATACTGGGGAATGCCGTTTTCCTGCATAATCTTCAAGCCTTCTTCCACTTTTTCAGCACCAATAAAACAGCCGAGCATCGGTTTTCCGGGTTTCTCTTTGTGTACTTTGGCCATAGCTTCTGCTGTTTTTTTACTTTCTGTCATTACCTGGGGTGTCAAAAGTACCAGAACAGTATCGACACCGGGATCATCGAGAACAACATTCAAGGCTGCTTCATATCTATCTGCCAAAGCATCTCCCAGAACATCGATGGGATTTTTGATATTAGCCGCCGGGGGTAAAATCTCGGAAAGTTTTTTCATTGTCTCTTCACTGGGAGAAGCAAATGTCAGTCCCGCTTTTTCCACCGCATCGGTTGCCATAATGCCGGCACCGCCTGCATTGGTGACTACTGCCACCCGATCACCTTTAGGCAATGACTGATTGGCAAAAGCCTGCGCAAAATCGAACTGCGTCTTAATGGAATCGCATCTTATGGCACCGGTTTTTTCGAATGCACACTGGTAAGCAGTGTCACTTCCTGCAAGACTTCCGGTATGTGAAGATGCTGCTTTTGCTCCCGCTGAGCTTACGCCTGACTTCATAAGAATTATAGGCTTCTTTCTGCTGATGGCACTTGCTTTCTCAAGAAATAAATGACCGTCACCTATACTTTCAAGATAACCCGCGATCACACTGGTTTCATCATCTTCACCCATATTCTGCATGAAATCCAATTCGTCCAGGTCACATTTATTCCCGAAACTAACCAGTTTACTGAATCCGATCTCATTCGTATTTGCCATATCCAGTATAGATGCTAAAAGTGCTCCTGACTGAGATATGTAACCTATTGAGCCGGGTTTAGGGAGTGTACCGCCGAAACTTGCATTTAATTTATGTGTCGGCGACAATATACCCAGACAGTTCGGCCCTACGATTCGTATCCCGTTTTCCCGGGCAAATTTCGTAACCTCTTTTTCCAGTTCGGCACCTTCTTTGCCGACCTCCTTAAAACCTGCAGTGATTATTATCACTGATTTCGTACCCGATTCTGCACAATCCTTCAATGCATTCAATACTACCTTCGAAGGTATAACGATTATAGCAAGGTCAACTTCAGAACCTATACTTTTCAAATCCTTATAACATTTCAAACCTTCTACTTCATCCGCTTTAGGATTGATGGGAAAAATATCACCTTCATAATTTCCATCCAGAAGGCTTTTAAGAATTTCATATCCAACTTTACCCGGTTTGCGTGATGCACCGATTACTGCTACTGATTTTGGGCTAAAGAAATTTTCTAAACTCATGACAATGTTTTTCCTTTCAGAAATTAAAAATGCCTCGTTAAATCACTAATTCTACATAGGCTTTTTTTCATTGCAAAGAATTTTTTGATAAGGTTTCGATCAGTTGGACAAATCGAAACAAATTGAACAGTAAAAAAACTACATTGACTAATCTATCAGGGCAAACTAGAATAAAACTAGTCTGAATCAGGAGTTCTGATATGCCAAAATTTGTAATACAAAAACATCAAAAACAGGGACAGGACATTCACTGGGACCTTATGCTTGAAAAAGATAATAAACTCCGCACTTTCCGCGTCCCCCTTCCGCCTGATAAACTGAAAGATCAATTATGCAGGATCGAAAAAATATTCGATCATCCCGTAAAATTTCTTAATTATGAAGGCTCTGTTAACGATGGTAAGGGATTAGTTGAAATTGCAGATTCAGGTGAATACAGATCAAGGCAGATAAATGAGGGCTTTTTTGAGGTAGAATTTTCGGGTGACATTTTGAACAGACACTTTTTTCTTAAAAAGATAAAACAAAACACTTGGATATTAAGCCCTGCCTCTTTGTTGAACGCAGAGGCTCTGTAAAAACTATCTCCGTAACTCCGGCAAATCAGGTTCAATATGAATAGTTATATTAACCGGCCTGGTCAACTGCTCATGCAGCATCGACTCAAGTTTTTCGGAGATATCGTGTGCCCTTTCTATATCCAGCTCGGGATCTACCAGGATATGCAGATCCAAAAATATTTCCCTCCCCACCGTTCTTGTCCTTAACTTATGCCAGTCCCTGATATCATCATAGCTGTTTATGATCCCTGCAATGCGGTCAATGGTTTCCTGATCAACCGATGTTTCAGCAAATTCGCTCAAGCAATCCGAAAATATTTCCCACCCCACATAAGCTATCAACACCCCAACTATTATTGCGGCTATCCGGTCACCGTACTTGAACCCCATTAACATGACAGACAAGCCGATCAGTACAGCAATCGAACTCAATGCATCACTTCTGTGGTGCCATGCATTTGCGTACAAAGCCGAACTGTGGGACTTAACCGCAACATTCTTGGTTATCCTGAAAAGCCATTCTTTTGCTCCTATCGAAACCAAAGCGGCAGCTATTGCAAATCCGGAAGGCTGAGTTATATTGGATTTGGCGATATCCGCCCCTGCTTTATATATCGCTCCCAAACCAACGAGGATAAGAACAAGGGATATTGCCGCTGCTGAAAATGTTTCGAGCCTCCCGTGGCCGTAGGGATGTTTCGGATCTGGTTCTTTTGAACCGAAATGGACTCCTGCCAGAACAGTAATATCAGTAACGGTATCGGATATAGAATGTATACCGTCCGTTATCAATGCGATGGAATTTCCAAGTATACCCACAACCATTTTTAAAAAGAAAAGAAAAATATTGGCAAAAACTGCTATCCAGGTAACTCTGTTTATGTCTTTATTTTCTTCTTCTATAATATGCTGGTGAGGCATTTTACCGCCTTATTTCTCTATGATCTCTTTTGCCAGACTTATATATCTTTCAGCACTTTCTTTTGTTTTGGCTTCAACTATGGCACGCATTACCGGCTCTGTATTGCTCATTCTCAAATGTACCCATCCATCTTCAAGATCGAACCTGTATCCGTCTGTTGTATCTACTTCTGCACCCTTGAATTTTTCTCTGGCTGATTGAAAAATATTCTCCTTTTCCACCGGCTGAACTTTGAATTTATCTTTTATCATGTAATAACCGCCGATATCTTTTACCAGTTCACTTATACTTTTACCCGTTTCAGCCATCAATTGCAATATCAAAGCAATTCCGACCAAGCTGTCACGAATTGGCCCGACCCTTAAGTCGATAACTCCGCCGTTACCTTCACCTCCTATTATACAATCATTTTTTATCATTGCATCTGCGACATTAGCCTCACCTACAGCCGTTCTTATCACCTCAGAATCGAACCTTAAGGCGATATCATCTATCATCCTGGAAGTGGATAAATTCGCTGCCGCCTTACCGCTTTGTTTACTTAACTTGTACAAACAGGCCAAAGCAAGCGAATACTCCTCTCCTATATAATTCCCTTTTTCATCAATCACCGCCAGCCTGTCGGCGTCAGGGTCTTGGGCAAAACCCACATCAGCCTGAAAATCTTTTACAACACCACTGAGAGATTCGAGATTCTCCTTAATGGGTTCGGGGGTATGGGCAAACATACCCGTAGGTTCGGTATTGACTGTTTTAATACGACAGTTCAATTTTTCCATTAGTTCAATCGCTATCGGCCCGCCTGCACCGTTAACTGAATCAATTACTACCTTGAAATTCTTTGAAGCTATCAAATCCACATCAACAATATTGAGCACTTTATTTACATGAGTTTCATAAGTAGAAAAATTTTGTTTTATACTTCCGTTATCAGGAGAAACAACAAAATCGAAATCCTTTTTTTCATAAATATTTTTTATTTCACCGGCTTTTTCCGGTGGCGGGGCTATTCCGTTATCCTGTATCAATTTAATACCGTTGTAGGGTAATGGATTATGGGAAGCCGTGATCATGACACCACCGTCACAATTCAATTCCCTGACCATAATGCCCACACTCGGAGTAATGACCAGCCCCAGCTGGATAACGTCTATCCCTGCCGAACAAAGCCCTGCTGATACCGCTGATTCTATCATTTGTCCGCTTGGTCTGGAATCCCTGCCGATACAGACAGTCAGCTTTCCTTTATTCTTGTTTCGTTTAAGAAAAGTCCCGAAAGCTGCTCCATATTGAGCTGCGGTATCCGGGAAAAGATTTTCTCCAATAATCCCCCTCATTCCACTGATGCTGATGATTAATCTTTCTGCCATTTTGATCCCTTAAATTTTTCTTGTTTTTTCCAAAACATCTTCCAGTTTCGTTACTACTTCGTTAACCTGCTTATCCTTTAAAGTAAGTATGTCCCGCAAGGCCTCGCCTATATGAGGTAAGTATGTTTCAATATAATTTCTTTTCTTAATTTCCTGCTGAATTCTTTTCTGCTTCCTCAGATATCTTCCGAGCTTCCTGCCACACTCCTGGACGGCAAGCTGTATCTCTTTTATTATTTCCGGATAATGGGCTATCGCTTCCTTACTTTCACTCGTAAAAGGAACCCATACAGATGCCACATGCACCATTAAAACGATAGGCCCCGCCGGTAATGCTCCTTTACTCTGCGAAACTGAATAATTTCTCCAGTTTACATCCATCACTGCCTTGTGTATGGCACAGGCCGATTGCTGATAAAGCAAAGGCACCCGGTTGGCGATCCTCTTTAACTGCATCAGAGAATCCTCATTGGCATCATGCTTATTAGTCCCGTCCTTGACACCGTAAGCAAGTGCCGCTTCTACGAGAAACGGATTGCCCCTGTAAACAGAAGGACTCCTTGAAGACACCGCGTAAAAATCGGCATCTACAACTCTTTTGAGCCCCTCCTGAAGTTTTTCCTTGCCTATAGGACCAATACAATCAGTGGAAGGTGCCATTATCTTGGTTTCGTTTATTGCCTTGTGAATTTTTTCGGCATCTTCGAGTGCCAGCCTGGCAGTCCTGGTATTAGTTTTAAAATTCGACTTTTCACAAATCTGTTTTGCAACCCTCGGGCTAACCCTTGAAAATTCCTTCTTCAAAAAAGTCCCAAGATGTTTGTTCTTGGTATTCTTGAGCATTTTAAAGAGCAAACCCATCTCTACACCATAGGGATGAGGCTGAATTTCTTTTGGTACAAAGGGAAGATCATGCGTCTGTCTTTGGTATTCATACCTGTCACCCGAGGGTGAATTATAAATGATCGTGGCATGAGGATTGGCCATAACGGTCTGAGCTATATATTCATCTATCGACCTTTTACCCTTCTGATATCTGCCTTCTAGAGTAATAGTGACACTTGTCCCCGTCGGCAAATCAAACTCACATTCCTTTTCAGTCACTATTTCCGGCTTGTTCTTTGCAGTATCGATCTGAACGTGACAATGATAAGCGGGTTTATTTTTACTGGTTTTAGAGATGATCTCTACCGGCTGTCCAGTTGTCAAAAGACCGTACATTCCAGCTGCCGATATACCTATACCCTGTTGCCCTCTGCTCATCTTAAGACTGTGAAATTTACTGCCGTAAAGAAGTTTTGCGAAAATATTTGGAACCTGTTTCTTTACAATACCCGGCCCGTTATCTTTAACTGTAAGAGAATACTTATTCTCACCCACCTCTTTTAAGCTGATTTCCAGATATGGCAGTATCTCCCCTTCTTCACAAGCGTCAAGCGCATTGTCAACCGCTTCCTTCACTGCAGTCATAAGAGATCGGCTCGGATTGTCAAAACCCAGAAGGTGACGGTTCTTAGCGAAAAATTCACTGATACTGATCGACCTTTGTTTTGACGCCATCGTCTCGGCGGTTGATGTTTTTCTTTTTTTTCGTTTTTTACGGGTAGTTTTTTTTGATTTACTTCCGCCTTTTTTGGAAGAAGCTTTTTTGCCTTTTTTTTTAGTTTTCTTTTTTGGAGATGTTTTCTTTTTCATTTTTCCCGGGGAATTATCAAAATAGAAATCCATTTGCTTCTGGTCTGTTTTACCAGTCTTTGCCATTAGTCACTCCATTAATTAAAACAGGGGTGACTTAAGCCACCCCTGGCAATAACAGGATCTTAATCTAATTTGCAAACATATATTTCATTTACAAAGTCAAGTTTGCTCAGTTCTTCAACAGCTTCTTCTGTAGGCTCTTTATCAAGACTTACCGAAAGGGTGGCCTTATGCTCTTCTATCTTCTGGCCCACACCCATGGTACAGATATTTATATCATGTTTTCCTAGTACATTACCAACCGCACCAATAACGCCGGGTTTATCATCATTGAATATAATCAAAGCTGTGCCCTGAGGGCTGAACTCTACATCGAATCCGTCAACTTCAATTATCCTCAGATGCTTTCTGCCGAATACCGAACCGGAAACTGATCTGGTTATCTTGTCAGTAGTCACCTTTGCACTGAAGGCAGAAGCGACATCACCTGCATCAGTATTCTTGGATACATTTATGCTGACGCCTCTTTCTTTGGCCATCATTCCGACATTAACCATGTTCAACGGTATGTCGAAATGTTTCTGCAGCAACCCTATCTCAAAATTAAGAGTAATCGAATCTACTTCCATTTCAGCAATTGAGCCGCGATACTGAACCTCGACTTCTTTCACTTTACCGGTTGCTATCGTACTTAACAGATGCCCTATTCTTTTTGCAAGCTCTGAATATCTATCTACGATCGGAGGCATAGCACCGGTCGTTGACGGAGCATTAAGAGCATTTTTAACCGGCCCGCCCTTTATAGCATCTACCAGGATCTCAGCTGCCTGAACAGCAACATTGATCTGAGCTTCTTCCGTACTGGCACCAAGGTGCGGCGTAACAAGACAATTATCAAATTCTTTGAATTTCGTATTCTCCGGCGGTTCAGTAGGAAATACATCAATAGCAGCACCCGCGATTTTTCCGCTTTCAAGGGCATCATACAATGCATCTTCATTTATGATCCCTCCCCTTGCGCAGTTGATCAACCTGGTTGTAGGTTTCATCATCTCTATCTGCTCTTTGCTTATCATGTCTGCGGTCTGTTCATTCATAGGAACATGAACGCTGATATAATCGGCTTCCTTGAATATCCGGTTTATGTCATCAGTAACTTCGATGCCTTCTTTTTCCGCATCAGGCGGAGTAGACAGCGGGTCATAACCGATCACTTTCATATCGAACCCCTGGGCCATTTTAGCAACAGATCTTCCGATCCTTCCCAGACCTATCAGGCCCAGTACTTTTTCTTCCAGTTGGTTACCTTTGTATTTTTTCCTGTCCCATCTGCCTTCTTTAAGGCTGTTGCAGGCAGGTGCAACATTTCTGCTCAAAGCAAGCATCAAGGCCATGGTATGTTCTGCGGCACTTAAAGTGTTGCCGCCAGGCGTATTCATTACGATAATACCTTTTTTCGTTGCTTCGGGTATGTCAATATTGTCAACACCTACACCGGCACGCGCTATGCCTTTAAGCTTTCCGGGATTTTCGAGAACTTTCGGTGTTACTTTAGTACCGCTTCTTACGATCAATCCGTCATAATCCCCTATAATATCTGAAAGTTCATCTTCGCTTATCCCTGTCTTCACAACTGCTTCCACGCCATCTTTGGAATTCAGCAAATCGATTCCTTCTTGTGCCAGTTTGTCAGTAATTAAAATTTTAATCATAGATAAATTCTCCGTTAAAAATTAGTATTCCAATTATCCCATTCATCAACTGTTTTTTCATCGCTAAACTTAAATTTATAATAAGGGCAATCATAAAAATATCTAACCACACCCTTTGCAGCAGATGCAGTCAGCCTTGAAATTGCCACCTGCAGCCCGCCGCTTTCGAATTCGAAAGCGATCTTAACTGTTTTATATTTTGCCGAAATCGGCCAGACTTTCTCATTTTTGCTAACCTCGATTAACTTTGCACGGTAGCTCATCCCTGCATTAATGTTGCTTATATCCGCCGTTCTATCAAGCCTGCATGAATCGATGGTCACGAAAAGAACATATTCCGCACCTGCATCCTTTCCAACCTTTCCGGGATTTAAATAAGGTCTTTGATGATTTTCAATGAGACCGGAAACTTTTTCATAATCATAAACTTGCTCTTCATCCACTTCCAATTTTAATTGGAGCTCTTTATTTATCGATTTAGCAAGCTCCCTTCGTGCATTGAATTTAATATTCAACCAGCCGGGCTGTTCCACCAAAACCAGTATCTTTTCGTCCGTTTTTCTTAATTTAGTAAGGTCGTATTCGGCAGGTACATTTTCCTCGCTTTTTCTTTTATGCAGCGGAATCGCCAAGATATCCAGAGGACACCCTGCAGAAAAAATGAAAGCTATTAATAATATTATTAAAATTAAGTATTTTATTTTTTTCATAATTTACTGATTCATTAAAGCACGAGACAAGGTCACCGCCCATCCGAGCAGAATTAAAATTCCGAAAAACAAGATTATATAGCGAAGCTTGAGAGCTTTCCAGAATTTATAAATAAAGTTAAAATATACCCCAAAAACGCCTCCAATAAAAGATAAAATTGTGATAATTGCCAATATAATGCAAAGCATCCCCCCCGCAGGCTGGGTATAAAAAGAGGAAATTATTTTACCGCGCGAAAAAAGTATCGCTGATGTAGTTATTCCGCAGGTCGGACAGGGAAGCCCGTATCTTCTCTTAAAACCGCAAACCCCGAACCAGAAAGAAAGATCTATTACCCCTTTGTCTGCAAGATTTAAAAAAAGAAAAACCGAAGCGCATACTAAAAATACTACCAGACTTACTAATCTTTGCGAGGAATTCAGTTTAAACAATATTTTATCTTTATTATAATCTTGGCTTATTTCCATAAGACAGTTAGAATAAATAAGTAATTTGAACGAGTCAAGATACATTGAGGAGATATAATGCAATTAGATCACGGCAGTTTGAGCAGATTACTCGAAACGGCAGTAGTAGCAGCCCGACTGGCTGGCCAGAAAGCATTGGAACTGATGGATTACGTCAAGGTCTCAACCAAGGAAAACGGCGAGATCGTTACCGCTGCCGATCCCACCTGTCAGAAGATCATAATAGACCGGATCAGGGAAACATTTCCGGATCACGGCTTCCTCGCAGAAGAAAGCGAAAAAGTCGAACTTTACAAGCTCTCACCACGCGGTGAAGATGAAATATGGTGGGTCATCGACCCAATTGACGGCAGTACCAATTATTCAAATAAAATGCCCATATTTGCAGTAAGTATCGCCGCTTTTTTCGAAGGCAATCCCGTAGCGGCAGTCATCTTCGACCCTGCCGCGGAAAATATGTTTACTGCCTTAAAAGACGGTAAAGCCCAGCTAAACGGCAGAAAGATCACACCCTCCGATAAAGAATTAAATACGCTGTCATGTATAGGCTTAAACAGTAGATACACTGACGGCATTCCAGACTGGGCATTAAAAATAATCGAAGAAAATAAATTCAGAAACCTCGGAACCGTAGCAATGCAGCTGGCATATGTCGCATCAGGAGGCCTCCAGGGAACCTTCATTCAGGCTGCAAAAATCTGGGATATTGCTGCAGGGGTTTTCATTACCCAAATAGCAGGCGGAAAAGTTACCGATTTTAAAGGTGAGAACATCTTTCCGATAGATATCGAAAATTACCAGGCAGAAAAGATCGACATCCTCGCTTCCGCAGAACCCGTTCACAAACAGCTTCTGCAAATTATCGGCTGAATCACCTCGGCTGAGGAACCATATGAAAACATCTTAATTTGACAGAGCCCTTATATTCACCCTCGTCGTATCCTACGCCGCTTCTGTCAAATATCGCGATCGCCCTTTTCTGAGGCCCGTCTTCACCTATTCTCACCAGAAGATAAGCAGTAAAAACATCACTTCTTACTGTCGTAAGATTACTAATCCGATTTATTATGATGTCCCGTTCTTTAAAATCATCCACTGCCGAATCAACTGTAATATCAGGAGCTTCTGTAATATTTTCAGTATCAAGAGCATATTTATCTATTCGATACTCATCATTACCTGCTATAACAAAAGCCAGTTCGCCGATAGATGCGAAACCCAAATCTTCTCGGAAATCATTTTCATTAATCCCTGAAGGCAGATCATTACCATCGATTGTATCATATCTGCCAATGGAATAATCCGGATTTCCGCCGCCGGTTACAGAAGTTTTGTCCCTATAAGCACATATGGCTTCTGCAAGAGATATGTCCCTGTTGGGATCATTAATATTTTGCGTAATCCACGGTAACTGAGCTATCACATAAGCAGGTGCTGTATTTATATTTATCCTGCCAGGAACCTTGTTTTCTTCAATATTATCGACAATACCGTTACTGTCATTATCAATTAAATCAGAGCGTGGGTCAAAAACAGTAAAATAATTTATGATCTCAGAGTAACGGGGATTTCTCATGTTGAGTCTCATCGATCTTTCCGCCCAATCCAGATCATTTTCCTTTGCCTGACATGCGAGAAATAATTTCTCCCCGATCGTTCTGTCTAAAGGATTAATATCACTTTCCGAAGAAACATTGGGGTCTGTCAGAACCGAATCGTAAATAACCTCTAATTTTGTGTCACTGCCGAAACCTGCATCATTTAAAGAAGTTTTAGGGCCTAATGTCCACATCTTGTAAAGGTCTGCGGTGGTAATAAATGGATCTGGAATAGCGATATCTATATCGATATCACCCCTGGAACCGTCGTTTTCATCATACAGAGTTGAATCATTGGATAGATCCATCATCCTGCTTGCACAAAGAGCGTGCCATTTATCTCCGGTATTAAATTTCTTATAATAGAATCTATTTGCCGGCCTTGAGTCACTCCATTCAATCCAGATATGCCTTGACACTTGTCTGTCAAGAAATATTTCAGTACTACCGATATCTCTTTTTAAAACTATATCATAAGGTACAACGTCGTTGCTGTCATAAATAAATACGCCGGGACTGGGTTCACTTTGTACATATTTTGAAGCATCACAAAGCTCAATATTCAAGTTTTCATACTGATCCGATGGAATTGATATTCCATTAGGTTCAAAAATTCCAATATCACTATAAATCAGAAAATACCCCTTCGCAGGTATTTTTTTGGATGCATCAAAATTAAATTCGTCAGGAGCTCCTGTATCTTTTCTGATTTCTAACGCAAAATTATCCAACGTTATTTCCACATCAAACGGATTATAAAGTTCAACTGCATATTCATTGTCCACCCTTGGATCGTTCACATCGATATGCAATGCTACCTCAGAAATTACCGGGTAAGGTTCTATGCCGTAGAAATCATCAGGCAAATTACCGTCATTTACGTTAAATGAGTAAGGCTGAAGATCAGTGTCATTTCTGTCATAAAGATTTACCGCGAACTGAGCAAATTTTTTCTTAAGAAAGGTTTTGTCAGAATTAGTTAAATGACCCGGCAGGGATTCGGCAAAATTTTCATAAAGTCTCCTCAGGCTATTTACATCAAAAGATTTATTCAGATTTATCTGATGATTTCCATCCGGACCCGTTATCCTGTCCATATTGTAAGTTGTAGCAAGATGCCTGTAACAATAAAAATTATTAGGATGATCTATATCAAATCTTGTGTACCAATCATCCAAATCAGCTTTAGCTGTCCCCACAGGGGTATGAATTTGGCCTTTAAAAGCTACGCTAAACTCATCTTCATTCCAACTTTCAATTCTTGTAAAAATTTTTTCTTTTTGCAAACTCCTTTCCGCATTTAATAAGAATCTGTTTCTAAGCTCCAGTTCATCAGAGATGTCAAATGGCCAATACGGGTCACAGGGATCAAGGTAGCGCCATGTTACTTCTTCTTCGTAGATGTCAATAATATCAGATGCCTCACCTTTTCTCATCTCCAATAATTCTTCATCAATCGTTGAGTTGGAATCCTCATTCGGCCTGTGAGTCAGCCCGACCGCATTGATCTGGTATAGATTCGTACCGTCCCAGTATTGCTGCGTTTCGTCGGGGTCAAATTTCAACGCAGTATTAACATTGATCATGCCGCCGTTGTCTATAATCCTAACCGCTGCATAAACTTTCTTCCCCTTGGAACTATTCACAGCTGAAAGCTCGAACCACTTTGAATCCGCCACACCGTCTCCATCAGCATCTGCCCATTGTTCTTCTAATTCACCATCAGAATCAACAGTAATTGCCTGGGCATCAGGGATTATTTCGATATCTTCAATATTATTAAAATCGTTGTCTTTGAGATAACCTGTTAAGTCACTTATCTGCCTCCATTTATAATTCGAACCGTCTTCATAAGGTTCCAGGCTTGCAAGCCAGGGGTCACTTGGACCGGGATAATCGTAATATTCATTCGGCCCGGGAATATCTTTTTTAAGCGTTTCCTTAATTATCTCCACGGTACTTTCAAGCGCCAGATCAAGCTGCTTATCTTCCCCTGCAGACGACGACGCCATCTTATCGATCCGCGAAGACATCAAAAAAACCGTCCCCAGTATCGCAAGCAGACTGGTCAGAACCACGGTCAAAATAAGAGCCGAACCCGATCTATATCTAAACGAATTGTTTTCTCTAAAGGTGTACATAAGTACTTCCTCTTGTTTAATTACCCAAATAAACTATATATGAAAATCTCTTACCCTTTTCCAGAATACCCTTCGAATCATAAAGCGTAAAACTGATCTTTAAGGCATCGACATCAGGAACTTTATCCTCCCAACTCGAGTAATTGGTATCTAACTCCTCAAAAGTCGGCCGCCATTCATCAAACTCGTAGCCGATCTCTGTATCGTTTATGTATTGAATTTGAAAGTTATCAACACCCTCGGCCATGTACATAACAATATCTGTTCCCTCATCCTCATCAATGCTAAGATATTGATCATCAGACCATTCATCCACCCAGGTCTGATTATCAGGGTCGTGTGCATCATCAGCTTTCCATTCTGCAAAACTCATAAAGGTATATTCGCCAAATTCATTGTTAGGATCAGGGACATCATAACTATCCTCATCGGCAACAAGGATTGTCTGCCGCCTGACCAATATCTTATTTGTTTTATCATTTCCAAGGGGATCAGGACCTGGCGCCAGGCTGTAGCATATGCTTGCAATATTTCCATGAATAGTCTCATCATCAGGCCCATACTGAAGGGTCGACTGAAAATCCCCATTTAAAACAAAAGTCATCTTATCATATCGCAAATCCATCGGAGTACCTTCATAATCGACATCGGATGCCGGATTTTCCCATTTTATCGACAATGTCCCTTCCTGAAATCCCTTGAAATCCTCCTTCAACTGGGTGGTAATGGCCCGGAAATTGGCCATGATCTCGGCGTTAGCAGATGCTTTTCTGAATGCATCTACGCTCATCCGAAAGATCATACTGGCTACACCGATCACCATTACAAGCAGCCCCACTGATATGAGAAGCTCTATTATGGTAAATCCATTATTCCGTTTTTTTCTTTCGGTGACTTTCACTTACTATCACCTTCCATCGAATTTAGTTAAAAGTAATCTTTCTTTGAAAAACTCCGATAACCGGATTCCTGGTACCGCTCACAGGCGACGGTATCAGCCAGAACTCACCTGCATTATCGTTTTTATACCAGTCTTTATCGATCAGGATCACATCCTGTGCCCCGGGGCCGGTTCCACCAGGGTCAGTACTGTATCTTTTCAAAACTCTCGAAATCTTACCCGTCTGATTATCAACCAGTATAGCCCTTTCGTTGACCATTATTTCATTACCTCCCTGAATTTCTAATTCCCGATCCGTACCGGTTTCACTCATCTCAAGTTTAACCGGCTGAGGCCAATTATCGGTATCGGGATTTGTTACATCATCCACCGTGCCGTCATCGTTCGGATCATAATATTCCAGCCCCGGTCCGGGCCTTCTGCATACAAACACCGTTACATCTACAACATCAGCCCCATCCCTTTTACATATAGCCGACCAGCAGTACTGCTTGCGATCCATCTCTATACTCGGGTAAGTAAAATCCGATTCATTCATGTCTTTAACTTCTATAAAGACATTATCCAGGTTGTTAAAATCCTTGTATCCGTCATCCGGTATTTGCGAAATATCGTTAATATCTGCTCTGCCGTACATCCTGATCTTTGCAAAAGCCTCCTCAGCCGCCGCCGGTGCGATCGTGCTTTCGTTTGCAAATACTGAAAAAGAAAGTGCCACATGAAACACACCGCCAACGAACATCAGCCCTATAGCAAGTGTCGCAACCGCCAACAGCACTTCAGTCAGCGAAAAACCATCTTGTTTAAATTTATTTTTCATCAGTTATTATTCCCTATTATCCTTCCGGTATAAGGATTAACGAACTTTTTTTCATCCTCTTGTAGAGTGTCCAAATAATTATACTTAACAGTCTCATCGACCAGACCTTCCAGAAATTTTTTATCATAGATAATGAACGAATTTCGACTTTTCTCTTCACCTAAACCCACTTCAGCATAATCGTCCTGAAGTAAAAGACCTATGTTATTATCCATTATATTATCATAGCCGTTAAATACCTGATCGGCGGAATCATTTTGTGTATCCGGATCAGGCTGCCCATCCGTATTTCTAACTCTAACATTTCTAATCACAAGTTTGCCGGATGGTGAAAAGACAATTGAAAAGCAGGTGATATCATTTATTGCCACATGAAAATATGGTTCATCATAAGTTTGAGGATCAACAGTGTTGCCATTTATATCGACATAATCATCCACAAGATGACCAGAATCAATTTTTTCACTATCTTCAACTGATGCACTTGAATGATTAGTACGGATATGCAAATCAGCAACCCTGACGTTTCGAGGTAGTTTAATGGGTTCAAAGCCTTTGACTGCCCGGAAGCCCGGCGCCAAACCGGTCGCAGCCTGATCGTGTATAATAAGTGTCAAGTACTGGTCGCCGTTGATATCCTGCTGAAACCTCACACCCGTACATTTTCTTTCCTTCACTGCCGTTGCTTTCGCATTTGCAAGGGCAGAGTTTATCAGCGTCCGCGCCCCCACTGATGCCTCCATACTGTGCATCAGCTTCTTAATAGCTGGCAAACCCAGAACTGCAAGCAGAGCAACAGCGCCGACGACAACTGTCATCTCAACTAGTGTTAAGCCGGATTGTTTACTTCTTTTTATCATAAATATTAATCTGCGGTTATGTCACCGACATCATCAGCACTGAATTCACCGTCCTTGCCTGCCGATTTTATCTTGGGAAACTGCCTCCTGTCCTCAAATCTAATATCCCCATCGCTCTCTTCTTCATCATAATAATCATACCTCAGCGGCCTCCCCCAAGCATCGTTTACCCGGTAAAACCGGTATTCTCTATTATTAATTTCCAGCA
This sequence comes from uncultured Pirellulales bacterium, assembly GCA_964508925.1. Classification (GTDB taxonomy): domain Bacteria; phylum Planctomycetota; class Phycisphaerae; order Sedimentisphaerales; family Anaerobacaceae; genus CAZDVM01. The sequence continues at coordinate 65,695 of CAZDVM010000011.1, read as the reverse complement.
TCATACTTTCACCATCTGCGTTTTCATTTGTCACAAGTTCCTCATCCAGCCTTTCTAGTATCTCACCGCAACTAGGCACCTGGTCAAGAAAGAAATACGCAACCGAAATTCCTGAGTAATCAATATCATAGGTTGCCATGTTAGTATCAGTTATTGTGTCAGGATTCAAAGCTTCTTCTACTGCATTTATTACTTCCGTTTTCGTAAATCCATTGCAATCTATGGGGTATTCATAACCCACGAAATTAGGGTCGGGTTCGGTTGAATATGAATAGTCGAAATCCTCGAATTCCTGCAACGCTGCATTTAAAATACTTATCGCCTGGCGGGTCTTCCTTTCCTTGTTCTTATTAGAGAATCTTCCTGCCAGGTGCAGAGTTATTGCCGCCAAAATAACGATTATTGCTACGACTACTAAAACTTCTGGCAACGTAAACCCCCGAATTTTCATTTTGGTTTTCATGGCCGAACCAGATTGTTTAAGATCATTTTTCAAAGTTCATCATGTCATCTTGCGTGCCGTAAAGACCGTCTAAACCCGCAGATATTATAATGTAGGAATCAGGCCTGTAAGGCCATTTGAAATTTCTTTTAGACGCTTGTGGATCAATTAGCTTGTAATCCCCGTAATAAAATATATCTACTCCTACTTCGTCGTAGGTTCCACTACTATTCGGTTCCAGAGGGTGAGGCTTAGTTTTTCCGCCGCCAACGGGCCTGTCAAGCTGATAAATGGTGTCATTGTCATACATATTATAAATAGAATTCTCCGGATCTCCACTATCCATTTGCTTCATTGCAGAATTGGCTCGATAATACAATAGCGGTGTTCCTACACTGGTATTTTTATCATTTATTTTTATCTTCCTGAAATGAAATGTGTCGCAAAGTACATAAGTTTCAGGTATAGACCTGTATCTTTGATTCGGAAATAAGTTTTCCAGTTTATAAACCTCAGTGTCTGAATTATCAAGATAAGGACCGACTCTTTTTTCTAAGTTTTTTTCATCGTCTGTATTAGTCCCGGGATTAAATGCTCCGTCATAAATACCTGGATAGTAAGTTTCAAGGTTACCAGGATTAAAGTCCGAATCAGGATGGAAACCTAATAAATCCTGTCCCATCAAAGCCTCGGTCAATTTTTGGGTTCCACCATAATCTCCCTCGCTTGCCGATTCCAGTTCAGACTCAGGGTAATCGCCGAAATCGTTCTTGTAGGTTTCAAGTGCCAATTCTATCTTAGTAAACTGAGCCTTCTGTTTAGCTTTTTTGGCGGAATTCCGAACATGCGTCAGTGCGGGTATCAGCACAGCCATCAGCAAGGCTATGATGCTCACCACGGTCAATAATTCGACCATCGTAAATGCATTTTTTCTGGGTTTCACTTTAATTTCCCTTCAATAAAATTACCAAAGCTCAGTTTTCAATGAGCGCAACTAACAAACTATGCTCACGTTTTCAAAACATCTCTTCTTCTTCGCCGGTTATTTTGCCGGTTTATTTTTGAAAGTTAAACACATCATCATCGGTACCGTAAATGCCGTCATGACCTGCAGACATAAGAATATAAGTATCAGGTCTGTGTGGCCTGTTTGTATTTGTTGCGGCACTTGAAGTGATCCCTTCATCTTTTATCATTTCATAGAATTTCTGTGGATTCTGCCCATCTGCAATTTCATGAACACCATCCCCAAAAGGCGGTTCTAAGCCTATAAGATCTATATTGTCTCTTAGGTCGTAAATGTTATTATTCTGATCTGTGCTCTCAGCATCTGTACCTATAGAAAAATAATTAGAAATATTCGAACTGTCAGCCTTAAAATAGAGAACCGGCATACCGACTCTTTTACCTGTTCTGGTATTTCGTACATTTTTATATTCGTCACATAAAACTAATGGTCCAGAGGGGAGATTAGTTCCGCTAGTAGGCATAACAGCAGGATTTTGGAACGGGTTTATATTTGTTTGGCCATATAGGTCTCCAATGTAATAACCGTTTGCCCCGTCAAGTGGTAAATAAGGACCTGTTCTGGAGCGTATATTATCCTCTATTTCAGTTTGATTCCCGGTCAAGTTGTCTTGTGGAAAATATAGATCATTTCCGTCTGCAGTCTGGCCGTCCGCATAAAAACTCGAATCCGGATGAAATCCCATTTTATCCATACCTACCATCGCTTCTGCCAGTTTCATCGCTCCATTATACTCTGTGCCGGGACTACCGTCGCCATCATATCGATCCGAATCAGGAAAATAATCATAATCATTGTTGAACATCTGCAGAGCAGCATGAATGGCATGGAACTGGGCATTCTGCTTCACTTGTTTTGCATATCTTCTCACCATTGTCATTGCAGGTACGAGAAGACTGAAAAGGATTACGATAATGCTCATGACCGTGAGCAGCTCAACGATCGTAAATGCTTTTCTTTTTCTGTTTCTTTCAGTAATCATTTTAAATGACCTCCTATTTTTATAAATAACGTTTTTTATCCACTACTCAAACCGGATATTACCTGGATCATCGGCAGGAAAATTGCCAAGACGATCACCATCACAACACCGCCTAGAACCACGATCATAACAGGCTCCAAAAGTGACATAAGCGAATTAACGAGTACATCCACCTGTTCATCATAATTGTCGGCTACTTTCATTAACATCTTGTCAAGATCACCTGTTTCCTCACCTACAGACACCATGTTACACACGATCGAATCCACGGTCTTAGACTGCTTCAAGGGCCCTGCAAAGGTATCACCCTGCCTTATCGAATCATGTACTTTCATCAGCATATTTGCATAAACCTCGTTACCCGAAGTCTCCGCCGTTACACTCAAAGCATCCAATATCGGAACACCCGCCATGATCAAGGTACCTAATGTCCTTGTCCACCTGGTTATGGCGATCTTGCCTGATAATTTTCCTATAATGGGCAGCTTCAATTTGATCGAGTCAAGTACAAACCTTCCCAGCCTGAACTGCCTTAGCATTTTGCAAAAGAATACGAATGCAAAAGGTATCGCTATTAATACTGCCCATCCCCATTCGTATGCAATCCAGGAACTCGCCCCCAGTACACCTCTTGTGATCGGGTGAAGTTTTTCACCGCCCAGCATCTCAGTCAAAACTTCCTGAAATTTGGGAACTACAAAAGCCATCAAACCCAGCAAGATTGCAAAGGCCACCGTCAAAACAACGATCGGGTAAACCATCGCACCCCTAACCCTTGATTTGAGTTTCTGAGCTTTTTCCATAAAGTCGGCAACCCTGGCGAGAATAAGATCCAGAACACCGCCTGTTTCACCGGCAGCTACCATACCCACCAGCAATCTGTCAAAGGTCCTCGGGAATCTGGCCATCGCCTCGGATAAGGTCGCTCCGCCCTCGATGTCGTCACCTACATAACCGATTATCTTCTTAAAGCCGCCTTTCTGCTGTTCCTGAAGAATTCTTAAAGACCTTAAAATAGGCAAGCCCGCATCCTGCAATGTAGAAAGCTGCCTAATAAATTCGGTTACATTTTTCTGCTTGACTTTTTTATTGGATGTTCTTCTCTTTCTCGGCTTTCTTTTCTTTTTCTTCTTTTTAGGCGCACCTTTTTCAGTGATCTTGGAAGGAAAGTAACCCATATTCCTTATCTTACTGGCCGCCTCTTTCTGACTGAGAGCTTCTATCTCATCTTTTACCGAAACTCCCTGTGAATCCAGTGCTTCATATTGAAATAGTGGCATTATTATATCCTCCTAATTAAGGAGCCCTTATTAAAATTCTGATATAGTTTCTTTAACAACTTCATCTATGGTTGTAATTCCGTTATAAATCGCCTCTAAACCGTTATCTCTCAAACTGATCATACCAGCTTCCTGTGCTGCATTTCTGATGACATTTGTAGATGCCTGGTTCATGATCAACTCTCTTATCTCATCATTGAATATCATTATTTCAAACAGCGCCGTTCTTCCTCTATACCCGGTCTTATTGCATTTACTGCACCCTCTTCCATAATAGAATTTCTTACCCTTTACTTCTTCCGGTGTGAGACTGAGCTCAAATAACTGCTCTTCTGTAGGCTCGAATTCCGTCTTACAGCTTGGACATATTTTCCTTACAAGCCTCTGTGCGACGATACCTTCTACCGTAGCCGTAATTAAATAAGGCTCTACACCAAGGTCAAGAATACGGGCAACTGTACTTGGTGCATCATTGGTATGAAGCGTTGTAAATACAAGGTGACCTGTAAGAGATGCCTGAGCAGCGATCTCGGCGGTTTCAAGGTCACGGGTTTCACCTACCATCACTATATCCGGGTCCTGACGCAAAATAGACCTCAGACATTTTGCAAATGTAAGCCCTATATCAGTATGTATCTGTACCTGGGTAATCCCCTCTATGTCATATTCCACCGGATCCTCTGTTGTAATTATCTTCGTTTCTTCGTCATTTAATTCATTAAGAGCCGAATAAAGAGTCGTTGTTTTACCGGAACCGGTTGGACCTGTAACTATAACGATTCCGTTTGGTTTTGTTATAAGCTGCCTTACACTCCCCAGATCCTGCTGATTCAAGCCGAGTCTTTCAAGATCAAGGCTTACCTGACTTCTGTCAAGGATACGAAGTACCACACTTTCACCGAACATCGTAGGCAAAATACTTACACGCAGATCAACTGGATTTCCACCTACCGTCAGTGATATTCTACCGTCCTGCGGGAGCCTTCTTTCCGCAATATCCAGACCTGCCATTACTTTTATCCTCGAACTGATGGCGGCTGCAATATGCTTCGGAGGCGGTATCATTTCATAAAGTACACCATCGATCCTGTATCTAAGCTTATATTCTTTCTCGAAAGGTTCGAAATGAACGTCAGATGCCTTATCACGGATCGCCTGCATCAAAACGAGATTCAACAGCTTCTTAACAGGGTTTGAATCGGACAATTCTTTCAGATCATCAAGGTCGATACTCTGATCACGACCGTCAAATTCTGCAAGGTATCCATCCCCCTGTATCTCTCCTATAAGATTCTGAATTTCTTCTTTTTCGTCCTCTTCCTCGGCATAATACTTGTTAATTGCATCTTCCAGTGCATCCGGCGAGGTCATTTTTGCAGTAATGGTAAACCCAAGCAAAGTTGAAAGATCATCTGTTGCCTTAAAGTTATTTGCATTATCAATAGCTACAACAAGTTCCTCGTTTTCTTTCTTGTATTCAACGGGAACTACTCTGTAACTGTTTGCCATTTGACCGGGAATTTTATCCAGTACATCAGCCGGAATCTCCACATCAGAAATATCGACATAACCCATTCCCCTTTGGGCTGCTAAAGCAATGTTAAGCTGCTCTTCATTTACCAGCCCCTGTTCCATAAAGATCTGTCCGATCTTTACCTTTTTTTCTTTTTGCTTTTGCACCTTAAGGCATTCATGCACTTTTTCTCTAGTAAGCAATCCCATCTTTATCAGGATTCTTCCGATCGTCCTGCCCGTAAGCTGCTCTACCGGGGGAAGTTTTTTTGGTAATACTGTTTTAGCCATAATTTTACCTCGTTTTCCTTTTCCTCATCTATTTTATATTATAACTAACTAAAGCCTTACATGCAATAGATTTATAAGTTAGACATGTGGTATGTGATACCTTTTAAAAGGCCATATAATAAGCTGGTAAAGGCGAAAATAGCAAAATAGTTAAAAAATCACTAACAAATTACTGGCCTAAAAATTTTCCCCGATATTTATTTCAAATCCTTTATGTCCTCAGGATAGGCCCACCTTCTTCAAGCTTAACGTTCTGTCTTTGAGCCTTTTCTTTTGCCTTTTCATGCAATTCTCCTGGGTTCATGGCTTTTTCCAGCATTGAATTAAGGTTAATTGTTCCTGAATCATAAAGGTTCCATAAATGTTCATCCAAAAGTTGCATACCAAGCTTTTTACCGGTCTGTATGCTTGAATCAATCCTGTAGGTTTTATTCTCCCTGATAAGGTTCGAAATAGCCGGAGTAATTACCATGAACTCAAACGCAGCCACACGCCCCTTGCCGCTTGCCTTCTTACATAATGCCTGACTCAATACAGCTATGAGGTTACCGGCAAGCTGAGTTCTGATCTGTTCCTGTTGATCAGGCGGGAAAACGTCAATGATACGGTTAATGGTTCCGGAAGCACTGGTTGTATGTAAAGTGCCAAATACAAGGTGTCCTGTCTCTGCTGCGGTTATTGCTGCCTCAATTGTTTCAAGGTCTCGCAATTCACCTACCAGTATAACATCAGGATCTTGTCGAAGAACTCGCCTCAATGCCTCGGCAAAGGAAGGTACATCTACCCCCACTTCCCTCTGATTAATAAGCGATTTCTTATGATCATGGTAATATTCAATAGGTTCTTCCACTGTAACTATGTGTCTGTCGAAATTCTCATTAATATAATTTATCATTGTAGCCAGAGTAGTTGATTTACCTGAACCCGTCGGTCCCGTTACCAGAAACATACCTCTGGGTCTGCTGCAAAGTCCCGAACATATCTTAGGAAGACCTATCTGCTCAAAACTTAAAATTTCATAAGGGATCAATCGAAGAACCAGTGCAGTGTTTCCTTTTTGTTTAAATATCGAAACCCTGAATCTTCCTTTATCACCGAAAGCAAAACCGAAGTCTGAGGTGCCTGTTTCCTGAAGTTCCTGCTGATTTCTTTCAGGTGTGATACTTTTCATAAGTGCTACCGTATCATCAGGACCTAAAACTTTCGTTTCAAGCGCCCTCAAACCCCCGTGAATACGAAATACAGGTGGCTTTCCTGTAGTCAAATGAATATCAGATGCACCCATATTAACGCAGGCATCCAAAAGCCTATCCATATTAACAGTTGCCATATATTACTCCAAAATAAAAAACAATCTAATTATAATTATCAATCCAGATCTACACCTTCTGCCTGGGCCAGTCTCGCCAGTTCTGCGGGTGTAGTTTTACCACTGAAAACCTTTATCTTACCGTCATCAAGCAATGTCTTCATACCCCCTGCTACAGCGGCTTTTCTTACCTCTGTAGTAGGCGCACGGTTAAATGCCAACTCCCTTACCTCACTATTCAATTCGAACATCTCGAAAATACCTATTCTTCCTTTATAGCCGGTTCCCTGGCATTGAGAACAACCTTCTCCCTTATAAACCGGGTGTTCTTTTACATAATCCGGCTCGATCCCGACTCGTTTCAAAGTGGTCGGATCGGGGTTTTTATCTTCTGTTTTACAATTAGGGCAAATAACCCTTACAAGTCGCTGAGCCATGATGGCTTGAATTGAACTTGCTACAAGGAAAGGTTTCACTCCCATATCGATCAAACGGGTTATGGCACTGGGAGCATCATTAGTATGCAATGTGCTGAAAACCAGATGCCCTGTCAGGGCTGCCTGAATAGCGATATCTGCAACTGTTCCGTCTCGAATCTCACCAACCAGTATCACATTAGGTGATTGCCGCAGCATTGATCTTAATATCTTATCAAAAGTAAGCCCGATCTCATCTCTTACCTGGCACTGGTTCATTCCTGCAAAATTATACTCCACCGGATCTTCTGCAGTGATTATTTTCTTATCAGGTTTATTCAATTCCTGAAGTGCAGCATAAAGTGTCGTTGTTTTACCCGAACCTGTAGGCCCGGTTACAAGGAAAATACCGTTAGGCCGTTTAATTATCTGCTGAAACCTCTGGTAATCTTCATCTTCAAAACCCAGGGATTGAATACCGATATTAACAGCATCGGGTCTTAAAATACGCAATACGATACTGTGACCATGATATCCCGGAAGTGCCGAAACACGAAAATCAATATCACTTCCCTCGATGGTTCGTTTAATCCTGCCGTCCTGGGGCAATCTTTTCTCGGCAATATCCATACCTGCCATGATCTGCAAACGCGTCAACATCGGTGCCTGCATGCTCTTTGGCACCGAATCCTTTTCCAGACAAACTCCGTCGATACGATACCTGATCCTTACTCTATCGGCCATCGGTTCTATATGGATATCACTTGCCCGCATGTGATAGGCGTTGTCAATTATAAGGTTACAAAGCTTAACGATAGGTGCATCCCCTTCTTCTCCTTCAGCACCAAATCGCAGGGCCTGTGCCTGAAACTCATGCCCCGATTCAGCTAATTCCGCAGCTGTAGCATCAATACTGTGCTGTAATTCATCAGAGCCTGTTGCTCCACCCTCTCCTCCTGCTGCAGGTTGCTCTTCTTCTTCCTCCTCGTCTTCTTCGAGTAGATCCTCGATATATCTGTCCAGTTTCGAAGGATTTGTCAGCCGGCATTCCAGCTCTGAATTCAACCTGAACCGTAAAGAATCCATGATCTCAAGGTCAAGAGGTTCAGCTACGGCTAACTGCACTCGGCCGTTTTTTTTGTTTAAGGGAAGGATATGATGTTTTTTTATCAGATCTTTAGATATTATATCGGTTACATCGCCGGGAATTTCTACTTTGTCAAGATTCACATATTTCAAACCTTTTTGTTTGGCCAGAGCCTTTGTAAGTACATCCTGATTTACGAGTTTCTTCTCCAGCAGAACCTCACCAAGTTTTTTGTTCTTACTCTTGGCTTCCTTGATAGCCTTGATCAAAGGTTCTTTTTTGACAATTCCCGCCTTATAGAGAATTTCACCTAATTTCTTCTTTTTCTTTGCCATATTCACCTAAAAGACATCTTTAATGTTAAAATCGGTAAAAATTTATTATACCATTATTACTTCTCAGAGTCAATCAACTAACCGGTGTCGGAGCAGGTTTAAAGCAGTTTGAGCGGTGCGAATTCTAACAAAATTCCGACCTCTCGAAAATTCATATTTTTTTGTTAACTTTTCACCCTTAAAATTCAGGGTTATATATACAGTTCCCGCGGGTTTTTGTTCGCTTCCGCCACTCGGCCCTGCAATCCCCGTTACTGCCAGAGAAATATCCGCTTTTGCCTGTTCTCTTGCTCCATCAGCCATGGCTTCTGCAGTCTGAGGGCTGACAGCACCGTACTCTTCAATAATTTCGGCAGGAACGCCTAATTCCTGAACCTTGGAATCATTAGAATATGTTACCCAACCCTGCTTAAAATATTCGCTGGAACCGGGTACATCGGTTATTAATTTAGCAATCAATCCCCCTGTACAGGATTCTGCTAATGATAATGTCAAACCTTTTTCCTTAAGTTTTGTACCTGTAACTTCTTCCAGTGTCTGCTCATCTTCACCGAAAACAATATTTCCCAGCTTTTCTTTAAGCAGTTTGACATCAATATTTACGGCTTTAAGGGCATCCTGACGGGTTTCTGCTTTAGATATCACATATAAAGTTATAATACCGGAACTTACCGTGCAATTTATCAATGGATTTCTGCTTCTTTCCATTATATCGCCCAGGATCTCGGCAACCGTTGATTCACCCACACCGATGCATTTTATTTTTTTTATCACCACAGACTGTTTTCTTGAAATATTTTCTAAACGTCCGAAAATATACCGCCCGAACATTGACTTCATCTCCGAAGGAACTCCCGGAAATGCGGCTAACAAAAGATTTCCATTTTCCACAAGTATTCCCGGTGCAGTTCCGAGAGCATTATCCATGGGTTTGGAACCTTTGGGAAATTTCGCCTGAATTATATTTCTTTCGGGCATCTTCTTTTTTCTGGACTTGAAAAACTCTTTGATCTTTCCTAAAGACTTTTCATTTAAAACGAGTTCCGTATCGAGAAACTTTGCTATTGCATGCCTTGTGACATCATCTTCTGTAGGCCCGAGTCCGCCGGTAAGAAATATTATCTCGGATTTTTCTGAAGCGTAATTTATCATCTCGTAAATATCATTTATTTCATCACCAACAGTATATTTACTGCCCACAGGAATACTCAATTCGAACAACTGTCTTGACAGGTAATTGGAATTGGTGTCAACCTTTTCCCCCGTCAGCAGTTCATCACCTATGCTTATAATACTCGCTTTGATCATTTCAAAATTCTATCAATGCCTTTACAACACCCTCACTGTAGTTTGCGACAAGATCGAAGGCCTTTTCGGCATCCTCGAAACTGAACTTATGCGTAACCATAAAACCCAAATCCACATTTTTTGAGCTTATAAGGTCGATAGCTTTTTGAGTGCATTTATTCTGTCTTCTTACATTAACTATCGTAATTTCTTTTCTTCGTATCTTGTCTATTACGAATGACACTCTCTCCTCACGGGGTATCCCTATTACCATTAACTTGCCGCCAGGCTTTAAAAATTCTATCGCCTGATCAAGAGTCTCCTGCTGTCCTGCACATTCGAACACTGTATCATAACCCGGGGGCAGAAAATTAAACCCCTCTTTAATAACATCTTCTTTCAAAGGATTGAGTACTTTATCCGCACCCGCTTTTTCGGCTGTTTTGACCCTTTCCGGTATTTTCTCTGTCATCAAAACTTTGTTAATATTTTCTATCTGAGCTGCTTTTAAACAACTTAGTCCTATGGGACCTGCCCCCAGAATCGCTATGTCCGAACCCTCATCAAGACACGCCTGCTGAACGGCATAAACCCCTATAGCAAAAGGTTCACAGAGCACTCCGTCCTCGAAACTGAAATCCTCACCAACTTTAAAGCAGCATGTCGATGGCATTACAATATACTCACAAAGACATCCCTCGACCTGACCGGGACATCCCAGGAATTTCAGGTTTCTGCATGTATGCTCTCTGCCCTTATTACACTGGTCACAGTTAAAACAGCTGATCGCAGGTTCAACAACGATCCTGTCACCTTTTTTAAGTCCCGTAACCGAAATCCCCGTTTCCACCACCGTCGCAGAACATTCATGCCCCACAATAAAAGGAAAATCCACTACCTGAGAACCTATTCTACCCGTTTCATAATAATGAACATCGGAACCGCAGACCCCGACCATCTCGATCTTTAATTTAACATCATCATCGTTCTTTATGACTGGTTCAGGCCTTTCGGTCACTTCCAGTTCTCGAATTCCTTTTAATTCTAATGCTTTCATTTCTACACATTAAACCTGAAATTAATAATGTCACCGTCTTTGACTATATAATCTTTACCTTCCAGCCTAATCTTTCCATGGTTCCTGAGCTCCTTCTCACTGCCGAATTCTTTGAGATCATCGAAGGAAAAAGTCTCAGCCCGGATAAAACCTCTTTTGATGTCACTATGCACCTTGCCTGCTGCATCATGAGCATTGGTACCCTCTTTTATAGGCCAGGCCCTTACTTCATCAGAACCGGTGGTCAGAAAACTGATCAATCCAAGGGCATTATAACAACTGTTCACAAACTTACTTTTTGCGGATTCTTCGATCCCCATATCCTGCATGAATTCTTCCCTGCTTTCTTCATCCAGCTGTGAAAGCTCTTTTTCCAGCTTGGCACTGATCTTGATGACAGGAACATTTTCCTTGAGAACATCAGAGAAATCGAATTCCTCTTTCAGTTGATCCTCTCCTATATTAACCGCCACCACCATCGGCTTTAAAGTAAGAAAATTAAGACTTTTGATAATCTCCATTTCCGATTCTGAATTTATCGCAGACCTGATGGGCTTTTCATTTTCGATTGTCTCCTGAAGTTTCTTCTGCAATTTAAGTTCGGCTTGGTCCCGTGCTTTGTCCTTCGTCGGCTTATTGGCCTGTTTTTCAAGTCTTTCGATTCTTGTTGTAACCAATTCAAGATCGGATAAAAGTAATTCCGTTCTCAATTCTTCCAAGTCCTGCTTCGGATCAACTCTGCTTTTGTAGGCCGGAACCGTCGGATCATTGAACGCCCTTACTACCAGAATCAAAAGGTCTATAGTTCGAATCTTATCTATCATTTTTCTGGCGTGTTTACTGCCGTGGTCATCTGCAAAATTAAATCCGGGAACATCAAGACAATCGATCGTGCCGGGTGTAACCTTATCGGGCTTATAAAGCTCCGCCAGCCAATCCAGCCTTTCATCGGGAACCGGCACTATGGCTTCTTCGATATGAGCCGTACCCGGTGGGATATCCTTATTGCTGATAGCGGACAACAAAGTGCTTTTCCCGGATTGCAAAAAACCGATTAATCCTGCTTTCATAATCAATACCTTCAGTTACTTTCTATAAATCGTATTTCCGTATGAATCATAAGCAACCACAGCCGGAAAATCCACAACTTGAAGTTCTCTTATAGCCTCAGTTCCAAGGTCTTCATAAGCGATAACTTTCGAAGAAACTATGTGCTTACTTAAAAGCGCTCCTGCTCCGCCGATAGCTGCAAAATGAACCGCCTTATATTCCTTCAAAGATTCCACAACTCCTGTACTTCTATAGCCTTTGCCTATCATTCCTTTAAGTCCTTTTTCTATAAGCTTCGGGCTGAAAACATCCATCCTCGAGGAAGTGGTCGGCCCGGCTGCACCGATAACATTACCCGGCCTGGCAGGCGAAGGTCCAAGAAAATAAATTACTGACCCGTTTAAATCGAATGGCAAAGATTTATTTCCCTCGATAGCATTACAAAGCCTCTTGTGAGCCATATCCCTTGCAGTATAAACCGCCCCGTTTATCACAACTCTATCCCCTGCCTTAAGGTTGAGAACATCTTTTTCCTCTAGTGGCGTCTGAATTTTTACCAAGTTCGTTTGCATTAACTGCTGTTATCCTTTAACTTACTTTTACTTGATTAAATTTGTGATTCTAATAGATATTTTAAAAATTGCGAATTTAAAACATGAAATTTTTCACTGAATAGGTTATTATGTAATAAGAGGATGTTTATTAGAAGGGAGTTATCATGGCAAAATATCCTGTCTTTTTAGAAGTTAAAGATAAAAGAGTGCTTTTAATCGGTGGCGGCTCCGTTGCCTTCCGAAAAGCCAAAACCCTGGTCGATTGCGGCGCAAGGCTTGTGATCGTAGCCGATAAGATCAACGACAACCTTTTCGCACTTTGCAAAGGCAATAAAGTTGAACTTATAAGATCTAAGTATTCGAAGCAATATCTTGCAGAATCCGTCATTGTCATAGCAGCCACTGACGATTACGAACTGAATAAAAAAATCTATAAGCACTGCCAGGAACTTGAAATACTCTGCAACGTTGTGGATCAACCCGAACTATGCGATTTCTTCGTACCTGCTGTAGTAAGAAGAGGTGATCTGCAAATAGCTATCGGAACAGAGGGAAACTGCCCTGCTTACGCCGGTCACATCAGAAAAAAACTGGAAAAAATGTTTACCGAAAAAAACGGTGAGTTCCTGAAAGAACTCGAAAAAATCAGACAGCGACTTTTAGCAGAAATTGATAACGAAGTGATCAGAAAAGCTATACTTTCCGAACTGGTAGCTGATAAATCTTTCGATCATTTTGTGGAAAACGGCACGGAAGATTGGCTTAAATGGGTTGAAAATACTATTAAAAAGCTTAATTCTAAATTTCTGGCTGTATAAAGAATAAGACTACTTATCCCATTGGATAATAAATTCGGTATCGCCCATTTTTTCCGTTTTTACATCCTTTCCCTTAAGCCTTTTATTGAGAATATCTGCCACTATTTTACCGATCTTTTTATGATCCTCCTTAGAGGCCATGACAAGTAAACCGTGCTTGGTTTCTTTTATCGCGTATTTGCTGCCCTTCTGGTTCCAGTTCTTTTCCGGCATGGAATTTACTATTTCACTGCGTATATAACTTTGATCCACAGACAAACCGGTCAAAGTATAATTTTTCACTGAATATTGCTTTGATGCACAGCCGCCGGCTAAAACAAGCAACAACACCAGATAAAAACAAAATAACTTAAAAACCTTCATATACTTACCTACTTACAAAATCAGGAAAGTATATACAATAAACAATATAACCCTAGAAAACAAAACTATTTTGGATTTTCTATTTCCATCAGCAAATCGATTATTTCCTGAATTTCCTTGTGAATATCCTGATTTGCCCTCACAACCAGTTTATCATTGAACGGATAAGCTGAACTATGTCTTTTAAAAGTTGGAATCAAATGTTCTATTAATTTATAAAAATGGTCTGCACCAAGGTTAAAACCTTTTGTGCTATAAACTTTGTATATAAATTTACTTTTTTCTGCTTTTGGAATTTCTTCGATAATTTGCTTTATCTCTTTATGGATTTCCAGCGGTGTTCTTACTATTAGTAAATTATTTATAACCGATACAGTGCTTCTATCTCTAGTCCTTGAGCCGAATTCATCTCTGAACAGATCATTAATTACTTTGGCTAAATTATGAGCGTTTTCATCCAAACCATCTATAGAATAAGATTTTACGACTAATTTTTCATCATCCGGTTTTGGCCTGTCTCTAGGTACCCTTCTTCGCCTGGCAGGCTTCCGCGTTACTTTTCCCCCCTTAACTGCTTCCCTGTATTCAGATTTTGCCTCTTTTTTTATATCTTCCTTCTCACAAATTTCCTTTTTATTCGACGAGACAAACATACAGCCGGTGAGAATGAAAGTTAAGGTAAGAAGTGTTAGTGCTAATTTCTTCATTTTATTCTCCCAAAATAATATCATTAAAAAAATTATAATAAACGGAAAAATAAATTCAATAAAAAAGCCCGTACTATACGGGCTAATGTTTTTTGTTTTTTGAAAAAAATTAACTTAGGCTTTTATTTCATCAATTGTAACTTTCATGTATTTCTGGCGATGGCCCATTTTTCTTTTCTTGCCTTTTCTCCTTTTAAAATGCATAGGATAAAGCTTTTTTCCCTTAATTACGGAATCTTCTGCAGTTTTCTGGAAGTTTGCCACTACTTTAGCACCATCTATATAGGGTTTTCCCACCTGTATCTTGTCGCCGTCAGCTACAAACAGGACCTTATCCATTTCTATCGTTTTTGCATCGGGAGCAACATCTGCCAGTTCAATATTGATGCTTTCGCCTTTTGCAACTTTATATTGTTTTCCGCCTTGTTCGATTACAGCATACATTTTTCAAAACTCCTATAGGTTTATCTTTTCAAAAATGATTAAGTGCGGTATTCTATGAAGTAGTTTTATTTTTGTAAAGTAAATTGTTTGAAGTTTTACAATAATATGAACTTAAAGGATTTTTTCAACCTTTTTGAAGGATCGAAAAGGAGATAAATATGGAAATTGCAATGGTCGGCGAAGAGATCATCCCGCTTAATGAAGTACCTTCATCTTATTTTGATCGCGGAATGTTCTTCGGCGATGGTGTTTATGAAGTTATTAGAAGCTATGACGGCAGGATATTCGCCCTTGAAGATCACCTGCAGCGTTTCAAAAGAAGTATGGAAGAAATTTACATCAAGGGGCTGGATATAGAAACTGTCCGTTCAAAGGTTCTAGGCTGCTATGAAAAAGCTGACATTTCAAATGCAAAGATTTATTTCCACGTAACGAGGGGTTCGGGAATCAGGCACCATGACTGGAATGAAGCTATAAAGCCAAATTTTTTCATGACTATAACGGAATTAAAAGATCAATCGGCTTTAAAAGAAAATGGCGTTTCTGTCTGCAGTTATCCCGATCTTCGCTGGAAACGATGTGATATTAAATCATTGAACTTATTACCTAATGTAATGGCCCATAAACATGCAAGTGACCGCGGATGTTTCGATGCTATACTTTACAATGAAGACGGATTCATAACCGAAGGCTCCAGTTCTGCCTTTTTTGAAATATACGATAATGAAATCTGGACTACCCCCCTTGCTACGAATATACTTCCATCCATCTCTCGTAAATACGTTCTTAAGGCGGCAAAAAATCTGGAACTGAAGATAGTTGAAAACCAGATAAATATTGAACAAGCCAAAAAAGCGGATGAACTGCTGGTAGCTGTTACGACCAAAGATATATTAGGGGTTGTTGATTTTGAAGGAACAGTGATATCCAATGGCCAGGTTGGCCCAATAACTGCAAAACTAATGAAAGAATTCCAAAAATTTACAGTTTAAAGCCAATTCCACCTCTCAGGTCCAGTTTTTTTTATGTTATCTTCCCACAGCAATTATTTTTTCTGGAAATTAGCTTAATTTGATGGTAAAAGAGTGTTGGAGGGACTTATGAAAATAAATGATATGAACGAGAATATTGAAATTAAATACATGCCGAAATTAAAAAACCCGAAAATGGTTATCGGCTTTGACGGATGGATGGACGGAGGGGATGTTTCTACAGGAACGATCAAGTTTCTGAATAATCAATTCAATGCCAGGCCGTTTGCAGAAGTTAAGGAAGGAAATTTTTTCATACAGAATTTTCCCGGCAATATGGAGATATCGGCCCTTTTCAGGCCGGAGGTTGAAATCATCGAAGGTGTCGTAGAAAACCTTTCCAGGATCAAGAACACTTTTTACGCCAGTGAAAATCACGAGCTGATCTTTTTCCTGGGAAAAGAACCGAATCTGAACTGGAATAAGTTTATAGATACTATTTTTTCTGTATG
Source organism: uncultured Pirellulales bacterium (assembly GCA_964508925.1). Classification (GTDB taxonomy): domain Bacteria; phylum Planctomycetota; class Phycisphaerae; order Sedimentisphaerales; family Anaerobacaceae; genus CAZDVM01. Next base: position 49,251 of record CAZDVM010000011.1, on the reverse strand, counting down.
TAATAAATTAAATGTTAATGAAATTTATTTTCCCGGAAGTGTCGCCGGTCTGACTCCTCATACGAGAGAACCGAGGATATTTTGTACAGTCTCTGACCCGAAATACAAAAAAGAAGTCGGCAAACTCGGACTGACCCTTACTGATTATGACGGCCCTGCCAGTATTATCAATACGATGCTGCTGAAAGCAAGGCAGCAGGATATAAAAATGGTCACTCTTATCGCCGAGGTACCTGCTTATGTGCAGGGTTATAACCCTAAATGTATTGCAACAGCAGCGAAATGTATAGGCAAATTTTTACAGACGCATGTCGAAATAAAAGACTTAAGAAAGGTCGGAGATAAGTTTGAAAAAAAGCTGAATAAATTAATAGAAGATCAGCCTGAACTCGCTGAAAATATAAAGAAGCTCGAAGAGGATTACGACAACAATGTTTTCGATACCAGAATGAGTGACCTGAAGGACTGGCTGGAAAGCAAAGGAATAGAAGTAGATTAATTCCATTCTAAATTTATGTCACCCATGATCATGTAGGAAATCTCCTGCATGTTTTGAAAAGGGGTCAGGATCTTTAGATTTTTCTTCTTCCAGTCCCAGTATTTTATCAATGCTATCGCTTTATCTTCCTGACATTTGTCTCGCAGTGCAACGACCCTGTTTTTAAGATCAAGATATTTATAAGAATAGGTTGAGGATAAAGGAACGCTTCTCAGATCGATATCGATCTGTTTCGATCCTTTGAAATACTTCTTGAATAGATCTCTGCGGTATTTCTTTCTTTGGCAGGGAGTTTTGGGTTTGACTTTTTCAGATGTAGAAATTTCTATAACCTCAAGAGAATATTTTCTTATCGAATCCGTTATTTCACTTTGCCCTTTCTGAAAGATCACAACCATTGTCGGACTGATGAGCCGGATTATATTCAACCACAATGCCTTTGCAACATCCCCATCGAAAAAACCGGGAGTATCGATAAGTATTACTTTTTTATCTTCAGGTATATTATTCAATGAGATTACTATCGAAGTAGAAAGCTGAAGCAGGTGACGCTGAGGTTTAATATCACCTGTAAAACTGATCCCTGAGGGAAAAAGGTCGTTGTCTTTTATTTTTCTCGAATTTAAATTCTGCCAGCCTACAGTGGTGGGAGGTCCTAACCTTGACTGGCCGATATCTGAATCTATTACGGCTGCCTGCGAAAAATGGGTTATTTTTTCTGCAAGTTTCCAGATGAATGTCGTTTTGCCTGAGTCGGAATTTCCGAGAAAAAGAATTTTATTCAGTTTACCTGCATTATTTTTAATTTCATTTATGATGTCTTTACCTGAGTCACTCTGCATATTTATAACCAACTGTCACAATGCATATCGGTTCCTGATCTTTTGGCAGATCAATAAGTTTTGCAACCTTTTTATCATCGAAGGCCCCTACAATCACAGCATCGAGACCTAATGTTTTTACCTGCAGAAGAATATTTTCAGCTACATGACCTGCCTCTAATACAACATATCTTTTACCTCTTTTCTGATACCGGGAAGTAGTTCTTGAAGGTTTGGCACATATTATAAATGAAAGCGGAGCGAATCTTATAAAGTCCTGATAGAAAGAGGCTTTTGAAAGTTTTTTTCTTAATTCTTCTGATTTCTTTTTCATTATAACATGATCTTCCGGAATATAATGAAAAAGTGCATTGGGCACAGTTAAATACAATTCTATGGGATATGTAGCCCCTGCAGAAGGAGCCGTTCTGTGACGATAAGAGTCAGAAAGCCCCTGTGCCGCCCACAATAACTGCGCTAATTTCTTTCTTTCGACTATTTTTTCAGGATCAAATTTCCTGACACATCTGCGTGCCTTTAAGACATGTTCCAGTGAAATGCTCCCCTTTTCATCAGGATCTTGTAATTCTATGACATCTTCCTCATAAATATTACTGTTCGCCATTTTTTCTCCCGTTAATTTTATTTTTTTGATTTTTCACAAATCTTTTTGAACTGTTTTGCAGTTTTGGTGTTAACAACATCATCCTTTGTTACCCATCCTCTTACTGCAGTGTCAACTCCAAAATGCATCATTCCGAGCCCTTGAAAACTATGAGCATCGGTTCCTATGGCAAGCTTTACCCCCTCTTCTATCGCCATCTTACAATGCACGTCATTCAAGTCCAGGCGATGAGGATTTGCATTTACCTCAAGAAATGTTTCGGTTTCAGCAGCATGTTTTATGATCTTTTCAACACTTACCTTCATAGCCTCTCTTTCACCTATCATTCTTCCGGTTGGGTGTCCTATGCAGCGGACATAGGGATTATCCATGGCTTTGAGGATTCTATTTGTATTTTTTTCGGTATCCCTGTCCATACCCGAATGAATCGAAGCAACTACAAAGTCCAGTTCCTTTAAAAGGTCATCATCGAAATCCAGATTTCCTTCGAAGTCGACATCCACTTCACTGCCTGAAAAAACAGTTATTTTCCTCTTTTTTTTGTTAAACTTTTTTATCTGATCAATCTGTTTTTTAAGCCTCTTTTCATCCAGTCCATTTGCGATCTGAGATGATTTTGAATGATCACAGATAACGATATAGTCATAACCTAGTTCAGCGGCTTTTTCTGCCATTTCTTCCAGTGACAGATTGCCGTCAGATGCATCAGTATGCACATGCAGATTGCCCTTTATGTCCTTGTATTCTAAAAGTTTCGGAAGTTTGTCTTCCCGGGCTGCCTGTATCTCGCCCCTGTCTTCTCTTAACCGGGGATCAACGAATTTAAGCCATAATTCAGAATATATTTCATCCTCGGTTTTTCCGGCGATCATTTTATCTTTTTTGAAAAGGCCGTATTCATTCAGCTTGAGTTTCTTTTTGACCGCTATCTCTCTTAATTTCACATTGTGCTGCTGTGAGCCTGTAAAATACTGCATTGCAGCACCGAAGCTTTCTTCCGGAACCACTCTTACATCGACATGAATGTCCACTCCCTCTACTTTTATCATAGCAACCCCTTTTGTAGGGCCGGAGGCTATCTTTTCGGAAATGAAATCAGCATCAGTAAAATTCTCAATAACTGTTGCACCTTTATCCGAAGCTACAAGAATGTCAACGTCTCCTATAGTTTCTTTTTTGCGCCGCAGCGATCCTGCAAAATCGATCTTTTTAACATCCTTATTTTCCTTAAGATAATCGATGACTTTATTAGCAGCACTTTGGGCAAGATCGAGCCTGATCCTGCCTTTGGACTTTTCAATAAATTCAATACCTTTCTGCAGTTTCTCGGCTTTTTTCTTTCCGAAACCCTCCACCTCTTCCAGCTTCCCCGATTCAATTGCATCTTCCAGGTCTGCAATTCCCTTTATATCTAGAGTATCCCATAATTTTTTCACCCCCTTTGGTCCCAGCTGAGGTATTTTTAATAATTCAAGCAGTGTATTCGGGATCTTTTTTAATAAATCCTGATGATCCTTTATCTTTTCATTTTTAATATATTCTTTGATCTTGTCCTGCATGGACTGGCCTATTCCCGGAAGGTCTTTCAGTTTTCCCTTTTCGATGAGTTCCTCGACATCTTTAGGTGTATCTTCCAGAACCCGCGCAGCATTGCGATAGCTGTTTACCCGGAAACGATTCTCCCCGGTGATCTCGAGTATATCCGCCATCTGACTGAAAATTTTGCTGATTTCTTTATTTTTCATAGTTTTTTCTCAAATAATTTATTTCTTTTCCAAATTAAATAAATTAGATTTAAAATTCAACACTATTGACATTTTAAAGTATAAATGATAGAAGATTTTTTTCGCGCCTGTAGCTCAATTGGATAGAGTGGCTGACTTCGAATCAGTTGGTTGGGGGTTCGAGTCCTCCCGGGCGCGTTTGATTTAATCATTTTATCCTCTTCTCTTTTAACTAATCCCAATAGTTTCCGTATCAACTCCCATTACTTTATACTGCTTATTTCTTACAAATTAAACATATTTTTCCCGATTTTAAAAGCATTTATATTTATTTAATATAACTTTGATATGAGTATTTATTTGAATCGAATCTAAAAAGGGAGGCTTTAAATATGAAAGAATCAAAAGTTTTAAAATGTGATGTTGAAAATTGTGCCTATAATCTTGACGGAATATGTCATGCACGTTCAATTACGGTAGGCGATGAACAGAATCCGAAATGCGATACCTTTTTCAACTATTCGGAAAAAGGAGGTGATTCTCCCTGTGCAAATGTAGGTGCCTGCAAAGTGACATCCTGTACATTCAACAGCAGTCTTGAATGCCAGGCATCTGAGATAAACGTCGGTTTGAAAGATGATGAAGCTGACTGCCTGTCCTATAAAGCAAGATAAATAATATCCGGCTGGGGGGCTTTTTTATAACTTTAAATAATTCAATTAGTTTATTTAAAGTCTAATTTCAAAGGTTCTTTCTTTAATTGGCGGACAGTAGGCAGAAGTGTATAATTGCTGATCCCAAAAGTCCCGGTGAAATCCCGAATTATACTATTGATTTCGGTACCGGTTTTGGCGTGTATCATTGCAAAAAGATTAAAAGGGAACTGGTGAAAAGTTTTCCTGGTACAACAATGTGACACTTCATTGAAATTGCATAAGTAACGAGCTTTTTCATCGATTTTATTATTCACCTCGGCTGCCAGCATTACATTTTCCTTAAATCCCAGCTTGTAGTGATCCATTAGAAAGGTTAATTTCCTTATAACACCTTCTTTTTTTAATTCCCGTGCATAATCTATTATCTGCTGCTCAGTAAATCCATCTGTTTCGAGATTTTTGAAAGGCCTGGTGGATATCTCCAGAGGAGTCTGCAATAAATTAATTACTTTTTTCTGCGATTCTGAAAGTTCAACCGGCTCAAATGAAAAATCGCTATCGGTCTTCTTATTTTTCCGATTAAATTTTACACTTAATTTATAAAACCGCTCTGAAGGCAATAAATAAAAATCCACCTTATATTTTTCTGACAAATCCTCAATAAATCGATCCCGCTGTTTTTCAGAATCAGCTGTCAGGGTAAACCACATGTTAAAATGATTCTCTCTCAGGTAATTATGAGAAACATTTGGCAAGCCGGCTATATAATCAGCAATTTTATTTATTTTTTCCTCTGGCACATGGCCTGTCACCAGGGTAGTTAGCATTCCGAGCTTGCGATAATTCATAAAAAAAGCGAATCTTTTAATGAATCCATTTTCCGAAAGCTCTTTCAAATATTGCAGTATTTCTTTTTGAGAGCATTGGCATGAACCTGCAAGCCTCTTGAACGGTTCACTGCATATAAAGATGTGGTTTTGAATAGCTGATATTATTTTTTTCTTATCCGGATTCCTGATCACTTTCTTTCCCTTTAGATATATAATCACAAACCGGATCCGGAGCCAGATAATCACCTGTTATCGCATAGGCACGTGCTCGACAACCTCCGCATTTCTGAAGATAATCGCAAAAACCGCATTTGCCCTTATAACCCGCCAGTTCTCTCATCTGATTTAAAAATACCGAATCTTCCCATATTTTCCTAAAATTAAAACCGTTTTCCAGCAAATTACCTGCCGAAATATTCAAAAATCCGCAAGTTTGAACATCACCTTTATAACTTATAAAAGCAAATCCTGTCCCCGCCAGACAGCCTTTCTGTGGAGTAATTTTTTTATCATCTACCTTTCTTTCATGACATATCCTCGAAAATTGCGGGCCGCAAGTTACTCTTAACATAATCGGAGACTTTTGTTTTATTTCATAAAGCTCATTCAGCAGCTTCTCATACTCTTCCTTATCAAGTACTTCATCTTTTAAGGCACTTCCTTTGCCGGTGGGAACAAGAATAAATGGATTATAACAGTAAGCTCCCATATCTTCAGCAAGTCTGCAAATCTCTTCAAGCTCATCGAGATTGGATTTCGTTACCGTAGTATTTATCTGAAATCTTATATTTTCACTCTTTGCAAGTTCAATAGCTTTCATAGCTAAGTCAAATGCACCTGCCACATTTCTGAATTCATCGTGTTTTTCCGGAGTTGCAAAATCGATAGAAAAAGAAAACGCCCGCAGCCCCGCCTTTTTCAATTCCTTGATATTTTCTTCATCTAGCAGATAACCGCAGGTAGCCATTGCCATTTTCAGGTCCTGTTTAGTGCCGAATTCGACAAGCTCAACGATATCTTTTCTCTCCATGGGTTCGCCGCCCGTCAAAATCACCACACAATCTGAAACATAATCGGAGATTGATTTCATTATCATCTTACAGGGATATGTTGACATCTCTTTTCTCTTGGGGTCATAATTTTTACCTGCCCTGCAATGTTTGCAGTCAAATCTGCATTTTTGTGTAACTTCGAATGCGATCACTTCCGGCTTTTGTATCTCTTTATCCGACGGCATTTAACTCAACCGCTTTCTTTGCAAAATACGTTATAATTAAATCCGCTCCCGCCCTTTTAATGGATAATAAACTTTCCCGCATGCATTCATTTTCATCTATGATTCCATTTGCGGCGGCATTTTTTATCATCATGTACTCTCCACTTACGTTGTAAGCAGCAATAGGTGCAGAAAATTTATTTTTGGCCCTGTATATTATATCCAAAAAACACAGTGAAGGTTTGACCATTACAAAATCCGCCCCTTCCTGAATATCCAGTTCAATCTCCCTGATGGCCTGTTCTGAATTTGCGATGTCCATTTGATATGACTTGCGATCTCCAAAAGCCGGGCTTGAATCTGCCACTCCCCTGAAAGGCCCATAAAAAGATGATGCGAATTTGGCTGCATAAGACATAATAGCTACATTATTCAAGCCGTTTTCATCGAGGGTTTCTCTGATATGCTTAACCCTACCGTCCATCATATCAGATGGAGCAACAATATCCGCCCCCGCATTGCCGTGGGATAAAGCCACTTTCGATAAAAGCTCACAGCTTTCATCATTCAATATTTTTTTCCCTTCCACCTTGCCGCAATGTCCCGAATTAGTGTAAGCACATAAGCATACATCGGTAATAATAACCAATTCAGGACATTTATCTTTAATCCTTTTGATGCTCTGCTGAACAGCAGCATTTTCTGACCATGCCTCTGAACCTAGCTCATCTTTTTCAGAAGGCAAGCCGAATAACAACACAGCGGGAATACCGAGATCATAAACCTCCAAGGCTTCTGAAACTATCTTATCAGGTGAAAAATGAAAGCAATCATCTAAAGATGCAATTGGTTCTTTTATATCTGTTCCGCGTTTGACAAACAATGGGTAAATAAGATCCTTGCGGGAAAGCCTGTTTTCCTGAACCATCTCCCTTACTGCTTTATTATTGCGAAGTCTTCTCAATCTGGTTTTAGGATAATACATCTTTTCACCCCTTTTATTTTATCTGATTATAACTTAGATAGCAAGCAGGTTCATTTATCCAGTTTTCAATTTCCGGGCTTTCACCTGTAAACCGGAAATTACCCCTGCAATATTCGAACCACTTGCAGCTGCTGCATTTTTCTGCTTTGTACCTATCTTTGTTTCTCAATATTTCAAGTACCGGGTCATCATTTTTCAAAATCTGCTCTAAAGTTGCCTCTTTTATATTACCGAACGAATAATTTCTCCAGAACTGATCGGGATGGACATTGCCTTTACTGTCAATGCAGATTATCTTTTCCCCTGTCCGGTTCCCGCCGTTTTTTCTAAGAAGCTCTTCTGCATACCCAAAATTATCCGGCTCAGTTTTCAGCTTAATCAGAATATAAGGGCCGTCTGCATGATTTCCCACCGTCAAAACTTCCTCTAATGAATTTTGATATTTTTCTGAGAATCTGAATATGGTATCCAGGCTTTGTTTTGTCTGTTCAGGGGCAGGTGAGCTTTCATTTTCCATGGCTCTGCCTGTATTAATTAAATGATAAAAACAAATCCTCTTAATATTTTTTTCAACCGCAAGCTCAAATATAAAAGGTATGAACTCATAGTTTTGCCGGGTTATGGTAAACCTCAACCCCGCTCTCAGACCTGCTTTTCTGCAGGCTTGGAAAGCGGACATTGATTTTTCGAAAGCTCCCTGCATACCTCTGAAGAGATCATGAAATTCTTCCGGTCCGTCAATCGAAATACCGGCATATTTCAGGCCAAGTTCTTTTAACCTAACTGCAGTTTTTTCACCAAGCATCGTACCATTGGTTGAAATAACGGCAGTCAAGCCTTTCTTTTTAGTGTATTCAATGAGTTCAAATATATCGTCTCGCATCAAAGGTTCACCGCCGCTGAAAAGAATTACCGGGCTGTTTATTCTTTCAGAAGAATCTATCATCTTTTTGGCTGTCCCGGTGTCTAATTCCTCTCTTTCGTTTTTTTCTGCGGTATAGCTGTAACAATGTCTGCATTTTAAATTACATTTCTCGGTACAGTTGAAAACTATCACCGGACCTGTTTCCCCGTCGCCGGAATATCTGAGGTGATCCGATCTGCCGTCTTTTTGACAGTATAATTTCGTGACATTGATCATTTATTATGTTCCTCTATCGTATCAAGAATACCTTCGATAGTATGGACTTTCGCTTCCAGAACTCTTTCGATTTTCAATTCCTTTAATTTTTCAGTGGTAACAGGCCCTATCGAAACGACCTTGATCCCGCTTTCTTCGATCAGTTCATAAGAAACCTGACTGAAAAAACTATCTGCAGATGACGGACTAGTAAACGTAACAAAACCGGGTCGGTGCTTTTCTATAGAGGATCTTAATTTTTCCAGATCGATTTCAATCTTATTAACTGTATAAAGATGGAACGTATTACACTCTGCCTGATTTTGTTCTAATATGTTTTCAAGATCTTCAGTTGCCAGGTCCGAACGGATAAGCAGCATTTTTCTGCCGGCAAGATCGAATTGCTCAGACATCTGCTCACCCATTTGTACGCTTGTAAACCTATCCGGCACAAAATCTGTGGATATTGAAAAATTTGAAAGTTTATGAGCGGTCTTTTCACCGATTGCCGCGATTTTGCAATTTGCAAAAACCCTCGCGTCCATATTTAATTTTTCCAAATATTCGAAAAATATTCCCACGCCGTTAGCACTTGTAAAAATAACCCAGTCCGAATTTCCGATTTCCGGCAAAATTCTTTTAAAATCCTCAAGACTGGGCAATGTTTTAATAGTAATAGCAGGAAAATCCAGTGCAGTACCCCCCCTTTCAGTTATAACTTCACCGAAAATTGAATTTCCCTTTTTATCTCGTGTGATTATTATGGATTGACCTGAAAGGGATTGTTTTTCGAACCAGTTTAAATGCTTTCTTTGTTCTGCGGACTTTCCGATTATTATTATCGCAGGAGGCTTGACATTTTCCCTTTCAAAGAGTTCAGGAATTTCTTTTATATTGGATGTGTAAATTTTCTGATCTGAGAAGGTAGCATTTTGTATCACAGAAGCCGGTGTTTCAGGTGACATGCCTCTTTTTATCAGCTTATCTGAAACATTTTTTATCTCCGAGACCGACATATAAAAAACAATCGTTCCCCGAAAGCCGGCAAGTAAATCCCAGTCGATACCCGTTTCCTTTTTATCAGGGTCTTCCCTTCCAGTGACAAATATTACCTCCGAGCTGTAATTTCTGTCTGTAAGGAACATACCTGAGTACTCAGCAGCAGCAGTTGCAGCGGTAATGCCCGGCACGATCTCAAAAGGTATCTCGTTTCTCGCTAAAACTTCCGCCTCCTCACCTCCCCTTCCAAAAATACACGGGTCTCCACCCTTCAGTCTAACCACCATCTTGCCCTCGTTCGACTTTTTGATCAGCAATTCATTTATGCTTTTTTGCGATACCGATTTAGAACCAATCCTTTTGGGTGTATGAATAACTTCGGCGTTTTCTCCTGCAAAACCAAGAAGCCCCGGATTTGCCAGCTTATCATAGATAACACAATCCGCCTGTTTCAAGAGATTGTACCCTCTTAATGTTACCAGGTCTCTTCTGCCCGGCCCTGCTCCGACCAGGTAAACTTTTCCTTTTTTTGACTTCATTATTTTTTTGCTTCCTTTAAAATTTCATCGGCACCTGCAGAAAGCAGTTCATCTGCCAGTTTCTCTGCAAGAGATCTTGCCGAATCCTTAGGCCCTTCGATTTCTTTTTTGATCAGATTTTCGCCCTCGAGATCTGAAACGAAGGCCTTGATGATAATTTTATCCCCGCTTAATTCTGCAAAAGCTCCAACCGGTGCGTGACACCCGCATTGCAGACTGTTGAGTATCTGCCTTTCTGCGCTAGTTATAATTTCTGTTTCTTTATCATTAATCTTCAATATGATCTCGTTTATATCGGCATCATCAGCTCGAGTTTGCACTGCAAGTGCTCCTTGCGCAGATGCAGGCAAAAAATCATCGGGCCGAAAAACTATTGATATATGATCCTGCATATTCAACCTTTCCAGCCCTGCTCGTGCCAGAACAGCGGCATCGAATTTGCCTTTTAAAACTTTTTCCACCCGGGTAGGAACGTTTCCCCGAATGGATTTTATTTTCAGGTCACTTCGCAGATTCTTCAGTTGAGCTTTTCTTCTCAAACTCGATGTTGCAACACACCACCCCGAAGGAATATCTTCTGCAGATTGGAATTTTTCTTTGGCAACTAAACAATCCTCGGGAAATTCTCTTTTTATAACCGCCCCGATGCAAAGATCACCGCCATGCCTTACAGGAAGATCCTTGAAACTGTGAACTGCAAAATCCGCTGAACCCTCCCTTAAAGCATCCTCTACACAGGAGGTGAAAAAACCGGTCTGTTTCAAATCCCAGAGTGACGTCCTGGTATCTTTGTCACCTTTTGTTTTAATAAGTTTTTTCACGATCTCTAATTCGGAAAATCTCTTTTGTAAAAGTGAAACCACCATGTCTGTCTGTTTTAAAGCCAGTTTGCTTCCCCTTGTAGCGACAGTGAGTTTATCCTTCATTATTCGCTGGGCTCATCCTGGTCTAAGAACATATTGTTTATAATATCTATGCTTTGCAACTGGTCCAAAGTAAAATCCCCGTTATCCGTCCCGGACTTCAAAAAAGATATAGGCCCGTGCAGGAATTTTTTTGCAAGAGACTCTGCAAAGGCAGTAAGTTTTTCTTCATCTTCGAAATCACCCGAGTATCTTCTGGCTTCACGCCTTGCAAGTTCCATTGTATTATGTGTCAGATCTTTGATCACCGGCCTGACATCGAGTGAAGACAGCCACTGATCAAATTTCTCAACGAATTCTGCGACTATATCTTCTGCGAGCGGAATCTGATTTTCACGATTATTAAGATTTTTATTTATCTGTGTGTTAAGGTCTTCGATATTGTACAGATCGATATTTGATAATTTGGCCAGTCCAGGATCGATATCCCTTGGTACTGCAACATCGATAATCTTTATTTTATTCAGTTCTTTAATAATATCGGCATTTTTTTTACAGGAGAGAATATACTTATCCGAAGAGGTAGAACTTATCACCAGGTCGAAATTAATAAGATTTACCGGAATTAAGCCAATTTCGATTACGCCGTCTGCCCGATAAGTATCGGCTATTTTTTCCGCTTTATTCGTATTTCTGTTTGCAATGACAAGTTTTTTAACACCTGCTTCCTTTAAATAACTTACGATCAATTTAGAATTTTCGCCGGCTCCAACAACCAGCACCCTGGATTTTGAAAGATCGACTTTCCCTTTGGCAAGTTCCACGGCTGCAAGTGCTATCGAAACAGCCCCGGAGTTAATATCCGTTTCGGTTCTTACCGCTTTTGCTACCCTGAATGCATTATGAAACATTTTATGAAATATCAGCTTACTCATTTTATGGTCGATAGAATCAGTATAAGCCGTCTTGAGCTGAGAGATTATCTGGTTTTCGCCTAATATCTGAGATTCAAGTCCCGCGGCGACTCTGAAGAAATGTTCTACCGCAGAAATTCCCTTTTCGCAAACCCTGTATTTTTCCCAAGCTTGAAAATCCTCTCCCTTTATCTCTCTTAGTAATTCAGAAATAAATTTATCAAAAACATAATCTTTCCCGCAAATCCCGTAAAATTCAAGGCGATTACAAGTCTGTATTACCGAAAACTCTTTGACAAATTCATTGCGATGAGCTTTTTTAAACAAACTCTGCGCATCCCCCTCTGAGAGGGTAAGCTTTTCCCTTTGTTCCAAAGGGCATTCATGATGACTTATATAATTCAATGATAATTTCATGGTAAAAAATAAACTCCCGTAACTTTTTATTTTACCTAATAATTACCGAATTGTAAATCATACTTTCAAAACGAACAAATTTTTAGAAAAATTATATATTTTACGTACTTCAAAAAAAATTTGCATTTTATCGAAACTCTTTTATAATACCGGGTTTCCACAGTATTTAAGATAAAAATTTTTACTTCTTTTTGTAATTTGAAACAGGAGCTTAACTTATGGAAGCTATTGCAGGTTCAAAGGTCGATTTATTTGCAGAGAATTTGCCCGGGCTTGAAGATATACAGAAACTATCCAATTATGTTAATTCAAGCAATCACAATTACATCGAATTTGAAAAAAAGATCAAACAACAGCTTGATAATGTCAAAGCAAGCAATGCACTGCCTACAGGTGTAGCATTATACATACTGGGTGATTACGAAAAAGCTGTTGAAATCCTTGATAAAGCAAAAGATCAGAAGGAAAAATTCCTCTTCCAGGCCTTTTCTTTCAGGAACATGAAGAATTATGAAAACGCCCTGAAAGCACTGGATAAATTTGCATCGAATGAAGGGGACAAAAAGATGGCCGTTCTTGAAAAAGCACAGACATACCGACTTGCAGGTGACCTTGAAAAAGCTGAAAAAGAACTGGATTCCGTAAAGAACCTGAAAGATAAAAGTGCCGAATATCATTATCAGATTGGAAGATACCAGGAAGCAATTGGTGATTATGAAAAAGCTACCGATAATTACTCCACCGCGATCGAACTGGACCCGAACCACCAGCATGCAATGTTCCATTTAGCTTACAGATGTGACCTTTCCGGCGATGACGAAGCAGCTATCGATTATTACAAACAGATCTCACAGAGTGCACCTGTAAGCGTAAACGCACTTTTAAATCTGGCAGTTCTTTATGAAGACAGGGGTGAATTCAACAATGCCTCTAATTGTGTTGACCTTGTATTAAACGCACATCCGAACCATCAGAGGGCTCAGTTATTCAAAAAGGATATCGAAAGCTCTAAGACGATGTTCTTCGATGAAGAAAAAGAGAGAAAGAAAGACAGAAAGAATAAGATTCTTGAAACACCCATCTCTGATTTCGAGCTTTCAGTTCGAAGCAGAAACTGCCTTAGAAAAATGAACATCAATACGCTGGGTGACCTGCTGCAAATAACTGAAGCAGAACTGCTTTCTTATAAGAACTTCGGCGAAACTTCACTTCAGGAGATCAAAGAAATTCTGGCATCCAAGAATCTGCAGCTCGGCATGCATAAAGATCAGGGCAAGGGACACGGCAAAAAGGGAACTTCAGAAAAGAAATATGAAGGTGATCTGGCAAAAACTGTTGATGAACTTAATCTTTCTGTAAGAGCAAGAAAAGGGCTTCAGAAATTAGGCATAAGAACACTTGGTGAACTTACCGAAAGGACAGAGGCAGAATTACTTGGCTGCAAAAACTTCGGCGTTACCAGTCTTAACGAGATCAAAGAAGCTCTTGGAAAATTCGATCTCAAACTCAGGACTTTAGAATAAAGAACAATTAATATTAAAAAATAGGCAAGAGGCATTTGTCTCTTGCCTTTTTTATTTTCAAAACTTGACTAATACTTTTTTGTGTCTTAATTAGAATTGGTCAGGAATTATTACTAATTGAGGAGATAAACCATGAAAGTCACGGCTTTTAACGGAAGCCCGAGAAAAGGCGGCAATACAGAAATGATGTTGAAAACAGTTCTCTCTGTTCTTGAAAAAGAAGGGATCGATACCGAGCTCTTACAGATCGGCGGTCGGAAAATACAAGGCTGCACCGCCTGTATGAAATGCAAAGAGAACAAAGACAAACGATGTGTTATTGCAGATGACATCGTAAATGACTGCATACAAAAAGCGATGAACTCTGACGGCATGCTGATCGGCTCTCCTACCTATTTTTCTGATCTGACAGCGGAAACCAAAGCATTGATTGACAGGATGGGCTACGTTTCAGGAGCTAATGGCGGCCTGTTTGCAAAAAAAGTCGGTGCAGCTGTATCTGCAGTCAGAAGAGGCGGCGGAGTCTGCACTTTTGACTCAATAAACCATTTTTTTCAGATCAGCCAGATGTTCATTGTCGGCTCAACCTACTGGAACATTGGTATAGGCAGGGAAAAAGAGGAAGTTGCAAACGATGAAGAAGGCATGAAAAATATGCAGAACCTGGGTGAAAACATGGCATGGCTGTTAAAGAAAATTAAATAGCGGCCTGAAATTTTGATATAACTGAAAAAGCCGGCCCGAAAATGCCGGCTTTTTTAATCGGAGAGACAGGATTTGAACCTGCGGCCTCTACGTCCCGAACGTAGCGCTCTAGCCAAGCTGAGCTACTCTCCGAAATTCGAAGTTTAAAAATATATCATAACAGATTTGAATTTGCAAGCTACAATAAATTTAAAGGATCGATATCTATTGTTACTCTCACCGAACCGTAAAGGTGCCTGGTTTTACGCAATTCTGAAAAAAGCTTTTTCATCTTACCTGCATCCGGGGCCTGAATTATCATATGAAGCCTGTGAAATTTCTGAATCCTTGCGATCGGCGGCTCCATAGGCCCTCGCATTTTTATATCAAGCCCGAATCTCTTAATAATTTCATCGACTTTATTCTTCATCTCCGCAGCTTCTTTTTCAAGCTTTTCAAAACTAGTATCTCTTAAAGTGATGGTAGCCAGTCTCCAGTATGGAGGAAGATTACAATTTTTACGGTGCTGCAGTTCTTCTTTGACAAACCCTTGAAAATCATTATTAGCAGCATATTTTATTGCAGGCTGATCTGGTAAAAAAGTCTGAATATAAACGGTGCCCTTTTTTTCAGACCTCCCGGTCCTTCCTGAAACCTGGGATATTAATTGGAAAGTTCTTTCGTTAGAGCGGAAATCCGGTATATACAAACAGGTATCTGCACTAATTATACCAACAAGTGTCACATTCGGGAAATGAAGCCCCTTTGCAAGTATCTGAGTGCCGGAAAGAATGTCAATTTTACCGTTACTGAAACGTTCAAGAAGCTTGTAATAATCTTTTCCCTTCATAGAATCACTGTCTATCCTGGCGATCCGAGCATCTGGAAATTTTTTTTGTATCTCTTCTTCCAGTTTTTGCGAGCCCTGCCCGATCATGGTAAGATTTTTACTGCAGAGTGGACATTGCCTGGGGGCAAGGGTCTGCGACCCGCAATAATGGCAAATAGCATAACCCGAACCCATGTGTTTTTTCATCATATCGGGCATTTTCCTCTTGGCGGACATCCTGTTACGGTGAAAAGTAAGTGTGACATCACAGTTTCCGCAATGCAGCCGATAGCCGCAGGATGGACAATAAATAAAATTACTGTAACCCCTTCTATTTAAAAACAAAATCGCCTGCTCTTCTTTTTCAAGTACATTTTGCAGGTGCTTCTCTAAAGTTTCACTGAGAAGATTTTTCGATGCATATTTCTGCTGTGCCATATCAACAACCTTCATCTTCGGCATCGGCAAGTCCATAACTCTTTTAGGCAATCTCAACAAAGTAAAATGTTCTTTCTGTTTGCAATTCAAAAGACTATTTAAAGAAGGGGTCGCACTACCAAGAAGGCAGACAGCCTTGTTCATGTGTGCTCTTTTTACGGCGACATCTCGTGCGTTATACCTTGGTGTCTTGTCCTGTTTGTAACTCGGCTCATGCTCCTCGTCTATCACTATCAGCCCTAGGGTCGGCAAGGGTGCAAAAATCGCTGACCTTGCCCCTATAACGACATCCGCCTGTCCCGACCTGATCTTCTGCCACTGGGTATTTCTCTGGGCGGCTGTGAGTCCTGAATGCATGATCGCTATTTTTTCAAACCTGCTGCTGAACCGGGAAACCGTCTGAGCAGTAAGAGCGATTTCCGGCAAAAGCACGATCGCTGACCTTCCCTGCTTTATACATTCTTCGATAGCACGAATATAAACTTCAGTTTTTCCACTGTCGGTAACACCGTAAAGAAGACTCACGGAAAATTCGTCCTTTTTCAAAGTATTGCTTAGATGAGCAAGGGCCTGCTTCTGGTAGTCATTTAATTCGACAACTTCTTTTTCAAGTACCAGATTTTCCGGTATCGCCGGCAGTGACTGAAATACCGTCCTTCTGATAAATTTCGCAATCTTGTTTTCAATAAGCTTTTTAAGAGGTCTCTTGGTGCAGCCCACCTCTTCAAGAATTTCCTTTTCCTCTATCGCATGATCAGGATCAACAGCCGATCTTTGTTTTAAAAATTCCAGTATCTGCTTCTGTCTTTTACTGGAAAGTGAATCCCTTTTTTGCTCAAAATCTTTCGCCAGGAAAATGTATTTTTTCTTTTTACTTCCCACCCCCTTTTTAACTGCAGAGGGTATCATTGCGGCAAGCACCTGACCTATGGGAGCAACATAATAATCACTTATCCATTTTGCCAATTCCAGCAATGAATCATCGAGCAGCGGCTTTTTATCAATAATCTTTTTTACTTTTTTCAACTTGATCTTTTTGCCGTTTTTATTGAATGAATTCTCAGAGTTATCCGAAACCTCGAGACAAAAAGCCTTGACCTTTTTATTCGACCTTCCGAAAGGAACTTCGACTCTCTGTCCAGGCTTAACAGGCCAGAGTTCATCGGAGACAAGATAATTGAATTCACTGTCAACCCCTGAATCGAATGCAACGCTGATAGAATGACTGCATTCAACCTCGGAAGATTCTCCGATGTCAAACAAATTTTCGGTTCTGTTATAAGCCATGACAGGGTGTGATTTTGGCAGAGTTTATCCTATAAGTCAAGGTGTTTCGGAAATTGCTTTGAAATGATCAAATATCGAAGTTCTTTTTGAGATAAGCTCTTATTTTGCACCTGCAGAAATAACCGTTACCGAATGAAACACGAAATTTACAAGGGTCTATTAAGGGATTGTTGTTTTCGTGTTCGGCAATATTACATTCCAAAAGGTCACTTCCTATAAGCCTGCCTGCGTTGCATATCTCACATGGTTCACCTTCAAGGCATTTAAAATTATCAGGACAGTCCGTTGAATTTTTTAACTCCTCCAGCTTTTCCCGATGCTCTTTACTAAACTTCATTTAATCCCCTTTAGTATTTTAGTAATGTTTTTATATTTCAAGAGTTACTAAGTATCTATTTTAAGTCAAGAAAAATATCCGAATTAAAAAGATTTATTTCCGTTTAGACTTTAACTGGATTTGTGTAAATCTTTGTGGTTATAATATTTACAGAAAAGGCTAAATTTAAAAAAATATTTTTTTGGGAAATCCCTGTCATTATTTTAGTTTTTTAGTATAATTAGATTTGTATTAGTTAGTTATGGGAGGAACAAAATTGCGAAATGCAGAATCTTCCAATAAGCTTTTAAAAGAAATCGATGTATTGCGAAACCGAAGTTCAGACCTCGAGCAAAAAGAAAAAAAGCATCTAAATAAAATCTCCAATCTAAGAGAAGTAAACCATCTTCTATCTCTGATCATAGATAATCTTCCGGGAATGGCTTATCTTTGTGCAGCTGATAAAATCAGAACATTGGAATTCGTTAGTTCCGGATGTTATGAAATCACCGGATACAAGCCGGTCGATCTGATAGGAGATAAAAAATCCGGCTTCAGTAAGATAATACATCATGACGACAGAAAGAAGGTCCTTGAAGAAATTCAAAAAGCGATCAATACTAAAGAACCGTTCGAAATCGAATACCGCATAGAAACTGCTTCCGATGATGTAAAACAGGTCAAAGACCAGGGACAGGGAGTCTACTCCGATACCGGTGAATTTATACTTGTGGAAGGTTTCATAACGGAGATCGATTAAATTCATCAAAACAATTCAACTCTTTTAACATATATCACCAGTAGTAGTTTTATAAACTTGAGTTAACCCGGATTTAGCGGTAAAATTTACCTTTTATAATTTTCATGAAAATTTTATTCCTATGACTGATTTTAAAATAAACAGCCAGTATAAGCCCGCAGGCGATCAGCCGAAAGCAATTGAAAGTCTTTATAAAGGCCTTCAACAAGGCAAAAAACACCAGACCTTGATGGGGGTAACCGGCAGCGGCAAGACTTTCACCATGGCTAATGTAATAGAAAAACACAACAGACCGGCACTTATTATTTCTCATAATAAAACTTTGGCTGCCCAGCTTTATGAGGAATTCAAAGAACTGTTTCCCGATAACGCCGTCGAATATTTTGTAAGTTACTACGATTATTACCAGCCGGAAGCCTATATTCCTGCAAGGGACATTTATATCGAAAAAGATGCTTCCATAAACGAAGATCTTGACAGGCTGAGACTTTCTACGACAACTTCCCTTCTCACCAGAAATGACGTGATCATTGTCGCATCGGTTTCATGTATTTTTGGCCTGGGTTCACCGGAAGACTACGAAGAAAGCGTAATCCCGGTAAGGGTCGGTGATAATTATGAAAGAAATGATCTTTTAGGCAGACTAGCCGATCTGCAATATGAGAGAAATGATTACGACTTTCAGCGGGGTACTTTCAGGGTAAGAGGTGACGTGGTCGAACTATACCCGTCCTATGAATCCTTTGCTATAAGATTTGAATTTTTCGGCGATGAGATCGAAAAGATAAGCTATATAAATCCGACTTCGAGTGAAACTCTCGCAGAAGAAACCCAGGTCTTCATATATCCCGCCCAGCATTACATCCTGCCTCATGATAAGATATCTTTTGCTGTCAACAGCATAAAAAAAGAACTCGATCAACAGCTAAAACACTTCCGTCAGGAAGGCAAACTTCTGGAGGCCCAGAGACTCCAGGCCCGCACAAAATACGATATAGAAATGATACAGGAAGTGGGCTATTGCAGCGGAATAGAAAATTACGCCCGCCACCTGTCAGGCCTTAAGCCGGGTCAGACCCCCTACACACTGATAGATTATTTTCCCGAAGATTATCTCCTGTTCATAGATGAGTCACATGTCACTATTCCCCAACTAAGGGCAATGTGGGCAGGTGACAGAAGCAGAAAAGAAGTGCTGGTGGATCACGGCTTCAGACTTCCCAGTGCCCTTGATAACAGACCACTGCGATTCGAAGAATTTAAAAAGAAATGGAACAAAGTGGTTTTCGTCTCTGCAACCCCGGGACCGTTCGAGATCGAAAAATGCGATAACGAAGTGGTCGAACAGATAATCCGCCCCACCGGCCTGATCGACCCACAGATTTTTGTAGAACCTGCTAAAAACCAGGTACCTCATTTACTTCAGGAAATAGAAAAACACACCAAAAACAAGCAGCGAATGCTGGTCACTACACTTACAAAAAGAATGGCAGAAGACCTCGCTAACTACATTCAGGAAAAAGGATTCCGGTGCGAATACCTCCACAGTGAAATAAAAACACTGGAAAGAATTAAGATCCTGAATGATCTCAGAAACGGAAAATATGATGTTGTGGTCGGAGTGAACTTATTAAGAGAAGGCCTTGACCTTCCCGAAGTCTCTGCCGTCGCTATATTGGATGCAGACAAGGAGGGCTTTCTCAGAACAGATACCTCACTGATTCAGACCATAGGCAGAACCGCAAGAAATATCGATGCAAAAGTTTTCCTTTACGGCGATAAAATAACAAAAGCTATGAGAAAAGCTATTGACGAAACGAATCGACGCCGTAAAATCCAGTTACAATACAATAAAGAACACGGCATAACTCCTCAGACAATTAGAAAAGAAATAAGAAAGAGCCTTTCAGAACAGATTAAGGCAAAACAGACAGCCAGAAAAGCTGTTAAACTCTCGGAAGAAGAATTCGATAAAGTCGAAATTGCAGGCCAGATCGAAAAAGAAATGCTGGAAGCTGCGGAAAATCTGGAATTTGAAAGGGCTGCTTTCCTGAGGGACAAATTAAAGGAATTAAAGGATATGCCGGAAATATCTGTAGGTAATAAAAATTCAGGGAAAAAAGATAAATGAAAAAACCAAAAAGAGAATATGTAAGAAAACTTATCGAACTTGCCGTTCAGGAAGACCTCGGAGCGGGTGACATAACAAGCGAATTGTTCTTCGGAGAAAACGAAACTGCCCAGGCTGATATCGTCTCCAGGGAAGAAATTGTGCTGTGCGGACTCGATGTCGCAGAAGAGGTGCTTAAACGCTACGATAAAAACATCGAATTTAAAAAAATCGCTGAAGACGGCGATAAAATCCACGTGGGCGGAAAAATAGCGACCATAAAAGGCAGGATCCGCCCTATCTTAAGTGCAGAAAGAATAATGCTAAATTTCCTCCAGCAATTAAGCGGAATTGCAACGACCGCCAATAAATATGTTGAATCTGTGAAAGGCACCAGGGCCAGAATTTATGACACCAGAAAAACGACTCCCGGCTGGAGACTGCTGGAGAAATATGCGGTAAGGTGCGGCGGAGGACATAACCACAGACTCGGACTTTATGACGGTGTACTTATAAAAGACAATCACCTGGCTCAACTTTCAGATAACGGTTTCGAAAAAGAACTTGCCGATATAATTGAAAATGCCCGAAAAGTAAAACATGTTAACTTCATCGCTGTCGAAGTAGATCACGTTGATGACCAGTTGGATCATGTCCTCAAAATTCCCGGTATCGATATCATACTCTTAGATAATATGGGAGAATGGCAGTTAAAACATGCAGTTGAAATGCGTAACCGTATGAAAGACGATAACAAAAAGCCCCTTCTCGAAGCCTCAGGCAACATCACCCTGGAAAATGTTTCTACTGTTGCAAACTGCGGTGTGGACCGAATAGCTATCGGCGCAATAACCCATTCTGCCAAAGCAGTTGATATCGGGTTGGACAGATAGTATGACACTTCCTGAACTTGACCGGGACAAGATCAAAATAAACAGCAAGTCAGGTATCGGCTCGAAGATTGTAGTTTTTAAGGAAACTTCCAGCACCAATGACATTGCCGCTGAATACTCACGCAATCCCGAAAATCACGGCATGTTGATCATGGCCGAGACTCAAACTGAAGGAAGAGGAAGATTTAAAAAAAAATGGCACGATAAAACGGGACAGAACATCCTTTGCTCGCTTGTCCTTATAGATTGTTCGGTTTCGGCTTCTCTTTTAACGCTTGCTATTCCTCTTGCTGTCGCCCATACCATAGGCAACATTGCAGGAAAAAAACCAAAAATAAAATGGCCTAATGACATTTATATTGGTAACAAAAAGATCGCAGGTATTCTTATCGAAACCAGGAATTTTGCAGGTCATTACGCTTTCATTACAGGAATCGGCATAAACTGCCATCAGAAAGATTTTCCCGATGACCTTAAAAATTTCTCAACCGGCATCGATCTTGAAACAAAAACTACCTGCGACAGAAATATCATCACAAAAAGACTGCTCCATAATATCGATGAATTCCTGAGCATTTCAGAAAAAATACCATCGAAGATCACAAAAGAGTGGAAAAAGTTTAATGATCAGGTTCATAAAAGAATAACTTTGAATTATAAGGGAAAAAAGTTCTCCGGCTATTGCCAGGATGTAGACCCCGAGAAAGGCCTGATATTAAGGCTTGACAACGGCGGCATGGCCGCTTTCGACGCGTTATTATCTTCAATTGAAAAAAACGGAAATGCAACTTATTAAACAGAAATAAAACATAATAATGTTCATTTTTGTTCGATTGTTTTCAAACTTTAAATTTACTTTTTCCATGCCGTAAAGATTTTGCTAAAATACTGCCTCGTTGAACTATGACATTTATAACTAATTAAAAAGGACAAAAACCATGGCTGAAAAATTTTCCGTAGCAGTAATAGGATCAGGACCCGGCGGTTACTCCGCAGCGATCAGATGTGCCCAAAAGGGTGCTTCAGTTGCAATTATCGAAAAAGGACCCATGGGTGGAACATGCCTGAATGTAGGTTGTATCCCATCTAAAACCCTCCTGGGTTCAGCTCACGCACTTTTGATTGCAAAGCATGCCAAAATGCTGGGTATCGATATTGATTCTGCAACTGCAAACTGGGGTAATATGCAGAAACGAAAAGAAGGCGTAATCCAGGGATTCAGAAAAGGCCTGACCGGCCTTATACAGGCAAACGGCATCAAAATATACAAAGGTAAAGGGATCGTAACTGAACCCGGCAAAATAACCGTCGAAACTTCCGAAGGAAATGAACAGATCGAAGCAGAAAATATAATTCTGGCAACTGGTTCCAATCCGATCGAAATACCCGCTTTTAAATTCGACGGCGAAAATATCATAAGAAGCGAAGAAGCATTAAGCCTTCCTGAAATTCCCAACTCAATGGTTATTATTGGCGGCGGGGTCATAGGCTGTGAAATGGGAAGCCTTTATGCCGCTGTCGGCTGCAAGGTTACGATTGTCGAAGCCCTTTCAAGCCTTTTACCTATGGAAGACGAATGGGTCGGCAAACTGATCGAAAGGGAATTCAAGAAAAACGGTATCGAGGTCATGACCGACCAGAAAGTCGTATCCGTTGACACCTCCTCCGGAAAAGCTGTAGTAAATCTGGAATCGGGTAAAAATATCGAGACCCGAAAAGTTCTGGTAAGCGTTGGCAGAAAAGCGACCTGCGACCAGGAGACAATTGACAATCTAGGCCTCGAAATGAACGGCAAGGAAATAAAAATTAACGAAAAACTCCAAACTACCGCTTCGGGTGTTTACGCAATCGGCGACGTTGTCGGAACCACCTATCTCGCTCACGGTGCCTTTGCAGAAGCAGAAATAGTTGCAGATAACGTCACTGGCAGCAGCGAATCCGCTCCGGATTACAGCCTGATACCCAATGCAGTATATTCCTTCCCCGAAGTTGCATCTGTGGGTAAAAATGAAAAGCAGTGCAAACAAGAAGGTATCGAGATAAAAGTGGGCAGAGCATTTTTCAAGGCCAACGGAAGAAGCGTAGCACATAATGAAACCTCGGGTGAAATAAGGGTCATCAAGAAAAAATCTTCTGATAAAGTACTCGGCGTCACTATGGTAGGCTCAACTGTCACTGAGCAGATCGCAGCTGCAAGAGCATTGATCGGCACAACTGAAAAGATAACTGATATCAGCTTCCCTCATCCGACCGTATCGGAAGTATTGAAAGAATCATTCGAAGATGCGTTCGACCTGAGCCTGCACAACCCGCCGACAAAATAAAATGAGATCATTAAAAACAAATGAAAGTATCGAAATAAAAGATCTGGGCCTGGCTGAATACGGCCGGGTCCTTAAACTGCAAAAAAACCTGCACGAAAAAAGGCGATTCGATAAGATTAAGGACACCGTCTTGATCGTGGAACATCAGCCGGTAATTACCCTCGGTGCAAGAAAAGATAAAAACAGACTCCTTTCAAACCGGGAAATACTGGAAAAAAAAGGGATCGGTATCTTCGAAATCCGACGCGGCGGCGGAAGTACTGCACATAACCCGGGACAACTGGTTTTTTACCCGATAATTGCCCTTAAAAACAAGGGCCTTCAGGTAAGCGATTACATAAGGACACTGGAAAGTATCGGCATAGAACTTCTTTCAGATTACGGAATAAAAGCGGAAAGAAACAAAGGCTTTCCCGGCTTGTGGATCGGCCAGAGAAAGATCGCTTCAATCGGCGTAAGGGTAAGAAAAATGGTGACTTTTCACGGCATGGCCATAAATATCAACAACGACTTGAGCATTTTTGATAATATGGTACCCTGTGGTCTTAATGATGTGAAAATGACATCAGTTTTCAAAGAAACCGGCAGCAGGATCGAAATGCAGGAATTAAAAGAAAAATTAGCAGAAATTCTGATAAGAACTTTTGGATAAAAATATGGCTAAATTACCTCCATGGCTTAAAAGACCTTTTCCGGCTACTGAATCTTTCAGCAAGACAGATAAAATACTCTCTGACCTGAACTTAGAAACGATATGCACCAATGCTTGCTGCCCCAACCGCGGCGAATGTTGGAACAGGGGAACAGCAACCGTACTCATACTGGGAAACGTTTGCACAAGAAACTGTAAATTCTGTTCTGTCGCCAAAGGCAAACCCGAGCCCCCGGATAAAACTGAACCCCACCGTCTTGCTGAAATGTCAGAAAAAATGGGACTGAAATACCTTGTGATCACCAGCGTTGACAGGGACGACCTCGATGACGGCGGAGCTGCTCATTTCAGGGATTGCGTAAATACCGTAAGAAAAAGAAATCCCGAAATGAACTTTGAAATACTCGTTCCCGATTTCAAGGACTGCCAGCAAAAAGCACTTGACATTTTAAAGGAAGCCCTGCCCTTCGTTTTTGCTCATAACGTGGAAACCGTACCCTCATTATATCCAGTTGCAAGAATGGGCGGGAATTACGAAAGGTCCTTAAACCTGCTGAAAATGGTCAAAGAAAAACTTCCAAACACAAAAACCAAATCCTCTATCATGCTCGGCCTGGGCGAAAAAGATGATGAAGTTCAACAGGTTCTCAAAGACCTGAGAAAAGTAAGCTGCGACCGTATAACCATAGGCCAATATTTAAAGCCTTCTAAAGACTCCCTGGAAGTAAAAGAATACATCACCCCGGAAAAATTCGATTACTGGAAAAAATACTGCAAAAAACAGGGATTTTCCTGGGTCATGTCCAGCCCCTTTACACGAAGTTCATATTTCGCTGAACAGGAAAATACACTGTAAAATTTTCCGCCAAGAATTTTTGCACTTCGTTTTTATTTCTTAAGCTTTAATTGCATTAGAAGTTGTAAATTAATTGTTTTTGGGGGTTAAAGTCCTATGTGACTCAAAAATCAGGGTAATTATTATGAAATATTTACGTAAAAAAGTAAAAAAAGTAAAAAGGGAAAAGGGTGCTGCGCTCATTTTAGCCATAATCTTTATGTCTATGTTCTCTGCGCTTGCTCTTGCAATGACACAGATGTCCACGATGAACGTTCAGGTTGCACAAAATTACAAAGAAGCAAACCGGGCACTTGAAAGCGCCCAATCCGGGCTTGAGGTCATAAGATACCACATGGACGAAGCACCGATGGAAGATCTCGAAGACGTTAAGGAATTGTTTTTTGATAAATTAGGGGCAACGCTGGATTCTACGGGAGTATACATACCTGAAAGAACGTTGGATTCTCAAAATTCCAAGTCCTTTTCAGTTCGGCTGGATTGGTTCGACTCTGATTCGATCTATGCTGATATAACCGGAAAATATAAGGATGTGACCAGAACGATAAGGGTAAGGTTCGATATTACTGACACGGGTAACTCCGTTTTCGATTTCGGCGTCGCTACAAAGGGACCTCTTGACATGAGCGGACAGGCCGAGATCGATGGTACCAACGACCTTAACCTAGAGATCGAGGCAAGTGTTTACATTGAAGGAATGGACAGCTTATCAGGCGATTCTTTTGCCATTACAAACAATGCAGAGGTAGCTGGCTATGTTAGTATAGCCGACCCAGATGCAAGTTACAGTGTAGGTTCAAAAGCTATGATAGGTGGTGTTCAGGGAGATGAAAATGTCACGGTAGGAGTTGATTATGTCGATTTTCCCACGCCGGATCCGGATTATTTCAGACCTTATGCAACCGGTGACATCATCGATTCTTCCTCAAATATTGATAATTATGCAACCTTGAATAATTGTATCGTGGCAGCAGGCACAAATCCTACTTTTTCAAGCAACGTCACTATCAATGGTATCTTATTCGTTGAACAGCCTAATAAAGTTCAATTTGCAGGTAAAGTAAATGTAAACGGCTTGATTGTATGCGATGGAGATCTTGGCTATACAGACCCCAACAATAACATGACATTCTCAGGTCAGGTTGAAAGTAGTGATGCTTCAAGCCTCGAAGGCTATGAATTTGATGCCATAAAGCAGGAAACGGGAACGTTCATTTGCGCACCAGGTTTCGGTCTTGACTTCTCAGGCCAGGCTAATTATGTAAACGGAGCAATCGCCGGCAGCGGGATTAACTTCAGTGGTCAGGCAGGAGGAACGATTAACGGCTCTATAATCAATTATTCTTCGGATACCATGGGGCTTGGGGGACAAAGTGAGCTTGTATTCAATCGAAGCGGGAGAGATGAAGACCCGGCAGGATTTACCTCCGTGCAGGTACTTAAGTTCGACCCGAGCTCTTATGTCGAACTATAAAATGTTCCTGCTGGCTTTTAAAGCAATACCTACAGGAGGGAAATAGTAAAAAAATATGAAATACTTATTTAAAAAAGTAAAAAGGGAAAAGGGTGCTGCGCTCATTTTAGCCATAATCTTTATGTCTATGTTCTCTGCGCTTGCCCTTGCAATGACACAGATGTCCACGATGAACGTTCAGGTTGCACAAAATCATAAGGTTGCAAATCGTGCACTTTCAGCCGCCCAATCGGGCCTTGAATGTGCACAATATCTGGCCATCAATACAAATCTTCCTGAAACTCATTATAATTTCGTCACTGAAAATGAAGCTGATCAGGTCTGGAGCGATTTCTGCACCGCTGTTCAAAGTACTTCATTGGGAAATGATGCCACCGTAAACAGTTTCAATGACAGTACCGGCAGCGGAAATGAAATCGTAACAGAATTTCAATCCTATGGCAGCGACCAGGAATTTCAGCTGAGATTCTACCGCTATGACGGTCAACCTCATACCATCAATATCCAATCCATAGGTAAATCCGATAATACTTCCAGGGATATTTACATGCAAATGGAAATAACCAAAAATGCTGACGTTTTGAATTATGCTGTTGCCGGCAGAGGAAGAATGTGGCTGGTCGGTGATTCCCATATTCATGGAAATATCTACAGCACTTGGGACAGAGAAGAAATATCGCCTTTCAAAGTTGATGAAAATTCAACCGTCGAAGGGTCGATAAATACCTGCCTTACGCTTGATCAGATCCAGAGTGAAAACTATCAGCTGGAGACCCTCGATGCAAATGACGAGCCCATGTACGATGAAGACGGAAATAAAATAATCAGCAGCGATGATGAAATTCAGGGGGAGCACGAAGAAATTAATTACGATGTTCAGCATGACAATATGCCGGGACTTGATATCTCTGACTACGATACGGATTGTTATAACGACGGATTATACAATATTCCTGCCAGTTCTGATATAGAGGTAGAGTATTTTCCACATGCAGCCGGTAATTATAACTATCCCAGAGACGGAACACCTTCCTATACCTATAATCTAAAATTATATCGTCATGTATATGAAAATGAACACTTCGTAGATGTCAGACTGCCCGACGACAGGAATGCTTTGTTCAGGAACTGTGTTTTTGATGGTGTTCTTTACATTGACTGCTACAAAAGCGGTTACTACCACTATAACAATGTAAGATTCGAAAATTGTACTTTCCAGGGAGTCATCATAACTGATACCCCGGAGAGACTTAAATGGCAGTAGAACTGTCTTTACTTTACAGATGAGGCTACTTTTAATAATCAATCATCCATCCAGGAAGCCACAATTTTAGCGCCGCATTTTAATGTAAACCTTGGAAATACTAATCCCAATTCTGGAGAAAATAATGAACTCACGGGTGCTGTTGTAGGCGGCATCGTCGATGTAAGAGGAAATGCTCAGATTAACGGAACCATCATATCAATGTGCGACACCACACAGTGGAGTTCCGGCTATGTTACCAATATCGGGGCGACTCTGGATGACGGAGGCTCAGAGACAACAGAGCTTGGAGACATCGGTACCATTAACATAACGCCGAATAGGGAAAACATGCTGCCGAGCGGAATACAAACACCCATCGTAATAAAACCGTTGCAGGGTACGTACCAAGAAGGATAGATAGAATAATGTTGAGGCTTAGTTTAAAACTAAAAAAGGAGTAAATTATGAAGAAAATATTAACAATAATATTAATTATCAGTTTGTTAAGCGGATTCGCATTTTCCGACACTTCAGTTGATTCAGGGCAGAATTTTGTAAGTAACGAAAATAGCAAAATCGTTCTGGACGATGGAGATACCGCTCCTGATGAAGACGAAGGACAGGAAGATGGTCCGGTTCAGGGTTGTGAATAAAACTTAAACTATTTTAAGTTACCAAATATCGTTACTTAATAAATATCACTGATCCTCCCACTTTCTAAAGAAACTACCTTCACTCCGAAGGTAGTTTCTGCACATATCCCTCTCTTGTAAATATAATTAAAAAGAAAAGATATCATTTCTAATTTTTGAATTGTTGTTTGAAGTTTCAAGGCTTTTCAGGTATTATCTGAAATCCTTGACTTCAAGCTAAAGGATAATTATGAGTGGAAATTTTAAAAACCCGGTCTTTTCAGACGGCAACTGGATAATTAAGGTTCTGCCGGATAATCAGGACGGCATAAAAGATATATTGGCAGATAAGGCTATAGACCCTGCCGATAAGGAAGATGTAGAAATACCCGAAGAAATAAGCATCCTGCCTTTAAGAAACGCAGTTGCCTACCCCGGCACTGTTACGCCCCTGGCTATAGGTAGAGAAAAAAGTAAAGAACTGGTCAGCGAAGTTGAACCAAATGAAACCGTAATCGGTCTTTTGACCCAGAAAGACCCGGATATCGATGATCCCGGCTTCGACGACCTTTATACCATCGGAACTGCTGCATCAGTTTTGAAGGTAATAAAAATGCCTCAGGGATCAATTCATTTGGTGGTTCACGGGATAGACAGGTTTAAGGTTAAAACCCCCGTTCAGGAAAAACCCTTTCTCAAGGCAAAAGTCAATAAACTTTCAAGTGAAGCAAAAATGACAAAAAAGCTTCAGGCACTCATTTACAGCGTAAGGGAATCCGCTCACAGGGTCATTGAACTAAGCCCTAATGTACCTGAAGAAGCAGCCGTTCTGCTTGAAAACATAAACAACCCCTCTTCGCTTGCAGATTTTCTAGCGGCAAATCTGAATATATCTCTTGAAAAAAAACAGGAACTGCTCGAAGAACTCGACCCACAAAAAAGGCTGAATGATATATCAGTAGCACTTGCAAATCAACTGGAGGTTCTTGAGTTAAGCCACAAGATACAGGGAAAAGTAAAGGAATCAGTCGAGAAAAACCAGAGGGAATATTTCCTGCAGGAACAGCTAAAGGCCATTCAGTCCGAACTAGGCCAAAAAGACAGGCAAACTGAAGAAATCCACGAAATAAAACAAAAGATCAAAAAAACCAAAATGCCCGAAAAGGTCGAAACTGAAGCTCTAAGAGAACTCGACAGACTGAGCAAGATTCCCTCAGCTTCGCCTGAATACTCCGTCATACGGACTTACCTTGACTGGGTATGCGAACTGCCCTGGTCTAAGGAAACTGAAGATTTTCTGGATATCAACAGGGCTGAAAAAATACTGGATGAAGATCACTATGACCTCAAAAAGGTCAAAAAACGTATTCTCGAATTTCTGGCAGTCAGAAAACTCAATCCAGAAGGAAAAAGCCCTATTTTATGTTTCGTAGGCCCCCCGGGCGTTGGTAAAACCTCTCTGGGTAAATCCATCGCAAGATCTATGGATAGAAAATTTATTCGCATTTCACTTGGAGGAATAAAAGATGAGGCTGACATCAGGGGCCACAGAAGAACTTATATCGGTGCCCTTCCCGGAAGAATAATCCAGGAACTGCGAAAATGCGGCAGCAAAAATCCCGTATTTATGCTCGATGAACTTGATAAGATTGGAATGGACTTTCGCGGCGACCCTTCAAGTGCCCTGCTTGAGGTTCTCGATCCCGAACAGAACAATACATTTACAGACCATTATCTTGACCAGCCTTTTGATCTTTCCAATGTAATGTTCATCGGAACGGCAAATTATACTGAACCTATACCGGCAGCTTTAGAGGACAGGATGGAAACCATAGAACTGCCAGGCTATACGGAAAATGAAAAATTTAATATAGCAAAAAAATACCTAATTCCCCGGCAGATGAAAGAACACGGCCTGACAGAAAAAAAGATCACTATCAAGGATGAAGCTCTTTCCATTATAATCAAAAACTATACTCGCGAAGCAGGTGTCAGAGAACTGGAAAGAAAGATCGCCGCGGTTTGCAGATCAGTCGGCACAAAGATCGCCAAAGGTGAACGAAGAAGAGTCACCGTAAATAAAAGAAATCTTTTCAAAATACTAGGCCCGAAACAGCACGAATCCGAACTTGCACTTAGAACAGGTATTCCCGGAGTTGCTACCGGTCTGGCTTATACCCCTGTCGGTGGTGACCTGTTATTTGTCGAAACTGCAAAAACTCCCGGTGAAGGAGAATTCAAACTTACAGGCCAAATGGGTGACGTAATGAAGGAAAGCGCACAGGCTGCATTTACACTCGCAAAAGCAAACGCGAAAAGATTAAAAGTCGATCCTGAGCTCTTCAAAAAATTCGATTATCACATCCATGTTCCCGAAGGAGCTGTTCCGAAAGACGGCCCTAGTGCCGGCATAGCAATGTTTATGTCTATGGCTTCACTTCTCATGGACAAATCTGTAAAACCCGATGTGGCAATGACAGGCGAGATAACATTAAGAGGACTGGTTCTGCCTGTTGGAGGATTGAAAGAAAAAATCCTCGCCGCAAAACAATCCGGCATCAAAAAAGTCATACTCCCGAAAAGAAATAAAAAGGATATGGAAGAGGTTCCCGAAGAGGCGAAAAAAGAACTGGAATTCAAATTCGTAAAAGACGTCAAGGAAGTCCTCAAATTCGCCATAGAAACAGATTAATCGATCTCTCTTATTGCATTGGCCACTTTTACCACATCGACCATAGCCTCTACATCATGCACTCTTACAACCGAAACTCCCTTTTCGGCACATATCGCAACAGTAGCAGCGGTCCCAAAGGCTCGATCTTTCGGCTCTTCTCTTTTAGTCAGTGTCCCTATAAATCTTTTTCTGCTGGTACCCATTAAAACGCGGTAATCAGTATCTACGAACCTGCCGATATGCTTGAGTAATAGAAGATTGTGTTCCATGGTCTTGCCAAAACCGATTCCCGGATCAATAAAAATTTTCTCCCTTTCTATACCTGCATCTTCTGCTCTTTTCGCTTTTTTCAAAAGATACTCAAGAACATCCTCGACCACATCCCGGTAAACAGGGTTCTGCTGCATAGTTAAAGGGTTTTTCTGCATATGCATTAATATGATAGGCACATCATACGATTTTACTACATCTATCATATCGTCACTTCCTATAGCACTTATATCATTTATTATCGATGCACCTGCCTTTATAGCTTCTTCTGCCATCACAGGATCAGTTGTGTCAATACTTATGGGGATCTTCACCTTTTTGTAAAGTTCCCGTATCACCGGTACCGCCCTTTTAATCTGTTCTTCCGAAGGAACCGGCCTAGCACCCGGGCGAGATGATTCAGCACCGATATCCAGAATAGCAGCTCCGTCCTGCTCCATCTTGAAACCCTGCAGAACCGCATTTTCCACCTCATAAAAGTCACCGCCGTCACTGAATGAATCGGGCGTGACATTTAATATCCCCATTACAACACAGCCTTTGGTAAAATCGATCTTGCCTTTCGACCATCTAAGTATCTGCGACAATTTATTAACCCTCTACCTTAAAACCAATACCTTCTAATTTATTTTTAAGCTTAAAATTATCATTCACTTTAACAAGAGTATTCGGAAATTCCCTTCGGACAGGATAAGTTTTTCTCAAAAAAGTAAAATATTCCCCTCTCTCCGTCTCATTTAAAATCTTTCTTAACCTTCTGTCATCCTCTCTTATATCATAGAGTTTCCGGACAGCCTCCAGAATCCCCCGCTGATCATTACTCTGGTTTAAATTAATTTCCTTCACCTGTGGTTCTGGCAAAAAATTCTGAAGAGAATATTTTTTATCCTTATCGAAAAACTTAGTCACGGCATCATAGATCATCATCATACCTGTCACCTTGCCGTCAAAAGAATAACCTGCAATATGAGGCGTACCGATATCCGTCATTTCCAAAAGTTCAGTATCGATTTCCGGCTCATTCTCCCATACATCAAGAACCGCACTTTTAACCTTGCAGTTGTTAAAAGCACCTTTAAGCGACCCTGTATCAACAACCCCTCCTCTTGATGTATTGAAAAATATGACACCGTCTTTTAAATTACTGAAAAACTCCTCATCTGCCAGATGATAGGTTTGATCAACACCTTCGAAAGTTAGAGGAGTATGAATTGTAACTATATCGCATTCGTAAACCTCGTTTAACTCCCGGTATTTTTCATCACCGGTTTCCCTTTTTTTAGGCGGATCATTTAAAACCGTTTTAAGCCCCAGGGCCTTTGCCTTTGCATACACCTTGCTGCCGACATTTCCGACACCGATAATACCGATAGAAAGCCCTTCCAGCTCAATATTATATTTCTCGCTGACTTCCAGCAGACCTGCAACTACATACTCAGCCACAGAATTAGAATTCGACCCCGGAGCAGAGGAAAATCCGATCCCTCTTTCTTTTAAATAATTTTGGTCGATGTGATCCACCCCTATGGTGGCGGTTCCGACAAACTTAACATTACCTCCTTCAAGAAGCTCTTTGTTTACCTTGGTGACACTGCGAACTAACAGAACGTCAGCATCTTTGACTTTATCGAAGGTTATCTTCCTTCCCTCGAAAAGACAGACTTGACCTAAAGACGAAAAGCACTCCTTTACAAAAGGAATATTCTCATCAGCTACAATTTTCATTCTCATTCCCTGAATTTACAACTCTACCCCTGCGATCTCCGTACCGCATTTAGCACACCTGGAATCTTCCAGATTTTTCTTATTCAAACGATACCCCAGCCTCTCTATTACCTTCTGCCCGCAATTATAGCAGAAAGTACTCTCTGCAGCAGAACCCGGGACATTGCCTAAGTAAATATACCTCAGACCTGCCTTTTTACCTATTTCCTCTGCCATTTCAAGTTCTTCTATAGCAGTAGCTTTATTTTTGTAATGATAGGCAGGAAAATATCTGCTTATATGCCAGGGCACATCAACACCTGCCTCATTGGCGATAAACTTTGTCAGTTCCGTTAATTCCTCTTCGGAATCATTTTGTCCCGGCACTATAAGCGTCGTTATTTCCATCCAGATATCACTTTCTTTCGCAATATATTTTATGGTATCCAGTACCGGCTGGAGCCTGGCCTTACACAACCTCCTGTAAAACTTATCGTCGAATGCCTTCAAATCGATGTTTATCCCGTCAAGCCACTCTTTGGAAAAATCGATCGCCTCCTTAGTCATATAACCGTTGCTGACAAAAACATTCTTTAATCCCTTTTCTTTTGCCAGCCTCCCCGTTTCGTGACATAATTCCATAAAAATGGTCGGCTCGGTATAAGTGTAGGCAATACTCTTGCAGTCATCCCTTACTGCTGCATCAACGATTTTTTCTGGGCTAACCTTTTCTCCGTCAATGGTCTCTGTCTCGTAGGCCATCTGGCTTATCTGCCAGTTCTGACAAAATTC
Organism: uncultured Pirellulales bacterium; assembly: GCA_964508925.1. Lineage (GTDB taxonomy): Bacteria > Planctomycetota > Phycisphaerae > Sedimentisphaerales > Anaerobacaceae > CAZDVM01. Next base: position 15,579 of record CAZDVM010000011.1, on the reverse strand, counting down.
GCACCTGAAATTACAGCCAATACATGCAACGGAAAAGCTTTTCGAACCCGGCTGGAAATGAAACAAGGGCTTTTTCTCAATAGGATCAACATTCAATGCACATATTTTGTCATAGTTCAAAGAATAAAGAACACCGTCTATATTCTTTCTGACCTTGCAGAAACCTTTATTCCCGTCATTTATCCTGCATCGCCACTCGCACAAGTTGCACTGCACCTGCTTTTCTTTCAAAGGTTCCCAGAGAACAGCTTCTTTTAGATTTAATTCCTTAGTCTTCATAATTCCTCCCGTTTACAGATCATAACAATCAGCTAATATCTCTATTGGATGCTTTACCTTGCTGCCGCTCAAATGCTTTATCTGCATTCCGCAGGCACTGCATTCCGTCAATATTTTGGCATCTTTATTTTCCTGCAATGCTTTCTGCAATCTTTCCGAGATCATCTCCGATAATTCCAGGTTCTTTTTCTGCATTCCAAATGTCCCCGCCAATCCGCAGCATCCGCCCTGAAGATTCCTAACATCAATATCGCAAACCTTTTTAAGCAGATCGATACAACTGCCATTTCTTTCAAGCGCCAGAACATGACAGGGCTCGTGATAAACAAAATCATCACCTATATACTTTTTAACAGGTTTTAATTTATTTTCCAGTGATAATCCGTAAAGATATTCGATCAATTCGAAAGTATTCTCCGAAACCAATTCAGCATCTTCATTTTTCACATAATATTTAAGCTCATCCTTAAGACATAAAGCAGCACTCGGTTCTGAACAGATTATCTTGTAACCCGCTTTCACCGATTCTGCAAGATACTTAACGCTGTATTTTAGATCAGACCGGGCACGATTAACGTCACCATATACTATAGCAGGTATTGGAGCAGGTCTTTGCTTAGGTACTACCACGTCGATGCCGTTGTGATTTAAAACTTTTAAAACCGCCCTCCCTATCTCGTGGTCATTGAAATTTACGAAAGTATCTACAAAATAAGCTGCCTTATCTACGGGCTTGTCAATAACTTTGAGCTTTTTCAGGTACTTATCTGCCTTATTTAAAAATTCACCGCGATCGAATTTCGGCAGTTCCCGCGTCCTGCTGATGCCTATGATTTTTTCCATAAACCAGGAAAAAACCGGTATTTTCATAAATAAATTGGCTGCAAACCAGGTCCATGCTCCCAGCATACTGAAGAATCTGTTGTTGCTCATGAAAGCTTCGGAAAGACTTTTCCTTCTCCTTTTAAAATATTCCGTCCTGGCAGCAGTCACCAGCTTTGACACGTCAACCCCGGAAGGGCATTGTCTGGAACAGGCCTTGCAGTTGACACATAAGGACAGGAATTTTTTGAACTTCGATGATTCGAAAGTATCTTCCCCTATATTGCCTTTTGCCCACTCCCTGAGCAGATTTGCCTTGGCCCTGCTGCTGGCAAGTTCCTCACCTAACGCCCGGAACACGGGACACATCCTGTTTTCGCTGTCTTTAGAAAGACACAAACCGCACCCCGTACATTGATCCAGTTCCAGCAGAAACTCATCTTTATCGAAGTACAGGCTGGTTTTCAGTCTTTCTTCGGAATAGTCCCCCTCCGCCCGCAGATCTTTCAGCAATACATCAGGATCTTTATTTATTATCTTGCCGGGATTTAAAATATCATCAGGATCGAATATTTTTTTAACTTTGCATAAAAGATCATAGTATTCATCACCGTACTGGCCCCTCACAAATGCCGCTCTCACAAGACCGTCGGCATGCTCACCGCTGATGGATCCTCCCAGTGACCACGCCAGGTTAAACACATCTTCGACCAGATTTTTCATCTTTTCCCGATCTTCCTGAATGCTCAAATCCAGAAATGGTCTGATATGAAGTTCCCCGTCACCTGCATGTCCATAATAGGCCATGGATATCGAGTATTTTTCCTCCAGCCTTTCAAGTCCTCTTATATATTCTGCAAGTTTGCGATTATCCACCGATATATCTTCTATACACGCTACCGGATGGGACCTCCCCTTTGTCCTTGTTAAAAGAGGCACCGCTTCTTTTCTTGATTTCCATAACCGTTCCTGCTGCTCTTCATCGAAGAATATTTTGACGCCGGCTGCAAACTCACCGATCTTGTGTTTGGTTCTTTCTATTTTTGCCTCTACCTGCTGTTTGTCTTCCCCGTCATGTTCGACAAGCAATATCGCCTTTTTGTCCTTAGGTAGAATATCCCTGTAACGCGGAAAAGCATCATAAGCCATTTCCAGTAATCTGTCCCCCATAAGCTCACAGGCAGATGCCCCGCTTTCCACCACCTCCGGAACCGCTTTGGCCATTTTATCCAAGCTGTCGAATTCAAGCTGAAAAAGAGCCTTGCACTCAGGCTCTTTTACCGTTCTTAATTTAATCTTCGTAAACAGCGCAAGAGTGCCTTCCGAACCTGCAAGGATCCTTGCAAGGTCTATCTTGCCGTCTTTTACAGCATTCGAAATATTGTAACCGCTTCGATTCCTCAACGTTTCAGGAAGTGACTTTTCAATAAGGTCTTTTTTATCAGAGAGCGTCTCAAGACAATCCCTAGCAATGACATTAAGCCGGTTATCCTTTACGTCATCAGGTCTGAAATCATTAGTTATCTCCGCAATACTCCCGTCGTTAAGAACCGCTTCAATACTCTCCACATGATCTGCAAAATAGCCATACTTAAGCCAGTGAGAACCGGTTGCATTATTAGCAACACAACCTCCAATGGTGGCACGATTCCCGCTGGAAGGATCAGAGCCTATTTTCCTGTTATACTTTTTCAGTTGCTCATTCAAAACACTCAGAACAACCCCCGGCTGACACACTGCATAATTTCCGGAATCAGTTAGTTCGAGAATATTATTCATATAGCGTGCCATATCGAGAACTATTCCCGATGTTAGACTTTCTCCTGCAACACCGCTTCCCGCTCCCCTGCCGCAAACGGGAATACCTTTTTTAGCTGCATATTCTACCACTACCGACACATCCTTTGCATTCTCAGGAGCAACTACACACATCGGTTCAATTTTGTAAATACTCGCATCAGTACTGAAGGCGACACGATGAAGTTTATCTGAATATACGTCACCGTTTATAAGGGGACGGATATCTTTTATTATCTGTGAAGCATCATTTTTAGGCATGAATATTAATCCTCGAAATCCTCCGGCGAAAACTGCTGAGGTATCATATCACCGTTCATCTTGATTACTGCCAGGTCATCTTCATTTACCTCGCCTTTTATGAACTGCTGTACTACAGGATGAGGGTGATTTTTTATTGTATCTGCATTACCGTCTGCAATTATCCTGCCGTTATGCAGCATTATTATCCGATCCGCAATCTTGTAAGCACTTTTCATGTCATGTGTCACTACCACGCTAGTAACACCGAGACTTTTCTTCAACTTAATGATAAGTTCGTTAATTATATCTGAACGAATAGGATCAAGGCCGGTTGTCGGCTCATCATAAAGAATAATTTCCGGATTCAAAGCTATTGCCCTTGCAAGGGCAACCCTCTTTTTCTGACCGCCGGAAAGAGTTGCAGGATAATAATTCTGATAACCGTCAAGGCCCACTATGGCGAGCTTCTTTTTTACTAATTCTACAAAGGTATTGTTATCCGGCTGCTTAAGATGCTGCTTTACGGGAAAAAGTATATTCTCTGCCACTGTCATGCTGTCAAATAAAGCCCCGCTTTGAAACAGAAAGCCGAAATTCAACCGATGATGATTCAGTTCATGCTCCGAAAGCCTGTCAATGCGGATGTTTTTAAAATATACTTCACCGCTCGAAGGCCTTAACAACCCGATCAAGTGTTTTATAAAAACTGTTTTGCCGCAACCGCTTGGCCCGATTACAACAGTAGTCTTACCTTCTTCTATGCAGATGGACACATCATCCAGAACTACATTATCACTGAATTTTTTGGTAACATTTTTAAGACAGATAATACCTTTTCGGTTTTCTTTAGCTTTGTTTCCGTCCTTATTCAAAAAAAATCCTCTCATCAAAGTAAACTTCTTACGGGATAAAACGTTGTATATATTGCCTTGAATATAATAGCCAGTGCAAAGTCCAGTGCAAGTATGGTAATAAAGCTCGTAACAAAAGCCTCTGTGCAGGCAAGACCTACACCTTCGGCACCTTCTTTACAGTTAAAACCTTTATAGCAGCTTATCACTGCAATTGAACACCCGAAAAATACGCCTTTAATAATACCGATGGAAACGTCCCAGAGTTCAACGCCGGCGGCACTAAAATTCCAATACGCCCTGCTGTTTATCCCGAAATTAACTACGCCTATCACATATCCGCCAATCACACCAAGAAGATCCGCATAGATGATTAGAAAAGGAGTTAGGAAAAGACATGCCAGTACTCTTGGCGAAACCAGGTATCTGACAGGATCAACCCCCATACTGCTCACAGCTTCGATCTGCTCTGTTACCTTCATGGTTCCAAGCTCAGCAGTTAAAGCACCACCAACTCTGCCTGCAAGCATTACCGCAGTTAAGACCGGCCCCAGTTCTTTTACTACCGAAATATTGATCAAAACACCTAGATGTTCTTCAAGCCCCATTCCTGCAAGCTGGTCATAGGCCTGTACGGCCAGGATCATTCCTACAAAAGCTCCTGTAACCATAACAATCGGTACACTTTTAACGCCGATAATATTCATCTGATCCCAAATCAGGGAGTATTTATTCGGCTTTCCCAGTGTCCAAATCGATGAATTAAAGGAGTCACCTAAAAATCTTGTAAATCTTCCCAGGTAACGTATATTTTCTACTATCCCGATCCCGAAGGATTCAAAAAAACCGAGGCGTTTCATCTTGGCCCTTTCCTTTTAAAAAATTAATCTTTTCATTTTTAACCTCTTCGAGTTAGGCTGTCAAGAAACCTGGCTGAGCATTTTTAAATATAAAAATTAGAAAAAAAATTTACTTTTTCTTGATCTTTGCATTTTTTTAAACCTTTTTAATTACCAGCTATAACACATTAATAGCATTATTTGAAAAAAACTCCCATTTTTTGCATATTGCCTATTTTAACTAAAGTTTTTTAAAAGTTCTCTCCGATACCTATATTACCTATTTTAACATTAGTAAGTTGTAGGTTGTTAAAACTGTTAATTTTATGTGTTTTGGAGAAAAGTTATGATCACTCAGGAAATAATTGAAAGATATGTTACCGCAATAATAAATGGCGACAGAAAACAGGCAAGAAATGTTATAGAAGAAACAATGAAAACCGGCACAACGGCTAATTCCGTATATACGGACATAATCTGGCCGGTTATGGTTCAGCTGGAAAAATTAAGCAGAAATGAACAGATCTCCCCCCCACAGGAGCACCTCGCTTCCAGGATTAACAGAACCATAGTTGATCAGCTTCAAAACAAACTTCCAAGAAAAGAAGAAAACAACAAAAAAATCGCTATTTGCTGTTCTGAAGAAGAATCTAAGGAACTCGGAGCCCAGATGACTGCAGATCTTTTCGAAAGCGACGGCTGGGAAGTCAGGTTCCTCGGCGGAGGTCTGAATAACGAAGATATTCTGGCATATGTAAACGAATTCGCTCCCGATATCCTTTTAATCTACGGCACAAATCCACAGCAAGCACCGGCTCTAAGAATGCTCATCGACAGGATAAAGGAAGTAAATGCGTGGGAAGACATGCAGATAATGGTTTCAGGAGGACTTTTCAACAGAGCAGAAGGACTTTGGCAGGAAATGGGAGCAGACCTATTCGCCTCAACCGCAGAAGAAGCCGTGGAACTTGCTTCAGGCAGAAAGAAAATGAACGTAACAATAGAAAGAGAACTGAATCAGCGTAAAAGAAAACGTAAAGAAAAAACTGTAAATGCCTGAGAAAATAAAAGGCCGGTTTAAAAGCCGGCCTTTTTAAGATCATGAACTCTGCAATTTGTATTCGACACTGTCAACGAGAGCAAGCCAGCTGGCCTCTATTATATTTTCCGATACCCCGACCGTCCCCCAGGTAGACTCCTTGTCCCGGGATTCGATAACTACTCGAACTTTGGCTGCTGTTCCCGCTCTGGTATTGACTATCCTTACCTTATAATCGAAAAGATGTATATCGTTTATCGCTGGATAAAACCTTTCAAGGGCTTTTCTCAATGCCGCATCCAAGGCATTAACGGGACCGTCACCTTCACCGACCACATGTTCTGTAACACCGTCAACCTTGAGCTTCACCGTAGCCTCTGTCACTGTGCCCTCATTTCCCACCTGGTCGAATGACACGTGGTACTTTATAAGTTCGAATGAAGGCTTGAATTCCCCGATTAACTTCTTTACGAGCAGTTCGAAACTCGCGTCCGCCGCCTCGAACTGATAACCTTCGCTTTCAAGCTCCTGAACCTTATTAAGAATTTTCGTTGCAGTATCCTTATCCTGTGCAAGATTCGCCTTTTCCAGCTTGGCAAGAATATTCGACCTGCCGCTGAGCTCGGAAACAAGAAACCTTCTTTCATTTCCCACAACTTCCGGCGATATATGCTCATAGGTCTTTTTGTTCTTTCTCAATGCATTTACATGGAGGCCCGCCTTATGTGCAAAAGCACTTTCACCAACATAAGGCATACTCGTTTCCGGGAAAAGATTCGCAACTTCGGTAATGGTTCTCGAAACCTCGGTAAGCGTCTTAAGTTTTTCCTCACTTAAAACCTCGAACCCCATCTTCAATGCAAGATTCGGAATTATCGTACATAAATTTGCATTACCGCACCTTTCACCGAGACCGTTGATTGTCCCCTGCACATGACGGCATCCACCTCTTACCGCTGCAAGGCTGTTAGCTACTGCACAATCAGAATCGTTGTGAGTATGAATACCTACGGTAACGCCACTGAATTTCTCGCAGACTTCTTTAGCTATCTCATAAATCTCCTCGGGAAGACATCCGCCGTTAGTATCACAAAGCACCAGCGCATCTGCACCGCCTTCGGCCGCTGCCTGCAATACCTTCATACTATATTCGGGATTTTCCTTGTAACCGTCAAAGAAATGCTCAGCATCAAAAATGGCCTCCATACCCTTTTTCTTCAGATATTCAACCGATTCCTCACATATCTTGAGATTATCATCCAGAGAACACCCCAGAACCTGCGTAACATGCATGTCCCAGTTTTTGCCTACTAATGTACCTGCAGGGGCGTTACATTTTACCATCGCATTCAACGATAGATCATCCTCAACCTTGGTATTGGCCCTGCGGGTATTTCCGAAAGCCGCAACTTTGGAATTCTTCAAACCCGCTGTATTGATCTCCTTGAAAAACTGCATCTCCTTCGGATTAGACGCAGCATATCCCCCTTCGATATAGTTTATACCGAGATTATCAAGGCATTTAGCGATGGTTATTTTATCTTCCAGCGAAAAACTTACACCTTCTGCCTGCATACCATCCCGTAATGTTGTATCGTAAAGTTGTATCTTATCCACGTTTTGCACCTTTTAAAATTCACCAAAATAAACTTGAATTTTATTAAAATCATCTTCAAAAGTAAAGTATTATAATAACTTAAACCCGCTTTTGATCGGCCAATCGCCAACATTTTTTATAACTTAAGCATTTTTTTGGAAAGATTGTTGTAACCGACCCTTGAAATACTTATAATCCTACTTTTATGCACTCAAAAAGAGTGCCCGCTAGGATGGTAAAAATTTGATTTTTTAGAAGCGATTTTAAAATGGTACTTACACAAGTTTTAGAACCTGATTGCATTAAAGTTCCGCTGGAAAATAAAGAAAAAGAAGGCGCTATAGAAGAGCTGGTCAATCTTCTTGACGAGCACGGCCTGTTGAATGATAAAGAGAACGTGCTTAAGGCAGTTCTAACCCGTGAAAAAACAAGAAGCACCGGCATAGGCGCAGGTATAGCTATTCCGCATGGTAAATTTAAGGCAGCTAAAGAACTGATCATGGCTGTGGGCATAACAAAAGATCCCATTGATTTTAACAGCGTTGACGGTGAAGGGGTAAAAATAATCATCCTTCTAGTATCCCCTATCGACCAGACCGGCCCGCATATCCAGGCACTGGCAAGGATCAGCAGAATAATGCTCGATAAAGAATTTAAAGCCAAACTCGAAAATGCCGAAAATGCCGAAGAAGTCTACGACCTTATAAAGCAGAAAGAAAAGTAAAAAAAAGCCGCCGATAATTTTACCGACGGCCTTCGATCACTATCTATTTTCAGCTTCAGTTATTGGAACCTTCCCAGAGAATAAGCCCGAGTTCATGCGGATTTGTAAGATCATGGTGATTAGGCAGTACCCTGACCAAAACTCCCTGTCTTCCTGAAGTCCTGCATGTCATTAGACCTTCGAACCAGAATTCGCCATTATTCTCTGCTGCTTCAACATAATTCATCTGGCGGGTATTTCCGTTTTCGATATTTCCCCAGCTGTCCAGCTTTCCGTAATACATCTCAACTGAAATATCCTCAGGGTCAACATCACCCAGCCTTACTCTGGCCCGTACATCGAGCTGAGAACCCACCTTTAACTGAGTACCTAGGGAATCGAAATTTTCAACCCCGTCACCGTTTTTCACATTAACGTTTACATCTTTGATCTGGAATTTCGGCCAGGCTTTGCGAATATTATTTTTCCACATGGATAAGGCCTTCACTCTCGCCATGGCCTCTGCAGTCAGGTATCTCCACTTCTCGGCTGCCGGGTTGTAGAATTGCTCTGTGTATTCTGAAACCATCCTTCTGGTATTAAACATCGGGCTGTTCCACTTTATCGTGTTCTTCATCCTGTGTATCCATGCCCTCGGCAGATTGTCATCCGACCTGCTGTAATAAAGCGGCACGATCTCGTTTTCGAGCATATTATATATCATCTGCGATTCGACGATATCCTGATATCCCACATCTTCATACTGCTCGCCGTTGCCTATCACCCAGCCGCCGTTCATACGGTAGCCTTCACACCACCAGCCGTCATAAGTACTGAAATTCAATGCCCCGTTCAATGCCGCTTTCATTCCGCTTGTCCCGCTCGCTTCCATCGGTGGTCTGGGGTTATTCAGCCAGATATCTACTCCCTGAACCAGCTTTCTGCCTACGTTTATATCGTAATCCTCCAGAAATACTATCCTTCTTCTCACATCATACTGGTTGGCAAAATGGATTATGGACCGTATTATTTCTTTACCCTGGGTATCTCTTGGATGAGCCTTTCCTGCAAATATAAGCTGCACAGGCTTATCCTGATCGGTAATTATTTTCAGCAACCTTTGAGGGTCCTTAAAAATAAGATTACCTCTTTTATAAGTCGCAAACCTTCTGGCAAATCCTATGGTCAGTGCCTCGGGGTCAAGAACCTCTTCCGCCCAGTTCATCTCGGTATGATATGTCCCCCTTCTCTGAATCTGCTTTTTCAGCCTGTTGCGGGCAAAAGATATCAAATGTCCCTTACTTCTCTGATGAGTTCTCCAAAGTTCCTCATCGGGTATGAGATCGATATTCTCCCATGTCTCTTCTTCAGTCACTTCTTCAGCCCAGCTCAAACCGAGATACCGGTCATAAAGAGCATTCATCTCATCTGAAAGCCAGGTCTGTATATGAACACCGTTTGTCACTGAACCGATGGGTATTTCGTTTATCGGTACTTTAGGCCATATCTGAGACCACATTTTACGTGACACTTCACCGTGAAGCTTACTGACACCGTTTCTGCAGGAACTTAATCTCAATGCAAGAACAGGCATCTTGAACGTTTCTGTTGTATTACTTGAATTGAATCGTCCGAGGGCCAGAAATTCTTCTTTCTTCAATCCGAGCGAGGGATAATAATGATCGAAGTATTTCTGCATAAGCTCTACTGAAAACTCGTCATTACCTGCCTTAACCGGCGTATGAACGGTAAATACATTTCCCGCTTTCGTAGCCTCCAGGGCCTCGTCGAATGTCATCTGTTTTTGCTCTCTTAACTGCCTGATTCTTTCAAGTGCCATAAAAGCAGCGTGACCTTCGTTCATGTGACAGACCGTCGGGTAAATATCCAAAGCATTTAAAGCTCTCAATCCGCCTATACCTAGCAGTATCTCCTGTTTGATACGCATTTCAACGTCACCGCCGTATAAATTAGCCGTAAGACTTCTGTCTTCATTGCTGTTTTCAGGTATATTGGTATCAAGCAGATATAGATCCACCCTTCCGACTTTTATCCGCCATATCTGAGCGTTAACTTTTCTGCCCGGAAATTGTACGCTGATCTTTATCGGTTCACCCTTTTTGTTTTTTATAAGATCCATCGGCATGTTGTACATGTCATTTTCCGCAAACACTTCCTGCTGCCAACCGTCAATATTCAGATACTGCCTGAAATAGCCCTTCTGATACATCAAACCGACACCGTATAAAGGCACACCTAGGTCAGATGCACTTTTCAAATGATCACCTGCAAGGATTCCCAGACCGCCTGAGTATATGGGGACACTCTCATGCAATCCGAACTCCGCACTGAAATATGCAATTACCGGCTTGGTACATTTGGGGCTTACACTTTCATACCAGTTGGGAGCCTCTAAATATTCCCGCAGTTTATCTGCCGCCCTCTTTAATTCACTCAGAAAACCTTTATTTTCCGAAAGTTCTTCCAGAGTTTCCTGGGAAACGTTACCCAGCAGTTTAACAGGATTATGACCACTGGATTCCCAAAGCCTGTTATCGATCCTTCTGAATACATCAACGAATTCCGGATTCCAACTCCAATACATGTTCCTTGCAATAAAATCCAGGTCTTTTAACTTTTCCGGAAGTGCCGGCAATACAGTAAAACTGCGAACATTTGACATCACTTAATCTCCATAAGTTATTGATTTACAGCAATTTATATTAAAACTTATCCTTAAAAAGATCTTACTTATGCTATAAATCGTCAAAAAGAAAGGTCAGCTTAAATACAAACATGTTAATAATTTATGAAGATTTACAGGTTTTAATCAGGCCTTGTAGATTAAATAAAGACCGATAATAACCATGAATACACCGAAAATTGTCTTCAAAATACGCGTAAAATGCGTTTCCGTATCCCAGTTAAGATAACTTTGAACTGCTCCCGTAAAAGTCCCCGCCAGAACAATAATAGAACAGTACCCGATCCCGTAACTTAAAACCAGCGGGAAACTCTTGAACAGATTTTCTGAGGCGACCTTAGCCGTCACCGCAAGCACGGGCGCCATAAATGCAAAAGTACAAGGCCCGAGGGCAAGCCCAAAGACCAAACCCAGTAACATGGCCCCTCCGAATTTCTTAACATTCTTATTCTGCGGAACATACCTTTGCCAGGAAAGGTCAATTACTTCCATCATAATCAGCCCGAAAAGGATAAATATCCCCGCTATCAGATATTTAAAAAGCCAATCGACATTCCCTATAAGCCTGCCTAATGTTATCGTCAGACCTGCAATTATCAAAACCGCTATAAATGTCCCTGCAGAAAAACTGCCCGCCGTAAAAAAAGGCTTTTTACCAGAATTATTCTGCTGATGAGATACGTACGCAATTACCAGTGGGATGCTGGTCAGATTACAGGGACTTAAAATTACCGTTAAAAATCCCCACGCAAAGGCCGCAAAAACAGCCATAAAATAATTGGCCTCGATGGCGTGACCCAAATTTGTAAATAACTCTTCTATCATTTATTTTAGATTGTATCCTAATTCAGACCATTTTTTTATAATATCTTCTTTTGGATAAAATCCCTCGTGCCGAAAAAGCTGTTTACCTTCCGGGCCGAAAAATATCTGCACAGGAATTACCCTGATATTGTATTTCTCAACGGCACTTCTGCTTTTATTCACATCTATGAAGACCACATTCAATTCATCTGAATGGTCAGAATCAAGCTCTTTCAGGATCGGCGTCATCATCCTGCAGGGCCGGCATGAATGCGACCCCAGCTCCAGCAATGTAGGCAAACCCTCAACCGCTTCATCCATACTGCTCTTAAGTTCCGATGCAGTTTTCTGGTATTTGAGTTGTTTTGCTGCAACTATCGCCATGATCGCCAAAAAGACGGCGGCAACTATTAAAATTTTATGTTTATTACTCATCTTATCCTCCCAGTATTTCTTTGATCTTATCTTTATCAGCGACTTTACCTGTCACCTTCACTTCTTCATCAACAACGAGTCCCGGAGTCATCATAACCCCGTAACCCATTATCTCGTTCAGATCGGTGACCTTTTCCAGTTTATACTCTATGCCTGATTCATTGGCTGCAGCTTTTGCATTTTCAGCCAGCTTTTTGCATTTCGCACAACCTGTCCCCAGTATCTTTATCGTTTTCATTATACGATCCTCTCATTAAAACTTATAATTTTCAAAATAATACACCGAAAATTAATCCGGATATAGTAGCCATTACAACAACCAGACAAACGAAGACTGTCGTTTTCTTAGTTCCCATTACCGAACGTATAACCAGCATGTTCGGCAAACTGAGCGCAGGCCCTGCCAGCAAAAGAGCCAATGCAGGTCCCTTACCCATACCCGCTCCTATAAGACCCTGCAAAATCGGCACTTCCGTCAAAGTGGCGAAATACATGAAAGCCCCCGCTACCGAGGCAAATAAATTCGCCCATACCGAATTACCTCCAACCGCCCTTTCAACCCAGGCAGAAGGTATCAATCCTTCATGTCCCGGCCTTCCGAGCAATGCACCTGCGATTATGACACCGAAGAAAAGCAGCGGAAGGATCTGTTTTGTAAATCCCCATGTCTGTTCGAACCATTCTTCCGGCTCTCCGCCGGTTGAACTTATCGCCCAGGATAAACCAATTACACCTGCGGTAAACGGTATCATCACCATCATGCCGTCCATAGGCAAAGCCAGGGCCAGTATCACAGGCGGGATACCGGCTGTAACGACCTTCCACCACGGGATCGACATCCAGAATATTAAAACAGCTGCCAGCAGGACTGCAAAAACAGATGTGATTATCCATTTATGTGACCAGATAGAGGTCCACAATCCAACCACAGGCTCTTTAGTTTTAATTCGTGCCACTGGTACATTTATCTCTTTTCCTTTTTCCTGCCCTTCCATCAATTTGAGCCTGTAAAATCCTTTGCCTTCTTCCCCTTCCAGAGGTTTTTTGATGATACTAGCCCTGAAAATGTCACCGTCTTTAGTCTCAAAGTTAAAATCATTTGGAGCACCCCAGTTGGCAAATACCAGTACCCCGACCATAACGACAAAGAATACTGCATTCTGCCATAAGGGTCTTTTTACTTCAGGCTCTGGCTGGTTCATCTGGCCGTTGGCTTTTTCGATCTCTTCTTTTCTGTACAAAAAGTGCATTATGATCCCGATGACGATACTGAAAAGAATTGCACCGACTGCCCTTGCAATCCCAAGTTCTATACCCAGTATTCTTGCAGTCAGAATGATGGCCAGCACGTTTATCGCAGGCCCTGAATATAAAAATGCCACGGCAGGTCCCAGGCCGGCACCCATCTTGTAAATGCCCGCAAACAAAGGTAATATGGTACATGAACAAACTGCCAGTACCGATCCTGAAACCGATGCCACGCCATATGCGATTATTTTATTTGCCTTTGCTCCCAGGTATTTCATAACCGAGGACTGGCTAACGAATACCGCTATGGCACCTGCAATGAAAAATGCGGGTACCAGGCACAGCAGGACATGTTCTCTTGCGTACCATTTGACAAGATATAGCGATTCTGTCACGGCATTATTGAATCTCTCATAGCCGACGGGCAGATAGAAGCATGCCAGGAAAACAGCGGCTATGCCTGCCAGTTTTTTCCATTCATTTTTCCATTTCATTACAGGGCCCTTTGCAGACTCTTAGTAGTTTTTTTGTTCTCTTTTATTACGCCAGCGGCACAGTCGAGTGAATTCAGTATACAAGGCGTTTTAAGTTCATAAACTACGTTTTTGCCGCTTCTGACATAGTTCAGGATCCCTGCATTCACCATCACTGCAAGGTGCCTTGAGACATTAGATCTTTCGGAATTGACCTTTGCCGCTATCTGCTGAACGTACATGGGATCTTTCTTGAGATTGTCCAGTATTTCAAGCCGAAGCGGATGGGCAATTGCCTTCAGTATATCCGCCTGCCTTTGATAAACCTTCTTTTTCTTTTTCATAATTAACCCTCGATTTCAAAACAATTTGTTATAGATTATATTATGTGAACATGTGATCACATGTTCATATAATATCAAAAAAAATCTGTTAATCAAGTATCAATTTTTAAAGATTTTTCGATAAGTACGGTTTAGAAACTTGCGCAGGTTTTGCGAGAGGGTCCTTGCAGATCTTTATAATTTCAGGATGATTTAAGGGGTGTTATTTGGATTAAAAAAGACATTTGGTATTGTGGGAAAGCGGCAGTGATTAATTGTAAGTTCCTATTATATAGCTATTTATAGAAAAACCAGTTGGTTTTGGGGAGTTTATAGAATTTCGTTTTTTTGGCAAATTTCGGGCAAATTTTAAAATTTTCGGCCTAAATCGAGATTTTTGAAGGCCCTACACGCATTCTGAAGGAACTGCCCGCATATTGCGCAAAATATGAGTCAAGTGGAAAAATTAAGTTTTTTAAGAAAAAGATGTTAAGGGATTAAAAATTAGACGGTAGATATTTTTAGCTAACCTTGACATTGGAGTAGAGATGGATTGCTGCGCAATCGTTATTTTAGTGGATTCCTCACATTCGTTCGGAGCGACTGGCGTATTATTGAAAGTGCTGGGCGAGGTTCAAAGGTTTTAATGAATGTTATCATATCATACCGCGAAAGATTCCTCGGCTCCGCTGGCGCTGCGCTCGGAATGACGTGAGGTAGAAAACGTTTTGCAAATCATGTATTTAATCTTAACCGTAGTGAGCGAAGTGAACACCACACATATCATCTCGACTGAAGTGAGTGAAGTCACCACCCCCTATGTCATTTCGACCAGAGTGAATGAAGTGCAATCGCCGTCCACGTCATTTCGACAGGAGAGAGCGATAGCAAACGGAATGAAGAAATCTTTACCGCCAAGAAGAGGTTGTCACCATGAAAGTTTTAAGGAACGACACCTTGCAATAAACGGCATTGGCTCGATTCGGCTTGGCCTCACTCGAAATGACGTAAGGTATGGCTGTTGCTTTGTCCGCAATGACCCCTCGGGCAAATGATCTGGCAGGTGTTTTTTTGCATTATGCTCTGTTTGCTGTAAATGCAGTATAAGAGCCAGCGACTCGGGGCAGGCTGGGGTATAGCTGGCGCTGCGCTCAAAATGACATCGGCTATGGTGAAATTTTAGTAATCGTTTTATCAGCATTGGTGAAATAAATTTCATTGCATCCTCCTGACTGACCCCGCAGGTAAAGGCCATGTCTTCGACTTCCTTGAGAGTAAAGCCCTTCGTAAATGCGCCCTCTATCTCTTTATTATTATATTTAGTATTATTATTTATTATAGGGTACGGTGATTCCTTACCACCCCTGACGGGTGATTCCTTACCACCTGTGCGGGGAATCCTTACCACCTTCGCAGGTGATT
>CAZDVM010000010.1:0-96280 GCA_964508925.1 uncultured Pirellulales bacterium | reverse complement strand
TGCTTACAAATTTCAGAACAATTCGTTCGAGAGTTCAGCGTCTTGAAGAGCTTGAAGAGATGCAGCAGAATGAAAATCTTGAAAAGCAGTCCAAGAAGCAGGCATCGAGATTGAAAAGAGAACTTCGTAAGATCAAAGCAAATCTCGGCGGTGTCAGAAAGATGAACACACTTCCCGGTGCGATAGTTGTGGTAGATGCAAACAGGGAACATCTTGCATTGCACGAAGCAAGGAAACTCGGCATCCCGACTGTCGGAATAATCGATACCAACAGCGATCCTGATACGCTTGATGTCGCTATACCCGGTAATGATGATTCCATCAGGGCAATAAGGATAATTTTAAATCAGCTGTCTGATGCCGTAGCTGTAGGTAAGACCATGATCGGCACAAAAGAAGAAACCAAGACAGCCAGACCTAAAAAGGCAAGGTCCAGAAGAAGGACATTGGCACGGGCAGATGAAAAATCAGCACCTAAAAATAAGGAAAAACCAGCTGAAAAGCCGGAAGAAGTCAAGGCCCAGCCTGAGAAAAAAGAAAAGGAAGCACCTGCTGAAGCAAAGGCTGAAAAGCCTCAGGAGAAACCGCAGCCCGAAGAAAAGCCCTCTCAGCAAAAAGCTGAAACGGCAGAGAAGAAAGAACAGCCTGAAAAAGAAGAAAAAAAGCCTGCAGAAGAACAAGCAGAGAAGACCGAACAAACCGAAGAGAAGAAAGAACCGGTTGAAACTGCTGAACAGGGTCAGGAAAACAGTAAGTAATTAAAATAGATTGAAAATTCGCCTCTGTTTTAGGACTTAAAGGTTTATTGCAGAGGTTTTTTAAAAAGCTAAGGAGTATAAGAATGGCGGATATTTCAGCTTCTGAAGTAATGAAATTACGTAAGGTAAGCGGCCAGGGTATGATGGACTGTAAAAAGGCGCTCCAGGAAGCAGACGGAGATTTTGATGCAGCTCTTGATTCGTTAAGAAAAAAGGGGGCAGCCACGTTGGCTAAGAGGGCTGGCAGAGAAACTTCCGAGGGTATCGTTGTAGGTTCACTAAGTGAAGACGGCAAGGTCGGTACTCTTGCATCGCTATGCTGTGAGACTGATTTTGTCGCTAAAAGCGATGACTTTCTGGCAGCATCGGAAAAGGTTGCTGATTATGCTGTTGAATGTGATGCCGAAGAAGGTGCTGAAAATTTGGCTGAAACAGAACTCGACGGAAAAAAACTAAGTAAGGTTATAACCGAACTGGTAAGTAAGACCGGTGAAAAAACTGAGATAGGTGAATATTACAAGTTAAAACTGGACGGCCCGGGCTTGCTTTCTTCCTATATTCATTTTAACAAGAAGGCGGGAGCAATGGTTCAGATCGAGACAAGTGACGAAAGCGTCTCCGATTCAGAAGAAATGAAAAAAGCTGCACTGGACATCGCAATGCACATTACAGCTGCAAAACCCCTGGCTCTTGATAAAGAAAGCTTCGATCCTGAGACCATCGAAAAAGAAAAAGAGGTTTTCGCCGAGCAGGTCTCAGATAAGCCCGCTAATATCATCGAAAAAATAGTAGAAGGAAAGATGGGAAAGTTTTATTCTGAAAACTGCCTTATCGAACAGCCTTTTATTAAGAATG
Source organism: uncultured Pirellulales bacterium (assembly GCA_964508925.1). GTDB lineage: Bacteria > Planctomycetota > Phycisphaerae > Sedimentisphaerales > Anaerobacaceae > CAZDVM01. Next base: position 94,667 of record CAZDVM010000010.1, on the reverse strand, counting down.
ACGAAATGTCGGTAAAGGAAGTGGTTGACCAGGCAGCTGAAAAGGCAGGCGGGACAGCTAAGATCAAACGCTTTGTGAGAATAGATGTAACAGGCTAAATTTTACAGGCCTCTCTGAAGGATTCAGAGGGGCTTTTTTAATAGAAAAAGAAAAATGGCAAAGAGTAAATATAAAAAGGTGTTGCTGAAATTATCCGGCGAAAGCTTCACGAAAAAAGGAGTTTTCGGGATAGACGGAGATGAGCTAAATTCCATAGCTGAGCGGGTAAGTAAGATAAGTGAACTTGGTGCCCAGGTTGCTATTGTGGTGGGGGCAGGTAATTTTTTAAGAGGAGAGACTTTTTCAAAAAAAAGCCACATCCCAAGACATACCGCCGATTACATGGGTATGCTTGCAACGATAATAAATGCTTGTACCTTGCAGGAGACGCTGGAATCAATGGGCAGACCCACCAGGGTTATGAGTGCGATCGAGGTTTCTGCCATTTGCGAAAAATTCATCCGGAGGCGGGCATTCTATCACTTGGAAAAGAACAGAATATTGATACTTGCAGGAGGAACCGGAAACCCGTTCTTTACCACGGACACCTGTGCTGCACTGAGAGCATCTGAACTGGAGGCGGATCTTCTAATAAAGGCAACGAAAGTGGACGGGGTTTACAGCGATGACCCGCAAAAAAACCCCGATGCCGAGTTGTTCGAAAAACTGACATATGAACAGGTACTCCAAAAGAACCTGCGGGTTATGGATCATGCATCTGTAAGTCTTTGCAGGGAAAACAATATACCGGTACGGGTTTTGAATATTTTTAAGGAAGAGAATATAACCAAGGCCATTTGCGGTGAGCAGGTGGGTACGTTAATAAGTAATTGAAGGAGGTTATTATGCCTGTAAAGGAAATAGTCCGAGAACATGAAGATACTATGGATAAGACGGTAAGCTATCTTGAAGAGAATTTAAAATCAGTAAGAACTGGACGAGCATCGACAGGTTTGGTTGACGGTTTAAAAGTAGAATATTACGGAACTCCGACACCATTAAAACAGCTTGCAACTGTTGCAACGCCTCAGGCGGATATGATAGTTATCAAACCCTTCGATCCATCCAGTGTCAAGGATATAGAAAAGGCCATCAAAAACAGTGATCTCAGTATCGCTCCCATGGTTGACGGCAAGATCATAAGGCTGAATATTCCACCGTTGAGTGAAGAAAGAAGAGAACAATTGGTAAACCAGGTCAAACAGCAGGGCGAGGATGCAAAGATCAGCCTGAGAAATATCAGAAGAGATGCGAACAAGCAGCTGGAAAAGGAAGAAAAAGACAGTGCCATTACAGAGGATGATCTTAGAATGGGTAAGGAACAGATCGATGATATAACCAAAAAGCATACCCAGAAGATCGATGAACTGGTAGAGGAAAAATCTGAAGAGATTATGGTTGAATAATTTTGCATAATCTCTTTTAATTGAATACAGGTAACGCATCCCGACAAAAAATGATAACTTCTTTCGATAGAGGGAGGCGAAGATGGAAGAGAACAAAGAAAAAAGAGCAAAAGAGAAAAAGATCAGGAATCGCTGGTGGATCATTCCGGCAGTATTAGTTGCCCTGATAATCATTTTTCTGTTGGCAGTTCCCGCTTATTTATCTTCTGAGGCCGGTAACCGTTTAATAAAAAATACTATTAACGATAATGTTAAGGGTAAGGCTGATTTTTCAAATCTCAAGATCGGGTATTTCAGCGGCATAAGCCTGAAAGATTTTTATTTCGAGGACCAAAAGAGTAAAGTTAAGGTTAAAGAAATCATCACTCACCCCAGTTATATATCTTTCTTGACCGGCGGTTATTCCTTAGGTGATACAACCTTGCTAAGCCCGGATGTGCAGATAAACCTCGAAGATCAACAGCCTGAAACGGAGGACTCGGTCTCCGAAAAGTCTGATGAAAAAAAACCGGCAGGTCTGCCGGTAAAGAAGATGGATCTGAAGGTAAAAGACGGCAATGTAACCTTCCTTAAACAAGGCCTGGTTCAGTTAAATGTCAAAAACATAAACACCACAGTGAACCTTAATCCGATTGGTAAACTTACAAGTTTTAATCTGGCGGCCGATCTTTCCGATGATGGCACTGAGTCAAGTATGTCTGCCGAGGGTTCCGTTAAATCAGAGAGCTCGAAAAAATGGACCTGGCAGACGACGATCGGAAAATTCAATATAGATGTCAACGATCTGGAGCTTAAGACCCTCGAACCGTTGTTTAAGATGTCGGGGATGAATGTAACTGCTGCGGGTAATCTGAATGCCCGGATAGACGCCGATATAAGCGGAGGCACTTTTAATAATTTAAAGGCTGATATGAAAGGCAAAGACATTATTATCTCTGCACCTGCAATGAAAGGCGATACTTTAAAGACTCAGAAACTTAACGCCGTTGCGGATATCCAGGCAAAAGAAGGCGGTATGAATATAAATAATCTGGATTTGATGACTGATTTTGCGGCAGTAGAAATGAAGGGCATGCTTCCCAAAGATCTGAAAGAATTCAAGAATCTGATGTCACCGGATACGGAATTTGCACTCCAGGCAGATCTGAATGTCAAAATAGCGGAACTTGCCAATCAGTTTTCCAATACCCTGAATTTAAAAGAAGGTACTAGCATAAAAAGCGGGAAGTTAGTGGCTGATGTTTCCACGAAAACTTTGCAGGGTCGGAAGATACTCAATTTTAATGGTGAATTAAAGGAACTTTCAGCTGATATAAAAGATAAGCAGGTTAAACTTTCTCAGCCGATAAAAGCCAATGCCCAAATTGGGACCATCGCTAACGGCTGGAAGATAGAAGAATGTAATATTCAGTCATCTTTTGCCTCTGTTGATGTTACAGGCGACATGCAGAAGATAAGCTATACCACTGAACTTGATCTCGGCAAATTTCAGCGTGAGCTTGGCAATTTAATAGCCGCTGTGCCTTATGATTTAGGAGGTCAGGTTAAAAAGGAAGGTGAACTGCTTTTTAAAAAAGACTCCATCGATATTAATCAAAAATCTGCGTTCGAGAATCTGAAAATTGCAAAAGGTGAAAAACAGTTAACAGAAGACAAAATACAGATAGAGCAGAAGCTAACTTTAGGCAGAGACAAATTGCAGATTGATAATATTATTGTGCAGTCCGAAACATTTAACCTTAATATAAGGGACGGTATGGTAGGACTGGGCAAGACAAAGGATGTAAATTTAAATGCAGAGGCCAAAATAGATCTTGGCAATGCAGAAAAATATGCCGTCTTTTTCAACCGGTTTCCCGAGAATATGGATATGTCAGGCCGGCTGGATTCCTCAATAAATGTCGAGACAAAGAATGAAGTTTACAGGGTCTATTCTAAACAGACAAAAGTTAAGGATTTGAAGATAGGATACCCTGATAAAGAACCCTTCAGCCAGGAAGCTATATCCATAGAATTCGATATGGAAATAGATCCGAAAAACAAGGTCAGAAGAATTAAAGATCTGAAGATAATTTCTCCTTCCATAAAGATAGACAGTGCGAATTTTCAGCAGAAGCAGGTGAATAACAAAGTGATGATAGATGCTGAAATAAAAGCTGATTATGACTGGAAAGCTCTTTCAGGTTTGTTAGGACCTTTTCTGCTGCCCGGTCTGGAACTTACAGGCAGCAGGCAGGATACTTTTACTTTTAAATCTTCTTATAATGCTGATAGTAGGGATGGGCCTTTGAGTAATGCTTATGCTGAAGGGCAGATGGGTTTTGTAAGTGCTGATTACATGGGACTTAATTTCGGTCCAACGGAATTCGTTTTTGATGTAAATAACGGAGTATTTCACCTTAGACCTTTCTCTTCGAAGGTAAACGGCGGCAAATTTAATTTCGAAGCATTGATAGACTTTAAAAAAAAACCTTATGTTCTCAGAACACCGGAATCTTTGCAGGTGGTTGACAAGGTAAAGATTAATGACACCATGTCGGATAAGCTTCTGAAGTTTCTGAATCCCATGTTCGCAAATGCAGTCAGGGTGACAGGTCTGGCAAGTCTTTATACCGAGAAGTTAAACATACCCCTTGACACTTCGGCTAAGGATAAAATGGAAATAATGGGTAAAGTGCAAATGGACGAAGTTTACCTGGGAACTTCGGATGTGCTGTCGAAACTTCTGATGGCAGTTGGTTCAGGGGCAAAAGGAGAAGAAATTAAAATTAATCCTACCGATTTTCAATTGAAGGACAGTGTTCTTAGTTACGATAATATGAAAGTTATCATCAATGAAAATCCGCTCGTTTTTAAAGGGAAAGTAGGTCTGAATAAAAGTATTAATATGTCTGTCATGGTTCCCTTTACCTGGAGCGGAGAAAGAATAAAACAGGGAACTGAAGGCGGTGAGGGTATAGAGGTGCCTATTTCCGGCACTGTAAATAAACCTGAACTCGATATGGGCAAATTACTTGAACAGCCGATCCGGGACCTATTAGAGAAAGAAATTCAAAAAGGCCTAAGAGATATATTCGATTAACTCCTCAATTCCTTAAATCACCCAAATAAAACAACCAGCATATCCCCAAAGAAAAGTTGCAAAAAACTGCATAAGCTTTATTATTATTCTTTTAAACTTTTCAGCATGGAGGATAAATGAAAAGAAGCAATACAATATCACGCAGGACTTTTATAAAAAGATCGGCGGCAGGGATGGGGCTGGTTTCACTTCTGGGAAGTTCTTCTTTTTCCCTAACAGATAGGTGGCAGAACAGCCTTGCACCGGGAAAGTGGAAATTCGAACCTTCCGCGCTTGTATCGGGGACGGAAACAAAATTAAGTCTGAAATATGAAAATGGTTCTAAGGTTTTGCCGCCGGGTGCTTATCACAGGATTTATCTTGAACCTTTAAGTGTGAAAACTCTTTTCCACTGTCCCATGAGCACTTATATAAAAATTGTTCAAAAGGGTCAGGATCATAGTAAGATAGATATAGAAAAAGGTGACATACACGGCTGGGGCTATTGGGATCTGAAGATCAAATTTCCTGAAGGTTTAAGGCCCTTCGATTCCTTTGAACTGGTCATCGGCAATAAGAAATCTGATGGAACAATAAGTGCTGTCATAAACCCGGTACCTGTTGAAAATATCACCTGCCAGATATTTTCCGATCTGTATGGAGATGGAAATGAAGTTGATTGGTTCGAAAAGGGATGGTCTTATGCTTTGCCTAAAGCAAATATATATCCAGCAAAGGCAGAGAAAATAAAACTGGTAGTGCCTTCTGTGATCGAAAAGGAAAAGAAATTTGACCTTAAGCTGGCAATCACGGACAGATACGATTCCGCCGGTTTCCCTCCTTTTGAAGGTGTCATACTCTTTGAAAAACAGGATATTCAGGATCTGCCTGAGAAAATTGTATTTTCAAAAAAAGATAAATGTGCTAAAAAAGTCAAGTCACTTTCGGTAAATAAGGAAGGGATTTACAGGATAAAGGCAAAATTTTACGGTTCTGATGAAGTATTTGAAAGCAATCCTGTAGCAGTAAAGAAAAAAGTAGAACGGACCATCTACTGGGGGGACATTGCATAATCACAGTTGGTACTCGGAATGCTGGGGTGTCGATCTGGATAAATTTTATGATTTTGCAAAGAACATTTCATGTCTGGATTACACTGCGGTATCGGACCATATTTACAAAAAGCCTTTGCAGGATGAAAAACTCAGGAACACCAGACTTTTTCGATATCGTTTCGGCAGGGATATACCCGGCATTGAAGCATGGCGGGATATCGTCGAAAAAGCGAATAATTATAATAAAGAAAATGACTTTGTGACTTTGATAGGCTATGAGTGGTCTTCCATGGATTCCGGACACTATAATATTTATTTAAAAGAGCATTACTTCGAAAATATGGATAAAATATTCACTGACAAATTTATACCTTATGCTTTCGTTATGCGCCAGATGCTGAAGAAAACTGATGCTCTTTTTATACCTCACATTCAAAGCAGGACATTCCCCTATTTGTCACTGATTCAGGAAAATAATGATGAAGGCGAGCCGATGACACCGGTTATCGAAGTATATTCAGACTGGGGAGAGAGCATTCATCCATATCATCCAACGGCAGATCAGGAATCTCTCACCGGGTGTCTTAGAGAAAAGTGCAGGTCATACCTTGAGGCACTTGAAATCGGGATAGATCCAGGGCTCGTGTGTGATTCTGATACTCATACCGGCCTTACCGGAAGAACTCATCCGGGAAGTTGTGCTCCCGACCATGACCATCCGCAGGGCTTGACCGCTGTAAGGGCAGATGAACTTACAAGGGACGGCATTTTCGATGCATATAGAAATAAGCTAACTTACGGCACTACGGGGGAAAGGATATATCTCGAGGTCAAAATAAATAACGATATTCCAGGTGAGATTTATTATTCTGATGAATCTCTTAAAATTTATGTCACTGCAGCTGGGACGGATAATCTGGAAAGTATCAGTCTTTATGAAGGAACCAGACTGGTCGAAACGAAATTCATGGGGGCAAAAAAAGATGTCACAGTAAAATTTATATATCCCGCTCCTGCAGAATACAAAAAGCCGTTATTGGTTGAAGTTGTTCAGAAAAACGGACACAAGGCCTGGTGTTCGCCGGTATGGATTAAAAAGAAATCGCTTCCCCAGCTGGTCTGGAAAAAAGAAAGAGAAAAAATCTTTGTTAAAAACCAAGGTAATGCAAATGCATACAATGTCCCTGTATGGTATTTTACAGGGCAGCATCCGGTCACCGCAGAATCCATTAAGCCGGTAATACCTGCAGCAAAAAAGGATGCGGTTTTTATATGGACAGACAGAATATCTGATGATGAAGTGATTTTTCATTTCCGTTGGCAGGGGCCGCCGTTAAAAGGGGAGGTGCAGATTAAAGGTAGTCATGGTTTTGAATATGATGTCAACGGATTTTTTGCATGGTTCGGTGAACAGATCGAAAAGAAAATTGATAAATTAAAATTCGATATCAGACATAAAAAAGTAGGCGGCATTTCGATCGGATTCAATGTTAAGGTAAAAAATGATCCTGAAAAAATTAGTCAGGCGGTTTTTAAATTTGATAAACATGTGTCAATCAATATCGGCGACAAAACAGTAAAGAGTGATACTTTTGCTTTAAAACTGAATGGAAGAAAGGATACTGCCGTGCCTGAAATTATAAAAATAAAAAAGCTTTCTGTCGGCCAGATGAAGGAGATCGAATACAAACAGGGCTATTTTGCGATAGACCCCCAAAATAAGATATTTAAATTGAGATCTGGAGATAAACTTTTAATTGTTTAATATTTTTAAAAGATCACTGCCGGAGTTCATGATAAACATTGTCCCGAAGAAAAACAATGCAACTGAGCATATTGCAAACACCACTTTCCTGCTTATATCACCTAATGCTTTGGTGCCGTGGTAACTTGAAAAAGAAAGAAATTCAAGCCACACAAAGTCACTCAGCCAGTGTGCAATCATGAAAGCTGCTATTTCAAAAATATTCGGAAGTTCGTGCTCCATGATCAAATTCAGACCAATGGTTGCCCACCAGACTATAAGGTAAGGATTACTTAGTGACAGTAAAGCGCCTGCTCTTATGGGACGGTAATTGAGTTTTTCGTCACTCTGGTAGTCGATATTTTTCAGACAGTCCTTGAAAAGCCCTATTCCCATGGTAAAAAGCACTATGCCGCCTAAAAGACCCACGGGGATCTGAACGGCAGGGGTCTTCAGGAATTTACTTGCCCCTAAAAGTATTATTATGATTAAAGGAAATTCAACCAAGGCGTGACCGGTCGATACAAGAATACCAGCATGTTTGTACTTTGTGCTTGCTGCAAGTGTAGCTGCGGTTACCGGGCCGGGTGATACAGCACCCGAAAAAGAGATTATAAAAACTTTAACAAGAAATAATAAAGTTTCCAAATATTTACTCGCCGATTATCTTAACGAGAACTCTTTTCCTTCTTTTCCCGTCGAATTCACCGTAGAAAATCTGTTCCCAGGGCCCGAAGTCCATCTGCCCGTTTGTAATCGCCACGACAACTTCTCTGCCCATGACACTTCTTTTCAAGTGTGCATCGGCATTATCTTCGAAGCCGTTATGACGGTACTGGGAATAAGGTTTCTCCGGTGCCAGTTTTTCCAGCCAGTTTTCAAAATCTTGGTGAAGTCCTGATTCATCATCATTAATAAACACGCTTGCAGTTATATGCATTGCGTTTACCAGCACAAAACCTTCTTTAATACCGCTTTCCTTCAATGCTTCATCAACTAAAGGGGTTATGTTGATGTATTCCCTGCGTTTCTTTGTGTTAAAGAAAAGTTCCTTTCTGTAGCTTTTCATTGCTCCGTCTCCCTTGTTTTCAATAATTCCTTATACTCATCTTCGATTATATTCACCATTGTTTCAGGTGCAAATTTTTCCCTTACCTGCTTTTTTGCGTTTTCTCCGAGTTTTTCCCTGAGCTGTTTATTTTCGATCAATTCTTTGCAGGCTTTTATGAAATTTTCCAGGTCACCGGGTTCGACCATTCTGCCGGTTTCTTCGTTAATGACCTCAGGTGTTCCGTCCAGGTTAAAGGCTATAGCCGGTTTACCGCATAACATCGCCTGCGGGACCGCTCTCGGAAGTCCCTCTCTTAATGAGCAGTGAAGCAGCACATCAGATGAATGCAGTGCAAGAGGAATTTCTTCGGGCGGAAGCAGACCGGTAAATCTTATCCTTTCCTCCAGACCGAATTTCTTTATTTCCTGCTTATAAAAGTCTGCTAGATTTCCGTTTCCCACAAATAGCCATTTAACATCATCAAATTTTTCAGATAGCTCTTTAGCTGATTCAATTATGAAATCATGGCCTTTTAACATAAACAACCTTGCTACGGTCGTCAATACCGTATCTCCTTGTTTTATGTTATATTTTTCTCTGAAGGCATTTATTTTTGAAGTTTCAGGTTTTTCTAGAAAATTTCCTTCTTCGATAGCCGAATATGCAGTCACATATTTTTCTTTTTCACCGATGCCGACCTCAAGGCTCTGATCCCGCATTGCATCAGCGACGCAGATGAATTTGTCGGTCCACTTTGCCGCTCTTCTTTCAATATCGATGTATAATTGATTCAGCCATTTATTCTGATACTTATGGAACGGCAAACCGTGAACTCCATGTACGATCGCAGGAAGGCTATTTTTATTTTTCTTTTTTACTTTATAGCCTGCCAGCCTGCCTAAGATCCCCGCCTTTGCAGAATGAGTGTGAACAATATCCGGCTGAAAGCCTTCCAGTATACCCTTGACCTTAAAATAGGCGAAGGGATCGGATATAACATGAATAGGGCGGATGAGCTGTTCAACCACCAGCACCTTGTATTTTTCTTTTTCCGTTTTCTGAAATAACTCACCTTCAGGGCCGATGGCAGGGCCGGTTATCAATACGACCTCGTGTCCCCGATCTGCAAGGTGCTTGCATGTAATGAGGGTGTTTTCCTGTGCTCCGCCTAAGATCAGTCTTGTTATAATATGAGCTATTTTCAAGTCAATACTCCAGCCACATTAGGCAAAGTCCGGAAGCAGGTGCTATCGAACCGGCCTTTGATCTGTCTTCTGCTTCGATGATCTTTTGGATATCTTCAGGTTTTATCCTGTGTTTTCCCGCTTCTACCAAAGTGCCGACTATGTTGCGTACCATGTTGTATAGAAATCCGTCACCTTCCACCTCATAATATACATAATCCCCTTCGCGGTAAACGTCACTTCTGAATATAGTTCTGACCTTGGATTCTCTCTGGTCTGCTGCCGAGGCAAATGATGTAAAATCCTTTTTGCCGACAAAAATTTGTGCAGCTTCGTTCATTTTTTCAATGTTAAGGTTATAAGGATAGAACCAGCAGTGCCTTATATCCAGCACCGGCCTGATCTTGCCCGTAAATATCCTGTAGCGGTAGAGTTTGTTTTTTACGTCTGCAGTGACGTCAAAGGAGCTGTCAACCTGTTCAGCTGACCTTACTGCAATGTCTTCGGGTAGTCTGTCATTCAAGGCCTTCACGAAGTTCCCGGTCGGTATGGGACTGTCAACATTTATCGCTGCGACTTGGCCCAGTGCATGAACACCTGCATCTGTTCTGCTTGCACCGACGACCCTGACTGAATAACCTAAAAGTTTTTTTAAAGCTTCTGATATGATGCCTTGGACGGTAGTGTGATCCGGCTGAATCTGCCAGCCGTGATAGTCACTACCGTCGTAGGCGATAGTCAGTTTGATCTTTCTTTTAGCCATAAAGGCTTATTATAGTAGTTTTTCCGCTATCTGGATAGCATTTAATGCAGCACCTTTTTTGAGTTGATCGCCGGCAACCCAGATATTGATACCCCTGTTGTCGGGGATGGATTCATCCTGGCGGATCCTACCGACAATCACATCGTCTTTGCCTGATGCATCAATCGGCATCGGAAATCTCTTGTTTTTCCTGTCATCGAGGATCTTGATCCCAGGGGCAGTATTTAAGATTTCGGTAACTTCTTCAGGGGTGATCGGATTTTTGAATTCCAGGTTTAAGCTCTCACAGTGAGCCCTGAAAACCGGAATCCTTACGCATGTGCAGGTGATGCCGATATCCTGATTGTCGAATATTTTCTTTGTTTCCCTGACCATTTTCATTTCTTCTTCATTGTAGCCGTTCGGTTCCAGGTCGGATTTATGACAGAAACAGTTGAAGGCTATCTGATAAGGAAATGCTTCGCAAACAGGTTCCTTGCCTGCGAGGATATCCCTTGTCTGCTGTTCGAGTTCGTTCATAGCAGCCTGTCCTGCACCGCTGGCTGCCTGGTAAGTGCTTACGATCATTCTTTTAACCGGATTTGCCTTGTGTAAAGGCCAGACCGCAACGTCCCCGATAATCGTTGAGCAGTTCGGATTTGCGATAATTCCGTTATGTTCCTTAATTTTTTCACCGTTTATTTCAGGTATAACCAAAGGAGTATTGGGATCCATCCTGAATGCAGAGGTGTTATCTACCACGATGGCTCCTGCCTTTACTGCCGCAGGTGCAAATTCCTTACTTCTGCTGCCGCCTGCTGAAAAAAGTGCGATGTCGATATCTTCGAAGCTGTCTTTTGTCAGTTCTTCAATGGTATATGTTTTACCCATGAAATCGATGGTTTTACCTGCGGACCTGTGGCTTGCAAGCATCTTTATCGAATCATAGGGAAAATTTCTTTCCTCAATAATCTTTAAGAATTCCTGTCCTACCGCACCGGTAACACCGGCAATAGCTAATTTACATCCCATATTTATTCTCCAAATAAATATTTATCTTCAGATTTTGGGCCTCTTAGGGCACACAAATTGAAATATTATACAGATTTAGTTTTTGATTTCAATAGTGAATAGTGCGTTTAACAGTTTTTTAATAATAAAAAAAGCCCCGGAAAGTTCGGGGCTTTTTGTGATTTTGCAGGTTTTATTTAGTCTTTAGGTACTTCCAGGTAGACATATCTGCTGTAATCACCCTGTTGTATCAGCAGGAGTACGCCGCCGTCTTCGATTGCTTTTTTCATCTGTTCATTGAATTCTTCGATGGAAGTAACCTTTTCTCTGTCTATTTCAAGGATCAGGGTACCCGGCTTAATGCCTGCAAATGCTGCCACAGAGTTGTATTTGACAGATTCCACCAGGACGCCTTCTTTTTCTTTGTAGCCGTATTCATCAGCAAGTTCAGGTGTTAATTCTGTTATCTGCATGCCGAATTTTTTGAGAATATCGCTTGTTTCACGGCTTACTTGTCCTTCTGCACCTCTTTGTCCTAATTCTACAGCCTTGGTTATCTCTTCTTTATCCCGGAGGATGGTAATTTCTACTTCTTTGCCGGGTTCGAACATTCCGATCTTATTGATAAGCTCGTCTCTGTCTTCAACTTCCTCGCCGTTAAGTTCGATAATTACGTCTCCCCGCTTGATGCCGGCTTCTTCAGCAGCCGAATCTTCGACCACTTCCGCAACTAAGGCTCCTTTAGAATCTTCCATGCCGAAGGACTTGGCCAGTTCCGGAGTCAATTCCTGCAGTCTTACGCCGAGAAAACCTCTTACCACAAATCCTTTGTCCACCAGCTGTTCATATACTGATTTTGCCATGTTAATGGGGATGGCAAGACCGATACCGAGGTTGCCGCCTGTCTGGCTGATTATAGCGGTGTTGATGCCGACGATGTTACCATTTATATCTAAAAGTGGTCCGCCTGAGTTTCCAGGGTTGATGGCAGCATCAGTCTGGATGAAATCTTCGTACTTGGTAAGGCCGATACTTCTTCCCTTCGCACTTACGATCCCCGCTGTTACGGTATGACTTAATCCAAAGGGATTACCAATGGCCAGCACCCATTCACCTACTTTTAATTTATCTGAATTTCCCATTTCAAGGTAAGGCAGGTCTTCTGCCTCAATTTTTATTACAGCTACTTCGGAACTCGGGTCGGTACCTACAACTTTTGCCTGACCTTCGGTTTCTTTAAATTCCCTTCCGTCAAGGAGTTTAACGGTTACAGTATCTGAGCCTTCAACTACGTGATTATTGGTTAGAATATACCCGTCTGATGAAATTATAACTCCCGAACCCTGGGACCTGGATCTTCTCTGCCGCTGTCTTTGTCTGCCTCTGGGCTGCTGTCTTCTGAAGAAGTAATCGAAGATGTCATCATCGAAAGGATCGAATTGTGGGTACTGTTGGGTGACTGTTTTTTCTGCAACGATACCTACAACCGCCGGTGAAGCCTTTTCGGATATCTTAGTAAAGGCTGAGCTCATGCTCTTAAGTGCCGAGAGCTCCTCCGGCTTCTGGGCCATTGCCTGTACCGGCATTACAAAAAATGCCGTGACGAGAGTTAAAATTACATAAGTTTTGAAGTTCTTCATTTTTCTTCTGCTGTTTTGCATAGTTAAAATCTCCCTGAATTAAGTTAATAATTAAAAAAGCTTTACTAATTTTAGGTCAGTTTTGTTCATTCAGTCAAATAAAAATTTTGTTTAAATCATTAAAAGGTAAGTAAATACAAGGATTTTAAAATTATAAAAAAACCCCGATAATAAAATCGGGGCCTTAAATTTGTAATAATGGTGGATTACTCTATCTCTGCGTCGATCCAGCCGGTAAGTTCCTTGACTTCGTCAAGTGTGATATCACCCATATGAGCGATCCTGAAGGTTTCTTCCTTCATCTTTCCGTAGCCGTTGCCGAAGATGGTGTTGTGTTTTTCCTGTATTGTCTGGATGGTGTCGGCTACGTTGATGCCGCGGGAGTTCTTGATGGTGGTCAGGGTGTCGGATGCGTATTTTTCATCGACGAACAGTTCGAATTTTTCTTTCGCCCAGTCGCGAACGAATTCAGCCATCTTTTTATGTCTTTCCCAAACGTTTTCCATGCCTTCGTTAAGCAGTTTTTCGCACTGATAATTAAGTGCCATGATCTGCGGAATGGCAGGGGTGGTAAGCGTCTGGCTGACATCGGCCTTCTTGGCTATCTTCTGGAAATCGAAGTAGTAGCCTCTGTCGGGGACATTTGCACTTTTTTCCAGTGCTCTGTCACTTACTAAAGCAACTGCAAGTCCCGGCGGGATAGCAAATGCCTTCTGTACCGAGGCGAAGGTTATATCCCAGCCTAAATCATCGAAATGCAACGGCAATCCGACCATTGCACTTACCGAGTCAACGAATACGAGGATGTCGGGGTATTTTTCCTTCATCATTTTGCTTATCTCGTAAACGGGATTTGTCAGCCCGGTACTGGTTTCGTTATATACCAGTGTGATGGCTGCATAATTACCGCCTGAAAGTTTTTCGTCGATCATTTCAGCTGTGATCGGCTGTCCCCAGTCGACTTTCAGTTCTTCAACATTTCTTCCGCAGGCTTTTGCAACACCTGCCCATTTGTCACTGAATGCACCGCACATGGTGCAGAGGACGGTTTCATCAGGTGCCACGCAGTTTCTTATCGCAGCTTCCCATATCCCGGAAGCCGATGATGTCGAAAGGAATACATTCTGATCGGTATAGAATATTTTTTTCAGCATGTCCACAGTCTCGCCGTGCAGCTGAGAGTATTCCTTGGCACGGTGTCCGAGAGTGGGTCTTGCCAGTTGCTGCAGTACATCATCATTGACCTTTACAGGTCCGGGGATGAACAGTCTTGGAGGATTTTTCCAGTCTACCATAATGCTAACTCCATAAATTAAGGTTAAAATTTATTTATCGTTAATCCAGTATAAACTTTCGGATAAAAGTAAGTTGACTTCTGCGGCATGATCTCGCCCTGTTTTGCCACCTGCATGATCTGCTTTAGCTTTTCGGGATTCGTGAAAAATGCTGCCTGGGCCTTGCCTTCGTCAACGGTTTTGATCATTTTATCAACAGCTTCCGGCCGATCCTTAATATAATCCAGATTGGTCTTCGCTTCCAGTTGTTTTTCACCGATACCAAGAAGTTCTTCAAGTATTAGTTTGTGAAGTACCGAAACGTTTAACTCCCGCCAGTATTGACTTTTATCCGGCGCTGCTTCGTCCATTGCCTGCGGATTTTTAAGGCTTGCAACTGAAAAATGATCTTTTCCTGTATAAATTCCAAATGCTATATTGCCCTTGGAGCGTTCATCCTTCATGTGCTTGAGCATTTCGTGCTTAGAGGTAGTCTTTTCCTCATCACCACTGAAATCGTAAGTTGTAATATCGAAATTTTTCTCCAATTTTGACATCAATTTATTCGGCTCGAATTCCTTGAGATTGCTGACCAGCCGATGGGTTGCCAGAACCAGCAGACCCTCATGGTCCATGTTGGAGAATGCGAGCATAGTGTAAGCTCTTTCGGGGGCCTTGGTCTCATTGTAGTAATTTACCGCGGTGGTATACCTGTGATGGCCGTCTGCGATCAGAACGCTTTTATCTGCCATCATATCCTTGATTGCATTAATGTCTGAATCATTATCGATCTTGAACAGCATGTGCTTGACTCCGTTTTCGTCAACCAATTCAACCAGCGGCTGATTATTGGATGCCTTTTCGATGATGTTATCCGCCACCTGCTCCGGGTCGTTGTAAAGCATATATACCAGGCCGAAGGTCGCATTGCATGCCTTCTGCAGATTGAGCCGGTCAACTTTCGGGCCGGAAAGAGTCTGTTCGTGGGGCATTACTGTTTTGCCGAAAGGTTCTACTTTGCCCTGAGCGATGAAACTGAACCTTCTGATGGTCTGACCATTAATGTCGAAGTCCTGCACGTATGCGTAAATGGAATCCTTATCGTCCTGCTTCAGTGCGTTCTCTTCGATCCAGCGGTTAAGAAAATTCCCTGCACGGGTGTATTGATTGCTGCCGTCATCATCGGTACTTTTAAGCTTGCCCCGAATGATACGAACGATGTTGTGATCGTTTTTCTTATATAAATTCTCCTGCAGTTCCTCGTCGATCACGTCATAGGGCGGAGCGATGCAGTCACCTGCGTTTCCTACTACTTCTTCATTGAATCTGTACGCTTTAAACGGTTTAATTTCCATAGTTTCTTTGTTTCACCTCATTAAATTAGCTTTGCGTCGGATAAAAGAAAGCAAAATAATAAAACAATGCATTTGTATTGTCAAATAAGAACACAGTTAATTTATACAGAAACGTGCAGAAAGGAAAATCAGGAAGCTACAGGTTGTCAAGTCCTGATTACAAGACAATGATAACTTAAAACTGTAAACTTATAACTAATAAACTGATTTCCTCTGCCTAAATCGAACCTTTTGCTGGAAATTTTCCTATAAATTCAATAAAATCGGCCTTTTGAAATTAAATGAAAATAAGTTCTTTACCTTTGGAGAATTTTATGAACTTAAAGAAACAAAAGATCATGATCTTGCTAATTTTATTTTTGGCCGTTTCAGTCTTTTGCATTACAGGCTGCAGCAGCAATAAAAAAGATTTGAGAACCATAAAACCGCTCGACCCCAACACCGAGATTCCCGAGCCTTCCGGCGGATATACCATTTCTGTCTGCGGCCAGACCCTTTCATCCGAAGAGATAGTAAACCCCATCCTCAGCGGAATGACGAACGTTAACCCCAATGCTTCCTACAATCAGTTCCAACAGCGTGCCCGGCCAATCGTCGAACGCCTGACCTCAAGAAAGATCACCTCGATAATTCTTTATGAATATGCAAAAAACGATCTCCCGGACAATGTTGATGAATTTATTGAAAAGGCTGTAGATGATGAAGTCAAAAAATTCCTCATGAGCTTTGGCAATGATTATTCCAAAGCCGAAAGGGCATTAAATGATATGGGCCTGGACTGGCAGGGATTCAGGGAATACCAGCAAAAAATGCTCATCAGGCAGTCTTACATGGCAAATCAGCACAACCCCGATCAACCTGTAACCTACAACGAAATGCAAAAAGAATACGAGGAAATGAAACAGCAGGCCGAAAAGATCGAACCGACCATACAATTCAGCCTTATCGATATCCGGGCGGAAAAACTCAATATCGATGACCCTAATCTTGACAGGCAGAAAGAAGCCAAGAAACTGGCTGATGCCGTGATGAAGAAATTGAATAAGGGTAAAGATTTTTCAGAACTGGCGAAAAAATATTCGCACGGATACCGGAGAAGGTATGGCGGACAGTGGGAACATGTCAGCCCCTCATCCCTGGCAGCTCCCTACGATAAGCTGGCAGAGAAACTCATGAAACACGAAACCGGAGAAATTGTCGGCCCCGTAAACATCGACGGCAGGATATTCATCGCAAAGATCGATGAAAAGAAAACACAGGCCATTGAACCCTTTGAAAAGATCCAGAAAGAGATCGAAGCAAAAATCAGATTCGAAAGACAAAAGGAAAAAATGGACGAGATCGGCCAGCAGCTCATCGCACAGGCGGACCTGCCGAACAAGGAAAGGTTCATCGATTTCTGCACACGCAAACTCTACCAGAAGGTGCTGAGGAAGTGATAAAAAAACATGAAGATTATCGCACATGGTATAGACCTTGTTGAACAGGACCGGATCAAAAAAATAATAGACGATCACGGCCGTCGGTTCATTGACAGGCTTTTCACAAAAAACGAACAACAATACGCCGAATCGCATAAAAATAAGATTGAAAAGTACGCCGGCAGATTCGCTGCAAAAGAAGCGGTTCTGAAACTCATCGGCACCGGCTGGAGAGGAAGGATCGCCTGGACAGACATCGAAATAATAAACAACGACTTGGGAAGCCCGGAAGTAAATCTTTCAGGCGAAGTGAAAAAAATAATGGATGAAAAAAATATCGAACAGGTGACTCTGAGCATTACCCATACAAAGGATATGGCGATAGCTTCTGCTGTGGCTTTAAAAGAAATACAAAAATGAAGAATCGATTTGACTGCATAGTTATAGGCGGCGGACACGCAGGCATCGAAGCCTCCCACGCTGCCGCTAAAATGGGCGCAAAGACTTGTCTTATCACCATCAGAAAAGACAAGATCGGCGAAATGTCATGTAATCCCGCTATTGGCGGCATTGCAAAGGGACAGATAGCGCGCGAGATTGACGCCCTCGGCGGACTCATGGGCCTGGCGATCGACGATACCGGTATCCAGTTCAAAACCTTAAACAGCTCAAAGGGCCCCGCCGTTCACGCCCCAAGGGCACAGGCAGATCGCCACAAATATCAGGACTGGATGGAAAACTACCTGGAGAAAACCGAAAACCTCACCATCATCGAAACCACCGCAGAAGACATCCTTACCGAAAATGAAAAAGTTACTGCAGTTGCCTGCAGCAACGGGCAAACCTACAAGACAGACACCGTAATAGTGACAACCGGCACCTTTCTCAAGGGTCAGATGTACATCGGCGATCACTGGTGGGACGGCGGAAGAATAAACGAACCGCCAAGCGAAAAATTATCAGACAGCTTCCGAAGAATGGGCCTGAAAGTAGAAAGACTCGCCACTGGTACACCTCCCAGACTCGACGCAAAAACCATAGATTTTGACAAAATCGAAAAACATACCGGTGACGATACCCCAAAACCTTTCTCCTTCATGAACGACACCGTCCACCGCCCCCAGATTCCCTGTTGGATCACCTATACCAACAACCAAATTCACCGGCTGTTAAAGCAAAACATGCACCGCGCGCCGATCTCACTCGGAAAAATAAAAGGCACAAAACCCAGGTACTGTCCCAGCATAGAAGCCAAAATGATCGCCTACCCTGACAAAGACAAGCACCGTATCATCCTCGAACCGGAAGAAGAGGACGTATGCACCATTTACGCAAACGGTCTGTTCACATCTGTGCCCAAAGACGTACAGGAAAAAATGCTCAGACTTCTTCCCGGCACCGAAAACGTCCGCATCAAACGCTACGGCTATGGCATCGAATACGACTATTGCCCCCCGTACCAGCTGAAACCCTCACTGGAAACCAAAAAGATCAACGGACTCTTCATGGCCGGCCAGATTAACGCAACAAGCGGCTACGAAGAAGCAGCAGGCCAAGGCATAATCGCTGGAATTAACGCCGTAAGAAAACTGCAGAACGAACAACCCCTCATCTTAAAAAGAGATGAAGCATACATCGGCGTGATGATCGACGACCTGATGACCATGGACTTAAACGACCCGTACCGCATGTTCACCTCCCGCGCAGAATACCGCCTTCTCTTGAGAGCAGATAACGCAGACAGAAGGCTCACCCCAAAGGCAAGAAACGTCGGCCTGGTCGATGACACCCGATGGAAACGCTACTCAGATAAGGTCCAAAAAATAAACCATCTTAAAGACTGGCTGCAAAACCATCGAAACAACGGCCAGAGCTTCTACACTCAGCTCCGACAACCCGACAATCCTATCTCAAAAAACCTCAATCTTATCGAACAAGTAAAAAAAATGAATCTCAGCGAAGAGGTCCTGAACGCCGTCGCCATAGACGCAAAATATGAAGGCTACCTCAAAAAACAGGAACGCATGATAAAAAAATTCGAGAACATGCACCGAGTAAAAATTCCCAAAGAGATCGACTACCAGGATATCAGTCACTTAAAACGCGAAGCAAAGGACAAATTCACACAGTTCAAACCCACAAACCTCGCCCAGGCGTCACGCATCGCAGGAATAACCCCCGCAGACGTAGTCGTACTCCAGGTATATCTCAAAAAACAGTACAACCGTTCATAAAATGTATAAGCTGAAAGACAACATCTACAATAAGCCGCTCACAAAGGACAAGCCGAAGTTCAAGCTCTGGCAGGACGCCGGCCTGATGCTAACATACAAATGCAACTGCGCCTGTGAATTCTGTTACTACAGATGCTCCCCGGAGAAAGAGGGCTTAATGTCAGTCGAAAACGCCGTAAAGGCCTATGCCGGACTTAAAAAAATAGCAGACCAAAAAGCAACCGTCCACCTGACCGGCGGCGAACCTTTTCTCGTTTACGACCGTCTCATTAAAATATTAAAGGCATATAAAAAAGAAAATCTCGGCCCCATCGACCAGCTCGAAACCAACGGCTATTGGGCAGAAAATGAAGAGATAATAATTGAAAAATTAAAACAGCTTGACGATCTCGGAATCGAAAAACTCAAAATAAGCTGCGATCACTTCCACCAGGAATTTGTCGCTATAGAAAACGTCAAACGCCTCGCAAAAGTTACCGAAAACATCTGGTCAAAAAACCGACTCCTCGTTCGCTGGTATAAATACCTCGATAACCCCGTCGATATGAAAAAACTCTCACAGATAGAAAAAACAGAAAAATATCTCCAATCCATAAAAGAGTTCCCATGCCGTTTCACCGGCAGAGCAGCTGACACCCTCGCATCAAAAGCGCCCCAGAAACCCCTCGATAAAATAAAAAGATACAACTGCAGAAAAAGCTTTTTCGCTTCAAAAGGCATCCACATTGACCCCTTCGGCAATATCTTCAGCGGTACCTGCAGCGGCATAACCCTTGGCAATATCACAAATAATAATCTTGAAGACATCTGGAAAAGCTTCGACCCCTCCACTTTTCCCGTCATCTCAACACTCATCGAAAAAGGCCCAGCCGGCCTTTTGGACTTAAAAGAAACACAACAATACACTCCAAAAACACACTACGCCGGAAAGTGCCAACTCTGCACCGAAATAAGAAACCACCTCCGCAAAAAAAACAAGTTCCCGGACATAATCACCCCCGACCAATGCTACCTTTAAAATAAAAACCCGATTTTTACTGTACCATCCCCTTTTTTACTAATGAGGAATTGAGGCATCAGCTATAAATGATTGTGAAGCAATTCGCCTTTATACCTGCGTATAGGTGAACTCAAAATTCCTTACTTCTGACTGTCTGAAATCTGAATTGCAGAGCAGAATTTTAATAAAAAATCATCTCATCGTTATACTCTTTTAACTTTTATTTTTTTTAATTTTGAATAAAATATATGAAAAAGTTTTCGGGAGTTATATTGGGAAAATTGAGTAAACAGCTTGGTCTGGTGCATTTGTTCTGCATAACCTGCGGTGCGATGATAAGTTCTGGTATATTTATCTTACCCGGTCTTGCTCACGCTATGGCGGGGCCGGCGGTGATACTTTCTTATACTATCGCAGGGCTCCTTGCATTGTGCGGGCTGTTGAGTATTGCCGAGCTTATAACCGCAATGCCAAAGGCGGGCGGTGACTATTTTTACATATCCAGGGGTATCGGACCGGGAGCAGGCACCATCGCAGGGCTGTTGAGCTGGTTCAGTCTTTCGCTGAAAAGTGCATTTGCCCTGATAGGCCTTGCCCTTCTTCTGGATCCTTTTGTGCCGGTTAGCTGGCACGTTCTTGCGCTGGGCTGGTGTGCGGTCTTTACCCTGGTGAACCTAAAAGGCACAAAGGAAGCAGCTAACCTGCAGGTGGGGCTGGTAACGGTTCTTTTGCTGATAATGATAGGCTACATAGCACGGGGCACAGGCAATATCAATGTTGGTTATTTCGAGCCTTTCGCACCCCAGGGCTTAAAGGGTGTATTTGCGACTGCCGGTTTTGTTTTCGTTTCCTACGGCGGATTGATTCAGGTGGCCAGTCTCGCAGGTGAGATAAGATCGCCGGGTAAAAACATACCGGTGGGGATGATAATATCACTTGTTTTTATGATAGCGGTTTACGGGCTTATGGTATTTGTCACCAGCGGGGTGCTCGGCCCTGAAAAACTTGACAATTCTCTTACCCCCATCTCCGATGCGGCGGAGGTGATAGCGGGCAGGTTCGGGTACGCGACGGTAAGCGTGGCGGCTGCGCTTGCTTTTCTGACTACTGCAAATGCAGGGATACTTACAGCAAGCAGGTATTTGCTCGCCTTGAGCAGAGATCAGCTATTACCTGCACCGTTATCGAAAATAAGCAGGTTCTATACGCCGCATGTTTCGGTACTGGTGACCGGAATCGTAATTGGGGTGGTGGTATTTCTTAAACTGAGGATTCTGGTTGAGGCGGCCTCGATCGTATTTATCCTCAGTTACGCCCTTGCAAGTCTGTCTGTGATTGTCATCAGGCAGAGCAGGGTGCAGAATTACCGGCCTTTATTCAGGGCACCGTTTTACCCCTGGCTTCAGCTTTTTACGATTATCGGGGCAATGTTCGTGCTGCTTGAAATGGGGGAAGAGGCGTTTCTCATAACGATAATACTGGTGGTGACGGGTTTCTGTTTTTACTGGTTTTACGGCAGAAAAAGAACCGAGCAGGAATCGGCTCTGCTTCATTTGATAGAAAGTGTGCTTGACAGGGAGCTTGTAACCGGAAGGCTGGAAAGTGAACTCAAAGATGTAGTCCGTGAAAGAGACTTGGTAAAGGCTGACAGGTTTGATGAGCTTATTGAAGAGTGCAGGGTTTTCGATATTGAAAAACCGACTAAGTCAAAAAGTCTTTATGAAATGGCGGGGAAGCATCTTTCAGATAAATTCGGTATGGATTCAGAAGAAATTGTATCAAAGCTCATCGAAAAGGAAAAAGAATGCACGCCTGTGATAAGCAAAAATACTGCCATCCCCCATGCCATAGTCAAAGATGATGGTATCTTTCATGTTATAATGGCAAGGTGCAGAGAAGGCGTTGAATTTGAAGGTACAAATTCAAGGCCGGAAATAATTTTTGTACTGATCTTCAGCAGGGATCAGCGAAATCTTTACCTGAAGGTGCTGGCTGCTATCGCCCGGATTATGCAGACTCCTGAAATAGAAAAAAAGTGGCTTAAGGTAAAAGGAGAAAGAGGATTGAAAGACCTTGTACTTTTAATAAAGCGGAGACGATTTACATAAGTTTAGAATTTGCGGAAAATTTACCCCCCCAGCCGGATGCAGTATCAGGCATAGGCATTTATTTTATTTTCCCGTTTAGTTACATCGAGGACGGTTTTCTGTCCCCTGAAATTGTAAGTTTCCACTTTAACCCTCTTTATATGCCTGGATAAGCGTTTCATCTGTGCTCTTAGCTTCCTTACGCTTTCCGGAGCCCGGTTTTGGATTATCTTTCCCTGACCGTTTAGACCCGCCCTCATACGAGTATAGTGGATGAAATTATCCAGCACATTAGGATTATTCAGCCGTATCATTTCGTTTCTCCTCTCAAGAACACCTGATTAATTTCTTATTTACCCATCTGTGTAAAATTTATTTAATGAAAAGGAAACCTCCAAATAAAACCGGGAATTTTCTAGTTATTTTTTAACTATTCTTAACATTTTTTGTGCTGTTTGCATAAGTATTTAATATAAAAACACTTACATATGCCATATTTTTTCTATATATTCTATCCAGGCAATATAATCCGAATTGTTTTGCCCGTTTATAGAGTTGGTTTTTTATCGGAACTTATAAGTCAAAATATGGATACTGTATTTGGCTTTCTTCAAAATACAATTGGTTTGACTTTTAAGGCCTGCCTTCTTAGCATGAATATATATACTTTTTAAGGAAATGAGTTGTATGTTTACAGGACTGATAGAAAAAATATGTACGATCAAGTCAGTGCAGAAGCTTACAGATACCCTCAGGCTGGAAATCGACCTTCAGGGACTGGCAGATGATGTCAAGATCGGCGACAGTATCTCAGTTGACGGCCTGTGTCTGACCGTTGTGAAGATAAGCGGAACTGCCGCTAGGTTCGATGTCAGCGAAGAGAGCATCAGAAGATCAACACTTGGCGGGCTTAAAACCGGTGATAAGGTGAACATTGAAAAGGCGATGAAGGCATCGGACAGGTTTGGCGGGCATTTTGTGCAGGGACACGTGGACGGTATCGCGAAAATAACAAATATCGTTGAAAAGAAAGATTTCGCGGATATCAGCTTTTCTGCAGGTATAAAACTGCTCTTCCAGATGGTGGAGAAGGGTTCTGTGGCCATAGACGGCATCAGCCTGACAATCTCGGAATTGAAAGAGGACAGCTTTTCAGTAGCGATAATCCCGGAGACCTGGAAAAATACCACTCTTTCTGCAAAAAAGATCGGCGATGAGGTCAACATCGAGACGGATATTATCGTAAAGACTGTGCAGAGGCAGCTTGAGAATATGAACATGGACCAGAAAAATTATAAGGGACTGACCATGGAGAAGTTACGTGAATCAGGATATTAAAGTGACGTAAAATGACGGAAATAGAATCTTTAGACAATACAATAAACCGGCAGATGGTGATAGGGATAACCATGGGCGACCCTGCAGGGATCGGACCTGAAATAGTGGTTAAGGCGCTTGCAGACCCCGAGGTACGAAAGGCAGCAAAGTTCATTATCTTCGGCATGGATGAACAGCTTCAGTATGCAGCAGACAAAGCGGAGATCGAGCCTTTCTGGGGACGTCACCAGCATGAGAAGCTGTCAAGGGATTACCCGAAAAAGGTCATGGTGGCAGATTACGACGATTATTCACTTCCACCGTGGATAAAAGAGCCGACCAAGCTTGGCGGTGAGACTTCGATGAGGTTTTGCCTGGATGCTATAGAAGCCGCCAGAAATGATATAATTGATGCGGTTGTCACTGCACCTATCAGCAAAAAGAGCTGGAAGAAGGCAGGAGGCAAATGGCCGGGACATACGGAAATGCTTGCTGCCAAGACAAAATCCAAAAGAAAGGTTATGATGTTCCTGGCTGATGACTTAAAGATTGCCCTGGCGACAATTCACGAGGCACTTTTTGAAGTCAGACACAAGTTTACCATCGGCTGTGTTTATGAGCCGATCGATCTATTAAATACCGCTCTTAAGGAATACTTCGATATAAAAGACCCCACCATCGCAGTGGCGGCACTTAATCCGCATGCAGGTGAGGACGGGCAGTTCGGCGATGAGGAAAGAAGAATCATCACCCCTGCAATAATCATGGCACAGGAGAACGGAATAAACGCGGTAGGACCCCTGCCCGCCGATTCGCTTTTCATGAACGCACTGAAGACGCATAAGTACGACGGAATAGTTGCCATGTATCACGACCAGGGGATGATACCGGTCAAGCTGATAGCTTTTGAAAAGGCGGTTAATGTCACCATAGGCATACCGATCATCAGGACGTCACCTGCTCACGGCACTGCTTTTGATATCGCAGGGAAGAATATCGCAAGCGAATCGAGTATGAAGTCGGCAATAAAGACCGCCATCGAAATGGCAAAAAAGAAAAAACAGTTCGAAATAAAAAAGGCGACAGCTCATGCAGACTAAACACAGAATACAGCAGCTGCTTGCATCGGCAGGTGTGAATCCGAATAAAAGGCACGGCCAGAATTTCCTGATAGATCTGAATTTGATGGAAATACTGCTTGACTCGGCAGATCTTTCAAAAGATGATGTAGTTCTCGAGGTAGGTTGCGGCACGGGTTCACTTACCGATGAACTGGTAAAAAAAGCAGGACGGGTGATAGTTTCAGAAATAGATGAAACCATGGCCAGAATCACATCGCTTATCACAAAGGGAGCAGAGAATCTTCAGATAATCAATAAAGACGCATTAAAGGGAAAACATGAACTGAACCCGGAGATCATCGATGCAGTTGAGAAGGCAAAGGCAGATTTTAAGGGAAAGTTCAAGCTGATTTCCAACCTGCCTTATTCTGCCGGCACTCCAATCGTTATAAACCTGGTGACAGGGAAACTTAAAGCCGACGAAATTTACGTTACCGTGCAGAAGGAAGTGGCAGAAAGAATGACTGCCGGAACCGGTGACAAGGATTACGGGATACTGGGTGTATTCATGCAGGCAACCGGATATCCCGAGATAATAAGGGAGATACCTGCAACTGCGTTCTGGCCTCCGCCGCAGGTCAAGTCGTCCATCGTCAGCTACAAAAGAAATGACGAGAAGATGAGAAATATCAAAGACATTCAGATATTCGAGCAGTTGGTGCATCTGTTCTTTCAGCACAAAAGAAAAATGCTAAGGGCAAGTGTCAAACTCGCTGAACAGGGGCTGGCTGAGGTCAAGGACTGGCAGGATGTATTTGAACAGACAGGTATAAATCCTCAATGCAGGCCTGCCGATATAACCCCGGAAGAATATGTCCTTCTTGCAGATACCTGCAGTCAAAAAATGAAATAATTATAGTTCCGCCGTTTTATGCCGGTGGCTGTGACATTCTATATTTACCGCAACGGGAAGTGATGCTATGTGGCAGGGAGCAAATTCAACCTTGCAGTCAAGGGCGGTCGTCTTTCCGCCGAAACCCTGCGGACCGATATCTGCCTGATTTACTTTTTTTAGTATTTCTTCTTCCAGGGATGCATAGAACGAGTCGCTGTTTCTTTGACCGATTTTCCGCAAAAGTGACTTTTTACTCAAAATACAACTAAGTTCGAAATCGCCGCCCATTCCCACGCCGATAACAAAAGGCGGGCAGGCATTGGCACCTGCTTCCTTTACCACCTGAGTTACCCATTCGATTACTTCATGTTTATCTGCGGTTGGATTGAACATTTTAAATTGACTTTTGTTTTCACAGCCTCCGCCCTTTGCCATCAAACTGATCTTTATTCTGTCACCGGGGATAATTTCGGTGTGGACTATGGCAGGGGTATTTGTTTCGGTGTTCTTTCTTTCCTTTAATGGTTCTGCGACCACGCTTTTTCTAAGGTATCCTTTTTTGTATCCCTGTTTTACCCCTTCATTGACTGCATCAACGATGGTTTTGTTGTTTTCGCTGGCAACATTTACATTATTTCCTATCTCTAAAAAAATAACCGCAAGGCCGGTATCCTGGCAGAGGGGTATTAAGTCCTTTTCTGCGATCTCTGCGTTCTCTTCGAGTTTATGCAGGATGTCTTTTGCGGTTTCGTTCCACTCATCCTGTTGGTGCTGCTTTATTGCAGAAAGCACATCTTCGGGCAGCTTGAAGGCAGCCTCGGTGCATAGTGTTTTTACCGCTTCAACTATCCGCTTATATTCGACCGTTCTCAAATTAATCCACCTCGATGACGAAACTCTTATAAGCGGCATTGCCGAGATTGTCCTCTGCCTTAAGTGATATAACATGCTTTCCTTCCTGCAGATCGGTTACCGTAAATCTGAACTTTTCGGAGGTAGTGTCAAATACCATATCTTCGGGAACAACCAGTTTCCATTTATCACTGCTGTTTACCGTATAATGAAGTTTGCCTATGGCACTTAATTCATCGACAAGTGTAAGTCCGGTTACCAGGTCGTCATCTTTCACCTTGTAGGAAATATCCACGAAATCAGGTGCGGTGTTATCGACTACCAACGGGTCGCTTATTCTGCTTCCGGTCATGGCCTGATCGGGGGTGTTTGAGAGTATATCTTTTGCAGTTACCCTGATCTCGTACCTGCCGTCTTCGACGGTCCTGGAATCCCATTCGTATTCCGGCTTGTCGTTGTCCTCAGCGATGGTGATCCATTTTTCCCTGCCTTTCATTCTGAGTTCAATGTCATAGACAAGTGTGTCCTGATTATCATCCTGTGCAGAGTAGGATATCTTTAAAAGGCCAAGCGGCTTATTCTGATTTTTAGCAGGTTCTATCTTAACCTCCTTGACCTGCGGAGCGATATTGGGAATCGTACTTGCAACCGCGACTTCCCTGACAAATGGAGTCTCTTCCCGCAACTGGCTTTTCAAAGTAAGGCTGTACTGCAGGAACCTTCCGACAGGTGAATCTATTGCAACCGGCCCTTTTATAGACTTTTGCTGTGTCCAGTCTGAAAAAGCAGGGTCGTTTACATCCTGAATGTTACCTGTCCTGGTTGATACCATTACTTCGCAGTTCTCGGGAATCTGGGCATCTATCTGTATATTCCCCCATTTAGCGGGCTGACTTGCATCGACCAGTTCACTTTTGAAGGTCCCGGTTTTCGCGTAATTTTCCCTTACCGTTATGAGTTTTGCGGGATTGGCGGTACCTATAATATACCTGTCACCTGCGGAAACAACAGCTGTCACCTGCGCTGAAATATCATCTTCGTAGATCACTGAACTGAGCTCCTTTTCTGGTAATATCTCGAAAAGCTGTCCCTTGTTTCCCGTACCCAGTGCAAGCTTATCTTCTTTTTTCGTCATCTCAAAGAACACAGCAGGTTCCCGAAAAACCTCGGTAACGAATCCTTCATCGCTTATTTTATAAATGACACTTGTTTTTCCAACTGGTGCACCTTTTCCAGGTGACGGTTTTCTGCGGGCCTGCTGCTGGGGCTGTTGCTGTTGAGTATGGGCGATCTTTACGCTGGTACCACCGTTTCCGTTTCCTTCTTCCTTCTGCTGAGTATCAGGCCTTCCGGCAGGCTGGGTCTGCTCTGCATATCTTTCCTGAACCTGTACCACGTTTGCGGTGGTTCCTGCTGCATAAACAAAATCGCCTTCGACCGTAAGTGACACGATCTCTTCCTGGTCGGAATCGTAAAGCACCCGAGTTTTACCCGACATGGTGTCAACTTTATAAACCACTCCCCGGGTGTCGGTGCCTGCATATAGCATTCCGTTTTCGTAAGCAAGCGATAGAATGTTTTTGTCCTCTGAATCCAGAACCACCTTCGGAGATTTGCCCATGGGATTAAGCTGATAGATCTTTCCTTCCGGGCCGGTGGCAAGGAAGATGCTGCCGTCATCTGCAACTATCATATCGAAGATGTAATTTGCATCTGCAGGCTCGAAGAAAATTTCGTAATCTTTATCCTCGAATTTTATAACTCTGCATTCCTTCCCGCTGATAGCCGCCAGTATCCGGCCGGAGATATCCTTTGTCATGGCAAAAATATGTTCATTTGTAAGACGCTGTTTTTCCTCGATGACATTCGGGTCATTGGGGTCGGCGGTATTGGGCTCATTGGAAGTGTCATTTTCGGGATAAATCTTTTCCAGTTCGCCGAGACTGTGCTTATATATAGATCCGTTGGGACTTGTGCCGAAATAAATATTGGCGCCGTCTTTGACGATGGCATTTATCGACCAGACATCTTCAAATTCTTCTGCGATCTTTTCGGTTTCCCTGCCCAGGTGAATGTTTCCCTGTGAGGTAACGACTACGTTCTTTGTCTTACCTTTTGCAAAATCCGGGGCTTCCTTATGCCTTTTGATCTGGCTGGTAACACCTGAAACAGCAGAAGCAATTAAAATTGAGACCAACGAAATTTTTAAACCATCTTTAAAACTTATCATAAGTACTCCCGATATATAAATCTAATTAACTTTTATACTTACCGTATTTTCGTTTACGGTGATCATTTGCGTATCTATTTCTTTTTGTATCCAGTTTTTATAGGGACTTGCCTCAACTGTCCTTTTATTATCCAGAAGCACCATTGCCCTGGTAGAAGGCAGATCGGGCAGTTCGGACCTTTCAATTACCAGGCCCTTGGAAGGTACGGCAAAGATCACATAAAGTCTATCCATTTTGACGTTCAAAAGATTATTCATGGAATCGATCAGTGAATCCATATTAATGGGCATAAACCGATAGGTGGCATTTCTTCTTAGAAAAGATTCATAATCCTTACCGCCCATAATGGATAGTTTGTAATTTCCGGGTTTCAGGTCGTCGGGTATTTGAATTTCGACAGTGTACTTTTTCTTTTCTGTATTATAGCCTTCCAGGACTATGTCTATTTTCACGGTATCACCAGGCTCGACTTCATCATCGGAGACATTGACCGACCATATCTGAGAAAGGATATTTTTATTTTCTAACTCTGCATACAGATCAAAGGATTTGATCTTCGCCTCGTGCCATGGATTGCTAAGAATCATGGAAGTCGATGTCATTACCGCTTTTAAGAAATCCCTGGTTCCCACCAAGGTTGATGTATTGCTGAACTGAACGGGCTGAAAACCTTCGATCTCTATCTTTCCCTTATACCGGACTAAATTGTCTTCCGGCAGCTTTCCTTTCATGTTCGCTGCACCGGAGGTTGCAGATGCCACCAGAAGCGGGGTCAGCCGCTGGTGAGAAGCAACGGAACATTCGTAATTTCTCGTTTCAGGGTCATTGAACCTGTCTATGGTTATGTTCAAGGGGATCATTTCAGGTTTTGCACCCAAGACACCCCTTATGGCTGTTGATTCGTCTGCCCTGAGGGCACCTACGATCTTACCGGGCGTACCGAACTTAAAAGACCTTACCAGAGTCGACACTACAGTATGAATTTTGCCGGTTGCTATGGGAATATCAACCTTTCCCGCACCTTGAAAGCTGTGGCCAAATGCAAACACCTGGTCGCCGGTTACTTCCGTCACGGTACCTATGGCCGAAAGATCAATGTCACCTTTGACCAGCGGAAGTGCCAAAGCGGCACCGGGTTCGATCTTTACATCTTTCATTTCTTCGTTTTCCGCATCGCCTGCAGATGCACCGGCAACTGGATAAAGCCCCAGGGGTTCGTAGAAATCCCGGAAGAAATCAAGTGTTTGTCTGTCCATGCCGTAACATGTCAGGGGGCAAAGCAGGGGCCGTGCCATTTGAAGTTCGGAAAAATTTTTCTGTTTTGGCGATCTCATCTTCTCGATGATCCTGTCTATATCAAGGGGCTTGCTGAAATCGAATGAAAAAGCTGGCCTGAAAGTATCGGGTTTCTGTCCCTCACCTACCCTGAGCATTTCCTCGATCGGAGTTACTCCGTAAAGCGGGTCCTTGCTGTATGACCAGCCAAAAGCAAGTGCTCCCGCGATCCTGCCGTCAATATATACCGGCGAACCACTGCATCCTGCAACCGGGCCGGTGTGAATAAATCTGGGGTCTTCACCCATTACAAGGATGGCATCTCTTCCCGGCTCGTAATTCTTTACAACTGAAAGCACTTCCATGTCGAATTTTTCGATCTTCGTTCCCTTATAAACGGTCAGCACATATGCATCCATACCGGCTTCTACCTCATCGATGCCGATGTATTTAGAACGGTCGAATTCGATCCCGAAACAAAATCCGGCTATTATTAAAATGAAAAAGAATATGATGAATCTTTTCATAGCTCCCTTTCTTAAACATTACAACTGGTTTACTTATAAACTAATATTCTTAAGAGTCCTGTCTTTTACTTCAGGCTGAGTCGAAGAATCTAAAGAATATAAATTTTAACTAAATAGAGTTTCATTGCAAGGCAAAAGAAATTTTGATAAAATGCCAATCTTAATTTTTATAAGCGAATATGACAATAAAATATTTATTTTAAACGGAGAAGCAAATGAAATCAAAAGAACGCCACGACCTGAAAAAAAATGAACTGGCAGACTGGCTGATACACTTCCCTCAGTGGGCCAGGGAAAATAAGGGTACCATTATTTATGTAAGTGTTATTATTATTGCCGTCCTCGGCTACTATATCTGGTACACCTATACAACTAATGTGATCGAAAAAGGCGAAAGAGAGCAGCTGACCTCGATCATGAATGCCATCCCGGTTACAAAGGGACAGGTAATACAGGCAAGAAGTCAGGGTAAGGATGAATCATATATCCTTTTAAATCCCGCCGATCAGCTCAAAACTTTTGCAGAGAACACGGAAGACAATAATCTGGCGGCGATGGCCTGGATAAAAAGGGGCGAAATTTTGAGATCAGAACTGCTTTTGAGGATGGAAATGGTCAACCAGGAAAGTATCTTCGAACAGATGGAAAGGGCCAAGATTGCATATCAAAATGCCATAGACAGAAATCCTTCTAACAAAACCCTTCTGGCAAACGCCAAAATGGGTCTGGGAATTGTAGAAGAAGAACTGAACAATTTTCAGCAGGCAAAAAAAATATACAGCGAACTGGTAAAAGACGAGAAATATGCGGGAACCATCGGGTCAGCATCTGCCGAAAGAAGGCTGGTTTATATGGATGAACTCAAAGAAAGACCCGAATTCGAAAGTAACCCCGAAAAAGCAAAACAGATTCAGGAGCTCCAGCAGCAGATGATCCCGGAGGCCAACCAGCCGGAACTGCCTTTACCTGCACCCGGCCCTGAAGACATCAATTCCTGATAAAAATTAAAATGGCCGAAAAAAAACAGGGTAAAGAATCTCAGCCGACCGTCCTGAAAGTCGGTAAAAATATCAAAAACAGGAGGGTCGACAAGTACGTCCAGAAAAGGTGCCCGGATTACAGCCGGCAGATAATTCAGAATCTGATCAAAAAGGAAAAAATAAGCATAAATGATCAGGTCGTCAGCAAGCAGAGCCAGAAAGTCTCGCCCGGCGATATCGTAAAGGTTTATCTGCCGGAGCTTCCTTCAAAGGAGATCACGCCGGAGAAAATTCCCCTTGATATCATTTACGAAGATGACGATATCATCGTGATAAACAAACAGGCCGACATGATCGTGCACCCTGCAAGGTCGATAAATACCGGTACCCTGGTTCACGGACTTGCCTATCACGCGGAAAATCTTTCAAGCGGACTGGGCGAATGCAGACCGGGTATCGTACACCGGCTGGACAAGAACACCACCGGGGTCATGGTAGTGACGAAAAACGATGAAGCACAGGGGAATGTCGCCATGCAGTTTCAGGAAAGGAAGGTCAAAAAGGCTTACCTTGCCATAGTTCACGGCTGTCCCGACCTCGATGCAGACAGGATAAAACAGCCCATCGGCACACATCCAAGGAAAAGAGAGCTTTGTACTGTAAGAAAGGACGGCAAAGAGGCAATCAGTATATTTGAGGTTTTAGAGCGGTTCAGGGGCTTTTCACTTTTAAAGATCAGGATCCTTACCGGCAGGACCCACCAGATACGCGTGCACCTGCAGCACATAAAGCACCCCATCGTTGCAGATGACATGTACGGCGGAAAGCTGGTCTACCCATGGCAATTAAAAGATGAAGAACAAAAAGTGGAAGAACCGATTATCGACAGGCCTTGCCTGCATGCATACAGTCTTGAATTCAAACATCCATCAACCGACCAGCAGGTCAAATTCGAAGCACCACTGCCTGAAGATATGCAAAATTTACTCGAAATGCTTAGAAAATACCGAAAAGAATGATATATTAGCACGTTATTATGGTTTATATATGGTCAGACAGCACTAAATTTTTATTTGATCAATTGATAAATCTTAAAAATCATGAAAGGGTCTCGAATGAATCGTAGATGTTTTCTTAAAAAATCTGCATTAAGCATGGGGGCACTATTTGCATCTAACCTTGAAAAAAGTTTTGCGGTAACAAATAATGTTAAGAAACCAAATGTAATTCTCATCAACGTTGATGATCAAGGCTATGGCGATCTTTCCTGCCACGGCAATCCTATACTAAAAACACCGTGTCTCGATAAATTCTATAAAGAATCAGTACGTTTCACTGACTTTCACGTCAACCCGTACTGTGCACCAACCCGTGCCGCCCTGATGACGGGTAAACTCTCCGACCGAGTACATGTTCACAGAACTTTAAATATGCGTAACTACCTGCCGAAAAATGAAAAGACAATTGCAGACATATTTAAAGATAACGACTACCTCACCGCTCTCTTCGGGAAATGGCACCTGGGTCATAATTACCCATATCGCCCCATTGACCGAGGTTTCGACGAACACTTCGGAGTAGGTGATGGTGGCCTTGCTGCAACAAGTGATTACTGGGGCAATGACCGATTCAATGACCATTACGATCATAATGGCAAATGGGAAAAGGCGGAAGGATTCAATACTGATGTAATAGTCGACAGGTCCATGAAGTGGATAAAGAAACACAATAACCAACCCTTCTTCATGTACCTTGCTCCAAACGTCCCCCACGGCCCATGGAACGTCAAAGAAGAATGGCTAAAATCCTACAAAGACAAAGAATTGCCTAATGAGCTCGACATCTACTACGCATCGATAGAAAGAGTCGATTACAATCTTGGCCGTTTTTTCGAATTCCTTAAAAAACAAAATATTTACGATGACACCATCATAATATTCATAACTGACAACGGTACATCCCATTTCGGTAATACATATAATGCCGGCATGCGTCAGTTTAAAATATCTGTTTACGAAGGCGGACACCGTGTCCCCTGTTTTTTTCGCGGCCCATCTAAGCTGTTCGGCCAGCCCCGAGATATTGATACTCTCACCGGCCACATAGATATCCTCCCAACTTTAGTCGACATATGCAACCTCAAATTGCCTTCCGATATAGAATTTGACGGCAAAAGCTTGGTGCCATTATTTAAATCATCAAACCCTAAATGGCCTGACCGTAGCTGGGTGCTGCATTCCCAGAACTTTACAGACTGGCCCGAAAAATGGAAATCAAGCGTCGTAATAAACAAAGAATGGAAAACCAGCGTTGTATTAACCCAGCAATGGCGACTGATTGACGGTGAAGAACTTTACGACATTCAGAAAGATCCGGGCCAAAAAAATAACGTTGCAGCTGACCACCCGGATGTAGTTAAAAGATTAAGGCAGATATATGAACAACACTGGAAAGACTGTAAATTGGAAAAGCCGCAACCTTATGAAAGGCCTATCGTGGGGACAAAACACCAAACCACAACAGAGCTAGGTCCCGATTCATGGGTCCTTGATCCACCAACCAAACTTCTATGGTGGCAGGGCCGCGTTAGACTCGGCAAAAAAGTAAACGGATACTGGCCTGTTGAATTCGCAAAAAAAAGTCGATACCGATTCGATGTCCGCCGGTGGCCCGAATACATCAATGCTCCAATAAACGGAATACCAAAAGACAAACCTAAAGAACCGAACGTCGTAGAAATGAAAGCCTGGGTCTTGCCTGAATGCGTCCCGCTTGAGATAGATTCAGTAAGACTCAATGTAAACGAAACACAATTAATAAAGCCTGTCAAAAAAGATTCAACTGCAGTGTCTTTTGAGTTAGACATGGATCCCGGACCAGCAGATATTCGTGCAACCTTTTTAGATGAAAAAGGTGATGAAATAACCGGCGGTTATTATGTTTATGTATCCAAAAAATGAAAGAAGGTCATGTCCAAAAAAAATTATTTTAGCCTCATTTTAATTTTGTTCTTATCAAATCTTATTTTAGCTGAAACTATCGCAAGTTATGGAATTGGCGATTGGGATAATGAAAAGCTGGGCAATCACCGGGCGGTTTTGAAAGTTAATGCTGATTCTGATGCCGTTTCGGTTCACATCCCCTGGCGAAGGTGTGACAAATACCCGGAAAAGAAAAAGATCATCATAAAAGGGCCGAATGGGGAGGATGTGAACAATCTGAAAATACTGGAGTTTAACCACATTTACAGCGACATAGTCTTTCAGCCGAAGTCAAAAGGCCTATATTATCTTTACTATATGCCATATGAATATAAGGGCAAATGGTATCATCCCACAACGGTTTATCTCAGGCCGGATTATGATCCGGATAAAAAGTGGCTTGAAAAAAACGGCATAAGTGACAAAAGCAGTTTAAAGGATTTTCCCCAGGCAGAGTTGATCCAACTCCAGGCATACCACAAGTTCCACAGCTTCTACCCTATGGAAGTGATTGCAACTGAGGATGAAATAAAACAATTGATAAACCCAAAAAGGGATAAAAAGTTCGTCGTATTTCCCGAAGACAGGGAACATCCGATCAGGATGAGAAAATACCTTCCCTACCGTTGGATCAGAAGGGGGCTTACCGATAAATTCCGTGTCGAGGCAAAAAGAAATGAATACTACTGTTTCCAGGCAGGGATATACGCTCTCAAAGATATCGCTGACCTTGAAATTAAATTTACCGACCTTACTTCAACTTCAGGTGAAATTATCGAAGCGGATAAATTGACCTGTTTCAATACTGGCGGCACTGACTGGCTTGGCCGTGAGTTTCAAAAAACCGTTAACGCCAAAAAGGGGAATGTCCAGCCTGTCTGGATTGGCATCGACATTTCAAAAGACACTGAACCCGCTGTCTATAAAGGTAAGATCAAATTTTCCTTCGCCGGCACCGAAACCCAGAGCATCGAACTGACTTTGAAGATAGAAGATGAGATATGTGAAAACAGGGGATACGATGATCTTAAAAAGCATGCCAGGCTGAACTGGTTGAATTCAACTTTGGGGCTGGATGATTCCGTTATAGAACCTTTCAAGGCCGTAAAGGTAAATGATTCTGATATTGAAATCCTCGGAAGAAAGATAAAGCTGGATGACACCGGGTTGCCTGCAAAAATACAGAGCACCTTCCCCGATACGGTCGATTCGGTGACAGGTGAAGTTACAGACATCCTCGCAGGACCGATAGAGTTTAAACTCAAAGTCGGCGAAAAAACCTTTAATATTCGCAACAGTAGAAGCAAAAAAACAGAAGTGTTCCCTGCAAAGGCGGAATTCAAGGCAGACGGAAAGCTGGGATGTATCGATATAGATTTGAAGAGTTATATTGAGCAGGACGGCTACCTGGATTATAAAGTGACATTCACCGCCCGGGAAAATACCCGTGCCGATAACCTTTACCTTGAAATACCCTTGAATAAGAAGATTGCAGAATACATGATGGGGCTCGGGAAAAGAGGTGGATACAGGCCAGAAAGATGGCACTGGGACTGGTCGAGTATGGTCGCAAACAATAACCTGTGGCTCGGTACCGTAAATGCCGGACTGCATTTAAAGCTGAAAAACTATTACGACCAATGGGTAATGGGAGGCTACCACGGGGGTAATATTCCGCAGTGGTACAACGACAACAAGGGAGGCTTGGACGTATTTGAAAAGGACGGCAAGGTCTTAGTAAGGGCATATACCGGACAGAAGGAATTTGAAAAGAATGAGAAGCTGAACCTGAGGTTCAGCCTGCTTGTTACGCCATTCAAACCTTTGGATAAGGATCACTGGGACTGGCGTTACTGTCACGATTACCATGACCTCTGGCCGCTGGAAAACATTGTAAAAAGCGGGACGAAGATAATCAACGTCCATCAGGGCAACCACCTCAACCCGCATATAAATTACCCCTTCCTAACGGCAGCTGAAATTAAAAATTATGTGCAAAAGGCCAAAAGCAAAGCTATCGACAAGGTCAAGATATACTATACGGTCAGGGAACTGTCCAATCATGCAAGAGAGATATGGGCCTTCAGAAGCCTTGACGGCGAGATATATTTGCAGGGCAAGGGATTTGTACTGGCAGATGAATTCGAAGAAAACAAGCAGAAAAATAAACTGCCTTCTACCGGAAACTCATGGCTGTGCGAACACCTGCGGGATGATTATATCCCTGCATGGCACGACCCTTTAAAGAATTTGGGAAGACCCTGGGATGCAGCGATCGCTACCACCGGACTGTCCAGTTTTCATAATTATTACTTGGAAGGTCTTTCATGGTTGATAGAGAAAACCGGTATTGGCGGATTGTATCTTGACGGGATCGGCTACGACCGGGAGATAATGAAAAGGCTCAGAAAAGCCATGGATTATACAAAACCCGGCTGTCTTCTTGATTTTCATTCGGGAAATCCATTTCAGCAGGAACGGGGCGGCATAAATCCAGCTTCACTTTACATGGAGCATCTGCCTTATGTAAACAGCCTGTGGTTTGGGGAAGGATATAAGTATGAAGAAGTGTCGCCTGATTACTGGCTGGTCGAGATGTCAGGGATTCCGTTCGGACTTTTCGGCGAGATGCTGCACTTGGGCGGAAATCCATGGCGGGGCATGATCTACGGAATGACAAACCGCTTAAGATGGTCAGGAGACCCGGTTGAGATTTGGAAGCTCTGGGACAAGTTCGGCATAAAACAAGCGGACATGATCGGCTACTGGTCGGAACGCTGCCCGGTAAAGACCTCGCACAAAGATATCCTCGCAACCGCATACGTCAAGGAAGATAAAGCCCTCTTCTCTATAGCAAGCTGGGCTGAAAAAGATGAAAAAGTCACCCTCGACATCGATTCTGATAAACTTCCTTTCGGCCTTGAAGGTAAAAAATTATATGCCTTGAAAATTCCGGGATTTCAGCAGGAAGCAGAGTTTGCAGTTACTGACGAAATACCGGTACCCGAAAGCAGGGGCTGGCTGTTGATATTGAAGTAACTATTCCGTGGGCAGTTTTGCAAGGTCGGCATCGGAGCCTGCCACCATGAGGATGTCACCTGCATAGATTACGGTGTTGGGCATGGGGACGTTTATGATCCCGCCCTTTTCGACCTTTTTGCCTTTTTCATGCTCGCCACGTTTGATCGCAACTAAGTTGACGTTGTATTTCTGCCTTAACTGAAGTTCCATTACGGTTTTTTCATCGAAACTTTCAGGTGCTGCTACTCTTGCTAGACTGTAGCCCGGTGCGAAATCGATCTTTTCGCCTATCTGAGGGGCGATCAGTTTATAGGCCCATCTTTGAGCGGATTCGATCTCGGGATATATCACTTCCGTTGCCCCGAT
Source organism: uncultured Pirellulales bacterium (assembly GCA_964508925.1). Lineage (GTDB taxonomy): Bacteria > Planctomycetota > Phycisphaerae > Sedimentisphaerales > Anaerobacaceae > CAZDVM01. Next base: position 56,857 of record CAZDVM010000010.1, on the reverse strand, counting down.
TTTTCCGAAGACCTCTCCTGCTATCGGATTTTCTGCGCGGGCGTAAATATTCTTAACTCCCATCTGCTTTAAGTTCACTACCGTAAGGATCGCGGATTCAAAGCCCCTTCCCCTTTCGCCGATGCCTATAATGGCGACATCTACCTTGTTGACATCCTGGGCCTTGAGTGCCTCTTCATCTGTACTGTCAAGGCGTACTGCGTGACTAACCTGATCACGGATGCTTTCTATCTCGTTTCTGTCCTTGTCGATGGCGATAACTTCCGCCCCGCTCATTGCAAGTGCGATGGCGAGTTTTTTTCCGAACCTTCCGAGTCCTATGACTGCGAATTTTTTCATTTTATTTTCTCCAAATTAACCCACGATGACAGCTTCATCCGGGTAATTATATTTTGCCGGTCTTAAGTTAAAGGTCAATGCCGCCAGCAGCGTCAGGGGCCCGAGTCGGCCAATGAGCATCAGGGTAATGATAATTAATTTACCTGCCGATGTCAAAACCGGAGTAATGCCCGTGGAAAGCCCTACCGTCCCCAGTGCAGAGGCAGATTCGAACATTATATCAGAAAGGGTGAATCCCTGCTGAGCCTCGGTGATGCTTAAAAGAAACGTAGCAGTAAACAGAACGAATATGAACAAAAGCATCACAGTTATTGCCCTTCCGACAATGACCAGCCTTATCGACCTGTTGAACATTTCAACTTCGGGCCTTTTTCTAAGGGCGGCGAATGCGGTCATGATGATAACCGCGAAAGTGACGGTCTTTATTCCGCCTGCCGTCGAACCCGGTGACCCTCCGATGAACATCAGTATTATCAAAAGCATCTTGTTAGCACTTTTCACTTCGCCGATATCTACGGTGTTGAATCCTGCCGTCCTTGCCGTTACGGACTGAAAGAAAGCATCCCCGAAGGCGGCACTTTTGGCATAGTAATACTCGGTTATATGATATTCGAAAAGATAAAACAGCACAGCACCGCCGATTACCAAAACAAGCGAAGCGAAAAGCACTATCTTTGTCTGCAGGGAGAGTCTTTTCGGAGCTTCCATATAAAAATGTTTTTTGGGATTGATTATTTTTTTGGTGAATCTTTTTATCTTATCCGCCGCCACGTCTGCAAGATTATAAAGTACACCGAAACCAAGACCGCCGAGGATTATCAGCGGGCAGAATACTCCGTAAACCTGCCAGCTTTTCTTGTACTGGATCACACTGTCACTGAAAAGACTGAACCCCGCATTGCAGAAGGCACTTATGGAATGGAAGATACTGCAGAAAAGCTTATTGTAATAACCGGGCACTCTCCCAGGGACATCATCCCACAGTGACATAAAGGCAACCGCGCCTGCAATTTCTATCAGTATGGTTCCAACGAATATGAAAGCTATCATCTGGCCGATGCGGTTAAGTGTTCGGGTGTTTAAAAGGTCCTGCATGGCCACGCTCTCGCTTACCGAAAACGCCTGCCCCAGTAAAAGGGCGAGCACCGCCCCGAAAATGACTATCCCCAGTCCTCCCAGCTGTATCAGTGTCAATATCACTATCTGTCCCAATAGGGTGAAATCACCGCCGGTGTCCTTAACGATAAGCCCGGTCACGCAGGTGGCACTGGTAGATGTAAACAATGCGTCGACAAAACTCAAAGGCTCTCCGGTGGATGCCCTCGGAAGCATCAATACACCTGCACCTGTTATGATAAGGAACAGAAAACTTATTATAAGCGATTTTGCCGGCCCTCTGCCGGTTGCCGCCATGTTCACGCTGGTTCTGCATAATTTTATGACCACCTGTATCACCAGGTAAAGCCCGATATAAAAATGTATGAGTGTCTCTGCAGAAATGTCCTTGTAACCTTTTCTGGAGAAGAAAACCGATGCCAAAAAGGCAATAAAAATGGGGATTTCAAACCAGTTTACACGCAGAAACTGGCCTTTGGATTCTGCATTGAAAAACCTGATTACCTTTGTCAGCAGGAACACCGCAAGCAGCGCGATCTGAGAAGTGAAAAGTATTTCAGGCCGCAGTACAGGCTCATAAAAGCCGTACAGGCATGCGAACGTACCAGCGACACAGGCAGCGGCAATTACGTTTAAGCCTATCAGAAATCTTTCCAGTTTTTTATTTTTAAATGGTACCTTCATAATAATTTAATCGGTATTTTTACCGTTTTCAGTAAAAAATGCCAGCATAAATCTGAAATGTTAATCTAGGCAACATCCGCCAGCCCGAGGTCTTCGCCGAATTTCTTCAAAAGTGCCTGCCTTATATTCTTATGCCCCGGGTCCTTAAGCATCGGGTCGTTTTTAACCATTTCGAAGGCATCCTTTCTTGCCAGGTTCAAAAGGTCGTAATCTTCGATGATATCTGCGATCTTCAGGTCGGGCAGGCCGTGTTGCCTGGTACTGAAAAGCTCTCCCGGGCCCCTGATCCTCAGATCCTGTTCTGCGATTTCGAATCCGTCATTGGTGCGGGTCATCACCTCCAGCCGGTCGTGCGATATTTCACTTTCTGATTCTGAAAATAACAGGCAATAGCTTTTCGATTCTCCCCTTCCGATCCTTCCGCGAAGCTGATGGAGCTGGGCAAGGCCGAAACGGTCGGCACCTTCGATCACCATAATGGTTGCATTGGGGACATCAACTCCCACTTCTATTACCACTGTTGCAACCAGCACATCGATCTTATGTTCGCTGAAGGCGTGCATAATATTCCTTTTCTCCTCTGAAGGCATCCTGCCGTGCAGAAGCTCTACCTTAAATTCGGGGAAGATTTCCTTTGAAAGTCTTTCTGCTTCCTCGGCGGCGGCCTTCAAATCGTCGTCATCCTCTGAACTTTCTATCCTTGGGTATACGAAGTAGGCCTGCTTGCCTGCCTTTAATCTCTGTCTTATGAAATCCTCTGCTTTCTTTCGGTCTTTCCTATCGACAAGCCGGGTTATCACCGTTCCCCTTCCCGGCGGAGCATTTTTTATTATCGAAACATCCAGGTCGCCGAAAGCGGTCATGGCAAGGGTCCTTGGAATGGGCGTTGCCGTCATGACCAGGCAGTGAGGGGTGGTCTTTTTTCTCAGTGTCGCTCTCTGGTGTACGCCGAATTTGTGCTGTTCATCTATAACCACTAGCCCGAGTTTGCGGAATTTTATGTTTTTGTTTAACAGAGCGACCGTACCGACAACGATATCGATCCTGCCGTCTTTCAGTTTTTCAAGTATCTCATCTCTTTTCTGTTTTTTCATAGTGCCGGTGACAAGTGCCATTTTAACCCTGCTGTCCTCCAGGTATTTTTTCATGTTCCTGTAATGTTGGCCCGCCAATATCTCCGTCGGTGCCATGATGGCCACCTGAGTCTTGTTTGCTACCGCAAGAAGGCTTGCATAAACTGCCACTACAGTCTTTCCCGAACCGACGTCACCCTGCAGGAGCCTGTTCATGGGTTTTGGCCGTGCCATGTCTTCTGTAATATCCTCAATCACTTTGTTCTGATCCTCTGTAAGGATGAAGGGGAATCTCTGCCTTATCCTGGAATCAATCTTTGATGTATGGTTCATGGGTACCGAACCGGAAAAGTTCTGCATCCGGTATCTTCTCAGGGCAAGTCCCAGCTGCATCAGAAAAAGCTCATCGTATTTCAGCCTTCTTTTAGCCTTTTTCAGTTTTTCCTCATCGGGCGGATGATGTATCCATTTGTAGGCCTGGGGTCTTTCGATAAGCTTGTCTTTCTGCCTGAATTCTTTGGAAAAAAGCTCCTGCACAAGATGATCGGTATGGTCAAGCAGCTGGCTGATTATTCTTTTTATCTGTCTGCTGGAGAGCTTCTCGGTTGCAGGATACACCCCGCCGCTGAAGGTTTCCGCTGATATCTCGCTCTCTTCTGTCACCACGGTGAACTTCGGGTTTGTCATCTGAAGCTGATGCTTGTACTCCGTGACCTTACCCGATAGTGCCAGCACCATTCCGGGATTAATCTGCTTTTGAAGATACCCGCCGTTAAACCAGATAGCACGGAAAGTTCCGGTCTCATCTGAAATGTGCATCTCAAAAATCCTGGGTTTTCTATAAACTTGAAAGTCCGTTGACTCCACGACCCCTACTACGGTGACTTCTTCGTTGGGTAGAAGGTTCTGTATCTTTCTTATGCCGGGGGCAAAATCCCAGTCACGGGGAAAATAATCCAGGATGTCATCGACCGTCTTTACCCCGAGTTTCTCGAAAATCTTCGACTTTGCAGGCCCTACGCCCTTTAAATACTGGACTGGCATGGAAAGTTTATATTTGTTTTTTTCATCCGTGGTTTTTGTCATTTACCTATCCTGCCGAATATTAAAACAAATGCCAGGAATATAACAAGACCTAAAAATATAAGCGGCATTGCGAAAAACACCCCGAACAAAAGAACAATAATTGCAGGGAAGATAAACAATATCGGCCAGTATTTATGATATCTCCAGTTCATTGATCCTGCTCTGCCTGTCTCCTTTTTCCGAGGGTTATCACCAGTCCGACAGTCACCAATATTACCGGGATAATCTCCGCAAGATACCTTCCGGTATCAACACTGCAGGCCCCGTGGTAAGGCCTCCAGAATTCCCTGACCTCCAGGTTGCCGTTTTCGTTCCTGTGTTCATCGACATAGCGGTACTTCGGGATCCCGCCTATCCATGCATAGCTCAGCACGTTCGTATAGTGATCTCCGCCGGTGGTGTACTGGTCACGGGCCTGGAAGTAATTATCCTCTGCCTTCCACGGCAGATAGGTAGAAAGAATGATCACCACTATCATTCCCAGCCACATTATCAACAACTGATCTTTGTTCATAAAGACCTCCCAAACTATTTATCAAATCCGTGTTCTCCGATCATCCTGACAAATCTCACCCCACAGAGCGATTCCTGCTTCAGCTGGCCGAAGTTATTTTTGACCCTTACAAGCATCTGCGAATATATCGATCCCACCGGGGCGATCAGGATGCCGTCATTTTTCAACTGGTCTATCAATGTATCCGGCACCGAGGGCATGCAGGCGGTTACGATTATCCTGTCAAACTTCTTGTCCTCGTGCCACCCCTTGCTGCCGTCTCCTAAATGAAATTCCACGTTGCCGATGCCGATCTTTTCCAGGTTCGCCTGTGCCGCCTCCATAAGCTCATGGTGACGTTCTACAGTGTAAACCTTTTTTGCGATCTTCGCCAGAACCGCGGCCTGGTACCCACAGCCCGTACCTATCTCCAGCACGTCGCAACTTTCATCTAACTGAAGCTCTTGGGTCATTTTGGCGACTATATAAGGCTGGGATATGGTCTGTCCTGTTCCTATGGGAAGCGGGTTGTCCTCGTAGGCCCGGGGCTTGTACTTTTCAGGCACAAAGGCCTCCCGGGGGACTTCGGCCATTGCTTTAAGGACCTTTTCCTCCTTTATGTCCCTGCTTTTTAAGTTCAAAAGTATCATCCGCTCTTTTGCCCGTTTTAGTTTTTCGCTGTTTTGATCTGCCATGTGAATATAATCACCTTTTTGCCCTGATTTTTCAAATGTTTTCTATCAATTCAAGGATTTTGCTTAAAACGATTTCAACAGGAAAACTAACGTAAAATATGGAAATTTGCATCAGCAACCGGTATTTTGAAATAAACGGTATTGGCTCCATTACTTACGCTAACGTTCACTCCAGTTTATATAAGGGGGGGTATAGAATATGGCCGAAGTACAATTGCAAAGAAGAATTTCATCATTTTATTTTACTGTAAATTACTGTAATTTTCTTTCTACTGTCTTGGTGTACTCTTTGTATTATTGTACATTACCGGTTTTAATAGCATATTATCCTGATTTCTTAAAGTTGCTTTTTCTGGATTTGGATTTTGAATCTTATCGCAAATTTGCGATATCTCATAAAAATCAACCTTATCCTCGTGCTTTTCATTATCAGTTATACCATAAATGGTATGAATTTTTGAAGTATTCTGTTTTAGGTTTATCATGTTTTAAGCAGGGAAGGTTATCAGGGTTTTTTGAATAGGTCGTAGAAGAATACAACGTGGGGAAGCCAGTCAGATTCTGCTGTTATGGGGTCAAGTTCAACGGCTTTTTTTCGGTATTGTCTGCTTTTTTGGATATTGCCTTTTTTATCTTCGATCTTTGAAAGCTGAAGGTAAGTGAAGGATGAAAGCATAGCGGGGGTATCCTTATTTACTTCGGTAAACCGCATGTAGACCTGTTCTGCCTTATTGTCCAGTTTTTCCTCCTGGCAGGCCCGGCCCAGTTCCAGCAGCATAACTGCCGTTCGGGGTAGTATTTTTATCGTTTTTTTTAACTGCTCAAAGGCCTTGTCCAGATTTTCTTCGCCTCCGATCTCAATATAGGCATAGGCGAGACCTTCCTTCATTTTGGCGTTTTCAGGATTTTCGCGGATGGCCTGTTTCCACATGTCGATAACCGTCTTATGTTTTTTTTCATCGAGATATATGTCACCGTAAGCCCGGCAGCCGTAGAGCCTGCTTTTTTCCATGAGAAATTCCGCCTGGTTTTGTGCCTTTTTCTTGTCACCGCCCAGGAACCAGGGCAGTCTCTGGTAAAGGCCGGTAACTATCAACCTTGCATGCAGGTGGTTGGGGTCGTGTTCGATCGTATCTTCGAACCTGTCCTTTGCCGCCATCAGGCCGAAGGGTGCAAAGGCAAGCGAAAAGATATCCTGCTTTGCCCCGATGGCGTCGTGTACTTCGATGACCCCTGCCCAGTAATAATAGCGTGCATTCTCCCTGTCCATTTTTATCGTTTTTTTGATGTAGGATTTTGCTTTGCCTGCGTATTTTTTTGCCTGGCCGGTGCGTGTAAGGTAATTTCTCGCCAGCTCGAAGTATACATCGGGATTGTCGGTCTTTTTGTTAATCTCCTGCAAGAGCATGCTTTCGGCCTTCAGTTTTTCACCTCCCAGTCTTAACTGAAAGGCCTTCTGCGGTACAGAAATTTCCTCATCGGCAGGTAAAGCAGAAACGAAAACAAGTATTATGGTCAGAACCAGGTATTTTCGCATAAATTCAACTCCTCTTAACGCATTTATTTTAGTTTATCATAAAGGAGTCGAATTGTTCAGTAAATATTGGCGGGAAAAGTAAATATCCTTGTTTTTTTCACAGCCGGTTAGATATCCGCCTTGTGCTGGCCGTGTTCGATCTTCTCGGTATCAGTCTGACCGATCACCGGCAGGACAGTCATCCTCAGCCTCGTAAAGCCGAAGGGCACCAGGGTAACTTCAAAAGGTTTCCCTTGAGGTTCGATTTTTTCCGGAATTGCGGGTGTGCGGGGATTGTTGCTTATACGGTCCAGTTTCCAGTCCGGCAAGAGGCGGGCTTTCACCTTCAGGCCAACAGGCGAATTCTGCCAGGGCAGGCTGCCTTTTGGCACAGGCAACTTCACGGCCTTGAGTGACTTTTCCGGGTTTTCGGTGTCGATTTCAAGAGCAACGTTCCATTTCTGACCCTCTTTCATAATCACGTTCCATGACTCTTTCATGTTCTCAGGTGAGGGGGGAGACTCGCCGGTATAATTCCATTCAGCTTTTACGGGTAACGAATAAACCAAAGGCCCTCGTACCACGGCGGCACCTTTGCCTGCTGCCGGCGAATGGTCCCATTCTAAAGTTATCGGAAAATCAAAGAGAAGCTGGATTTTGTCACCGTTATTCCAGGTTCGCTGTATGCGGGCAAATTCCCCGGGTGTCAGTTTTTGATTAACAGTTTCGCCGTTTATTTTCATTTTCACTTTTCTTGTCCAGAAAGGTATGCGAAAGCGTAGCGGAAAATCAGCGGACTTTTCCAGTGATATTCGGAAATTGATTTCATCCTCATATGGATAATCAGTATCCTGTTTTACAGTGACCCTGCCTGCACGGGAAAGTTCAGTCCGGAAGGTGCCGGGGCCGTAAAAGACGAATGTGATTTCGCCTTCAGGGGTTTTCAGTATGGAATTTTCGATGAACTGTGCAAAGGCCTTGGAAGTTATACAGTTGCAGCATCTGGGGCTATGGTCCATATTGTAATCACCATTGAAAATATCAGAGGGTTCGAAGTCACGGAGGTACTGCCCCGTCCAGTCAGTAGCGAAAAGCTGGTTTAGCGTATGATAATAAGTCAGGCTCAGGCCGTCGGGGCTCTTGCTGCCGAAGTAGGCATTATGCATACACCTTTCGGCGATATCGGCAAACCGGACATCCCCTCGTGACTTCAGAAATCTGGTGCAGGCATTTTTCCATTCGCAGGCTGCACAGTGTTCTGTGTATTTTCTGCATCCTTTTTGCAGTGTTATTTCACAGCCGGTCAGTGTCCCGGTGGTCTGCATTGCAAAGTCACTTACGTTTTCGAAACCCTCCATTGCCGTTTCCAGCAGTTCTGTGTCACCTGTATAATGATACATTGTCAAAGGTGCCTGGAGCATATAGGAATAGCAGACAGCGTGGATGTGGGGGCGGGTCTTCGAGAAGGTTCCTTTCAAAAGGTTTTTCTGTCGGTCGATGTAATGCTTCAGGGCGTCAAGTATCTCTTCATCGCCGGTATAGCGGTATATGTCGGTAAGTGACCTGCATATCGCCTGGTGTGCAGGTGTTTCCATCAGCTTTGCATTATAATCCTGGGGATTTATGAATTCCTCGAGGGTAAAGTTCTTTAAGTCAACTGCTGCCTGCAGGACTTCCGGGCTGCCCGTGTGTTCGTATTCTCTTAACAGAAATTCCAGGATGAGATCGACGCTCAAAAGCTCGTAGCGCGGTATTTGAGAATCGGTTTTTCCGATAGTTATAACGCCGTCTGTGAGGCCACCGCCGATGTAGCCGTTTTCCAGTTGAGAATCCAGAAGGTTTGGAAGCCAGTCTGACCGGTATTTTTGAGCCAGTTTAGAATCCGGCAGGAAATTGGAAAGGCGGACGTAAGCTCCTCCGACGTAAACGGCGTAATGAGGTGAGGCGAAGTCACCTTTTGACCAGTCTTTTTCCCACAAAAAACAATAATATACGGGATGTTCCGTTTCTGCCGCTCTTTTTATCCAACTGTCAGCAATTACCCGGAGGCTTTTTTTCCACCGGCCTTGAGGTTCGAAACATGAGGCAGGATATCTTTCCAGTGCGAAAGGAACGACAGGATCCGCCTTTTTCGTTTTTAAATCGGGAAGTTTGCCGGATGAAACGGTATTTACTGCAAATAAAAGATCATTGAAGAAGGTAAAGGTAAATGATATCGATATAACTAATAAAAGATAGTTCGAAAATTTTGTGCAGTTCATTCCATAAAATCCTTTTCAAAAAATTGTTTTTGCTTAAAGAAATTTTAATCGTCGGCTTTTAACATGTCAAGTTTGTTAAATTAGTGAGATAATTAGGAAAATTATGGAATTCTTCCAGAGTATTGAGAAATAACTTGATTTTTGCTAAAAATTTTGAAACATTTTGCCGATTCGAAAGTCTAATTTAATAAAGATGTTTTTATATGATAAGTTTTTTATGAGTGAAAGAGAGGGTTTTTTATTAATTGTGAAAAAAATTTCAAAAAATTTTCAAAATTTTTGTCAATATTTCGAACCCTTGACTCGTTAATACAGTAGTAGAATAAGACATAATACTTTCCCTCCTCCATGAGGCCGGCTTTTTTAAGTCGGCCTTTTTGGTTTTAAACCCGAAATTACTTGCCGATTGTTGATTTTAAGTTATGATATCCTGCCATGAGAATACCTATAACAAAATATGGTCTGCCGCAGGTTCTCATTTATCCTGCCATAATACTGGCTTTGATGTTAGTAAACTCCTTTCTAAGGGGTTATGAGCCGCAGTGGCTCTTTTATCTTATCCAGGGAGTGCTTTTTTTGATGTTTTCCTGGACAGTTTTATTTTTCCGCGACCCCGAAAGAAGAACCCCTGATCAGCCGAATTATCTTTTTGCACCTGCTGACGGAAAGATTACGGATATTTGCGAAGTGCATAACGAATACATGGGCGGAAACTGCGTACGAATAGGAATATTTTTAAGCATTTTCAGTGTTCATATCAACCGCGCACCCTGTAAAATGAGGGTGGAGAACATAATATACAGAAAGGGAAAGTACAAAAATGCTCTTTCCCCGGAATCTTCGAAGGTGAACGAATCCAATAAAATACGCGGTGTACACTTGAACCGAAAGGAAAGACCTATCATAATAAGGCAGATAAGCGGTGCAGTTGCCCGCAGGATCGTATGTGATACGAAGCCGCCTTTCGTGCTGAGGCAGGGTCAGAAATTCGGGATGATAAAATTCGGTTCGAGAACTGAACTTTATATCACAAAAAGCGAAGATATGGAATTCCTGGTGAAAAAGGGCCAGAAGGTAAAGGCGGGTTTGACCCCTCTATTGAGATATACCGATGAATGATAAGATACAAAAACCCAAAAAGTCCAGAAAGTCCCGGCATCATCGGCTGAAGTACATCTCCATCCTGCCGTCATTTATCACCCTTTTAAATGCCATCTTCGGGTTTTCAGCCATAATTATTGCAGGAAAGGCACAGATAGACCCCGATGCAGGAATACACTTTCACCGTATGCAAATTCCCTACCTTACCCTGGCAGGGTATATGATACTGATCGCCATGTTCGCCGATATGCTGGACGGAAGGGTGGCGAGGATGAGCCACAGCACTTCGAGCTTCGGCGGGCAGCTGGACAGTTTATCCGATACCATAAGTTTCGGGATAGCACCGGCTTACCTGGTTTACAGGATGTTTTCACTGTTTTTAAATCAGATGAGCAATTTCACTGCGGCAGGTGAGACCCTGCTGGTGAGGTTGATCTGGCTTTCGGTAATAATTTACGTAAGCTGTGCAATTATAAGGTTGGCGAGATTCAACGTAGAAAACGAAGAGGATGAATCCGCCCACATGAAGTTCATCGGCCTTCCTACTCCGGCATCTGCGGGGGTTCTGGTCAGTCTTGTTATATTTCAACAGGAAGCGCTTATCGGGTTCTTTTCGGAAAAGTCGCAGGTCTTAAATTACATAAATACTGCGATATTCTTTCTGCTTCCGGTGGTCATTATTACTGTCGGGCTTCTGATGGTAAGCAGAGTAGTTTATCCGCATGTTATAAACCAGTATTTAAGAGGTAAAAAACCATTCGGCTACCTGATAAGATTTCTTTTTTTGATAGGGCTTGTGATATGGAGCTGGCAGACGGCGCTTTTAGTTACATTCTGGGCATTTGCATTCAGCGGCATCCTGCAAAAAGCCTTTTCGAAACTCAAACCTGTAAAGGTAAAAGAAACTAAATGACTTTCTAAATGCTTAAATCTTGCTCTGCCCTAATACCAAAAATGAGGGGGCTGAAAGTCACATAAAGAAATGAGGAATCTGATTAAACAGCTTTGCTTATTTTTTTCTGACCGTTTAATCCCTGAATTCTGAACTATAGGATCAACAATTAACCTCTTTCATTCCTGTAAATTACTGTAATTGCAGTATTATTATATATTTTTTTGTGAACTAATTTAAGGGTATTATGAGTTATTCAGATATCTTGAGATTAAGAGGTGGTAATTTGCATGAAAGGTTTGCAATTTTTTGAGGACAGGTATATAATTCAGGGTTAATTAATCAGGAAATTGAGCGTAGTGTGAAATGTTAAAAGAGGGGATAAAAAAGAGATTCCTGGAAAATATAAGGCTGTGGGCTGACGGTCTGAATCATCTCATTTGGCCAAACAAATGTATTATCTGCGGATCATATACCGACCCTGATAACAAGTTTCTTTGCACTGACTGCTGGCGTGACCTTATGGCCAGTGTGGGAAGTGACCACTGCCCGCAGTGCGGTAAGGATATAAGTAAGTATGGGATATTGGAAGGTAGGTGTCCTTCATGCATGGGGCAAGAATTTTATTTTGACAGGCTGATCAGGACAGGTGCATATAAAGGGGTTTTCCGTAATCTGATACTTTCTTTTAAGAACGGCAGATCAGAGTTGCATGAAAAGCTCGGTCGACTGGTAAATTCGGTGGTGATGAATTCAGGGGTCGCCGGAGCGGTGGATCTTTTCGTACCCGTGCCGCTGTTCTGGCTTAGAAGATTAAAACGGGGCTATAATCAGTCATATCTCATTGCAAAGCATCTTAATGGAAAAATAAGCACGGACCTGGTGAGGGTCAGAAATACACCTTACCAGACTGTCATGGCGTCACCTGCAAAAAGGGCAGCTAACGTTAAAAATGCTTTCGGCATAAGGAAGGGACATAAGTTCGAAGGTAAGACGGTATGCCTTGTAGATGATATAAAGACTACTGGCGCAACGCTTAACGAATGCAGCAGGGTATTGAAGTCATCAGGGGCTTTGCGGGTGTATGCAGTGGTGCTTGCAGTTGCTGGACAACAGAAGAACTGATCAGTATTTATTTACGAAACGCAAGGGATCGTTTTCAGAACTCCGCTGCTCGTTTTCATCTGATTTCAGAATGCCGGAGAGGTATAGTTTTTTCATTAACCATCTTCTTATTATCTTGTAAGGATTGGCAATGCGCCGGTGAATTTGTATAAACGGGTTCTGTCTTCTGGATAGAATTCTTTCTTCTTCTGTGAGGGCCTCCGGGCAGAGTCTTCTTTTGTGTTTGTAAAGATGGTAAAGGTCGGACTGGATGAGTATCTGCCTGATAAATTCAGTAACGTTTTTGGAGAGGAATTTTCTCGGCGTGATCAACATTGAAATCTGAAAATCGATGAGCCAGGGCTTGCCGTCGGTTGATCGGATAATATTTCCTCTTTTGTTCATGTCCATGTATATAATGTTTTTCTGGTGTATGTTATTTACGAGCTTGACGAGCGAGTCCCAGAATTCTTTGTCGGTTTCGGGTTTTTCATCGAGTGATTTTCCATCGATGTATTTGTACATGAAGCCGGTTGGGCCGAAGTTGTCAAAGAGTTTGCAAATGCCGTCGAGAGGTTGAAGTTTTTTCAGGATATTTATTTCCCGCTGCTTTATCCATTTGCCGAGCCACTGCATGGGCATGCCGAGGAAGTGGTGGATTCGGTTTATCTTCAGAACCAGTTTGTCAGGAAATTCGAGATGGTTGTCGTGTTTTTCGTAAAGGGCGGTGGCTGCGAAGAAGTCGTGTTTGAATACTTTTTTGCGGGTATATTTGCAATCCTTAAGTTTTATGTTCATAGGAATGCCGTTCCTGCCGCAAGCCAGAAAGTGATATCCGATATCCAACTTATTTCTCCCGAATCTTCGGTTAAATATAAAAAAATCTGAAACTTTGAAAATATTTTATCTTTTATGCCGGTATGCGTAAAGTTATAATTCCTGATATTTTGCAACAGCTTTATATATACCGTTTATTTTCTCGCCTTTGACTATAATCGGCGAGTATTCTTCGTTTCTGGGCTGAAGCCTGACTTTACCGTCTTTTTCGAAAAAAACCCTTTTGAAGGATGTCTGATGCGGCGACTTGAACCGGACAAAGCAGTCATCTCCGTTGTTTACCTGTTTTGCAGGTGAGAAGATAACGATCTCACCTTCGTGGAATTTTTCTTCCATGGAATCACCTACGACCCTGACGGCAAATGCGTTGGGGTCGTTTATGCCGGGACACCTGATATAGTCGTCTGCAATACCGACCGGGTAATCAAGATCGTTGAAATCCTCCGGATAGCCTGCGGAAACCTTGTTTATTACCGGGATCAGTTTGCCTGCGGAGAAACTCTTTTTTTCGGATTCTTCGGTTATTTCACTTTTGTCGAGTATGCGTTTTATCATTTCGGGATTGTTTTTTTCGTGGACGAGATTTTTGAGTATCTGTCTCCATTGCCTGTTTTCGTTTTCTGCGTTTTCGTACCCCATCCTGATTTCGTGGGGCAGTCTTTGCATGTGTGCGATATGCAGCAGAAAGCCGCTTTCAAAATCCAGGATTTTTTCAAGTTTAACCAAAAGTTCATCGCTGGGAGGGTTTTTGATCTTGTCGTTTTCTATGGTAGAAAGATAGGGCTTTGAATAGCCAGTTTTTTCGCTCAGCTGATCGAGGGTTAGTTTCGCCTCTTCTCTTTTTTCTCTTATGATGCTTCCTAAAGACATAATTTAAAAATTTTTCCCATAACTTTAGTTTAATAAGTATGCGATATCAGTATTTTCAGGCCGATCATTATAAGCAGGATACCGCCGAAGGCCTCGAATTTATTTTCAAAAAAATGTCCGTATCTTTTACCAATATACACTCCCAGGAAGGAGAATATAAATGTAATTATACCAATTATCAGAATAATTTTAAGTATTTCGTTTTCTATAAATGACAGAGTAAAGCCGACTGCCAGGGCGTCGATACTGGTTGCGAAAGCAAGGATCAATAAAACTATCAGGCTGGTAGGGTTCATGTTTTTTTCTTCCTCTGTTTTCATTTTGAAGGCTTCGTATATCATTTTCACTCCTATCGCAAGCAGTAAAATAAAAGCGATCCAGTGGTCAAAATCCTTTATATAATCCTTTACGGTCAGACCTGCCATTGAGCCCACCAGCGGCATTATTGCCTGGAAACCTCCAAAAAAGCAGCTTATTCTGAAAGCATGCCTCAAGTGGAGCTTTTTATATACAGCTCCGCTTACAATGGAAACCGAAAAGGCATCCATTGCCAGGCCTACAGCGGTAAAGATAATGGTAATCAGGTCCATATTTATTCCGCTTTAATGAGTCCTTCCGAAGTCAGGTCCTCTTTGATCTTACTGCCGGGTTCGATAATGAGAAAATCCTCTTTGTTCCATCTGCCGTCGATCATTTTCTGGAAAAGTGCAGGGTCACCTTTTATCTCATCGTATTTCCAGCCGAGAAATTCTGCACATTCTTTTGTATATTGCTTTTCTTTTTCTGAACCCGGAAATCCCCAGTCCACGTAGGTTGCGATCTCGTATTCCTTCATCCAGTTCTGTTCCATTTCCATGAGGTACTCGGCATTGTCCTTGCCGTATTTTTCCTTATACTCTGCGAGAGTTTTTTCGTATCTTTCCTTTCCGGGTTGGGTGTTGGTTGCTATCCAGCCGGTGCTGTACCAGTAAATACCCCGGTGTGATTCGAAATAATCCTTATATTTTTCCTTTGAGCCCAGAAGCAGGGTAATGCAGTCGTGTCCTCTGGGTACGACCATTTTTGTATCCGCGGAAAGTCCCACAATGCCATTACTGCACAGGCCGTAGCCGAGGACGATTGCGTCATAGGGGTTCCCTTCTATGTCTTCGGTGTGGCTGACGGCTTCTTTGAGTTCATTTCGCAGTTCATCAGGTTCATTGTGCAGACCCTGCTTCAAAAGGATCATGTCCACAGTGTTTTCCGACCTTGCGGCACAATAATATGCTTCTTTCTGAAGTACCTTGCAAGCTACCAGTAATATTCTCATAACGCCTCACATAATTTTAAAAATTAAAACAAATATGATACTAGATTTGATATACAGGTGCAAGCGGCCTAGGGTTTGCAGATTTTACAGGGCCTTTTACCGTCGGCAAGGGCCTGCATTCTGGAATCGTATTCTTTTAGATTTTTTTCCGAGATCCTTTTTGCAGCACTGCAGTCTTTTAGGTGGAACACCTTGCTGTTTTTCGAAGCAACGTATTTTTTATTTTCTTTTTTAGAAGGGTCAATGAGCAGGCAGGGGAGTTTGGATATTTTAGAGGTTATCTTTTCCAAGTCACTTTGGAAGTATCTTTTAACATAGTTTGTTATGTTTTGTTTTTCTGCTGAGTCGAATTTCGGCAATCCGGAATAAATATCGCTTTTGAACAGTAGTTTTTTGTCGAAATCTTCAGGTGAAAATTTTACAAGATAGTTAAGCTCACTTTTGTAAAAATATGTCACCTGGTTGGAGTCATTGTTCTCAAAGAGCCAGAGGTTAACTTCTGCCTGGAGAGGTGAATCGGTATTATTTCTTTTTTTGACTGCGTATTCATTATTTTTAAAAACTGTTTTAACTGAAAAAATTACTTTTTTACGAAGTTCAGGAGAAGCATTTGAATTGATTTTAAGGATTATCTCTATAGAATTCTCTTTTATTTCGTTTTTGTCGGACTTTCGAGTGTTGGCAGAAATAGTAAGACTTAAAGACAGTGCAATTACACAGATAAATGAGATTGATTTCCCTCTTTTCATTTTTGGCTTCCTCTTTTTCTTAAAATTTAACAATTATTTTCTATGGAGAATAATTTAAAAAGATATTTCCACTTCGTTTATTTCTCATTGCCGTCGAAATTACGAGGGTGCTGTTCTTTTAGGCGATGAGTTTAAACGCCTCTTTGGCGATCATACCCCCTTCTATTCCCAGTTCTTTTGCCTTCCGGTTTATTTTTGTGATTTTTCTGTCGGCCATTTTTTCCAGGGTTCCGATAGGATTATCCGGTCCGCTTTCAACAAGACAGGCGGCTACACCGAAACTGTTGCAGGCTTGTATGTCTATGGCGGGACATGCTATAAAGCCTTTCGGCCCGGTGATCATCAGAACGTTGAAACCCTGCCATTTATTCTGAACACCTTCGACGTTCCCGTTTTCGGTATGGAAAGTTACTGTGTTTATCTGCATTTGAGATAATCCATTTAAATAAAGTCCGACATAAATCCGTTTATTTCCTTCATTTTTTCGTCGAGAAGTTCCTGAGAATCCGCTTCGACGTTCAGTCTCAAGAGCGGTTCTGTATTGCTTGGTCTGCAGTTAAACCACCAGTCTTTGTACCTTACGGTGACTCCGTCGAGGTAGTCGATATCGGCATCGGAGTATTTTTTTGCGAGTTGGTCCATGGCCTTCTGCTTATCATCGACGGTGAAGTTTGTCTCGCCGCTGGAGTAATATTTTTTGTAAGGCTGGATCATTTCACTTACGGGTTTATCCGATCTGCTTATTATATTGAGCATGTAGGCCATTGTGATCATGCCGGAGTCTGCATTGTAGTTGTCCCTGTAATAGAAATGTCCTGAAAGTTCCCCTCCGAAGACAGCATGTGAATCCCTGAGAGCCTTTTTCATAAATGCATGTCCCACTCTTTCTCTTCTTGGAGTACCGCTGTGCTCAAGTATTGTTTCCGCTACGACTTTACTGCTTCTTAGATCATAAACGACTGTAGAGTTTGGGCTTTCCTTCAGGAAATGCGGCACCATCACAGCTGTTAAGATGTCACAAGGAATGGTCTGGCCTTTTTCATCGATCATCTGGAGCCTGTCGGCATCCCCATCGAAGCATACCCCGAAATCACAGTTTTCGTTTACAACTGTATCTTTGAGTTCTTTCAGGTTGTTTTCATCGAGAGGGTTCGGTTCATGCTTAAAAGTGCCGTCATGTGTAAAATTCAGCTCGATAATCTCTATAGAAAGATCATCGAAGAGAGCGGGGACTACTTTGCCCGCCATTCCGTTGGAAGCGTCAATAGCAACTTTCAGGGGTTTAATGTCTTTGTCCAGGAATTTATGAACATGTTTTTTGTATTCTTCAGTCAGATCAATCCTTTCGAAAGAACCGTCCTCTTTGCCTTTTGTATGGATAAGTGCAAGGGCGATATGCTCTATATCCTTCAGTCCTGTATCACCTCCTACCGGCAGTGCCTTCTTGGCTGAAATTTTAAAGCCGTTGTATTTTGCCGGGTTGTGTGATGCGGTCACTTGTATTCCGCCGCAGGTACCGAGGTGGTTTATGGCGAAATACATCTGCGGCGTATCGATCATTCCGATGTCGATAACGTTGGCACCATAGGCGTTTATACCTTTTATCAGTGATTTAGCCAGCTTATTGCTGTGTGAACGCATGTCTCTTGCAACGCAGATAGACCTGCAGTTTGCCTGTGCTCTTTCGTAACCGCTCAACATCGAGGTTAGAAATTGTGCACATGCGTAACCTATTTTCCATGCATCTTCTTCGTTAAATTGTTCTTTGTAAATACCCCTGATGTCATAGGCCTTAAAAATTGCCGGATCCATATCTTTCTCCAAAATGTCAGTTAATTTAAAATTAGGTTCAGTTACCTGAAATATTAATTATACTATAAGAGAAGAGCAGGAATTGTCAATATCGCATATTTTTGTGAATTCATCGGAAATTTTTTGAAAATCTGCCAGAGGTCATAGAAAAAAATTAATATTTAATTAAAAACTGTAAAAAATCCAAAAAATTTTTTAAATAAAAATAGCCCTTTTCAGCATAAAAACAAGGTTTTTGCTCTTTAAGCATAAAATAATTTTGATAATGAAGGAACCTATTTCAATTAAGCATGTAAAAATAATAGGAATAAGTGTATTTTTTGATAAAATTAACATGCAGCTAATAATTATTTTATTTTAAATGGGGGTTCAATTATGGACTCAAAATATAATTTTAGAGTGATGACGGCTCTTAGAAAGAGACTCAACTTAACCCTTGAGGAACTTGCCAAAGAAGCAGGTTTGACATATCCGACCGTTGCTTCGGTAGAGAACAATAAGACTTTGCCGTCTTTGCGGACTCTGGATGCGATAGCTGAGGCACTTAAGATTTCAACTAAAGAATTGATAGCTATGGCAGAGAGCCCTATCGTTCAGAAACAGAAAGCCGAGAAGATTGATTTCAATGAATTGGTTCAGGCCAGTGAGGATCTGAAGAATTCGAAATTTGCATCTTTCAAGAAGGCCAAGGTCTTTAAAATGGAATTGGAAGAAGGTCAGGTCGGCAAGACAGATTTTGTCCAGGAAGACTGCTACGAAGTTTGTTACGTTTTAAGCGGTAAAGTAGAGCTTAAAGTTCAGGAAGAATACACAGATCTTGAACCTGACGATACAGCGTTTTTCGATTCCTCGCTTGAGCATACTTATACTCAGCTTGAAGACGGTGAATTCATAGTTGTTCTTCTTCCCAAGTCCGAGAGTATTAAGGTGGTAGTACCGCAGAAAAAGAAGAGAAGATGATCAGTATTTTTTCCTCAGCCTTGCAGAGGGGATATTGAGTATTTTTCTGTACTTTGCGACTGTGCGTCTGGCTATATCTTTTATGCCCATTTCGGCGAGCTTTTTCCTGATCTTATCGTCGCTCAGAGGTTTGGATTTATCCTCTTCATCAATTATCTGCTGCAGTTTTGCGCGTATTGCTTCCCAGCTGTGAGCTTTTCCATATTCGTCTTCCATACCCCCGCTGAAAAATTTCCGCAGGGGTAACACACCCCAGCTGCACTGGACATATTTTCCGGAAACTGCACGGGACACAGTGGCAATATGTACGCCTACCTCATCTGCGACAGTGGCCATGGGAAGGGGCTTTAGATAATGCTGCCCTTTTTCGAAAAACTCTCTCTGGTGTTTTACAATGGATTGCGTGACTTTCAGCAGGGTTTTCTTTCTCTGCTTTATCGCCTCGATGATCCATTCAGCCGAGCGGATGTTCGTCTTCAGAAATTTTTTTGTTTTTTCTTCGATTTCGGGATCTTCGACCATCTTCGAGTACTCATCGTTTACCTTTAAGGCGGGGAGTTCAGAATCCAGAACGCGGATCACGAAATCCTCTGCCTCTTCGTCATATTCGACGGAGACATCGGCGGTTATAGTATGGTTTCTTTCCTGTTCTATCTGAAGTCCCGGCGAAGTGTCGAATCTACTGAGGTGAACAATGGCCTTGTTTATATCATCGATAGAGCAATTCATCTTTTTTGCGATGTCAGGGAGTTTGTTTTCCATAAGCCGGTTCATGTGTTCTGCAACGAGTTTTCTTTCAAAGGGCATTTCCTCGGGACTCTGATCGATCTGGATCAAAAAACATTCCTTGATGTCCCTTGCACCCACACCTGCTGGTTCTAGTTTCTGAATAAGTTTTAAAGCGTATTCGAGGTTTTCCAGGGAGTATTCATCTTCGTCCTTATTGTGCAACTGTTCGAGGCGTACGGTCAGGTATCCACGATTATCAATGTATTCGATTATTTTTTCACCCGCCTTGCGAACAGGTTCCTCCACATCGACAAGGTGCCACTGATCGATGAGGTGATCGTAAAGGGAGTTCGGCTTAGCGGCTGTATTCTTCAAGGCCTCGAGTTTCTTATCGGGTTCATCTGATTTCGGTCTCGGCTGGGGTTTTGCCCGGTCCATGTATTCCTTGTAGTTATCGTCAAGTCCTTCCAGTGCATCATCATCGGAGCCTTCTCTTTCATCTTCGTCGAGACTCCGGGCCTGCATTTTATCATCCTCGAATTCCAGAACGGGGTTTTTGTTCATTTCCTGTATTATTCTTTCCTGTAGTGCCAAAAGCGGAAGCTGAAGGATCTCCATGGACTGGATCATGCGGGGAGCGAGCTTCATTTTCTGCTCCATTCGCATTTGTCCTCTCATTTCCATTTTCATAATATCAGCTTCCTTAAAAATCTTATTTACAACTTAGTTTAATCTTTTATTCGATCTCCTGCCGTCCCAGGATGGCATCATTTAGTATCTTGCCGCTGGAAAATTCAATGCTTCCGCCGGTAGGCAATCCTCTTGCCAACCGGGTAATTTTTACGTTCAGAGGCCTTAACAGCGAACAGATGTACAAAGCAGTGCCGTCGCCTGCCATGTTGGGGTTTGTTGCCATAACCACTTCTTTTACGTCCTGTTTCTTTACCCGTTCAATGAGCTTGTCTATGGTCAGGTCTTCTGCTTCTATGCCTTCCAGCGGTGCGATATGGCCGCCAAGGACATGATAAACCCATTTGCAGCTGCCGGTTTTTTCCAGGCTGATGACATCTTTGGGCTGCTCGACCACGCAGATTATATTTTTATCCCTTTTAGGGTCGGAGCAGATATTGCAGACTTCACCTTCCGAGAGGTTCGAACAGATCTTACAATGCTGGATCTTAGTTTTAACCTCTCTTATGGCATCGGAGAGCTTCATTGCCTCGGATTTGTCGGCCTTTAGAATATGAAAAGCGAGCCTTTCTGCGGTCTTCGGGCCAATGCCGGGCAGCTTTCCGAATTCCTCTATAAGTTTATTCAAAGTTTTTGTATAAATGTCAGCCATTTTTTATCCGTTATCCAAGTCAATGTCCGTTATCTTAGCATCGAGTGCTTTTAAAACGGTCTTGACTCCCTGGTCGTTCAATATTTTTTTTCTTAGTTTACCTTCATCCTTTTTGTTTTCTTCGGTTTTTTTTTCGGTCTCTGTATTATCTGTACTTTTTTCGACGGTAAATGTCAATCTAATCGGCTGTGAAAATTGACCGGAGAAGAATTTTTCGAGCTTTTTGGTTCTGTCGCCGGTTTCGAGCATCTTTTTGTTAATCTTGTTTTTCTGCCCGAAGGCGACGGTGAGAATTTTACCATCGAATTTTTTCGGAGCTCCTTTTTCAATCAGGGCTTTCAGCGAGGCATTGAATGAATCGGATATGAAGTCCATCAGGTCGTCCCAGTTTTGCTTTAGCTGTTCTAAATCCTTTATTTTCAAAGAGGGGATATTTAGCTGTTTTTCTTCGGATATTTTCCGGGAATTTTTTTCCGAAGTTGACGGGGGAGTTTTTCTATCTAATTTTTTTTTTAGACCTGCTGGGTTTGCGTTCTGCAGTGACTTTGCAAGCTCATCTAGGTTGAGGAAATGTTCGCTTAAGGTGAATCTCAGGACGGTGGCATCGAGTAAGGCCCTTGCGGTTTCACTGTTTTTTAATGTCCATCTCAATTTTTCCAGAGTGCTTATATTGTATATCAGGCCGGCTTCGTCGAAGAGATCTTTTATTTTGTTCAATGATTCTTTCTGCTGGGCAGTCAGTATCAAAACGTCACTGTCCAGCCCGCCTGTTTTTGCAACCAGTATGTCACGGAATGAATTTATCATGGAATCTGCGATCTGTTCTTCGCTTAAGCCCTGTGAAATAAGGTCGCCGGTCATTTCAAGTGCGGAGGCGGATTCGTTTTTTCCTATCGCACCGATAAGGTTGTGTATCTTTTCTGCGCTTGCCAGACCCATAAATTCCTCCAGCAGTTCTGCAGTGAGTTTTTCTGCCCCGGTGCTTATTAATCTGTCAAGGATACTTAATCCGTCACGCATGGAGCCGTTGGCAAGCTTTGCCACCTGGATAACGAATTCGTCGTTGTAGTCAATCTTTTCTTCTTTAAGGACGTATTTTAAGTGTTCTGCGATCTTTGTTGGGCTGATGTTGTTGAAGTCGTACCGCTGGCAGCGTGACTGGATGGTCGGTATTACTTTATTAGGTTCAGTAGTAGCAAAGATGAATTTTACATGTTCCGGCGGTTCCTCCAGTGTTTTCAGCAGGGCGTTGAAAGCAGCGGTGCTGAGCATATGAACTTCGTCAATGATGTATATTTTAAAGCGTGAGCGGACGGGTCTGTAGATGGCGTTCTGTCTCAGTTCGCGTACCTGCTCAACGCCATTGTTGGATGCACCGTCAATTTCGATCACGTCTATATCGTCACCTTTGTTAATGGCCTTGCAGCTGTCGCATTTACAGCATGGTTCGGTTGTTGGCTGGTCGGCAGATTGGCAGTTCAATGCCTTTGCCAGGATCCTTGCCATGGTAGTTTTCCCAATTCCCCTGGTGCCTACGAAAAGGTAGGCGTGTGCGACCCGGTCTTTTTCTATGGCGTTTTTGAGGGTCTGAGCGATGGGCTGCTGCCCCACGACATCGTCAAAAGACTTCGATCTATATTTTCTAGCAAGAACTGTATAAGCCATGTTTTCCTTGATGAAAAAAAGTGGCCGGGTTACCCCGTACACGACTGGGTTACCGCTTATGGCTGCTCGGTTCCCCGCCTGACCAGGTTCACGGGCCCAGACTGCCGGGACCCGACCATTTACTGACTACAAACTTAAACCTTTACTTCGAGTTTAAAACGAAGGGATATAATAACAGGAGTTATGAATTTTTTCCAGTATAAGATTTTAAATTGACAATATTTAATTTAATCACTACTTTATTTACAAGTGGAGTTATAAATTGTTTGACTGACATTTTTTTTAAGAGGAGTATTTTATGAAAGCAAAAGTATTAGACACCTGTACAGCATGCGGACTTTGCGTTGATACATGCCCAGAAGTTTTCCAGATGGGAGACGATATCGCAGAGGTGATCGTTGATGAAATTCCCGAGGGAGAAGAAGCAGCAGCCCAGCAGGCAGCAGATGAATGTCCGGTTGAGGCGATAGAGATCGAGGAATAGTTAACCGGAAAGCTGTTTGCTTCTTTCTGCAGCTTTTTTGACAGCATTTTTAATAACTGAGTTCATCTCGGCCTTATCGAAGACTTTTATAGCGGCTTCAGTGGTGCCTCCGGGCGAGGTGACTTTATCCCTCAGTTGTGCGCAGGATTCATCTGTTTTATCTGCAGTTTCTGCAAGCAATGCTGAGCCTTTTGCGGTTTGAAGGACGAGTTTTTTTGCCGAAAGATCATCCAGACCCAGTTCTTCCGCAGCTTCGATCATATACTGCATAAGGTAGAAGAAATATGCAGGGCCGCTTCCGCTGACTGCCGTGACGGCATCCATAAGGCTTTCATCGGTTAAGACCTGGACTATGCCGACTGCAGAAAGTATCTTTTCGATCTGCCCGGTTTTATCTTTTGCTTTTTTATTTGCGAACATCGCGCTTGCCCCCTGGGCTATCAGGGCGGGGGTATTTGGCATGACGCGAATGACGGGCACTTCGCCGAGTATCGATTCTATCTTTTCAGTTGTTATACCTGCCGCTATGGAGACGAAAAGTTTTTCTTGTATACCTTGCTTATCAAGCTGATCTAATACCTGGTGCATGTTCTGGGGTTTAATGCTTAAGAATATACAATCGCAGATATTTACCAGATCATCGTTGCTTTCCGATATCTGAACATTATACTTTTCCGAAAGTGCTTCCAGCCGGTCTTTCCTTATATCCGATATGTGGATGTTTTCCGGGTCGAGGACTTTTTTGTCGATAACGCCTTTTATCAGGGCTTCTGCCATATTGCCTGTGCCGATGAAACCTGTTTTATTCAAAGCTATCTCCTTTTAATTGTTGTTATTTCTACTGAATAATATAAAAGCTTAAAAAAGAAGTAACAAGGGTAAAGAAAAAATAAAAATAAAACGGAACGTTTTTTGGAATAGACCCGACTATATAAATAAATGGGAAAAATGAGAAAACAATTTAAGATCGGATATTTGGTTTTAAATGCCAGAGATGGAGACAGGGAGAGCTTCGAGATGTTGTTCGAAATATGCAATCCAAAATTTATGGGCTATGCACGAAATTATCTGAAGAACCATGAAGATGCTAAAGATGTTACGCAGGAAGCATGGCGAGTAATTGTTAAAAAGCTTGATCAATTAAAAAATGAGGAATCATTCGTAAACTGGGCATATAAAATACTAAATAGAAAATGCTATGATCATTTTAGGCAAAAGATCAAGAAGGAAAAACTAAAAGACTATCAGTCTGAAAGCATAATAATTGGAAATGAAACCAACGGAAGCGAATTCGATGAATTTGAAGAGTTGGAGCGGGTAATTCAAAAGCTTCCTGCAGAGAAAAGAGCTGTGGTGTTTTTGAGATTTTACGAGAATTTTACTTATAAAGAAATCTCTGAAATAATCAAAATTCCGGAAGGCACAATAAAGTCAAAATTAAGCAGAACTCTTAAAACATTAAGAGAAATGATGAAAGGAATATAAAATGGAAGATATCGAAAAAAAATTATCTGAGCTCATAGATAAAAAAATGGAAGAATCCAGCAAAGAACTGGGAATGAAAAATGAGATAATGGGTGAGTTCGATAACAAGGTAAAAACAGTAAAGTGGATTACCTGGATGTTTTTGGTAATCGAAATTGCAATAATGATAGCAGCAAGCAATTATTTTTTTGTAGCTACCAGTACAAAGAATATGTTGCTTGCTGTAGTGTTATTTCTTATTGGGTTCAATTCAACAATATTAATGAAGCTTTGGTACTGGATCGTTAACAGCAGGATACGGGTTCAAAAAGATATTAAGGAATTGAAGTTTTTGCTTGCTGAAAATAAAGATTAGCCGGTGAGCAGTTCGAATTCTTCCATGGAGAGGGAGCGTTTCAGTTTCTGTAATGCTAAAAGTTCGAGCTGGCGCACACGTTCTTTGGTCAGGCCGAGATGGTCGCCGACCTCTTTCAGAGTCTTTCTTTTTCTGTGTACAGGTGAACCGATCAGGCCGAAATGGTTCAGGATTATGTACTGTTCCCTTTCATCGAGTTCATTTTTTATAGTTTCAACAAGGCTTTCTCTTGCCCTTTCGATGACCACGACACCTGCTCCTTTGTCTTTTCTGTGATCTTTCTGGATGCTTTCAAGGGATGCGGTGAAGGCCTTGTCGATCTTTTCTGCAGCTTCGGGAAGCTTCTTTGCAAAATCGGTAGTTATGACCCAGGAAGCGTAAGTTGAGAATCTGAATCCGCGGTTGTAGTCGAATTTTTCGATGGCCTTCATCAGGGCGACGTTTCCCTGGCTGACGAGTTCGGAAAGGTTTCTGCCCTTTACCGAGTGTTTTCTGGCAATGGTGACAACCATTTTTAAATTGGCTTTTATGAGGATCTGCTTGATTTTTTCGATACGGTTTAAAAGTTCTTCGATTTCGGTAAGCAGCCTGCCGGAAATATTTCTGTTGGAAATTTGCTTTCTCTTTTTTTCAGCAAGGTATTTCAGGTAATTGTATCTTCTGAATAAATCCTGTTCCATTTCTCGGTTGAGTTTCGGGAGATTTTCAACAAGGTTCAAATACCTGGTGCTGAACGAGCCGGTAAGCAGATTTTCTTCTCCCTCAATATTTTGAATGAAGTTCTGCAAGTCAGGGTTTACGGTAAGGATTTTTTGGTCAGCATCTTCCCGCAGAAATTCCTGGCTTGGAATGTAATTAAGATCTTTCAGGGCGATTTTCTTCGCTCTTTTCCGGTTTATTACCCGGTAAACTGTACTTTTGCTTTTACCGAATTTTGTGATAAGCTTCTTTATTGATGTTCCCCCGCAGTACAACCTGTATAGTTCTTTTTTCTGGGCGGAAGTCAATGGGCCTTTATGATCTTTGAATATCTTATTGTCAGGGTTGTTTTTTTCGTGTTCTGCAAGTAGTTTCCTGACCGCTTCATGTGACCTGGCGTATTTTTTCGCGCTCTGTTCGATGATCTTGTTTCTGGATTCGTTATTTTCTTCAGCTAATTTCCGCAAATGTTTTAAGATGGCGGTTCGTTTTCTTTTTGACATCCTGCAGAAGCCGGCAGCGTTTTCGATAAGTTCGGGGTTCTGATCGCGGAATTTCTTTAAGGCGGATTCGGTTATGCCGATCTTCTTTTTGTTGTCGGGGAAGATAAATTTTCTTGCCAGAAGTCCTTTTTTTCGCCAGCGGTTTACGGTTTTTTTGGAAACGTCGAGTTTTCCCGCCAGCTGGTCAACGGTATAGATATCTTCATTGTATTGCGATGTTCTTTCAGCGACCTGGCTGCTTACTTTATTTATAAAAATTCTCAGGTCATCCTTAAGCTGTTTTCCTTTTGCGGGCAGATCGTCTTCCAGGCCTTTGGGATGAAATCCCGTGATCTTATAGCAAATAAATTCGAAGGGATAGTCTTTTTCATCCTCAAGGATGTTGTAGAGTTCTTCAGCTGCGATCAGCTGCTGCTTTTTCTTTTTTGCAGGTACGAATTTTTCCTGCATCAGAAGCTGATTCAGGTATCTGTTCTGAATTTTTGCCATAAAAAGATATTCCCATTTGACCAGATGTCTTGTTTTAAATTTATTATAAAAAAAACAGCGCTCAATTCAAAGCGCTGTTTTTCATTATTTTATGTTATATTGCAGGTTACATAAGACTTTTCGCCAGATCGACTGCCGAAGCAGCATCTGCTGAGTAGCCGTCTGCACCGATCTTGTCAGCATAGCCTTGAGTTACAGGAGCACCGCCGACGATGATCTTTGTATCTACGCCTGCATCCTTCAAAGCCTTGATGCTTTTTTCCATAGCGGGCATAGTAGTTGTGAGCAGTGCGCTCATACCGACAATGTCAGCACCTGAAGATTTTACTTCTTCGGCGAATTTTTCGGGAGCAACGTCTACGCCGATATCGACAACATCGAATCCTGCACCCTTCATCATCATGGCAACGAGGTTCTTTCCGATGTCATGAAGGTCACCCTGAACGGTACCGATGAGGAATTTGCCGATAGCTTCAACACCTGCTTTTTCCAGTTCCGGGCTTAGTATTTCCATCGCCGACTTCATTGCACGTGCTGCAATGAGTACTTCGGGGATGTAAACTTCGTTCTTTTTGAATCTTGCGCCGACAACTTCCATACCTGCGATCAGGCCGTTATCGAGCACTTCTTTAGCCGCCATTCCTTCGTCTATTGCAGACTGTGTAAGTTCTGTGGCTGCTTTCTGATTACCTTTAATGATCGCATCTGCCAATGCTTGTAAATCTGCCATTTTTAATTCACCTCAACAAAATTAACAATAAGAGAATAAATTCAAATCCGTTTTAAAACTAAAATGTTAATACATAATTATAGAGTTCAGACAAGACTTTTCAAGAGGTTGGCATTTTTTTCAGCATATTGCAACATAAAAAAGCAATTTTATGCTATTAAGATGTAAAGATTTGAAAATAAAAGGTTTTATTTCGTTCGGGTAAGGCAAACCCGCTGGTTTTGAAGATTTTAAAGCGGGATAGCAATATTGAACTAAAAAACAGGTGAATTGTCTGTATATATTTTGTAAAAATAAGTGCAAAATAATATTATAAGATATTTCAATCTGTTTATGGTTAGGAAAACGATAAATGAGTAATTATATAGTCTTGGTTAAACAAGTTCCGGATATTTCGCAGATCACTGATAATGCCTTCGATCCTAAATCGGGTACCCTTATAAGAACACGTCTTGAGAATGTGATCAATGAACTGGATGCTCAGGCCCTTGCATTTGCCAACCAGATGCAGAAACAGCAAGGAGATGATGATTCGAAGCTGGTTTGTCTTACTATGGGTCCGCCCATGGCAGAGGAGGTATTAAGATACGGCCTGGCTAGGTGTGCCGATGAAGCGGTACTTTTGACCGACAGGAAGCTGGGTGGTGCAGATACCTGGGCGACGGCCAATCCCCTTGCATTCGGAATAAGAAAGATCGTTAAGGATATATTCGAAGGTGATGATGATTATTATGTCGTATCGGGCATGCAGTCGGTCGACGGTGATACTGCACAGGTTCCTCCTCAGATCGCAGAAGAACTGTCAATTCCCTGCATTGCTTACGTTACAGATTCGGAATTAAAGAAAAGCGGTTTCGAATTTACGAAGATCATCAGCGGCGGAAGCCAGAGGGTTGCTCCGAAACAGGTGCCGGCGGTTCTGACGGTGGCAAAATATGAATATCCGCTTTATGCAAGTTTTTCCCGCACTCGCAAGGCTAACACAATGAAAGTTCATTCTTGGACCAATGACGATATTAATGCTACTCATGTGGGAGTGAAGGGATCTAAGACGAGGGTTATCAGGGTTTATCCGCCGGGCAAGAGCACCAGAAAGTGCCAGGAGGTTTCCGATGCCAGGACATTGGCCAAAATAATAAGAAAACAGCTGAAAGTACAACAAGAGGGTGAAAAAGGCGACGGCCAAATGGATAATCTTTACAAACTGCCCTCTAACAGGGAAAGTATCTTCGAGAGGAATTTCGAGACCACGGAAAAAGAAAGCGAAGATTATACCCTTTTGACTAAAAAGCTCAAGGAACTTGACATCAAAAAGGTGGATGAAATTGATGATTACGTTAAAAAATCGATCCTTAATGCAACCGATGGCAAGATACATAAAAGGACTCTTGAAGATATGATTGAGGGCTTTAAAACCACCAAACCCTCATATGACGGCGAAGTCTGGGTGGTTGCGGAAACCGACGAAGAGACAGTTGACCCCTCAACATTCGAGCTTACCGGAAAGGCTAGGGAACTGGCGGATTCGCTGGAGACAAAAGTGGGTGTTGTGATAGCAGGAAATGATCTTTCTGAATTTTCCGATGAGCTTATCGCAGCCGGTGCTGATAATGTTTATATGATCGAACATGAACTGCTGGAACATTTCGACCCCAGTGCCTACAGGAAAGCGATCGCGGATGTGATCGAGGAATATTCTCCTCAGATAGCACTTTATGCGGCTACTCCTCAAGGCAGGATGCTTGCCCCAATGATCGCCTACAGTGTCGGCTCTGGTTTGACTGCCGACTGTACGGGCCTTGATATCCGTGACAGTTCCAGAAAAAGAGAAATCGCTATCCTGCTTCAGACGCGTCCGGCTCTGGGAGGGAATATCATGGCGTCGATCGTAACAAAGGATTCTCAGTGTCAGATGGCAACTGCCAGGCCGGGAGTTATGAAAAAACTTACTCCCGATCCCAAGCGTAAAGGGGAAGTCATAAAGATCCAGCCTCAGATAGATGAAGATGATCTCAGTGTCAATATACTGTCAAAGGAAAAGGCTACCGGGGCGGTTGATTTCGATTCCGATGTAATCATCAGCGGCGGAAAAGGTATGCAGAACCGTGACAATTTCGACAGAATGACATCGGGCGTCAAGGAAGCGATATCGGGTAAGTTTGATACCAGCGTTGAGATCGGTGCAACCAGGGCAGCGGTCGAGCAGGGTTTTGCCGAGAGAATCCACCAGGTAGGTCAGACCGGCACAGCTGTCGGGCCCAAACTTTACATGGCACTGGGTATATCAGGTGCGATCCAGCACATGATAGGGATCTCCAACGCAGAAAATATCATCGCAATCAACAGTGATCCGGAAGCCCCCATCTTCAAGCAGTGTGATTATTACATAGTCGATAATGTAGAAAATGTAGTTCCTGAATTAGTTAAAGCATTAGAGGATAAAGATTAAAGTGACTGATTATTTAAAAACCCAAGTTTTAATTGTCGGTGCAGGGCCGGCAGGACTGTCTGCCGCTATAAAAGCGAAGTGCCTGAAGCCTGAACTGGAAATATGCGTAATAGATAAGGAAAGGGATGTCGGAAATCATAACCTTTCCGGTGCAGTACTTGAACAGGAGCCTTTGAACTCCCTTCTGGATGAAGCAAAACCTGACTGGAGAGAAGACAAGCAGGCCAAAAAGGTGCTGGCTTACAAGGTGGATACGGATAACGTCATGTTCATGCTGGGCAGAAAATTTGC
This sequence comes from uncultured Pirellulales bacterium, assembly GCA_964508925.1. Classification (GTDB taxonomy): domain Bacteria; phylum Planctomycetota; class Phycisphaerae; order Sedimentisphaerales; family Anaerobacaceae; genus CAZDVM01. The sequence continues at coordinate 26,739 of CAZDVM010000010.1, read as the reverse complement.
ATTCAAGATGAATTTCGCATTGAAGATCGCAGACAAGATGAAACTTCCTTTAGGACAGATGCTGCATGAGAATGATTACATAGTTTCGGTAAGCAGACTTTGCAGCTGGCTTAAAGATATCGCCGTGGAAATGGGCGTAGAGGTTATGACCGGCTTTGCTGCAGAAGAAATATTCTTCGATAAAAAAACTAATCAGGCGACCGGTGTTAAGATCGTTGACCAGGGCCTGGATGCAGAAGGACACAAACAGCCGAATTACCTGCCCGGAGAGACTGTAAAAGCGGATATCGTTGTCCTTGCAGAAGGATGCGACGGTTTACTGACCGAGAAATTGATCGAGAAAGCAAACCTTCAAAGACAGCATCCTCAATTATATTCCGTTGGTGTCAAAGAACTTATAAAAGTTTCAGACGAGAAGTTCGAGAAATTTTCAGAAGGTAGGATAGTCCATGCAATGGGTTATCCGCTGTGGAGCCCTGTGATCGGGCCTGCCATTTTCGGCGGTGGAGTGATATATCCGGAATCGAAAAATCACCTGGCAGTCGGGCTTATAGCAAGTGCGGACTGGAAATACTATGATTTCAATCCGCAGGATGCACTGACTAATTTCAAGAGTCATAAATGGGTAAATCAGTTTATCGACGGCGGTACGGTTGTCGAGGCGGGGGCGAAGATGATCCCCGAAGGCGGTTATTATGCCATTCCAAGAGATCCATTGAGCAATTCGATAGGTAGAAGTAATGTAATAATCGCAGGCGACAGCGCCGGTTTTGTTAATATGGTAAAAATAAAGGGTCTGCACAATGCCATTGACTCCGGAATTCAGGCTGCAGAGGCGATAAATGAATCTCTCGATGAGCCGGAAAGTGCGGCTTCGAAATATACTGAGCTGATCGATGATTCCAATATTACTAAAGAGCTGAAGACTGCGAGAAATTATAAGCAGACAACGGGTAAATTCGGGATGTTGTTAGGCTTTCCGATGGCTGCATTTTCTCATTTCATGCCGAAGATAAGCGTCGAAAAGGATTATGAAGCAATGAATGAAAAGACTTACCGGCTTAAACCCGACCAGAATTTTGATAAGGATACGTTTACTGCGGTAGCGGCAACCGAACACAGGGAAGAAGAACCATGTCATCTTGAGATAATGAACAGAAATACCTGTGCAAGAAAATGTAAGCCCAGATTCAATGCCCCCTGTATAACTTTCTGTCCTGCAGGGGTTTATGAGACTATTCAGGGGGTTGTCAGGCCGGCGAACCCCTCAAACTGCCTGCACTGCAAGACCTGCCAGAGAAAATGCCCATTCGATAACATAAGATGGACGGTTCCGGAAGGTTCGAGCGGGCCGAGGTACAAGAGAATGTAAAAATACCCTGAAAATAATTCAGGGTATTTAAAAAGAAAGGGAAATTTGAGATATTCTATTTTTCGCTTGCCTGTTCTTTCTGCTCATTTTTTATGGCATCATATACTTCACGGCGATGTACAGGAATTGATTTAGGTGCGGTTATTCCCAATCTTACCTTATCGCCTCTTACGTCTACGATCGTGATTTCGACGTCATCGCCGATCATGATCGATTCATCTTTTTGTCTGCTTAAAACTAGCATAAACAACTCCTTTTGCGGCTGAGTTTATCCATTCGATTTTACGTTTTGAATTTTCTGATGTTCAGCCTGTAATTACTCCGTAGTCCGCTGTCAAATATTATTTCGACAAAATCTAAGGGTAATAATAGATGTTTTTCAAAATTTTTTCAGAATTGCTGTTTTTATGGGGCTATATTTTTATAAACAGGGCCTTCCACTCCTTTTAAGTACATAAAAACCATTTAAAAAAATCTAAAAAAGCTCCTGTTAATTTGCCGTAGCCGGATTTGTTTTTTATTATTTATTTAGACAGGTGAGTCGCTTAGTTGAGGGGATGATGAAAAGCGGCGTTACTCGCCGGGGTATTAAAAATATCGGGCCATAGAATAAGTTCTTTTCCGTAAAAAGGCTTCTGCTTTCGTACAGGGCAGAGGCCTTTTTTATTCCTCATCTTTGCTCGTGCTGTATGCGTGCAACTTCCTGTAGCATTCCGTCAAGCCAGGTGAATTCACTTTTCCTGCCCCATAAGTGATTCAAGGGCAGGGGGATGTTCCTGTAGTTGATGATCTCTGTTTTTTCGGCTTTCATCTCCGCATTTACCGGCGAAAGTATCACCGCAAGTATCAGTCCGAAGACAAGATTTGCAGGAAGTATCACTGAATCCTTTTCCGCTGTAATTATGTTATCGCTGGTAAAGGTTATATATTCGGGCAGCTTCTTTTCGTGCAGGCAAAGAATCGCAGAGGATGTGAAGATATCCTCGATGGAAAAACTGACCTCAGGATCAGGGTTGATATGAGGAAGGTGATAGCCTATCTTCCTCGCCTTTTTGCTCTTACTGCCGAAGGCCACGTCAGCCATAAGATCGAAATTATCTTTGAAAAACTTACGAAAGGCATCCTCATCTTCACCTTCATACTGTTTTTCTGCTGTCAGCAGCCCCGCAGGACAGATGTTAACCATGGCCTCTTCTGCCCTGTCATCGTAAATATGCTGTATCGAATCTAAAATGCATTTGCTTAAATTCATTTATTTTCCTCGTAATTTTTTAAATTCACTCAAGGGGACATGTTAAATACTCAAGTAGAAATGTTTAAGGATAAAATAAAACTTTTCCCGCTTGCTTTTTTAAGTAATACCAAAGGACATAAACATCTGCTAATTTATTGATTTTTGAAGCAATTTGGCATATCTTTTTTAAAAAAACCAGAAGTTTTTCAAATTACCTTTTGACATACTATATCTAGTGCTTAAAATAGCATTGATTCGAGATATGGTATTCTTTTCGTGGTTAGTGAGGTGAAAATTGCGTTGTCCTTTCTGCACAGAAAACAATGATAAGGTTGTCGATTCCCGTTCCAGCGACGGGGGGAGGGTAATAAGAAGGCGGAGAATGTGCCTGAGCTGTGAAAGGCGGTTTACCACATATGAAAAGATCGGTGAAGGCACAAAGTTGACCGTGATAAAGAAGGATGAATCCCGCGTGCCCTATGACAGGGACAAGATCATCGCCGGCCTTCAGAAGGCATGTTACAAAAGGCAGGTTGCAGTCGAGCAGATACAGCAGGTTGCAGACAGGGTTGAAGAAGAGATATTCCAGAACTTTGACCGTGAAGTGCCGAGTACCTTTATAGGTGAGGCGGTTATGAGGCATTTGAAGGCACTGGACAAGGTCGCCTACATTCGCTTTGCCAGCGTTTATCGGGAATTTAAAGATGAAGATGAACTGATCGATGAAGTCACCAGGGTGTTAAGGCAGAAGGAGCATCCCGATCAGAAGAGTTTGTTTTAAAATTTAATTCTATACAGGAGGGATCCGAAATGAGAAACGGACTTATCGTCGTCAAGGAAGACAAAACAAATGAGCCTTATTACCACACAAAGATCCTGGGGACTCTGAACAATGCGTTTTCTGCAATGGGTATTTCCGACGTTTCTGTTTCCGAACAACTGGCTGAGGTAGTGACGTTTTATCTTTACTGCCAGCTTAAATGCAGGACTATCCATGCAGATGAAATTCATTCAATCATAAAGGCGGTGCTGCAGACTACGGGTTATGAAGATGTGGCAGAAGTCCTTGCAGAGCATCACTTCAGAAGGAAACTGAAAAGGAGAAGGGTTATGGTTGTTACCACCGATCTCGAAGGGATGCTGAGAGACGGCAATTTAAATATCTCCGAAATATCACAGAAGAACAACTGGGATAAATCGGTGATCATCGATGATCTTCAAAATGAGTATAACCTCCAGTACAAGACCGCAAGGCACGTAGCATCGCTGGTGGAGGAGAGAATTTTCAAGATGGATGTAAACGAGGTGAATTCCAGCCTTGTCAGGCAGATCATGTTAAGTGAGACCGCCAGGGTACTGAGAACTCAGAAACAAATGCAGACTGCCTGAACGTGCGATTTATTTTGATGTTTTTTATATCTAAATCAGCTGCCGGTCTTGATTTCGGTATCTTTCTGCTCACCTTTTGATATCTGCTTCATTAATTCATCTGCGATAGTACCTCCCAATGCACCGAACAGTCCGTATAAAAGCAGGCCAAAGATTATCCCCGCTATTCCTAGAGCGGAAGTGAAATCTATCTCAAGGGTACCGGCAACTGTACCTTTTGCCACGAGATCGGTGACGATCATAATGATATTCAGCAAAACGTAAAATATCACTGCCGACCACATGCCTGTCACTATTCTGGAGTGTTTCTGTTCCACCAGAGCGATAAAAAAGCCCAGGCCCACCGGTATACCTGCCGCCATTATAAGAAATAAAAGGAACATGGAAAGATTGGCAAGCATAGGCTGTAGGATTATAAACAGGACAGCAAGACCTGTTATGATAAGCATTTGCAATAGACTTGGCTGACGAAATTTCATTTTTCTTACCTCCCAAAAATTAACTCCACCTATATTATTTTAACAATTAAAAAAAAAGGGAAAAGAAAAAAATCTAAGCCTGAGTAGAACTATTTATTATTTCCAGTGCTTTTTGGGTTATGTCCTGCAGGGTTTCTTCGGGTTGTATGTCGATCCAGTTTACGAAGGTGAATCTCTTGAACCAGGTTCTCTGGCTCTTTGCGAATCTGCGGGTGTTTCTTTTTACCAGTTCGACGGTATCTTCCAAGTCGTGTTTGCCCTGGAGGTATTCGATGGTTTCCCTGTAGCCGATGGCCGATTTTGCCTGTTTGCTTAAGGGTTTATCTTCTGCAAGAAGAGATTTTACTTCTTTGATAAGGCCGTTTTCGAACATCAGCTTGGCACGCTTGTTCATTCGCCTGTTTTCGGTTTCCTTGTCACGGGTCAGGCCTATTACCAGCCAGTCTTTTCTCGGTTCTCTTTCAAACTGGGTCTGAAAGGATGAGATGGGCTTTCCGGTCAGTTTGTAAACTTCAAGTGCCCGTATGATTCTTTTTGCATCGTTAGGATGTATCCGGCCGGCAGCTTCGGGATCGACCTGTTTCAGTTCATCGTGAATAGCATGCAGGCCTTCGGCTTTGATACTTTGTTTGATCTTATTTCTAATATTTTCATCTGACCCCGGCCCTTCGAAAAGCCCGTACATCAAGGCCTTTATATACATGGCCGTTCCGCCGACCGCAACAGCCGTCTTATTCCGGGAGAGAATGTCCTTTTCGCACTCTTCGAAAAGCTGAAGGAACTGATCGACGCAGAAAGAGTCACTTGGTTCTACAACATCTATCAGGTGGTGTGGGATCTCCTGTCTTCTTTCTTCAGGCGGTTTTGCGGTGCCGATATCCATTCTTTTATAGACCTTCATGGAATCGACGCTGATTATCTCGCCGTTGAATCTTTTTGCAAGTTCGAAGGCCAGCCTGCCCTTGCCGCTAGCGGTAACGCCGGTGATCAGAATTTTTTTCGGTTTTTCTGCCATAACTCTTTATACATCGTCATTAAAAAGGTATTATTCTAAATGCTTTTCGGCCTAAAAGCCAAGAAGCGATATGATACGAAATCCGGGAAAAATAATCAAAAGTTTGATGGAAAGATAAAATGATATTTAACAATAGGGTTCAGGACGACTTTAAAAACCGGCTCGCAGAGAAGGCAAAGATCGTAAACGATTCGCTCAGGAAAATCATGTTAGAGCAGACCGGCATCGAGCCGCATCTAAAAGAGGCTATGGAATACATGCTTTTTTCAGAAGGCAAGCGGCTGAGAGGGGCACTTGTCCTCTGGTGTTGTGAGGTAACATACAACGGTAGCTATAACGAAGATGCTCTCGTCGCTGCTGTCGCCATCGAAATGGTCCACACCTATTCGCTGGTACACGATGACTTGCCTGCCATGGATGATGACGACATGCGAAGGGGGCAGCCTGCCTGTCATATCAAGTTCGATGAGCCGACCGCTATCCTGGCAGGTGATGCACTTTTGACACTTGCCTTCGAGATAATGGCAAAGCAGGTGACAGAGGCGGCAGTTTCATCTAAGATGACAGGCCAGCTTGCAGAGGCGGCAGGGGCATCCGGGATGATCACTGGCCAGATGGCAGACCTGCTTGCAGAAAAGAAAGAACCTGATGCAGAGTACCTGGAGTATATCCATAAAAACAAGACCGCCAAAATGTTCCGGGCAGCCTGTCAGCTGGGGGCACTTGCAGGAAAAGCCAACTTAAAACAAATGAGAGACTTGAGCGACTTCGGCCTTAAGCTGGGCCTGAGCTTTCAGATCGCAGATGATATACTGGATATCGAATCGACCACCAAACAGCTCGGCAAAACTGCTGGAAAAGACGAAAAGTCAGGCAAGATGACCTACCCGGCTCTGGTGGGAATCGATGAAGCTAAAAAGATCGAAGAACAGCTTGTCACCCAGGCGATAAACGATCTAGAAGATTTTGATATTTCAGCCGAAATTCTCAGGGATCTGGCCAAAGCACTTCTTGAAAGAACTAAGTGACTTAATCAACTGCTGCAAGAGGTTTAAAGGATTCTTCCACGGTAAAAAACTGATTGCTTTTTTTGTCATAAATGAGAGGACTTTTGGATTTTAACTTTGTAAGCTCGGTATCCATTAACTCAGACAATTTTTCAGCTGCTCGTTTTATGTCTCCGAAAATGTCCTTCATCCCCTGTGCAAATCCTAACTGGTATCTTGTTTAATTACCCTTATACTCCTTTATAACGACAGATAGCTCACGGTGAGAAGTATTTAAAAAGGGCAGAAATGACAGGAAGGGAATAGTCTTTCTGAATTCATGTAAGTGCAGTCCGCAAATTTTATCTTTATGAAATTTTCTGTCGTAACGCGGCAATTCTAGAATTTCATCTTCATCATCATAAACGAAATATTTTCCATGTTTGATTCGTTTAATAACTACATTTATTGACTGAAAAAGATTTAAAACTGCTCCTAATATGAGACTCAACTCTGCTAGATAAAATTTAAATTCTCCCAATATCGGGATCAGCATTAATAATAAAAAAAAGCTTATCAATATTGAGCCAAAAAGGTGTCCTGCAATTCTTGGCTTGGCCTCGATATATCCGTACCCATTCATATAAGTAAAAGATGGTCTTTTACAAAAACCAACCGGTTTCTTCAATTCATCATCGGTGGGATAATGGTCATATGTTTTAAAAGCTTTCTTGTTTTTCATATTTAAAAATATAATCAGTTAAAGTATAATCTGTGTCTAATAATTTATAAAAAAAGAATATTTTTCTCAAGATATAAATTATTTAATCATTTAAGTCTGAATCCTTTTTGCTTTCTTTTGCTTGATTTTTTTGAACAATTCTGCAGAATCAATCGTTTTAAGAATGTTGGTTTTTATGTCTGAGCTTCTAAAACAAATTCAGGAAAGTAAGAGCCTTGAGGGCTTTAGCAGAGAGCAGATGAATGATCTGGCTGGCGAGATACGTGAATATATCATTCACCATGTCAGCAAGACCGGTGGTCATCTTGCAAGCAACCTCGGCGTGATCGAACTTACCATAGCCCTGCACAAGGCGTTTAACTTCAAACAGGACAAGCTTTTATGGGATGTGGGCCATCAATGCTATACCCACAAACTCTTAACCGGCAGGATGGAAGGCTTTAAGAATTTAAGGAAGGTCGAAGGGGTCAGCGGTTTTCCGAACCCGAAGGAAAGCGATTTCGACCAGTTTGTTGTTGGCCATGCGGGAACCGCCATTCCGACTGCAGTAGGAATGGCCCTGGGGCAGCAGCAGCAGGAAAAAAATGATAAGATCGTGGCTGTGGTAGGCGATGCATCCATCGTAAACGGCATATCATTCGAAGCTCTCAATAACCTTAACCTGATAAAAAGACAGCTTTTGATCATTCTCAATGATAATTCGATGGCTATTGACAAGACAACCGGGGCACTGGCTAAGTATTTTTCAAAGATCCGGCTTTCTCATACCTACGAGGATATCGTAAAACATACAAACAATATTTTTGAGCATCTGCCTTTTATAGGAAAAGGTGTTGAGGATGCTATCGAAAAGATAAAAAAGAATATCAGGATGGTGCTTCCGCCCAGCCAGATATTCGAGAGCATGAACATACCGTATTTCGGTCCGGTTGACGGCCATGACATAAATACCCTGAGCCAGCTTTTTTCGGAATTGGGAGAACTTCAGACTCCCGCTATTCTTCATGTCTATACCAAAAAAGGCTACGGCTTTACTCCCGCAGGCGACCAGCCGGAAAAGTACCACTCAACCAAACCCTTTATAAGAAACGGTGACAAGGTTGAAGAACCGACATTCGAAAGAAAGGGAAAGACCTTCACCGACTGTTTCGGCGAGCACCTGGCTGATATGGCGGATAAGGATGATAAAATCGTTGGCATAACCTGTGCCATGAGTGCCGGAACCGGCCTTATTAAACTAAAGGAACGACATCCAGAAAAGTTTTATGATGTAGGGATCGCAGAATCCCTAGCAGTTGATATTGGTGCAGGGCTTGCGAAAGAGGGGTTAAAACCTTTCGTTTGCATTTATTCGACCTTTCTGCAGAGATCTTTCGACCAGATATTCCAGGAAGTATCTCTTCAGGACCTGCCGGTGGTTTTCTGCATTGACAGGGCAGGCTTTGTAGGTTCAGACGGGCCTACTCATAACGGACTTATGGATATAGGGTTCCTGAGAATGCTGCCTGATATCGAGATCATTGCACCTGCCTGCGAAACGGAAGTCAGGCTGGCGATGGATTACGCTGCAAATGCAGATAAGTGTGTCTGCATAAGGTATCCTAAAGACATTGTATGCAAAGATCTGGAAAAATTAGAATCCTTGAAAACACCTTTTGAAAGAGGCACGTCTGTTTCAATAAAAGAAATTGAAGATCCCGACCTGAGGATCGCGGCGGCAGGACCAGCCCTTAAATATGCCGTGAAAGTTGCAGAAAAGTTAAAAGATGAAAATTTCGAAGCAGAAGTTATAAACGCGCGTTTTGCAGCTCCCGTCGATACCGGGATCGTTGAAAAATGCAGGGATTTAAAGCCGATCATAACCGTTGAAGATCACAGCAAAGCTGGAGGTTTCGGTTCGGCGCTTAGCGAAGCCCTGATCGATGAAGGAATAAACCCAAAATTTAAGATCATAGCCGCCGAAAGACAATTTTACAGGCATGATAAAAGGGAGTCTCAGCTTCAGGCGGCCGGTATTTCTGCCGAGAATATTTATAATACGGCAAAAGAAATGCTTGAAAAGAATCGGTCTTGAGATTATCCTGATTATATATCGATCAAGTGAGGGAAACCCCTATGGGCAGTAAAAAGAGAATTGTCATATTCAGAGATCCCGAAAGGGAACACGTCAAGGAAGCAACCGACGATTTCGTGAGTTTTTTAAACGAAAAGGTCGATATTGTTGCAAATTGCGGCATACAGGATTGCGATTGTGATCTGCTGGCTAATTCGGATTATGCGGTTGTTTTCGGAGGCGACGGTACTATTATTTCCGCAGCCAATGAACTCAGACACTCTAATGTTCCCGTTGTCGGTGTGAACATGGGCAATCTCGGTTTCCTGGCAGAATTCACCTTAAAAGACCTTAAGGAATCCTTCGATATTATCATATCGGATAAGGCTAAGATCGAAAAAAGAATGATGATCAACTGCACCCATGCGAGAAAAGGGAAGGAAATTTTCCGTTCAACCGCTGCTAATGATGTATTTATAAATGCAGGGCCGCCTTTCAGGATGCTGGAATTGAAGATGTTCGTCAATGATCAGCCTTTAACCAGCTGTATAAGTGATGGTCTGATAATATCGACACCCACCGGTTCGACTGCATATAATTTATCAGCCGGTGGGCCAATTCTGGCTGGAAGAGTTCAGGCCATGGTAATAACACCGATATGTCCGCATTCTCTCAGCTTCAGGCCTATCGTGATAAGTGCAGACAGTAAACTCCAAGTACACGCAGAAAGAGTTAATATAGGTACACAGGTTTCTGTTGACGGCAGATTCCAGGAGCCGGTAAAAGAGGGCGATGTGGTCTATATCGAAAGGCATAAGGGTGATTTTCTTATCGTAAATAATCCGAATCATACTCAGTGGGATACCTTGGCAAGTAAATTAAGATGGGCGGAAAAACCTAAATATCAGAATGGTTAACAAACAACATGGTTTTGTCGAAGTATATAAATTGGGTAAGATTATAAAAAGAGGTGCATATATGTATCGGCAAAGAATTTTAAAAAAGTATATAGTATTAACAGTAACGGGCTTGTTTTTATTATCGGCTGGTGAATTCGTACGGGCAAGGCAATCAGGTCCTTCCAACCCTGCAGGTAGTATAGGAGGGCCGCCGAGTACCGGCCAGAGAAAACTGCACCCGTCTCCTTCACCCATGGATAACAGCGGGAATCTGGTAATTACCGGAAACGTCGGCTCAGGCAAGCATTTCAGGGGTCTTGTTCCCTATAATTCCGTAACGGATTTCGGGGCACCGCTGGGTTCATCGACCCTGAATGCCTTTAGAAGGGACAGTTCCGCTCTTGGCATAAGGTCTAACGTAGGTCAGGGTTATACCCCTTATTATTTCGATACCAGAACGGTTACAAAATTCGATTCCGACAGGGAAAGACAGCTTATAAATCCACCACAGCAGACGATTGATGCGAGATTAAATGACAGGATTACCGGTGAGAATTTGAGAGCAGGTACTCAAAGCCGGATAAGGACGGACATCGGAACTGCTAAACCTTTGACTCAGAGACCTTTGGGCACAACTAAAGATCAGCTGGAAACGGAGCTTTCAGCAGAACTTGAAAAGATCGCTCAGACCGCTGTTGAAAATGAAGCCCTCGATAAGACAGAAAAAGAATTTTTAGAGGACGAGGAATTCAGGGAAAAACTTGGATTACTTAATGACAAAGCAGAAAAGCTTAAACAGGACCTTGTAGCAGAAGGCGAAAGGATACAGAAGGCCTTCAGAAAATATGAAAAGCCCGAACCTAAAAAACAGATTGAACCCGGCAAAGAGCAGGAACAGAAAACTCCGGACGCCGAGGCTGAAGAAGGTAAAAGCTTCAGGGGCGAAGAAGATATTGTTGACTTAATGCGTAATCAGATTCAGCAGGTGCTTGAGCAAACCGGAAAAGCAGAGGAGTTGGGCATTAAAGAAGGCAAGCTTTACTATGATGAGGAACCTGTATTTTCAAGGTTAAAGGAAGAAGAGAAAGAGCAGCCCGAAGCCGAACAACCAGAGCAGGAAAATGAAGAGACAGATGAAGATTCCTTCATGAAAAGGATCGAAGAAATTTCCATGACCGTTGCCAAGTCACGTACCATTATGGGTGAGCATGACACTTTTGCTGCCTACAGTGATGATAAATTCAATAAGAATATGAGGGCAGCGGAAGTATTCTTGAAAGAAGGCAAATATTACCGTGCCGCTGACGCCTATACACTGGCAACTATTTACAAGCAGGATGACCCGCTTGCATATGCCGGTAAATGCCATGCTCTGTTCGCGGCAGGTGAATACATGTCAAGTGCACTGTTTTTGCAGAGAACTATAAGTATGTATCCGGAATATACTGCTCTTGATATTAATATCGAGAAAATGATCGGAAGCAGAGACGTGATAGACAATAGGCTGCTTGAGATCGAGGACCTGTATAAAAATATCAGCAAATCACCGGAACTTATGTTCCTTGCAGGGTACGTATATCATAATATTGACAGGCCCGAAAAAGCTAAAGAATCCATTGACAAAGCTTATGAAAAAATGGAGGATGTCCCGGAAGTAAAACTTCTCAGAGATGTTATCTATGCAGTAGAGGAATAACTTTTAATGATCCGGGCATTCGATCTTTCAGACATGTCATTTGTATTCGGCGAGGATGGGTTTCTTAGCCGGAAGTTGGAATATTTTGAACCTCGTGACGAGCAGGTTAAAATGGCACAGGCCTGCCAGCAGGCCGTCAAAAAAGGTCACCATCTTACTGTAGAAGCAGGAACCGGCGTAGGAAAGAGTTTTGCATACCTGGTTCCCGCGATCGAAGCATCCGTTCAGACCGGGCAGAAAGTACTGATAGCAACTTTTACCATCAACCTTCAGGAACAACTGATAAACAAGGATCTTCCCTTTCTTGCAGAGGCCCTTCCCATACCTTTTTCTGCAGAGGTTGCCAAAGGAAGAAGCAATTATATCTGCCTGCGCCGGTTGGAATTTGCGATAAGAAGGCAGCAGGGACTTTTCGATAAAACCGCCTCCGAGCTTCAGACCTTGAAAGAATGGACGACAACTACCAGTGACGGGTCGCTTTCCGATCTTTCGTTTCTTCCAAACGGTTCTGTGTGGGATGCGGTTAAAAGCGAACATGGAAACTGCAGGTCAAGGAAGTGCCCTTTTTACAGGGAATGCTTCTACTGGAAGGCACGCAGGAGACTTGACACCGCAGATATTATAGTGGCAAACCATGCACTTATGTTTTCCGACCTGATACTGAAGTCAGATGGAGCAGAACTTCTGCCTGATTACGAGTTTGTGGTGGTCGATGAGGCCCATAACCTGGAATCGGTTGCTGAGGACCATTTCGGGATAGAGATCACAAATACAAGACTGAAATACCTGACAAATTCGCTCTACAACCCTTCAACCAAAAAGGGGCTGCTGAAATATTTTAATGCTGACAATGCGATAGATGCTGCAGCAAAACTCAGATCAGAGGCCATGAGATTTTTCAAGAAAGTAAAGAACTGGTACCTGGAAAACGAAAGGGAAACAAAGGGTAGGTGCGGCAAGGACTTTGTGCAAGACACTCTTTCAGAACCTTTGGCCAGACTTAAAAAGGAACTTACGAAACTTGCCCGCAAAATGACAAAAGACGATGAGAAATTCGAAATAACCCGCTATGTTGATCAGTGCATTCTGCTTTCTGCAGAGCTGGATGAATTCATGAAACAGTCGCGCGAGGGCCAAGTATACTGGGTGGAACTTTCAGAAGGCAGATTCAAAAGGGTCATCATGAAAAGCGCACCTTTAAACGTGGGCCCGGATGTTCAGCGGACTCTGTTTAACAATTTCAATTCGGTTATTATGACCAGTGCTACTTTAAGTTCCGACGGACAGGACCAGAAACAGGGTTTTAAATTCTTTGCAGAGAGGATAGGCCTGGAAAACTTCTCTGCCTTAAAGCTCGGTTCGCCGTTTGATTACCAAAAACAGGTGACTCTTTATATCGAAAAGTCACTTCCTGCTCCAAATGACCCAGTATTTATGGATAGGGCATGTGAGTCTATAAAAAAATATCTTCTGCAGACCGGCGGCAGGGCATTCGTACTTTTCACCAGTTACAGGATGATGAATGAGGCGGCAGAGAAAATGAACGACTGGTTTTTAGAAAATCAGATCGAGATCCTTCAGCAGGGACAGGGTCTGGACAGATCAAGGCTGTTGAAATACTTCAAGAATTCAGAAAGGGCGGTGCTTTTCGGCACAGATTCATTTTGGCAGGGAGTCGATGTCCCTGGGCGGGCTCTTTCTAATGTGATCATCGCCAGGCTCCCTTTTGCCGTCCCTGACAGACCCCTGCTTGCAGGCAGACTGGAAAAATTGAAAGAGGAAGGGAAAAATCCCTTCTTCGATTACCAGATACCCTCTGCAATAATAAAGTTCAAGCAGGGCTTCGGCAGACTTATCCGCTCCAAGACCGACAAGGGTATCGTGGTCATACTCGACAGCAGGATCGCCACCCGACGCTACGGCAGAAGATTCCTCTCTGCTATCCCCAAATGCGACGTTAAGATCGTTTAGTAAACAAGTCATTTCGGCTGAGAGATTTTTAATATTTGATCTGTAAAGAGACCGGTATCAGCGTACTATGATTAGATACTGATCCGGTCTGAAGTTCCTTGCCGTTGTCCCGGCGGTTAGGACACGGCTTTTATGGTTTATTTATTTAAAAGATTTTTCAAGAGCGGTGCGGATGTCGGGTATCATGTCACGGAGTGATCTCTGCGGGCTGTTTAATACCCTGTCCAGTGTTCTGTCAAAAATCCTGAAAAATCTTTCGTTGTCCGGCCAGATTATGCCTTCCGGTTCTCCTATTGGTATATCGACTATTTCCAGAAAGTCACTTAAAACTTTTTTGTCAAGTTTTCTCGATGTCATCCCCATCCTAAGTTTCTGGAAATAATGGGCGTTTGTCATCTGTTCATATTGACCCAGAACCGGCAAAAGCAGCATCTTCTTTCTGAAATGCAGGCACTCGCTTATCAGTGAAAAACCTGCCGTTGCGATGACGCCTCTTGAACTTGCAAGGTCTTTTAAAAACCCTTCGGTGCTGGTTTTTTTGAAACTGCAGTTTCCTTCTTCGCTTTGCTGATTAAAACCGTATATTACAAATTGCTGCCGGGGGAAATTGCCGAGTATCTTCTTGAGTTTTTCCTTAACAGTTGCATCGGTTGAATAGAACACTATATGTTTACCCCTGGTGGGTGTCTGCTTAATTACTTCAGGTCTTAAAACCGGTGGAACAACGAGCGTGGACCGGGATTTTGTCGGAACCTTGAAAAAGTTGAGGACCATGTATTTTCTGGCCTGGATGTAATAGCACTTGGTGACAATTTGTGCGGTCAGTCTGGAAAACAAGTCCTTGAAATTATGCTCCAGCTTGCAGTGGGTCAGCAGGTGTTCGTGATCTATGCTTATATACGGCACGTTATTTCGCCATGCCCACCATGCGCTGAAAGGCTCGAAGTCTGAAATTATGACATCCGGGTCGAAGTTCTCAAAATGCTCTTCGTAAAGCCGGGTGTTCCTTGTCTTTATCACCGGGTATTCCATTATGTTTTTCTTAAGGGTCTCAAAAGGAGCAATGGAACCTTCATTGTAAGCAAAGTTCAAGCCGGAAATCTCCTTGACTTTTTTCTTAAAATATTTTGAAAGATAGGAAAGAGACTTCCCGGATGCACATAACATGACATCGTGTCCGTTTTCGATAAGTCTTTGACCGATTAAGTGACTTCTGCTGCTGTGGCCGAAGCCTTCTCCTGCCACCCCGTAAATTATCTTTGCCATTATAGCTCCTGTAATTTACTTGAAAATTATTGCCTTATATCAATTCTTCTGATAGAGAGATTGTCCCTGAGCAGGACTCTTTCATATGTAATATCTTCACTGTTTTCCTGCTCGGTCATTTCCAGAAATTCGATTTCAGCCATTAAGTTGCTCAAAGGATCAGTGCTAAGATCCAACATTTCATTTTTCTCATAAAATTTCATTTCATCACCTCATCACCATTTTAAACTTTTATTTTCGATTCACTTAACTCCTTACCCCAATGCATCCAGTCGAAGACCTCGATATTTCCATCCGGCTGGATTCTCAAAAAATTATTCCTGTTTCCCGTCCATGACCCGCTGTTATAGTACCAGTCCTGATAATATCCCTGCTTGTGTGTATGTCCCGTAACAGCGACATCATAGAGGCTGCGTTTTTTATCCTCCAGGTATCGTGTCAGCATTTTAATTGTTCTTATGGGCCTTTTCAGCATGGCGGCGTTTTCATTGGGTATCATATCAGACCAGTGTTCAACAGCCCTGTTCATCATTCGGGTCAGCTTGTGCCAGATATAAAGAATCTGTTCTCCTATCTCAAGCAGGATATCGGATAGGGTGTCATTAGTCACCAGGCATGCCTGTCCGCTTACTTCCAGAAGTTTTGCCAGCCTTCCAATTGCAGGTCCCAGGCAGTTAAGCCCGTCACCGATAAAGGGATCTGCCTCATGTCCGTGCATGAATTTAAATAGTCTGCCGTTAATACTTTTATAGAAACAAGGCCTTACGTTTCTTAAAAAATCGTGGTAAATGTCACCGCTATCTAAATATTTCTGCAATCCGGCATCGTGATTGCCAAGAATGATCTGTCCATCCAGTTCCTTAATGCGGCTGAGTAGGTCTTTTCTCTTTTCCACTATCTTTTCGAAACTGAACTTCCAAAGTTCCAGAAAGTCGCCGATTATATATAGCCGGCCGTTCTGACGTTCCACATAATCAAGAAACCTTTCGAACAGTTTCTGCCGGTCGGATTTCGTGAACATATCCTTTTTCGAACCGTCCCCCATGTGGAGGTCACTAACCACATATATTTCTTTTTTGATACTTATTTTTATACTCCTGAAAGTAACAAAAGAATAAAAATTATCTATCTTTCCTTTATAAATTATCGGCCGATAATATTAATCTGTGGTTTAAAAGAGGTTAAAGTTAAAATAAAATTACGTGTTTTGAATGTTAGTAAAAAATTAGATTACTGTTAGTAGGCAAAGTGTTTTAATTTGTTAATATAAAAAGAATTACGAGGTTAGGACAATTATATTTACTTTTTTTGAGGCCGATTTATGCCTTGAAATATTAAGAAATTGTAAGGTATTTTAGGTTAATTGAAGCGGCCGGAGAAAGATCAGCCAATCTCAAATTACAGAATAGGCCCGAATTGAATGTACAATTTTCCTGCTCACCTGTGCTTTTACCATTTTTCCGTTATAAACTGTAAAGTCTGAACGCGGACAGCGAAAACTCCTGCAATTATCAGTTATTGCAGATTTTAATTCTAGCCAATAGAAATTATTTGTCAAAGAAAATTAAAAAATATATCACATTATGAGGAATTTTTAATGGGGAATTTTTCAAACATCCCTTGTTATCAGCCGTAAAGTAAGTACAATTAACAAGTTAGCTCTTTGAAAAAAGGGGGCGACTGGTATCGACCGGATGAATGGATGGTCGAGTCGCATGTCGAGGATGTCGGTTGGCCTCGTTAATCATCCGACGCTTAAATTTAACTGGCAACAACCAGTACAGAATGGCTGCGTAAATGCAGACCCGTCCTTTCGAGTCTAGCCTGCGGGCTTGAAATGGGCGACGATCAGCAGGCTGGCATTCAAGGCTGTTCCGGGCCTTGCATGTGAGATTTCACGGAATAGCCGACTGAAAGGCCTGTCGTTTGGCATTTCACGAAGCGAATCTTTAAATAAAACGACTAAACATGTAGAAGCTTGACCTGAAACATTACGGGACGGGGGTTCGAATCCCCCCGCCTCCAGTACATTTATAGCCATTCGAGGGCAATTTTAGAAAAAATCCTTGCCAATATCCCATTCCTACACTTGAAGAGTAAATTCAAATCTTTTTAAGGATATAGTTATGGCCAAAAAAAAGAGGAAGACCTCGGGAAAGGAAAAAGATCGTCTATTCACCCGCAGATGGCACCACTATTTTGCTCTATGCAAAAAAAGATTCCCAGGGAAATTATTATTTAAGCTAAAAAGACGATAACGGAAAGTGGAGAAAGAAAAATCTGGGAAGGGGAGACGGATGGTACCAGAGATACTTTCAATATGAGTCTGAACTAATTGGAAAAAAGCCAACTGTAAAAATGCCTTTGGTGAAAATTCCTAATTTTCTTTCTGAAGATGAAAAGGATATGGAATCTGAGAACTTGGATGAAATGACAGTTGTTATAGACGAAGTAGGTAAGGTTTCCATGGAAAGTGTATTTCCAAGATTTAACAGGTCAATATTGAGTAAATGGGTAAAAGATTTAATAAAAAATGACCCCAAAGAAGCTTCAAAACTTTTTGAAATACCTTATGGCAGGTTGATTGAACTCAAATTAAAAAAATCTATACATTTAAGGAACTGGGAGAAAGCTTTTCAATCGACCGGAATTTCAAGATAATTTATTTACAATCAAGTAATGCATCAGTATCTGGTCTATATGGCATACCCCAAGATGTCCAGCAGTTGAAACTCTGTTTACCCGCCGGGCTCCCTTCTTTCCAACTGCTGATATAAACAATAATGAAGCCACAATAAAAACAACAAATTTTTGTTCAAAACAATGGGGAGCGTTGTATGGGCAGAATTTTTGAGCATTCTCTGTTCTATAATTAATAAAATGACTTGATCGGTTTCAACTTTAGGTATTATGTTAATGTACTGTTAATTATTAAAATTCTTTAATATTAACTTGATTTACTAGTTCAATTTAGGTAATATAGCTAAACTTAAAGGTATAAATATGGATGGGTGAATTCGCCAGTTTTTATGATAGGCGGCTGTGTTAAAAATAGCGGGGGGGCAAATTTTTAACTAATGGCTAAGGAGGGCGGCTTAGTTTAAATCAATCAATTTTAAACAGGAACCCATTTCAAAAATGATTTAAAAAAGTAGAAAAAGGTATTGATAATTTAAAAAGAAAGGGAAAGTCATGGCTGGGTTAAAAAAAGTAAGAAGTTTATTAATTATTTCAATTTTTATTTCGTTAATTTTTTCACTATCAGTGAATGCAAGTGTTGGCCCGGTTTCCGGTATTACAGCTACAGGCAGTTCAGGCTCTGATCCAATTGATTTAAACAGTATAACTGTTGGTGGATACACTGTAACTGTGGATGATCTTTACACAGGAACAAGTTCCGGCAGTGGCGGTGGTTCATTGCCTATTACAAATGCCGACAATTTTAATCTCTATGACGTTACAACTTCATATAATCCTCTTGATACAGTTTATTTTGGGGGAGAATTATGGACGGACACAAACGGGGATAATCCAGATTTCTTTATTTTCGAAAGCAGGGGTAATGATAGCGGAACATTACAGGCGATTCTTGAAGACGGCAGTTTAGGTAATACAATTTCCTTTTCCAGCGGAGATTGGGGAGATACGGGTTATGATGATTCTTATGGACGCAGCCATGGGCTTGCTTTTTCAGTAACCGATCTAAAAGATTCAACTGGTAATAATCTAACTAACAGCAGTGTACTTCAGGGCATAAGGATAAGCAGTTCAGGGATAGATCCTGGTTGTATATGCGCAGTAGTTGTAGAATCTGCAAACGAACCTCCTGTTATTACTTCAAGCCCGGTAACAGAAGCATATGTAGATCAGCTATATTATTATGATGTTGAGGCTACAGGAACACCTGCACCCCAATTCTTTTTGCAAATATCTCCAACTGGTATGACCATTGATTCTTCTACAGGAGTTATAGAGTGGACCCCTTCCGCTGTTGATGATGTTAATGTTATGGTAGTTGCAGCTAACGGTGAAGAACCAAATTCGACTCAAACTTTTACGATATCTGTTTCTGAGCCGCCACCTGCCGGAATTGTACCAATAACCAGCATCACTGCAGACGGAACTTCAGGGTCGGGTTCTATAATGCTTCAAAGCATAACAGTAGACGGTTATACAATTGGAGTTGACGGATTATATACTGGTACAGGCACAGGAAGCGGTGGAAGCAGCAGTTATCCAGTAGAAAATGCCGATAACTTTAATATTGATAATTTTGCGAGCCAGCTTAATCCTCATGATATTATTAACTTTGGCGGAGACCTTTTCTCAGATGAAAACGGCAGCAATCCTGATTTCTTTATCTTTGAAAACGGTGGAAATGATAGCGGCACAATTCAGGCAATATTTCCCGATGATTCACTTGGAAATGAAGTTAGCTTTTCTTCATCTGACTTTGGTGATACAAGCTATGATTCATCAGTAGGCGGCCAGGATATAAAGGCAGTGGCATTTGAAATTAGGGATCTTCTGGATGCTTCAGGTGAAAATTTAACAAATAGCAGCGTTATAAAAGGTATAAGAATAAATAGCGGTGGACTCGACCCGAGTTGTATTTGTGCAGTTACAATACCCGCTAATCTGGAAGCTCCTGATATTAATTCTACTCCTGTCACGTCAGCGGTTGCTGGTGAGACTTATGTTTATGATGTAGATGCCAATGGTCTTCCAGAGCCAACCTTCTCTTTACTTACAGCACCTCCCAATATGGATATTAATTCTGTAACGGGTCTTATCCAATGGACTCCGGATTCTACTCAGCTTGGCTTAAAAGAAGTTCAAGTGCAGGCAACGAATTCTGAGGGAACTGATACCCAAACCTTCGATATTGATGTTGCAGGCGTCGTGCCATCCATAACTTCGTCACCGGTGTTAAATGCCTATATAAACGAAGTTTATATTTATGATGTCGATGCGAACGGAATACCCGATCCAAACTTTGCATTACTCAACTCTCCTACTGGAATGACCATAGATGATAGTAACGGTATGATCCAGTGGATTCCTGAATATGATCACTTAGGCTTGAATGCTGTGGAAATTAAGGCCTATAATACAGAAGGTTTTGATATCCAGGTATTTGATGTAAATGTTACTGAAACACCACTCTGTCCCATAGAAATGATACATAGTTGGAAATTAGATGAGCAGGGCGGTCCATTGTATGCTGATTCTTACGGCACTGCGGACGCAAATTCTGTTAGTTCTCCCACTGCAGTAACTGGCTTTGTCAATGGTGCACAGGACTTCAACGGAGTCTCGGATTATTTGTTCACCGAAAACACGTCAAATCCTGTTAATGAGATTACTATAATGGCATGGATTTATCCTTACGACCTTAGCCAGTCAGGACCCGATGAATCCATAATTTCCAAAGAAAACGTTTTCGAATTATCTATTGAAGAATCCAATGAAAGAATTTCCTGGGTTATTCTTGACGGACAGGGTACCAGTGCTGGTCATTATGATGAATACGAACCTGCGGTAGCTGAAAATTCAATCTCTGAACAGGTATGGACTCACATTGCAGTAACATTCGACGGAGTTTCACAGGCCATTTATATCAATGGTGCCAAGATAGGCGAAGATCCCGCAGACTTTACTTCATTAGGAGATGTTCAAAACCCATATGTCATAGGTTGGGCAAATATGTGGGAAAGCAGATTCTTTAACGGAATTATCGATGAGGTTGCAGTTTATGATCAGGCACTTTCGACATCGAAGATTGATGAACTTTACCAGAGAGGTCTTCAGGGAAGAGGATATTGTAATATTTTACCCGAATTTACTGAACTGGACTTGATCTCAGTTGATAACAAAATTGACATATCAGGTGGATTAGAGAATGGTTTCAATTTACAGCTTAATGGTGAATCGAATCTTTATCAACTGGATCTTGGAGCAGGCACCGCAACTAACAAAGGTATAATCGCTGACGGCGAACAACCGGTATATTTCGGGTTTACTCTTGATGAACCAAATGCATTACTTGCCTCCTACTTTGAAACAAAGCACCAGGGAATGCCTTATAAAGATGAACTCGTTGCAATAGCAAATGCAGAAAGTCCTATATTTTATGTTAAGGTCGAAAACATTGATGGTCAGGAAGAATTCAGTCTGATCGACGGCTTTATGTTAGACACCCAGATTCTGGAGCCGGCAGAAATTCCTCTCAGAATAAATGGAGATTATCCTGAATCATCCTATAATTATATTGGTGTGATTGAAGATGAATTTGGCGTTCAGAATATTATAGAAGTTCAAATGTCAACATGTATCGATGCTGATGATGACGATATTTGCGATTCACTGGAATGCATGAAGACCAATATCAATGGTGTTGGAAGAATTGACTTTGCAGATTTTGAAATACTGGCTGATAATTGGCTCTCAAACTTACCAGGATCAGATGGAGATATTGATGAAGATGGTGAAGTTGAATTCTTCGACCTTGACCAGATTTCCCAACATTGGCTGTCAGAGTGCAATTGAAAAAATAAACAATATATAACAAAAAAATATTAAAAACTTAAAAAGGATAATAAGATGAAAGTATTAAAAAGCTTCTTATTTGTCGTTGTATTACTTTTTTCTATTTTTTCAGTTTCTTCTTCAACTGTTGCTGCTCAGACGCCTGTTGGCTGGGCTTTGTTTACCAACGGAGGAGATGTGTATAAATGTGAAGTACAAGGTTCCCCGCAGAAATTATATGACGGCAATGCCCGTCATGCCTGCTGGTCAGCAGATGGAAGATATGTCTTCTTTAATGATACTTCCGGAGATATATGGGCAATGAATAACGACGGCTCAAACCTTAGACAATTAACAGACGACACTTCTACATCTCCTGAATGTGCTGTGGCTGGTTACAGACCTGATACTGAATACCTTTTATATGTACAGGGAAATAAATTTTATAAAATTAATACCTGGGATGGCGAAAAAACATTGATCTATACTGCTTCCAAAAACTTTGACGGTGAAATTTCCATAAATTCTGCTGGAACAAGGTTAGCTGCAAGAAGCGGAAATGATCTTTACAAGATAACTTTAACGGGGACAGAAACTGTTTACGCACCCAGATGCTCTTCCAGTATATCTCCTAACGGCCAGTATCTTACAAAAAATTGGGACGGGCATACCGAAATGTCCGTTTATACATGGGATCAGGCCTATCCGGATACGCCTTACATGGACTTAATCGCACCTCCTGGAATGAACTGGGATAATCAGAAATTCTCTGTAAACAGCGATGACCATATTGTTTACAAGATTGAATCCGGTACAAATGGAATTGGTCTGGTCAGAGTTTCTGATCAGCAGAATTTTGTTATAGGAAATATTGGTTCCGAAAGACCGGATTTTTTTCTTGGTGATCTTCCTGAAATGACAAGAATAATGCCGCTCGGCGACTCAATTACCAAAGGAAGTGGAACATGCAGTGAACCTGATACCTATCTTAACTGCACTGGGTATAGAGACTATCTCTGGCATCTTCTTAATAACAATGGATATGTAGTTGATTTTGTCGGCTCCCAGGGTACACAGTTCCAATACCAGTACCAGCATGACAATGATCACGAAGGTCACGGTGGTTGGACACCCTCGGGTATAGATCAAAATGTTTCTGGATGGCTTAATACCTATGACCCGGACATCGTACTTCTGCACATTGGTACAAACAATACATCTGAGGCTGCGGAGGTCGAAGATATTCTTGATAAAATAGATGCTTATGAATCTTCCAATAAACCTGTCACGGTTATTCTGGCTCTTATAATTAATAGAATGAATTATCACTCGGGGACCACAAATTTTAATAATACTATTGAAGCTATGGCACTTGATAGAATATCAGCCGGCGATGATATTATCATCGTTGATATGGAAAACGATGCAGGAATTGATTATTCTCTTGATATGACCGATGACAAACATCCCAATGCATCAGGTTATGAAAAGATGGCAGACTTATGGTATTCAGCTTTAACAGGAGTACTAAATACAGGAGACTATCCTCCGACTATAAACTCATCGCCGATTACCTATGTAACTATTGGCGGTTCTTACAGCTATGATGTTAGCGCTTCCGGCAGTCCCGCCCCGAACTACTCTTTAACAACTGCTCCGAGTGGAATGACGATTAACTCTGCCACAGGCTTAATAGAATGGACACCTTCTTCGACAGGAAGTTACAATGTAACAGTTACCGCTTCTAATTCAGAAGGTTCTGACACACAGAACTATACTATAGTAGTAGGGGATCAGCAGGCATTTACCCCCGGTATTGCCCCTATCGACAGCATCACAGCTACCGACAATGCAGGAGAAATATTAACGGTGACATTTGATGGTGTAACCTTAGATATTTCACAAGACGACCTCATAACAGGCACTTCTACAAGATATAATTCAGATGGTTCAGTATATTCCGGAGGTTCTTATCCTACCCAGGATGCCGATAATTTCAGCATGTTGCTAATGACCTCTCTCGACAGCTGCAGTTACATAGAAACCATGTTCCCAGAGCCGGTAACAACATTCTTTGTATTCGAAAATAACGGCAATGACGATGCGACAGTTCAGGGCCTTGATTCTTCAGGAGACCCTGTAGGTACACCTATAGAAATTCTGGCGGGTTCTTCAGATTACGGTGATACAGGTTATACTTCGGGAGTAGGAAGCCAGGCAGTAAAAGGTTTCGCATTCACAACCGACACCCCCGTTTACGGGATAAAGATTACTGACGGCGGACCTGGCTTTGATCCCATTAGTATATCCGCAGTCGCAGGCTCAGGCACTGGCACCGCACCAGCTATTACCTCAGCGGCACCCACTTCTGTGATCTTAGGAAGCATATATACTTATGATGTAGATGCCACAGGAGACCCTGCACCAACTTTTTCACTTGTAACCAGCCCCTTGGGAATGACCATCGATTCAGCTACTGGTTTGATAGAGTGGACACCTTCTGCGACAGGAAGCTACAATGTGACAGTTAATGCTGTTAATTCGGCAGGCTCTGATACTCAAAGCTTTACAATAAATGTAAACGGATCTTCTGGGTACCCGGCTGAATTAATACATTATTGGAAATTGGATGAAACTACTGGTCAGCCGTATGAGGATTCAAGCGGTTCACTCCATGCAACCTGTACGAGTTGTCCGATTTCTTCAACAGGGCAAGTAGGTAACTCACTTGATTTCGATGGTATCGATAATACGATTTTAACTTCTTCCGCTTCCAATCCAACTTCAGAAATAACGGTTATGAGTTGGATTAATCCGGATAGTTTAAGTGATGTTGATAGAGGTATAGTTGCTAAAGCAAATGCCTTTATTTTAGAAGTAGAATCAAACGGCAGTAAAATTTCTTTCTCGATTCTGGAAAATGATGTGCATTATGAATTTGAATCAAGTGTTGTAGGTAACCAGGTCCAGACAAATGCCTGGACTCATGTTGCTGTGACTTTTGATGGAGTATCTTCTGCACTTTATATAAATGGAACTTACATTGATGGCGAAACATCATTACCGGTAAGTTCAATAAATAACAGTTCAGAACCATATTATATCGGCTGGACTTCTCATACAGAATGGGGAAGTGATAGGTACTTTGATGGCAGGATCGATGAAGTCGCAATTTTCAATACTGCTCTGGATTCAACAGAAATTCAGCAGTTATATAATAACAGTTTGCAAGGCAATAGCTATTATAACTTAGATCAGACTGTGCCGGTAATTACAACTACTGCTCCAAATTCAGTTAACTTAGGTCAGCAATACATTTATGATGTAGATGCTAATGGAGTACCAGAACCGGAATTCAGTCTTTTAGAATTACCGGCAGGGATGGGTATAGACCCCAATACAGGAGTTATTGAGTGGTATCCTCAAAATGCCGGAGCCTTTAACGTTACAGTAAAGGCTGAAAATACCGCAGGTTTTGATACTCAAAGTTTCATAATCAATGTTTTGCCGAATAATTTAATACAATATTACGGCATTGACACTTTGCCTTTTGGGTTGAAGATTAGCAGTGAAGATATCTTTATAGATTATGATCTTATTGGCGAAAATACTGTTTCCGTTGAAAGCTGGGTATTAAATGGTCAGCCTTTTGCTAATTTATTAATGCCTATGCAGGGTGGCCAGGATAATGCGTTTTTAGATTTTTCAGATGTAAATAATTTAGGAATTATGGCAGCTTATAACGATCCAAACTGGGAGGATGGAACTAATGGATCCTGGGGTTCTGTCAATTTAAATTATGTAAAAGAAAATTATATTGATATATCTGGTAAAATGCCGGCTGAACCGAATGCTTCTTATACAAAATCGGCATGGATTCATTTAACGAGCGATGCAAATTCTTTTGCCAGAAACAATATTATTTCCGGTAATGGCCATAGATTCTGGTGCCCCGTGGATATGCCAATTTATACTCAACCTAGAATTCTGACTGCTGGTCACCAAAGCCCCTGGGATGCAGTCACTGATTCTAACCAGTTAGAATTGGAAAAATGGTATTTTGTGGCAGTTACTTACAATGGAAATACTGGAGAAATGTGCTTGTATAGGGATGGCAATATGGTTGACTCAGCCAATGATATTCCACCTTTAAACTTTGATCCTGTCACTTCTCAGACATTTATAGGTGCATATCCCGCCAGCGAAGGTCCTGAATATTTTTCTGATATGAAAATAAGCAGGGTGGCCTTGTTTGACAAACCATTAAAAACTGAGCAAATCCAGTATTTGTATGACCAGTCTAAAATGATAGATTCGAAATTTACTGATGTAAATGATATTTGGAAAGCTCATATAATAGCTTTTTATTCAGATGTTCATGGACAGATTCTGGATACAGATGAAATCATGATAGTTCCCGGTTCCGATGATGATATTGACGGCATTCTCGGAGAATTTGATAATTGCCCTTTGACGTATAATCCTGATCAGAATGATATTGATAATGATGGTGTAGGTGATATTTGTGATAATTGTTTAACTACTCCGAACACTCATCAGTTTAATGATGATTTTGATCAATATGGAAATAAATGTGATAATTGCCCATATCATGATAATCCTTCTCAAACAGATTCTGATTTTGATGGTATTGGTGATATTTGTGAATGTTATGTATGTAACTTAGATGACCTTAATCCGGTCAATTTGGCTGACTTTAGAATTCTTGCAGATAATTGGCTGCAGACAGGTGACGCTGCCTCAGGAGATACTAATTATGATAATATAGTTGATACCAAGGACCTTTTACAATTAGCAGAACACTGGCTTCAAGAATGTGATTATTAAGAAGTTGATTTTTAAGCCTTTGCATAAAACATGCGGAGGCTTTTTTCTACCCTGATTTTTAATAGTGCAAACCATCAAATACAGGTTTGTACTTTTCACAAATTCCCTGAGCTATCGTCAGTTTTTTTAAGATCATATTCAATAAAAAATATAAAAGTATAAAAATTTTTTATAATTGCAAATTGAAATTTACAGAGAGAAAAATTATATTATACCGGTCTCAATAAAAAAATGCGCGCATTTATAATTTAGACTTGCGCA
>CAZDVM010000009.1:0-111352 GCA_964508925.1 uncultured Pirellulales bacterium | reverse complement strand
TACATTCTCATAAGTTCTCTGTATGCTGTTTGCTATACTATGGGGATCTTGTCGGCTGCGATTGGGATATTTCAGAAAAGGCAAGTCGGTTAAGCTTTCAGGTCCATGGAAACAGCTATTTCATCACAATGATCCTGTTTGGGGCATTTTGCACAATCGCTCCATACCTTCATTGGGAGTTTTTCCTTAGGAATAACTTCAAATCCTAATTTTTTAAAGAAATCAGGCACAAGGGTCAGAGCGAAGATGTATTCAGTTTCCAATACTTTTGCTTCTTTTATCATGTTTTTAACAAGTTCTTTGCCTATACCTTTGCCCGCATGGTCGGAAGAAACGGCAAGAGACTGAATCTCTGCAAGGTTTTTCCATATCACCTGTAAGGCGCAGCAACCAACAATTTCACTGTTAATTTCAGCGACTGAAAAAGACTGTATTTTTTCATAGATATTAGCTTTTGTTTTGAAGAGCATACGGTCTTCTTCTGAGTAAAAACTTATTAATGAAAAGATACTGCCAACATCGGAAATTTTCGCTTTTCTAATTTTCATGGACGAGATTATACATATATCAGGGATAATTTGCAATAAAACTGAATATTTGAGTATTATTCTTGTTAAAAAAAGCAAAAAATACTGGAAAAACATTGCAACACTAATAAAATGCCTGATTATGAGATTTATATTAATAGATAAAGTAAAAGAATTAGAGAGCGGAAAAAGTCTTAAGGCCGTCAAGAATCTATCTTTGGCAGAGGAATATCTGGCAGATCATTTTCCAGCGTTCCCTGTGCTGCCGGGAGTGCTTCTTCTTGAGGGGCTTATAGAATCAGCATCATGGCTCGTTCGTGAAAATACGGATTTCGCTAAAAGTATGGTATTGCTTAAAAAAGCCCGGAATGTAAAATATAAAAGTTTTCTTGCTCCCGGGACACAAATTGAATATTTTGTAGAAGCGAAGAAAATCGAAGAAGATACCAGCTCCTTCAAAGGAGTTGGTATTGCAAAGGATCAGCCTATCGTAGAGGCAAGGATAGATCTAAAACATTTTAATCTTAAGGATAAGAATGGTTCACTTGCAGACACCGATGAAAAAGTTATCGAAAACTTGAAACAGAGGTGGAAACTGCTTTATAAAAACGGCAAGGATGCTTAAAATGGATTTTAAATTCAATACCGGAGGTAATTTATAATGGCAATGACTCGGGATGAAATTTTAGAAAATGTTCAGGAAGTATTGGTTGATGCTCTGGGTGTAGATGATGACGAAGTGACCATGGATGCAACATTGATGGGAGACCTCGGAGCTGAAAGTATCGATTTTCTTGATATAGTTTTCAGGCTTGAAAAGGCATTTGATATTAAAATAGCAAGAGAAGAATTATTCCCTATTGAAAATATTATGAATAATTCCGATTACGTTCAGGACGGAAAACTGACTGATGCCGGGCTTAAAGAAATGAAGGAAAAAATGCCTCATACCGATCTTGGATCCTTTGAGGATGATCCCGATATTAACAAGATCGGTGACCTTTTCACTGTTGAATCTGTGGTGAACTTCATTGAAAGCAAGATATCCGGATAAGTCTGGAATAATGGAAGATAAATCGGCAGGCTGGCTTTTGAGAAGCTGTCCTGCCTTTACTTTTAATAAGAGTTTAGAATATGAGATGGATCTGGATCGATAAATTTGTTGAATTTGAAAGCGGCAATAGAGCCGTGGCATTAAAAAACGTGACTCTGGCAGAAGAGCATCTTCACGATCATTTCCCCGGTTATCCGGTAATGCCGGAATGTCTTATGATAGAAGGTATGGCACAAACAGCGGGAATAATGGTCGGAGAGGCCAAGGATTTTAAAGAGAAGGTGATTCTGGCAAAAGTAAAAAAAGCGGAATTCCATGATATCGTCAGACCCGGAGATACTTTGAGGCTGGAAGCGGAACTTGAAATGCTAACCGACGAGGCTGCAAGTACTTCAGGAAAAATAACATGCGGCGATAAAAAAATAGCAGATATAGATATTATGTTCAGCCATATTGACAGGAACATGGGCGGAAAAGAGTTTCCCGAGGAAAATTTTGTATTTACTGATATGTTCGAATCACTTCTTGAAGGTTTTGTTCAACCGGAGAAAAATTGATGAGTTCAACTCGAGTAGTAATAACAGGATACGGAGCAGTGAGCCCTTTCGGTCTGACTGCAGATGAATTATGGGAAGGGTTAAATGAAGGCAAATGTGGAATAAAAGAGATCGAAGCTTTCGATGCGTCTTCTTTTCAATGTAAATATGCCGGTGAAGTCCCTGATTTCAAAGTTCGAAAATTCGTTCCCAAAAAAAGAAGAAAAGCTACAAAGCTGATGTCAAGAGACATTGAGCTTGCTGTAGTTGCTGCAAAAGAAGCTGTCGAAAAAAGCGGCTTGGTCACAAAAGGGGTAGATCCGGAAAAGGTTAATGTGAGCCCTGAAAGAATGTCCATAAATCTTGGCTCAGGTTTCATGAGTTGCGATATCGAAGAGCTAGCTCCCGCTGTTGCAAAAAGCCTTAATGAGGGGCACTTCGATATTAAAAAATGGGGAAAAGACGGCATGAGAATGATCACCCCACTGTGGCTTTTAAAGTATCTGCCTAATATGCTTGCATGTCACGTTGGGATTATTCACGATATTCAGGGCCCCAGCAATACGATCACTTGCGCCGAAGCTTCCGGGCACCTTGCTATGGCTGAGGCTGCCCAGACTATCATAAGAGGGAAAAGTGACATTGCTTTTACAGGTGCAGCAGAGGCAAAAGTTCAGCCGATCCTTATCACAAAGCAATGTCTCTTAAAAAGAGCCAATACCGATTTGGGAAGTCCCGATGAATTATGCCGGCCGTTTGACAGTAAGGCCAATGGAGCGATATTCGGCGAAGGCGGCGGAATAATCATCATGGAAGAAATTGAGCATGCAAGATCCAGAGAAACGGAAATATTTGCCGAACTGGCGGGATTGGGGCACAGCAACAGTCTATCTGAAGATTTTGAATTTCAGGAAGAAAGCGGTGAGGGAATCAGGCTGGCAATAGAGATGGCTCTTGAGGATGCGGAAATTTCTGCCGAAGATATTGACCTTATTATCCCGCATGGCACAGCCGTTCCCGCTGATGATCTGGCAGAAGGCAATGCAATTCAGGATGTTTTCGGATATTTATCTGAAAAACCGGCATTATGGCCTACAAAAAGCATGCTCAGCCATACAGGGGCAGCTGCAAGTATTCTTGATGTCATATCAGGTATCTATTCCATAAATAACGGGATAATCCCTGCAGCCAAAAATTGTGATTCGACAATAAATGGTTTTGATTTTAATATTTCCGGTGAAAAACGGCGAATGAACATCAGAAACGTTCTTTGTATAAGTTATACTTTCGGCGGACAGACAGCCGCTGTAGTTTTGAAAAAATATGAATAAGAGAATCTTCTATGAAAGAAATTAGCGAAGAAAAAAGAGTAGTAGTTACAGGTTTAGGATTGATTTGTCCCCTGGGGCATCATGTTGAGGATATCTGGCAGGCGATGCTTGATGGTAAAAGCGGCATAGAAAAAACAACCATATTCGACTCGTCAACTTTTCCCACCACCTTCAGTGCAGAGGTAAAGGACTTCGATCTTTCGAACTTTATAGAAAATGTACGCATTCATGAAAAAGGAAACCGCGGCACTTTATTCGTTCTTGCCGCTGCAGCTGAGGCCTGTAAGCATGCAGGCATCGATATAGAAAAATACACCCCCCAGGATGGGATAGACAGAACAAAAATGGGAATCTACCTCGGTGCAGGCGAAGGCTGTATCGACAATGACGTTTTCTTCGGTGCCATTGCAGAATCCTGGAATGATGAAGAAAGGGAAATGGACTGGAACAAATGGGCTGAATATTCTTTTTCTAAAATGAAGCCCCAGCGAGAATTAGAACAGGAACCTAATATGCCGGCAGGACATTTAGCTAAATTGACCGGCGCCAGAGGACCGTCTAGAAGCTGTTTAACTGCCTGTGCAGCCAGTACTCAGGCAATAGGAGAAGCAGCCTGCATGATCAGAGATGGAAAAGCGGATATAATCTTAAGCGGCGGAGCTCATTCTATGATACACCCCCTCGGAGTTACAGGTTTCAATCTTTTGACCGCCCTTTCCACCAGGAACGATGAACCACATACAGCATCCAGACCATTTTCTGCCAGCAGGGATGGCTTCGTTATTGGGGAAGGCGGTGCTATTGTAATACTCGAAAGCCTTGAATCCGCAAAGAAAAGAAATGCTGAAATTCTCGCGGAAGTGGTCGGTTACGGGAGCAGCTCAGACGCATTTCGTGTCACGGATATGCATTCGGAAGGCAGAGGCGGCGTACAGGCCATAAATGCAGCTTTGGATGATGCGGGCATTACCTATAAAGACATAGATTATATTAGTACACACGGAACCAGTACTTCCGAAAATGATTCTATCGAAACTAAAGCGATTAAAAAAGCTTTTAAGGAAAGAGCTAAACAAATTCCTTGCAGCAGTGTTAAAAGCATGATGGGACATTTAATAGGTGCAACAGGAGCTGCAGAATTTATTACCTGCGTTCTAGCCATAAGGGATGGTATTGCACCTCCGACAATGAATTTAAATGACCCGGACCCGGAGCTTGATCTTGATTATGTCCCTAATAAGCCCAGAAAAATGGATATCAATATTGCTTTAAACGAGTCTTTCGGTTTCGGCGGACAGAATAATGTAGTAATAGTTAAAAAATTCCGGGAATAATATGGTAGACATAAAACTGATAAGAGAAAACCCTGACAAATTCAAAAAGGCTTCCGAAGACAAAGGCTTTGAAGTTGACATAAAAAAACTTCTGGAAGTTGATGCCGAATTACTTGACAATAAAAAAAAGCTTCAGGATATAGCAACTGAAAAGAACTCTATCGGTAAATCCATTCCCAAACTTTCCGAAGACGAAAAAAAAGAAGCGATTTCGAAGTTAACGGGACTGAAAGAAAAAGAGCAGCAATATTCGGATAAGATAAAAGGACTTCAGCCGAAATTCGATAAGTTAATTCTTCAGGTTCCTCAACCTGCAGACCCTGAAGTTCCACTGGGAGAAGATGACACGGAAAACGTGGAGATTCGAAAGGAAGGTAATATACCGGAATTCGATTTTGAATTAAAAGATCATATCGAGCTGGGCAGGGAACTTGGGATCATCGATGTTGAAAGGGGAGTAAAGTTAGCGGGAACAAGAAATTATTTTCTTAAGGGCGATGGAGCCCTTCTTCACTGGGCAATATTAAGATATGCTTTTGATTATATGATCAAGCAGGATTATGCACCTTTATGTCCCCCTCTTTTGATGAGAGATGAGGCTATGGTGGGCACAGGCTATTACCCCGGCTCTGAAGAACAAACCTATCGCATGGAAAAAGATGAACTGAATCTCGTAGGTACAGCCGAAGTGCCGGTAACTGCTTATCATATGAACGAGATATTGCAGGAAGATGAGTTGCCGAAAAAGTATGTGGCGATGTCTAGCTGCTTCAGAAGGGAGGCAGGAGCAGCGGGAAAAGACACGTACGGTTTATATAGGATACACCAGTTCGATAAGGTAGAACAGGTAATAGTATGCAAAAACGACAAAGACATTAGTAAGAAGCATCATAAGGAGATTCTCGGCAATTCCGAAGCCGTGATGAAAGCCCTTGGACTTCCCTACAGGGTCGTTAATGTATGTACCGGCGATCTCGGTCGGGGACAGGCAATGAAATACGATATAGAAGCCTGGATGCCCTCCCGCAACAGTTATTGCGAAACTCACAGCGCCAGCAGGTTTTATGACTTTCAGGCCAGAAGGATGATGCTCAGATATAAACCTTCAGAAGGCAAGAACACCGTATATTGCCATACCTTAAATAATACAGTCATAGCATCGCCCAGAATCCTGATACCATTGATGGAACTTAATCAGAATCCGGACGGTTCAATTACTGTTCCCGAAGTTCTCAGGCCTTATATGGCAGGTAAAGAATTTATCAAAAAAGACATTACCTGATTATGGCACATCAGGGCCGGGCTTTTTGGCAGAATTCTTTCCTATAATAAAGCCTATACCGCCAACTACTATTATTGCTATAATGTGAAGAATCCACCATCCGAGATTCAAAAAGCGAAGTGTCTCCGGCAATTCAACCTGAGCAATAACTTCCGTAAGCATAATAATACCTCCCAAAAAGTTTTTAATTTTTATAATTTTAACATTATTATTTTTTATATCAATTTATTTTTTGATACTTGAAAGTATTAACCATATTTTTTATCATTAAATGGTTATAGAAGATGGAGATAAATGATTGTCTGATATTAAACATAAATTAAAATTAATTGACAAGCAACTTGCAGGCTTCAACGGGATAATTGAAGATAGTATCTTCCGTTTACCCCTTGTTTTTCCCTGTCTAGGGTTAATATTCGGGATATTCATTCAGAATATATTTAATTTTTCCATTCTGGTATTATCTTTACTTTTTAGCTTCATCTTTTTTTTCTTAATAGCTCTGCATTTTTTAAAGCAGCATAAGCGGTTTTATTTTTTAATTCTGTTTGCGACCCTCTTGAGCGTTTTATTGGGAATGGTCAGATATGATCATTATTTTACATTGCCTTCTGATCATATAAAAAAACTGGTAAAAGATGAAAGAATGCTTGCCGCTATTCAGGGAGAAGTCGTTTCTTCACCCAGAATTCAGGAATCAGACTGGAAATTTGGAAAATTCAGACCCTATGATAAAAGCAGTTCATTTTATTTAGAAGTTTCCAAAGTTAAATCTGAAAAAGGCTTGAAAAAAGCTGCCGGAAAGATAAAAGTTTATGTTAATGAACCCATTTATGATATTAAAAAAGGTAACACAATACGATTTTCGTGCTGGCTGGAGGAATTCAAACCTGCCTCTAATCCGGGTCAATTCGATGTTAAAAAATACATGCAAAATAAACAGATATATTTAACTGCAAGTGTATCCAGTAGAGAAGCCATTGAAAAAATTAATAAAAATAGCAGTTCAGCAGAAGTTCTTAAAAGAAAAATAAAAAAACTCGTAAGGTATAATTATTCTTCAAAGAAAAATGAAAAAGGGTTAATCGAAGCTCTTTTACTTGGCAGCAGAACCAAAATCAGCAATAAGACTTACCACGCCTTCAAAAAAACAGGTCTTTTGCACTTAATAAGCCTTTCCGGATTACATGTCGGTATATTGCTCGGAGGCATATGGGCTTTAACCCGGGTTTTGGGAATTGGAAAGAATCTTAGAGCGGTATCAGCTTTTTTATTACTGTGGATATTTGCTCTAATCGTTCCTTTACGCCCTGCTACTTTCCGGGCTGTATTGATAGGATCGATTTTTTGCTTAGCCGTTATTTTCAAAAAAAGATCCGAGCCGATTAACACCCTATGCCTTGCAGCCATTATAACCCTACTTATAAATCCTGCAGATATTTTCAATGCAGGCTGGCAGTTATCTTTTTCCTGTGTTTTGGGAATAATTTTATTTTCTGACAGAATTTTTTATTTTTCGAAGGATAAACTCAATTTTTTGAAAAATATGAATTTTTCCTTTATCAAGCTCACTGATTTTATATTGAGGGCTTTTTCAGTAGGCTTCGCTGCATGGATAGCCAGTCTTGGCATAATAATTTATAACTTTAACCACATTAATTTATTTTCACCTGTCTTTACAGTTTTAACGTTGCCTTTTATTTCTATAATTTTGATCGGTGGTTATTTTAACATTTTACTGGCTTATCTCTTGCCCACTGTAAGTGAGTTTGTGTCTTTTTTTATTAGTTTTCTTGCTGGGGTTTTAATTAAATTTATTAATTTGCTAGCCGGTCTGCCTTTTGTCAGCATATCTGTACCACAGCTATCTGTTTTCATGATTTTGTTCTACTACATTTTTGTTTTATATTTTTCCTTTGGTTTCAGGTTAAAACTCCCGCAACTAAAATTTGTAAATTATGCCGGCGGCTTAATTCTGGTTTTCGGTTTTTTATTTCCACAGTTTGAAAGTTACTTAAAAAAAGATTTGGAAGTTAATGTTCTTGATGTAAGTCACGGCCAATGCCTGGTAATTAAAACACCTGACAATGAAAATATTGTTTTCGACTGCGGTTCTTTGTTTGTGCCTGATTCAGGAGCCAGAATAGCCGGGCCGTTTATGGAGCAAAAAGGAATAGATAAAATAAATTTATTAATTGCCGGCCATGATGACATTGATCATATTAACGGAATACCTGAGTTGCTCGAAACTTTAAAAGTCCGGGAATTTTACGCAGGACCTGCTTTTAAAATAAGTAAAGGATTTATGTCAAAATATTTATTTAAAATAGCAAAAGAAAATGAAGTGACTATTAAAAACAAATGGCAGAATATAATTGAGGATGAATTCAAAATAGAATTGCTATGGCCTCATAAAAATACAGATATTGATTTAGAAAATTTATCGGATAATGATCTTTCCTGCGTTTTGCTTTTAACTTATAAAAACAGGAGCATCTTAATATGCTCGGATATCGAAAGAAAAATTCAGAAAAAGATTTTAGAACTCACTCCGCATTTAAAATGTGATGTAATTATTGCTCCTCATCACGGCTCAACTACCACTGTAGAAAAAAACTTTTTAGAAAAATTGAAACCGGACTATGTTATCGCCAGCTGCAGTTATCATAGATTTCAAAAAAATGGAATAGTTTCGGACTTTAAAGGCACTGATGTTTTGACTACTGCATGTAAAGGAGCGATAAGCATCAAAATCAAAGAAAACGGTAAGATTGAAGTGGATACTTTCAAAAATTAAAAGGGCTCCCGTTGCCAGGAGCCCTGTCACTTATTATCATTTATTGGTCATATGAACTACTATTTCAACTCTTCTGTTTTGAGCTTTGCCGCTGGCAGTAGTATTAGGAGCTTTCGGCAGGCTTGCACCGCAACCTACGGCCCTGATTCTTTCTTCAGAAATTCCTTTATCTACCAGATATCTTAATACAGACAAAGCCCTCTGAGCGGAAAGCTCCCAGTTATCATCCCAATCAGATTTCTTAATGGGATCTGAATCTGTATGCCCTACCACATCTATTTTATTGTTCGAATATTCCGATTGAAGCACTGAATAAATGTGGTCAAGCTCTTTGCTGGTTGCCTGTTTCAGATTTGCTTTTCCCGGTGCAAACAATATCTCATTTTTTAAAGTGACAGTAATGGTTCCTTTTTCGGCATCGAGAGAAACATCATAACCTTCTCCAAAGCCGGTTGCTTCTTCAGGCGTCTGATTCAGCTCCTCTATCTTCTGCTGAAGTTCCTGGATTTTCTTTTGACCTTTGGATAACTCTTGTGCCAGCTGCCCTTTTTCAGCCCTTTCCCTTTTCAGCAATCCTTTCAGGTTCTGATGCTCGACATTTAAGGATTCATATTTTTTCTTCCAGTTAGTACAACCTGTGATGGTGGTTAAAGCGATGACTGCCACCAGGAAGACCAGTATTTTTTTTGTGGTTTGCATGAAATACCTCCTTATATTCCATATTTAGTGATAGTAAAGTAATTGTATATAACTAAAAATCCAATCATGTAAGATAATAACAGTTAAAACCGCTAAAGACAAGAAAGGACCGTAAGGAATTTCATTACTTTTTCTGAAAAACATTTTTATAAATGCCCATAACAGTCCGAAAAATGGAGCAATAAAAAAAGCTATAATTACAAACAAAGGTCCTAATACGGTCCCAGCAGCTCCCATAAGATGAACGTCACCCAGCCCCATGGCTTCTTTTCCGAAAGCCAGGGTACCTAATATCCTCGTTGCCCAGACTACAGCACATCCGCTGAAGTAGCCGAATAGACTGCCCAAAAATCCGGAAACCGGCGGGTATTGAGATATGTCAGTCCATCGCGAAGAGAGTGCAGTCTTAACGAGAATAAGATAGCTTAAAAAAGCGAAGAAAATAATCGGCAAAAGAAACAAAATTTCTGTTAGCATTTCCTTTCTGTGTGAAAGATTCTTTTCCCATTTTTCCTGTTGCTTTTCGGTTAAGTTTTCAGGAATGTCATAACTTTGTTTTAAATACCCTTTTTTAAGCAGTATCAGTGAAATAGCTGTTCCAATAAAAGCTCCCAGAGCTAAGGATGCCTTTTTTACTCCCGCCGTCGGAAGCATATTAAATCCCTGAATATATTTTATGTTTATCAGGAACGGAGCTGTGAATGAACCTAATATACCTACTGTTGTAAGCAAAAGACAAAGTGAAATTGGGATTATCCAAAGCTGTAAATCAATAGCTGAAGACGCAAGCAGACCCGAAATCAGAATAATCATTATCAAATATATAAGCCAGCCCCCTTTTAAAAAGGCCATTTGACCGACATATCCATTGACCTCAAATTGGCGAATATCTGAAAAGAAAAGTACGTAAAACAATCCCAAAAAAAGTATTCCCGTAATTAATTCGATTAAAAGATATCTTGGAGAAATCCTATTGCCGCAAAAACGACACTTACCTCTCAAGATGATCCAGCTTAATATCGGTATATTATCGTAAAATTTTATTTTTTTACCGCACTTTGGACAGGATGACGGTGGATTACTAAGTGATTTTCCCAGAGGAAGTCTGTATATGACTACATTTAGAAAACTGCCAACGCAGCAACCGAGGCAAAAAATAAATATGAACCAAATCCATTCAGGAAGCAATTACTCTACTCCTTTTTATTTGTCTTCTTTTTTCTTTCGATCATGCCCGCAACTCTCATGGGCAGCCCGAACAATTTTATAAATCCGGTTGCATCAGTAGAGTCATATTCCGCCCCCATCTTGAAACTCGCAAGATCGGATTTATAAAGACTGTATGGGCTTTTAACTCCCGCCAGAATGCAATTACCTTTGTAAAGTTTAAACCTTACGGTGCCGGTAACATTTTCCTGAGTTTTTTCAAAAAATGCGTCCATCGCTTCCCTGAGCTTTGAAAACCATTGACCGTAATAAAGTATCTCGGAATATTTTTCTGCCTGAAGCTGCTTATAGTGCATGGTTTCCCTGTCAAGTGTCAGGCTCTCCAGTGCTTTATGAGCTTCAACAAGTATGGTTCCGCCGGGTGTTTCATAAACGCCCCTTGATTTGATACCTACCAGCCGGTTTTCAACCAGGTCAGTTTGTCCTATCGCATGTTTACCGCCGATCTCATTAAGTTTTTCTATAATGGAAACACCGTCAGTTTTTTTACCGTTTAGTGCTATCGGAGTGCCTTTTTCGAATTCTACTTCGACATATTCAGGTTCGTCAGGAGCTTTAGTTACCGGATTAGAAATCACGAATATGTCATCTTTAGGTTCGTTCCACGGATCTTCCAGATCAGCTCCCTCATGGCTGATGTGCCACAGGTTTCTGTCCCTTGAATATATCTTTTCTTTTGTCTGCTCAATTGGCACATTATGTTTTTTTGCATAATCCACTGCTGCTTCCCGGGAGGTCAGCTTGAAATTAGGATCTTTCCAGGGAGCAACGATCTCAAGCGAAGGGTCCAAAGCCATGAACGTCAACTCGAAACGTACCTGATCATTTCCTTTGCCGGTTGCACCATGAGCGACCGCAACTGCTCCTTCCTGCTGGGCTATTTCAACCTGGTGCTTCGCTATCAAAGGCCTTGCTATACTCGTACCAAGTAAATATTTATGTTCATATACCGCACCTGATTTCAGCATGGGCCATATATAATCCTCTGTGAATTCTTGTCTGAGATCTTTCACAACACATTTAACCGCCCCGCTGTTTAAGGCTTTTTCTTTGATACCTTCAAGTTCATCGCCCTGTCCCAGTTCTGCAGCAAATGCGATAACATCATAACCATAAGTCTCTTTAAGCCATGGCAGGATGACGCTGGTATCTAATCCACCGCTGTAAGCCAACACTATTTTTTTGTTTTTGTTTGCGGAATTCATAACTGATAGACCTTTTATTGAAGATTCTGAATTAATTTTAAAGACGAAGATTATAACTGCTTATTATGATTTAAACAATCATAAATCATTTTTTTCACAGATTCTTTGTCAGCAGTCTGATCTGTGAAAAGTTCAAACTGTTTTATTGCCTGATTTATAAACATATCGGCACCCTTAATACATGTTGCCCCGACAGATTTTGCATTTTTAAGCAGCAAAGTTTCTTCCGGATTATAGACCGTATCGAATACGATCATATCCTTTCTCAAAAGTGATTTGGAAAGCGGAGAGGTATCGACATTCGGCGACATCCCCAGGCTGGTGCAGTTTATCACAAGTTCTTCATCAAGACTGGTTATTTTATCCAGGGGTTCTGCTCGACAATCGAATTCCGCGGCCAGCTTGCGTGCCTTTTCAAAAGTTCTGTTGTAAATCGTTACCCTTGTATTGTATTTCCGTAATCCTGCAACTATCGCTCTTGATACTCCTCCCGCCCCGATCACAGCTGCATCAACATCTTTTAATGATTCATAGGTTATTCCGGAATTATTTATTACTGCATCCAGGGCTCCGTAACAATCTGTATTATAAGCAGACAAGTTATTATCAGGGGTAACGATCATCGTGTTACAGGCACCTATATTTTTTGCAAGATCATCGATATGTCCCCCTTTTCTTTTTACATAATTCAGTATATTTATCTTATGTGGCAAACTGACGCTGCACCCCCTGAAATCAAGCCAGCCCCTGTTTCTTATCTTATCAAGGAAGTAAGACAGTTCATCATAACCCCCTTGAACCAGCATAGGAACATACAGCTTATTCAGTTTATTTTTTTCAAAGCATGTATTATGAATCAGAGGACTTTTGGAATGGTCTACCGGTGAAGCAATAATACCGTATATTTCAGTATTTTCGTTTATAGTATCAAAATGATAAATTTCCTTCATTTCCCGAATGCTGATCTGTCCCGGAGCGGTCTGGCTTTTTTCATCAGATGATGCAAAAGTCAAAAAAGCATTAAATTTCGGTGCCAATATCCTGGTTATCTGGCCGGCTTTACCCATGCATAAAACTATCCTGTCTCCGCTGGTGGAATGTAACAGATCGAAGCAATCGAAGGTATCGACTATATGATTGGCCTTGTAAACGATTTTAGGTATTGCAGCGGGAGCAAGACTTTGCATCCTGCGGTATAATGCCTTGATATCCTCGAAAGGCTTTTCAAAATCATGGACTGAAAGGATTAACCTGGTATTGGGTGAGTTAAGGACGGCAATATTCAGTTTTTCTTTATTCTCTGTCTTTAAGTAATTTTCAAACTCGAAATCAATATAAGCAACCTTGTTGTTTATTGCTTCTAATATGCATTTTAACCTTAATTCATCAGGGTGATCGTTCAAACCGCCTTCCTTTTTATCCCTGCATGTAACTATAATCGAGCATTTTTCTTTTGTAATTGCATTGATATCGAATATCAATTCTCTGGTATCTTTAACGGATAAACTATTCAAAGCATCGAGACGCAGTTCAATTATGTCAGGTTGGCTTTCCATCACCCTTTTGGCTTTGTGCCTGAATTCCTGTAAAGTCTTGCCCGCTATCGCAACTGCCAGATTCGTTTTCATATCTCATCCAAATTGAATAAATAGGAACTATGATTAAGAATAGAGTATTTTAGTATTTTAAAAATATTTTTCCAGAAATTCATTTGCGATTTTCAGATGTGAGTTTAATTTTTGCTTGCTCATTTTACCGATTTGATATAACACAATCTTCATCCTCGGATTTTGGGCAAAGAATTTTTTGTGCTTATTGATGAATCTCCAGTAAAGGCCATCCCATATCTCACACCACTTTCCCTTTTTAAAATCACTCATTTTGAGTATATAATTTGAAGAGCTGATATAAGGTTTAGTAGTGATCATACCCCCGTCTGCATACTGGCTCATGCCGAATACATTCGGCACCATTACCCATTCATAAGCATCGATAAAGATTTCCATAAACCATTTGTAAACTTCTTTCGGGTCGATCTCGCAAAGCAGCATAAAATTACTCATGACCATTAGTCGCTCAATATGATGTAGATATGCATTTTTCATCGATCTTTTTACCAGATAGTCGATAGGTTCTATTCCGATTGTTCCGGTGTAAAAAGCATCGGGCAGTTTATTTTTGAATCTCCAGAAATTTGACTCCTTTCCTTCTTTCCCTTTAAGAAGATAAACAGCTCGCATAAATTCCCGCCAGCCTGTTACCTGTCTTATGAATCCCTCTAAACTGTTGAGAGGGATTTTATTTTGACTATTATGATCAATCGCTTTACTTACCACATCCTCAGGTGTCAGAAGTCCTGTATTTAACAGAGGTGACAATAAGGAATGAAAAATAAATGGGTTCTCTTTACTGATCGCATCCTCATAGGGACCGAAATTTTCCAGCCGATTTTCAATAAAATCCTCCAGCCATCTTTCGGCATCACTCCGTTTAACGGGATAAAAGAAGTCATCTAATGAACCGAAATTATCCGGAAAATTTTTTTCGATCTCTTCTTTTGCACTTTTAGTATATTGATTTTGCTGTGGGGTATAGATTTTCGGGATGGTTATGTCTTTTGGAAGTTTTTTTCTGTTCTCTGCATCGAGGCTCCATTTTCCTGTTTCAGGCCTTCCATTTTTCACCAGTATATTCATTTCCTTTCTGCGGGAAATGTAAAACTGCTGCATGGAAAATTTCTTCTTTGCTCTGAAAAATTCATAAAGATATTGTCGGCTGCAAATAAAACAGGGCGACTCTCTTATTTCCAGATCGGCGTTTATACTTTCCGCCTGTTTTCTGACATCTTTTAAAAGAGTGTCATCGACAGGATCAAAGCAGCTTAATTGGTATTTTTTTCTTTTATCAATATTTTCCGAGAGCCATTTTTTACCGAAATCGTTCGATTTGATAAAGGAAACTTTAAAGCCCTCTTTTTTCAATTCATCGGCGTATGCATTTACCGTTGCCTTATGAAAAAGGAGCTTTTTTTTATGATACCTGAAATCTGCAAAAAACTTTGCGTGTTCGACAAGAAGAACATTTGCTTTTTTATCAAGAAACTTCGGGGCGAATAATTGATTCGGAAATAAAATATGCCATTTTTCCATAAAATTAACCCTCCAGCTTAAGAGTTTAATTCATTTTATCTTTTTTAAAGCTTGAGGCAATGAAATTTAACGTAAAGGGTTAATTACCGATTTTTTAATAATCCATGGAATTCAGGACTTTTTGCAATCTTTCCCTGGCTGCGATCGCTTCCGGATCTGTTGTATTTTCAGGTATTGGATTTTCTTCTTCCGGGTCGCCAGGTATATAGAACAGGTCTCCCCTGTCATAAAGTTTCCACTCATGATCTCTTGCAAATATCCTCAAAGGCCACTTATCCTGACTCATCATCGGATCACACCAGCCGAATATCCATTCTCTCGGTTCAAATTTTTCTCCTCTTAACAAGGGAGCAAAACTTTTACCGTCAATAATTTCGTTTTCAGGCAGTTCGATACCTGCAACTTCTGAAATCGTCGGCAAAATGTCACTGAAATCGACAAGGGCATCAGTTTCCAGATCTTCAGGCGATGTCCCTTTCCAGTTTGCAATCAGAGGAACATGAGTTCCACTATCGGATGTATAGCCTTTCCCGCCGGCAATCTGTGTTCCGTCCTGCATTTGCGTCGTTATTCCTGGAGTGGTGCCATTGTCACCGGTAAATATGATCAAAGTATCCTCACGGATCCCGAGTTCATCAAGTTTGTCTGCAATCTGGCCTACGACCTTATCTACGTATTCAACCATATCAACGAAATAAGCATCTTTGTCACTGACAGTTTCCCAGTCATAAGGCCAGTCCGGACTATCAGGTGTCGGCTGAAAAGGCCCATGAGGCAGAACCATGGGATAATAAGCGAAGAAATTTTCATCTTTATTAGTTTCTATAAAATCATTTATAAAATTGGTGAAAACATCAGGCCCATATTCACCCGGCGAAGTGTAAACAGTGCCGTTTTTGTTATAGGTTGGGTCGATATACCTTGAATTCCTGGAATCAAGAGCCCATAGGCAATATTCATCGAAACCCGCCCTGTCAGCATACACCCCTTCATTATTGGCGAATAATTGCCACTTTCCTGCAACACAGGTCTTGTAACCGGCCTTTTTAAAGGTATGACCAAAAGTAGTTTCCCTTTTATCGAGACAGCCGAAACTGAAGTAATTACGGAAATTATATTTACCCGTCATGATCTGGTTTCTGGATGGTGTGCAAAGGGGCTGGGCAAACCCGTAATTAAACTTAATACCGGTATTTGCAAGTTCATCGAGCCTGGGAGTATTGTACTGTCTTCCGGATTCTACATGGAAGTCACCCCCGTAGCATCTCAAAGGCTCAAAACCAAGGTCATCTGCCATTATAAGCACTATATTCGGCTTTTTACTTTTTAGATTTACCTTAAGAAAATCATTTGAGAGGATCATACCTCCCATTGCTGCCGAAAACGTCTTATTTAAGAATTCTCTTCTGTTTAATTTCATAATTATCCTCGTTAAAATTTTTCCGGAACTTACGGCCAAAGCTCTTTTTCAAGCCAGATATCAGCCAAATAA
Source organism: uncultured Pirellulales bacterium (assembly GCA_964508925.1). GTDB lineage: Bacteria > Planctomycetota > Phycisphaerae > Sedimentisphaerales > Anaerobacaceae > CAZDVM01. The sequence continues at coordinate 94,719 of CAZDVM010000009.1, read as the reverse complement.
TTAAAATCTATAAGGTTAACCTTGCCGTCACTAACGGGATCAAAATCCGTCACCGCAGGTAGTAAGGGCTGCAGTAAATTAGCCCCTGCTCCCTGTGCTAAATAAAGTATTTCTGCATGAGCAAGTGGTTTATCATAAATTTTCATTTCATCCAGGTCGCCCACATAAGAATCCAAACCGGAAGCATCAGGCAAACCTATCCTCGTGGTTCCCGAATTATTTTCCTGCAGTGTCATTACTGCTTTCCTGTTTCGGGCAACAAGCAGACCGTCGCGATATATATCCAGTGTCTGATTCTCCGAATTTTTAACCAAAGCAAAATGATACCATTGCGAATGATCAGCAGTAAAATCTGATCTTATAAAATCGTTTTGAGAACCGTCGATCTGATAATCTGACAGTCCTGCAAAGAAATTCATGTCTTTGTCACCCGAAGTTTCCGCCCTGAGCCATAAAGAAATTGTCAACCCGTCATTCAAATCGTTGAATATTGAACTGGGTATGCTAATACCGTAGGTACCGTCAAAATTCAGATAAGCACTATTTGAATAACCATCTGATGAAATTCTGCTGTCAAGGCCGTTACTGTCTAAAGTACCATGATAATTATTTGCTGTCTGATCATAAATAATATCACCGCTTGCTTCATTGAAATTGTAATGTACTTTCAGATTTGTAGAACCCGGTGCCTGAGAAGAGACTTCGTAATTTGACAAAAGCCAGTTTTCCGATATTGCCCCGAGCTCGGGATATTCTACCATGCAGTCCCTATCTACATCCGCTCTGCCGTAACTTGGCATGCATCTTGACGTGTAAATTTTTATATCATCTATATATACAGTACCGCTTCCGCCTGCTTCAGTGCTTTGAGGGTCACCCAATCCGATGGTTAAACTTGAAACATTTGAAAGATCAATACCAAAATCGCTCAGATCAAAATCGACTTTCGACCAGACATCCGCCTGAAGTTTCATTAAATCGCTGCATTCCACTATATCCGAAGCAGTTCCGTCTGATAGTTTAAGATATAAGTTTTTAACACTGGTATCTCCAAAATAGCTGAATGAGAGGGATTTGATACCGTAATTGTTCCAGTCCAGCGGCTGATTAAAAGCCTTGGTTAATTCAGAGTTATATGGATAAGCGGTATTATTGAAATCGAACTTTAATGACACTTTATCGAATATGTACAGATAACCTGAAAGCTGCAGATCAAATGAATCAGTCGTGGACCAGCCGTTTGCAGTCAGATCACTGTAAGCTTCATAATCATCAAAATTATCTATGTTTTCAAAAGGCCTAATTTTAAATGACCAGATATCTCCTTTAGTTACTCCGGAAAAGCTGTTTACTTCGTCAACTCTCCAGTAAAATTCCTGGCCTAGATAAATATCAGAACCATATTGATATTCATTTACATCCGAACTCAAAGTCGCCAGAAGAAGATCCGAAGAGGTACCGGCATTATTTACATCCGTGTAATTATGACCTGCATAAAGCCTGTGTTCAACCACATCCTGACCCGGCGACCAGACCAACCATAAAGGCTGATTGTCATATAAATTTATTTCGGAAACATTTTCAGGATTCGGGTTCCATGCAGGTGAAAGATTAACTTCTGAAGCAGTAATTACTGTATTTGTCCCATCATAATCTATCAGAACATCACCCTGACCGTCATGAGCAGTCAGATATCCATCAACAACTAAATTTTCGGCTTCGGAAACCTTATCACCGGTTAAAATAATTTCTCCGCCGGTGATATCTGCACTCCCGCCGTCAGAGATTACCATTGAACCGGATTTCAAAGTACCACCGTTTACTTGTAAATGACCCTGAGATTCCAAAGCAGAGGGTATCTCAATACTTCCTGATGCAGAATCGATCGTGCCCCCATTTACTTCCATATACCCCTGACTGTCAGCATTTTCTCCTATAAGGATCTTAGCCAGATCCATAGAACCGTCGTTTATGATCGCATGTCCATCACCACCTGCTTTGCTTCCAATCCTTAATCCCTGACCGGAGGATACATAACCGCCCTCCATAATAAAATATCCCTCGCTTTTAAAACCAGGCTGAAGCCTGTTTTCAATGATCAAATCTCCTCCGTTCATATAAAATGTGCCTTTGGTTCCCGTATCATAAGCTATTTTCAAAGCAACGGTGGTGAGTGTACCGCCGTTCATAGTACATTCTGCCATAGAGGAACTTGAGCCTGAACCCGGCCCCCTGAAAACATTGCAGACAGCGGATGTTCCCGTATTAATTATCGCTCCTGAACCGCCGGCTATATATGGAACAAACACGTCGTCAGAACTGGTTGGAACTCCATAATCCCAGTTATATGGCTCAGACCAGTCATGGTTCGGACCATATCCATCTGTCCATACATTAGCGAAAGTTAAAGTATTAAAAAGCAATACAAATAAAAAAAGGAAAGGTGTTGAATGTCTTTTCATCGAAATAACCTCCTGGACAAATTTTCTGGACTTTTATATACAACTTTTTTAATTATATAAAAAAATACTGCCTAAGTCAAGAAAACGAATATTTTCATTAAATTGATCCTGTCAATAAATATTATTTACAAATCCATTCGGGAGGTATGAGTTTATTTATTTGCCCTTTTTGTTTTTCGCTGAGTATTTCCAGCCCTAACTTGAAACTCGCATTCATCCACCCGAATCCTTCTTTAGTTATGTAATCGAATTCGGTTCCCACATTGCCGTATTCTGCAAAAACCTTGTGAGACCTCTCGACCACATTATATTTTTCCGGCACTGTACCATTATAACGGACTGCATTAAAAGTTATTGCAAAGACCCATCGATAAACCAAACGTTTTGAGATATTATCGAATCCGTAATTTGCAAGCCCTTCCCATGCTATCATCTGATGCGGAGCCCAGCCGAACGGATAATCCCATTGCCTCTGAGGTCGGCCTTCGCTTATTACCCCTCTTGATTTTATCGATGATGCTGCCAAACCTCCGGGCATTTCCAGGGCCGGTATAACCTTTGATACAATTTGTTCTGCTTGTTCTTCAGTGGCTAGTTCCGCCCAAAGAGGATACAAAGAAACCGGTGTTATGTATATTTTTCTATTTTCTGTTCTGAAATTATAATCCAGAAAAAGCCCTTCCCTTTCATCCCATAAGTATTTGTTTATTAACTTTTTTCTTTTCCAGGCTTTTTTAAACCAGTCAGCTGACTGATGAACTTCTGAATTTATTTCCAGTTCACCGTCAAATTCATTTTTGATGATTTCAGCTATGTCCCTTTCGTACTTATATAAAAGACAGTTCAGATCAACAGTTACAAAATCTGCACACTTATCATCCCAGCGGTAAGTTTTATCATGGCCCGATTCTCTCATGCTTCTGTCATGTGTAAAAAATTCATCCATTTCGGGATAATCACCCTTTCCCTTATTATATGCTTTTTTAAGTTCCTCAATTCCCATGCCATATTTTTCTGCAAATTTTCTGTAAACCGCATCGAAATGTCCCTCTTCGACTTCAGGAGGCTGGCCGATGCCTTCTCCGTAATATCTGCTTAATCCGGTTTCTGTCAGTCTGGGCCGGCTCATCCACACATTATGGTATTCCTTGACGGCAGCAGCTAAGGCTTTTTTAAGCCATTTTTTACTTTCGAGATTTTCAGGCATTTGCTCATAAACTCTCCTTGCCATAGAAGTCAAAAATGGTGGCTGTGATCGGGTGAGATAATATGACCGGTTGGCATTCAGGATTTTCCCATAGTGATTTATCTCATAAATAAAATTTTCAACCATGGCTTTTGCAAGATCGCCCCTGCCGTCGATAAGTAAACCCAGAGATTCGAAATAACTGTCCCAACCGTACATTTCATTAAATCTTCCTCCCGGAACAACATAAGGGACACCTTCTAAATTACCCTCTGAATTTTTCCTGAGCTTCAGGGTAATTATCCCGTGTCTGCCTTTAAGGTTTTCTACATATTCGGCTGTTATCTTTTCAGGAAGTTTTTTAACTTTTATTCTCAGGGAAGGATGGTTTGCAGAAACATTTTTAAAATATCGATAAGCCTTTTTGTCGCTTGGGGGAACATAAATGTAATTACAACCGTCAATGGTCTTTGTTTTTGTGTCTTTAAAAATATTAACGATATTTTCCTCATCTATCCTGCGTGTCAGACCGTCCCAGTAATAAGTGTCGATCATTCTGGAAATTCTATGCAGAGGCTTTTCAAATATGATTTGTGTTGGGATCCGTGCTTTATCGTCTTTTTCTTTTAATTTCAGTTCCTGAAGAAGGTTTGATAAATAATATGTACCGCTTACCATAAATTCAGAACTGTTAATATCTTTGATAATGAATTTTTCATCGCCGATATCATTTCCCTTGTAATTATCTTCGACCGTAATTTTCTTGTCACTGTCTGTATCTTCTTCTTTTAGTAGCTCACTTAAAGTTTCGCGGGCGTTAACTTTGATTTCCCTGGATTTATCCACGTTTGCTGCGTAACTGATTTTGATTGAGATGAAAATGGTAAAAATAAATAAGATCTTCATGCTTTTATTCATAATGCATCTGCCTCCTTTTAATTTACTGATATTATAGAGTTTAAACAAAAACCGGCAAAAGTAAATTAAAGTTACTTACTCCAGCCCTATTGGGGGAATTCACCCATAAATAGAATAAAAAAAACCTTAAACAATTTTAGAGGAATCCTCAATATCGAAATAAAAAGAATAATGTATAATACTTTTCCGAATTTTTGGACGTATACTTTTGATTTATAAGATTTGAAAGGCTAAATTATGGCTGAAAAAGATGAAAGCTTACAGAGCGGAATCGATGAACTGAAAAATGACATTAAGAAATTAAAAGAAGACCTTGATAATCTTTCCCACAGCACAGGAGATCTGACAAAGGAAAAGATCGAAGAAAGCCGGCAAAGGGTCAGAAACGCAATCGAAAATCTATCCGGCAAGACACAGCAGAAATTCCATGATTCTTACGATGTACTAAGGGACCGGGGAAAAGAGGTCATAGAAAAAGGTAAAACCGAGATCACCACCAAACCTTTCGCCTCTGTGATCATGGCTTTTGCAGCGGGATATATAGCTTCAAAAATTTTCGGAAGAAATAAACAGGATTAATTATGGGATTAGTTAAAGATTTAGCCGACACTGCCGTAGATTTATCACATGTCTGTTCAACCTATGTAAAAAGGGAAGTTCAGCAGCAGTTTATGTTCATGAAAAGTGAAACCATGCATCTTATATACTGGGGGATAATGATGTTTACATCTGCGATCTGTTTACTGGCCGGAGTGGGATTTTTGCTTGCCGGTGCACTTATCCTGCTGGCATCATTGATCGGATACGGCTTTTCCGCCTTGATCGTAGGTGCAGTAATTCTGTGGCTCGGCATAACTATGTTCCTGATATTTAAAAGTCAATGTAAAAGGTAATTCTAAAAAGTACCTTAATTTTTTTTATAATGACATATCGGCCCGGTTATCTTTTACTCATTTCCTCATATACTTCGTTATAGTATAATGCATTTTCGACGGGAGTATTTGATGGAATATGGTTTCCCACAGCCATAAAAAACCCGGGACAGTCTTTACCGATATCCATGCACCTTTGAACTTCCGCTCTTATATCTTCTTTGCTGCCGTCAAGCAGTATCCTGGTATCTGCATTACCTATGAAAACATGTGTCTTGCCGTATTTTTCTGCAATATATTTCATATCGGTCGTCGGTTCCATGACAAAGCCGTGAATGCCGGTTTCTGCTATGTCATCGATAAACTCGGTATAGTTGCCGTCCGAAGTGTACATAATCTTTTTGCCCGATTCTATCAGAGGTGCCATGTACCTTTTATAGTTCGGAAAGACGAATTTCCTGTACCAGTCCGGCGGCAGAAAGGCACCCGACGTCCACACGATATCGTCATGTACCATCACCACCGGGACATCGGCATCTGCCAGGGCATCGAAATACTGCTGAATCCATGAAGCATAGAGGTCTGTCAGTTCCCCGAATTTTTCCATATCTATCCCCGCAGCCATCAGCATCATATCCCAGCCGAAAATTTCTATCAGCCCGGAAATGCAGGTAACGTATATCCCCGTCATGTTGACATTATCCGGCATTAGTTCGCATCTTTTTTTATAATCCTCTTCGAATTTTCCTGTCCATTCCGTTTTGTCTATTTTGCCGTAGGTTTCCCACGGATCGAATTTTAAAACTTCTTCCGGACTGCTAAAGGGACAGCGGATCTCATTATCATAATCGGCTCCGTCAGTTGCATATTCAGCATGACCCATTTTTGTGTACATATCGCCGAATATCTGATTGTGCACCAGGATCATCCAGTAAAAATCATAGTTCCAGGCCTTTGTAAAGGCAGCGGAAGCCTTTTCTTTTTCTTCATCGGAACTTTCCGGCCCGACTTCTATTTTGGTCACTTCCTTTACCAGGTCCCAGTGAAATTCAGCCGAGTACTCTGTTCTCGGTACCCTCGGAGGCATTTCAAGATTTATCGCCGCCATTCCGTGTTCGTAAGACATTCAACCGACTCCTTTGAAGATTTAATAATTTATTTCCACCATCTGATGGCCGTCGACCTTGTCAACGGCAAAAGAAACTTTACCGCCTTTCTGTTCAAATTGCAGTTCTTTATTTTCAGGGACAAGTTTTACCGACTTTACTTTTCTTTCCTGTTTCAAATAAAAATTAACATTGTAGATCGGAATAACATCTTCTATCACATCGATCTTTTCGCTCCTTCTTTCTGGTATGTAATGAAGAATGTGCAGTACCTGCCTGCTTTCGCCCTTTTGTTCATTCAAGGCCGTTATCACACTCGACGGCCCGTCATGAGAGACCAGTTTATCGTCAAGCATTAAGTTTAACACATTAAACAGCAGTTTTTTACACCATAACGGTGCATTGATCTCATAGGATTTAAAGATGGGATTAGAGAAATAAGTCACCTTACCGTTAGTGACGATTGAAGGATACTCCTTTTCGCCGCTGGATGGAGTCTGCAGATGAGAGCAGAAATGCCGGTAGTCCCTGTCGAAATAGCTCTTTACGCAGTCGGCAAGAACTTCCGCATTTTCCTTTGCATTTACCTTTACTCCCCTTAAATACATGACGTGCTCGGTTCTATCGAAGCCTTCTGATATCTTTTCGCCGGGGATCATATAATCAACAAAATCATGCTGGGGATAATATTCCCCCCTTACCTTTTGTCCCTTTCTATCCAGAGTCTTTTCAAATTTATATTCAACCGGCATTGAATCGAAGGTGAAGCCTTTTTGTTCGTCCAGTGCGGATTCGAAGCTGGTAATTATCTTGCCGCCTTTGGTGATAAAATGCTCGAGTTTTTCTGCAAACTTTTCGTTAACCGGTATCTCATCTGCAAGTATGAGCAGCTTATATTTTTCAAAATCCATCTCCGAATCGATAATATCAAACTGGTAACTTCCCTCCTGAAGCATCCTTGTAACGCCTTTAAGGGATTTAGAAAGTCCTTCAGCAGGGTTAACATCAAAATATTCCTCCGGGTTGAAGACGGCGATTTCGGTTACCGGCTCTGCCGATCTGCACCAGGGTTCTTTCTTTTCCACCTGACTGTAAACCGAACCTATCAGGTCATAGGTGGTTTTGCATATTTTACCCGTCGGATGGAGCTGATCGCCGATGCATATCTTTGCATTCAATGCAAGGGAAAGAAAGCTCTCGAATTCCAGTGCAGCCTTATTCTTGAAGGAATGAAAATCTCCCCATGCGGTATGGAACTTTCCTGTCATACCGAGTATGTCCTTGCCTAATTTCCTTGCATACCTCGAAGTGATCGGAAAGTGCATATAACCCCAGAAGCCGCTTGGAAGGGATTCCAGCTCGAAATGGGTATATGCATCGATGCTTTCCTTTTCCTTAAACGCAACGTGGCCTGCATTGTAAAAGATACTGGGATCATCGACGTACTGCCGAACGAAATCGGTCATCTCCTTTTTGAATTTCTGCACCACCTTAAGACCCCACGCCTTCCTTGCATCCTTATCGTAAGGGTCAAGGCCTGCCTCGATCATATCCTTTCTGCAGTAACGGCAGGAGCAGTCCCTGGGCAGAACTATATCGAAAAAGAACCCGTCAACAGGCAGGTTGTCTATAACATCTTTGGTAAGTTCCTTCAGATAATCCACATACGGGGTGTTCAGGCAGAACCACCTGTAAAAGCCTGCTTCGTAAGGGCCGGTCATATCCTGCTTTCCGTTCGGGTCGATGGTCAGCCATTCGGGATGTTCTTCTGCGGTCTTATGATCCCACTGAACGGTGATATATATGGGTGCGTTGATGCCCTTTTCGCGGCAGGCCTGGATCTGCTGTTTTAACAGGTTTTTATTCTTTAAGTTCGGGTGGACCAGGTGCGAAAATTTTTCACTGTCGTAGTAAAGCCAGCCGTGATGACAGCGGGCAAAACAGGTGATCGAATCGACCCTTGCCTTTTCAACTGTCCGTGCGAATTCTTCAGGGTCGAAATCCGTACCCACTTCCGGGATGTTCTCGCTGGTATGAAAATCAAGGTGTACCTGCCTGAATCTCAGTTCATTTTCCATCGTAAATCCTTTAGATAAAAATATTAACAAATTTCAGCCTTCGGATTTTATTAAAAGTCTGCAAATATTTAAAGAGTTAATTTTTTGAAAATTGCGCAAAATGCCTTATAATGAACATCAGTAAACATTTCATCATGGAAGAAAGCACCGCCAAAAACCGTTTTTAATTTAATGAAAGAGAGGTTTTTATGAGTGCTCCGATAGAAGGAATGTGTTGTGCCCACTGCGTTTATTTCGAGAAGATGGACGAGGGTTCCGGAGAATGCAGGCGATACGCCCCCCATCCCAATGAAACCGCTTTTATACCGAAGAACGATTCGGTAGGTGTGTACAAAAACGATGTCCACTGGCCGAAGGTATTCAACAGCAGCTGGTGCGGACAGTTCAGTGCAAGAAAGAAAAAACACAGAAAGCAGGAATCCAGGGATGCACCCACCAATTACCGACCTGCTCCAAAGCCGGGGGAAAGTTCGGCAGAAGATATCGAGATCAAGCTGGAATCTAAGGAAGAAGAAGAAACAAAAGCCCAGACCCCAAATCCCAAACAGCCGGAAAGCTAAAATAAAGCAGTTTTTAGTTTTAAGTTTTTAGTTTGGAGTTGTAGGGTGGAATTCTATTCCACGCGGTTGAAAGAACCTGATTTCTTTTAAAATCAATACTTATTAAAAGATAGTCATAAAATAGATAAGCTAAGGGAAAATTTATATGAAACGACAAGACAAAAAATCCAGGAAGGAAAAATCGAACCGCAAAGAGTCCCGGATGTGCGTGGGAGAGAGGTTGGCAGAAAATCTGCGTCGCAATCTTCTGAAAAAGAAGGCAGAAAAAGAAAAACAAGAACGTTCAAAACAATAGAATGTTTAAAAAATCGTTGCGGCTTGCTTTCAGGCCAAGATCAGTTACGACTAACTTCACAAGACTAAGGAATTTTAAGGTTATGGCTTAGGTGTAGTAACTGCTATTTTTTCTGTTTTTCCTCAAATGCTCTTTTTGAACTAAATTTCAATCGATTTGTATTTTCATTTATTTTTGGTTTTCTAAAAACAAAAAGATGCTCATGCATAATCAAATAAAATTTGTTTTTTTTAGCTTTCCATTTCCACCTCTTAGTCATTTTACAATTATGTTGAACTTTAAGTATATCCTCCTTAAGTAAAAAACCAGTCTTTAAAAATTGCAGCATGACATTAAATGCTAAGGGAACATAGTGTTTTCCTTTCCTTGTATCACCTATAAGAATAGCACAATATTTTCCAGGTTTTAATACCCGATACAATTCTTCTGCTATCTTCCTTATTTCCTTAGAGAATTTAGTCAGACTTCCGATATTTGACAAATCCGCTTTAATCTCGCCATTTGAATAGCGTATTATATTAAGGTAAGGGGGATGAGTAAGAACAAGATCAATTGAACTGTTATCTATAAAATCCAAGTTCCGTGCATCTTTTTCTTTTATTATATGATTGCTTTTAGGAATATGTTTAAAATTTAAACTTTCCTTTGCAAGTTTAATGGCCTTTGGATTTATATCAATCCCAATCCCATTTCTTGCTAACAGCTTGGCCTCTATTAATGTCGTACCTCCGCCAACCATAGGGTCGAGAATTGTATCCCCTTCTTCTGAATACATCTCTATTATATTTCTCGGTAGCTGAGGCGCAAAGTTTCCCCTGTAATCCGGCCTGTGCGTAGCCCAGTTTCCACGCTCCGGAAAAGACCACACTGTTGTATACTCTGGCTTTAATTTAATCATACTAGATGTCCCGACAAAAAATTAACTAATAAGTAGATCATTTTGATCGTTTATTTGCGGGATCCTAGATCGAATTTTTGATTTGATCAAGTAAATTTTAAGAATTTTTTTAAAATTCTTAAAAAGTTTTTCTGGGGTGTTATTTATATTATTGACGCCCTTAAAGCTTTTTCATGTTTTTTGGAAATATCATCGTAACTTAAAAACTTTACAAGGTTTTTTACGGGTGAAAAAGCCTCCATATTTAAAGTAAGGAAAAACTCCTTTTTCCTTACTTTATCTGCTACAATATACATTTTAATTCTAAAATCTTGAAGCTCAACATACTTAAGCAATGAATTTTTAATATTTGTAGAATGTTCAACTTCAAACATACAACTTGGCATTTTCCTTTTATTAAACCAAATCACATCTACTGTTTTCGCTCTATTCAAAAAATTCTTATACCCAAATCTGTAAAGTTCTTTCAATGTTGCTAATTCACCTAATTTTTGCTTAAAAAGATATTTCTTATTTTTGTCTTGAGCAGGTACAAAAGTATCGAAATTTTTCAAATTTCCCACTTCTATTAGCAAACCTTGGAAATAGCTATGATTAAATTTGACACTTTCTTTTTTCTTACCTTTGTCAGGTAACATTTCAGAAGGAAATTCATCTTTGAACTTTTTTAAACCCCAAAGACCGGGTTTAATTTTAAATATTTCCGGACGCTCTTGAACAATCCTTCTGACACTTGCAAATGGTGTTTTTGTCCCCCATTTTACTCCATTTACTTCTAACGCATGTTTGTATAAATGACCTAAAGTAGCAAAGCCTCCATTATCCTCCAATGCTTTCATTACTGCTTCATATTGTTTCATAAAAGATAATCCTAATTATTAATTGTCGCTTCCCATTTAAGAAATGGTTTTGCCATTAAATCATTCATTACTGCAAATCTCCTTTTAATATTAATAACCCGCTATTTTTTATATGGTTATTGATTAGAATTGTGTTATAAATTGTTTTCAGCGAATTCATCCATAAAAATTGGCTCCATCTTTGTTTTAAAGGCGACATTATCCTTATTTTTTGGCTAATAGTCAAGGGTAAAGGTCAGATATTAGACATTAGACGATAGAAATCAGCAATTGAACGGCAGATTGAGAATGCCGAAAAGCGAGATAAAATTCAACTGCCGGGGTTATATGCTGTCCTGCGGTCTTTTCCGGTAAACTCAATCGCCTCGAAAGTCTGCAGCCGGCTTTCAATCCTTTTGTCGAAACTTCCGCTTAACTGTTCCGGCGGCTTGTTTGAGCTGACAACCGTCGGCAGCATATTGCCGATACGCGAGTCCAGAATGTCGTAAAAAACATCATATTCGTAATCGCTTGCCCGTGACTTCAGCCCCATGTCGTCAATGAAAAGACAATCGAACTTCAGATACTTGTCACGGTACCTCTTTTCGGAAACACCCTCATCGAACGAACTCCTGACATCCCTGCATATCTGGTTGAACTCCATCAGCACGCAATTCAACCCGCCGGCAAGGCAGCGTTTTAGCAGTGCATACATTGCCCTGGTCTTTCCCGTACCGGTATCCCCGTAGAAATACATCGACTTTTCAAATTTCCATTCTTTCAGCACCCTTTCGATATTCCCGGAATAGTCATCGGCGGCAGCCTCCAGGTAAAGCGGTTCGATCTTCTGCATTATTTGCCTTCGCAGTCCCGCCTCGGTCATCTTCTGCCGGCGTCTCCAGATACCTATACACCACTGGCACCATTTTTTGTCCCGTGCCTTGTACCTTATCCCGCAGTTTTCACACCTAGCGAAACGCAGGTTGTTGAGATCTATTATTTCTCCGATCGCTTTCATTTTTAAACTCCTCTCTGTGTTTCTGTCTTTTCCATCTTATCAATTGAGACCGCAAATTCGTTATCGGATTTCCGTTGCCCTTCAGCCAGCCCTGTGAATTGTAGTGGTGGTAAAAATCCTCCGCATCCTTTTGACTGACCCCGCAGATAAAGGCCTTATCTTCGACTTCCTTGAGAGTAAAGCTCTTTGCAAATGCGCCCTCTATCTCTTTATTATTATATTTATTATTATTATTTATTATAGGGGCTGGTGATTCCTTACCACCCCCCACGGGTGATTCCTTACCACCTGTGCGGGGAATCCTTACCACCTTCGCAGGTGATTTCTTACCACCCCTGACTGGTGATTTCTTACCGGCTATTTCCAGTGCCGTTCTGGAATCGGTGTCAGTGACAGAAATGGTTCTTTTCAGGGTTCTTCTGCCCTTTTTTTCCATATTTGTTTTGATGAATTTCTTTTTTTTCAGCGACCTGATGACCTCCGCTGCCCGTGAACTTGAGACCCCGAAATATTCTGCGAAGTACCTGTTGCTTGCCGTGCATCCCTGTTTACTCTGTAAGCTGGCGATAAGGCACAGGTAATCCTGCTCTCTTGCGGTCAGCCTCTTGTCCTGTATGATCTTCAGCGGCTTGTGGATGTATTTATCGCTTTTTGTATCTTTCATTTATATTCCCTCTTTTCTTTGTCTTTATCTATCTATATCCCTGATTTTGATTTACACAGTTAAGTTCGCGAAACGGCCATGTTGGTGCAATGGCCCTTATTTTCATTTTCAATTTCCAGAAGGCCCTCAAACCGCCCTTTGAATGCGAAATTTCAGGGGCATTTTCAGTTAACTGTGTAATGCCCGCCGTCTTTTTGCGTTTTTGTTTTTCTGTGTCAGCTTCCTTCGCCTGTCCCTGCATTTGTCGCAGTAGCGACGGCGTTTGGGAAGTTCGTTTTTTCCGCAGTCGGGGCACATTCTTATCGGCCTGTCACGGAATTTGTGAGGCCGGCCGATGTTTTCGAAATATTCATTTCGGATCTTCCTGAGAATTTTCTGGTCAGGATAGAACCGGTAGCTTTCCGGCGGCAGTACGTGACTTTCAAAGTACCTGCATTTTTCACCTTTTAAAACCCTGCAGCTTCCGAAGATACATTTGCCGTTTTTCCAGCCGGCGCATCCGTAAAAGCAATTTGGATTTTTCCTGTCGCCCTTGACGAACCTCTTTAATACATTTGACATGCTTAAAACCTCCGTGCCGTTTAATACCATTTTTTCCCTTTAATTTCCTCCAAACCCTGCAGGTCAGAGCAGGCAGGATGTGAAACTTTCAGCCCTGAAAACCTGCGAGGTTAGAGTAACATACATACTTATCCCCCTTTTGTTTTATGATCTGATATCGCGGTTAAGTGCCCTGGCAGCCCTTTTTATGTCCTGTTGGGTCCAGAAATACGACCTGCCCAGTTTGCCGGGTGCCTGCAGTTTTCCCCTCCAGATAGCCAGATTTATATACCCGGGATCCACCCCCAGTATCCTGCTGACCTGTTTTGTGGTTTTGATGTTTTCCATTTTTCTCCCCTGTAATAATTGAATGGTTACAGCCTGAACAAAAAATACTCTCCTCTGTCTTTTATGCGGCTAATCCATTTTTGCCTCCTCTCTTTAAATCCATAAACATGATCCTCAGTTTCTGAAGTTTACCGTGAACGGACCGGCAAAAAGCTGATAACCGAACAGCGGTGTTTTAAATTTTAGGGATTGTTTTCATATTATATTGGGCCTGTAAAAACTACCGGATAATAAGAAACGGTTTTCAGCTCCTTAAAATATTCACTTACGAAAAATTCGATACTGCATTACGGCGGCCTGGAGGAAGTAACGGATTCTGCTGTGGTTTTTATGTTTGAAACGCCTTTAAAATACTTTTTAAATACGCATTGCAGATGATATTGTATTTAATTGTACAGGTATTTTAACAGGAATGAAGCTGATGTCAATAACTATCCTCATAATATCCGTATTTTTTTTTGCCTGAGATGACATTAGGCCGGATGACACTATAAGGGTTTGAGAAAATTTTTTCATTTTTGGCGAAGAAAGATCTCTCCGCTTCATTCGCTTTCGCTCATTACGGTCGAGATGACCCCTCGGGCAATTGATCCGGCCGGTGTCTTTTTTGCATTATGTATTACCTGGTGTAAATGCAGCATAAGAGCCAGCGACTCGGGGCAGGCTGGGTTATGGCAGATCAAATAATATTTTCCCTTATTATAAAAGAAGTAAATACCTTATTTTAATATTCTTTTATCTCAACTAGAATAGTTGTTTTATGGGATCAAGAGGGTTAAATCTGAAAACGATTCGGGGGATGGGGGTATTTCTGTTTCTTTTTTATTTACCCGTTTTCACTTTCGGAGTCATTCCCGGATGGCAGCAGATCAGCACTGAAACTGGTGAGATCGAAATTCCCAATTCAGGCGGGGAGCAGACGGCGGCCTTGATCTTAGACATCGACAGAGACGGGGGAAACGATTTCGTAATAGCGGAGCGTTCTGCGAGTCACTCTATTATATGGTACAAGCTTATGGAAAGTTACTGGCAGAAGTTCATGATAGAAGATGATGCATTGCCTATCGAAGCTGGAGGTGCTTATACAGATATAGACGGCGACGGCGACCTTGATATCGTTTTCGGGACAGATTCGACCGATAATAAGATGTGGTGGTGGGAAAATCCTTATCCTGTATTCAGTACGACAGTGCCGTGGCAAAGAAGGGTCATTAAGAATGCCGGGGCGGACAAACATCATGACCAGGCATTCGGAGATGTGGACGGTGACGGCAAAAAGGAGCTTGTATTCTGGAACCAGGGGCTGAGGCTAGCGGAGATACCCGATGATCCGAAAAATCACAGCGGAGAGTGGAGTTATACCTTGATCGCGACGGCTGAGAATACTGACTTCGAGGGGCTGGCGATAGTCGATGTTGACGGTGACGGAAAAAGGGATATCCTGGGAGCGGCAAGGCTGTACAGGCATATCGAAGGGACGTTATTCGATGAGGTGATAATCGATAATGAAGAAGGAAGGGAAGTGACACGAATAGCTGCAGGGCAGATAATACCGGGCGGCCGGCAGGAGGTGGTAATCTGTCCGGGAGATTCGGACGGGCCTTTGAAATGGTATTTTCATTATGCGGGTTCATGGTACGGTTTTGAGATACTGGATATGGTCTATCACGGTCACAGTCTGGCGGTCTGCGATATTAATAATGACGGCTTTGCGGATATATTCGCGGCAGAAATGGGCCAGCCGGGACAGGGAAATCAGGCTAAGGCGTTTATCTTTTACGGAAGCGAAGATAT
This sequence comes from uncultured Pirellulales bacterium, assembly GCA_964508925.1. Classification (GTDB taxonomy): domain Bacteria; phylum Planctomycetota; class Phycisphaerae; order Sedimentisphaerales; family Anaerobacaceae; genus CAZDVM01. The sequence goes on along the minus strand of CAZDVM010000009.1, from coordinate 79,141 downwards.
CAGCTTTACCGAGCAGCTAATTTCAGTCGGGATCGGTAATCATGAATCGAAGATCGGGGATCTGGATGGTGACGGCGATCTGGACATACTTACCAAGCCTTTTATGTTCAATACGCCCCGGCTGGATATATTCTATTCCGATCTGATCTTAAACTGCTGCGGCAGTCCAGCAAACCCCTGCAATAAAGGCGATATAAATAAGGACTGCCTTACCGATTTTAAGGACCTTTGCATGTTATGTGATAACTGGCTGGATAGCTGTTACGGTTCCGGCTGCGGGTTTGCCGATCTTAACCAGGATGCGGATGTTAATTTAAAGGATTTTGAGATCATTGCATCTGAATGGTTCGAATCAAGCCTTAAACAGGATTAATATTACCTGCAAGGCTGATGTTAATTCAAATTTTATTATGGAAGTAAACAACCATAACTATGATATGCAATATAAAACAGCCCTCTCCCGGCATATTTTGTTTATTTTTAAATCATTGTCAGTTGAATGATCAATTACCTTTTTCAAGGATCATTTCATAATCCACGAAGTTTACGAAGTCATCCTGGTCATAGTCTGACAGAAGATCTGTACTTTCCAGCCAGTCGGTATTGATCTCGTGTATCACATCAAGCATGAATTCATCTGTATTGTATGTGAAACGAGGGTAGTTTTCGGTTGTCATTATCCATATGTCGTTAGTATCGTTAACTGATTCTCCTATAAAGTCCCAACCGGCGTTGATAAAGGTATCGATATTTTGCATCTGGGCGGTGGTTAATCCGGATGCATTGACAATTGTCCCTTCACGACCTCTATCTACATTATATCCGACACTTTGTCCTGTTGTCTGGGTATCCCAAAAGCTGTCTGTTATAGTCCCCTCCGAGTTCAGGCCACAAAGGCCACCAAAACTATTATATTCGGAATTTTTAATAATTAAATCGGCAGCATAACAATTCGATATTATCCCGGAATTACAGCCGCAAATCCCTCCAACCAATTGTGAATTTTCCATGGAATTAATTTCACATAATTCATAGCAGTTGAGCAGTGTGCCATCATAATAATTTCCCCCGCAAAGTCCGCCGAGAAAACTCCTTCCCTGCACTGAACCGGTTGCAAAACAATTTGTTATCTTACCATTATTTTGTCCGCATATAGCCCCCACGCGATCTGAGGAAGTACCTCCTGTAATATTACAATCGATTAAACCAATATCCATTACCTCTGCACCTGCTGACGTACTGCCTATCAGCCCTAAATAACTGTTATTATTTCCAGTGGCATCTATGTTAAGATTTCGTATCAGATGGCCATTGCCGTCAAGAAAGCCGGTAAAGTTTAATACTTCCTCTGATCCGGGTGCTATCAGAGCGGACGGCAGGACTTCACCGTTCAGATCAATATCCGAAGTCAAAATAAAATGCTTATCATAATCAAATGTTTTTAACCCTAAATCCAACAGGTCTTGCTTAGTTGCCAACTGGTATGGATCAGCTTGTGTACCGCTGCCGCCTGAATACGGTGAGTCTATGGTGCCCGTGACCAGGAACTGAAAGCTTCCGGGGCTTCCTATTTCGCCGGAAGATCTGAACAGCTGCACGGTTTCTTCTGCCGATGAACCGTATCTGTCTATCCTGTAATAGACATCGAAGGTCGATGCTTCGATATCGGTATATGTATTTTCTAAATCCTGGTTAATATAGCCGCTGTGTGAGAACATCTGGTTCCATGTCCCGCCGTCGATCCGGTAGTAACCGGTGATCGACCCGCCGCCGTAGATATCTACCCTTGAGTGTATTGTAATGTCTGAGATGTACTTATTTGCCCCCGCTGCGAAGTTGTAGGTGATTAGTGCATCATCGCCGTTGTATGTAGAATCGGTGTAGAATGTTGCGTAAATCGGGTCTTCTATTATCATGCCGACATCGCCGGATAGAGTTGCGTTCAGGTCGTTTTCACTTTCCCGCATGTCATGGGTATAGTTAAAAGAACCTAACTGGGAGAATATTATGGTATTTCCGGTTTGATTCGGAAGGGCTGCTGCTCTGACTATAGAAGCCAAAAGCAGACATATCACGCACATGTTAAAACTTTTCATTACTTTAAACCTCCGCAAAAAATAATTTATTAATTATATCTTTTGTTAGGTGCTAAGACAAGTTAAATATTGTTTTTACCGACTGCAGTTATTTCTTGCAAAAACACCTGTAAATAAATATGATATGACCTTTGATTAAAAACAGTTATGGTGACGGCGGTAAGCCGTTGAAAAATTAAAACGGATTTTGGAGAAGAAAGTATGGAACGGATCAAGTCATTTGTAATTATCGCACTGGCATTTACGGCATTGTTCGGCATTTCCGGGTGCAAGAAATCAGAACCAAAAGAAGGCGGGCAGGAGACAATCGAACTGTCTTACAGCATATTCTTTCCCCCTACTCACATTCAATGCAAGACCGCGGAGGCATGGGCGGATGAGATCGAAAAACGCACCGACGGCAAGGTAGAGATAACGCTTTATCCAGCAGGAACGTTGACCAAGGCTCCGCAGTGTTATGAGGGAGTTATCGAGGGGATATCGGATATCGGTATGAGCTGTTTTGCATATACCAGGGGCCGGTTTCCGCTGCTGGAGGGGATCGATCTTCCACTGGGTTATCCATCGGGGATGGTTGCCTCCAAGGTGGCTACAGAGATAACGAAGGAATTCGACCCGAACGAGCTTTCCGATGTGAAACTACTTTACATCCACGGTCACGGCCCGGGGATACTTGCATCAAAGCAGCCGGTGAAATCGATAAAGGATATGGAGGGGCTGAAAGTAAGGGCCACGGGACTGTCCTCGAAGATAGTGGAGAACCTGGGCGGTACTCCCGTTGCGATGAGTCAGCCGGAGACTTATGAGGCTCTGCAGAAAGGTGTCGTGGAAGCGACTTTATGTCCCATTGAAACGTTAAAGGGATGGAACCAGGGTGAGGTCGTGGATTACGTTACCGATACGTCTGCAATCGGATATACCACTTCCATGTTCGTTGTTATGAATAAGGAAAAATGGAACCGGATGCCGGCTGATGTTCAGAAGGTGTTTACCCGGGTAAGCGATGAATGGGTCGAAAAACACGGCAAGGCCTGGGATAAGGCTGATGAGGAAGGGCTGAAGTTTTTCAAGTCCTTATCCAGCGAGGATAATGAAAAGAAGCGGATAGAGCTTTCCGATGCACAGGAAAAGATGTGGAAGCTGAAGATAGAACCGGTTTTTGAGGATTATGTCGCCAAGGCAGAAGAACAGGGACTGCCCGGGCAGGAATTTTTGAGCCGGTTGAAGGCTTTGATAGAAAAGTACAGTAAAGACAGTCAGCAGGCTAAATGATAAATAAATTATCGGCTCTATATAATCGAATTTTACTTGCGCTCGTTTACACGCTGCTTGTGGTTGCAGGTGTCGGGGTTATGACAATGATGCTGGTGACGTGTGCAGATGTGGTATTCAGACGTTTCGGATATCCTGTGATCGGGGCGTTCGATATAGTAAAGATATCCAGTGCCATTACCCTTGCTGCCGCCCTGCCATATACGACGGCGGTTAAGGGGCATGTGGCTATAGAGTACTTTTTTCATAAATTCAACCGTGTAAGCAGGATCGTTGTCGATACTGTTGTCAGGCTTTTAGGTATGATGCTGTTTGCCTTTCTGGGTTGGCAGAGTTTTTCGTACGGTGCCAAGCTGTTTGAAAGCGGGCAGGTGACACAAACCCTTCAGCTTCCGGTGTTCTGGGTGGCTTACTTTATCGGTTTCTGTAATTTCGTGGTGCTGCTGGTCATTCTTTATAACCTTCTGCATCCCGGAAGGGAGATGATAAAGCCGTGAGTCCCCTTGAGATCGGAATATCAGGCTGTATTGTACTTTTCATCCTGCTGGCTCTCTCCATGCCGGTTGCCTTTGCGATGTCTATCGTGGGTTTTATCGGTTTTGCCATGGTGGTGTCACCTCATTCAGCCGCCAGTATGATAACCATTGATCTTTATGAAACATTTTCCAAATACAGCTTGACCGTAATCCCCCTTTTCGTATTTATGGGTCAGGTGGCTTTTCATTCAGGGATAAGCAGGAGACTTTTCAATGCCGCCTATCACTGGCTTGGCCATCTTCCGGGAGGACTTGCGATGTCAACGGTCGGGGCATGCACGGGCTTCGGGGCGATCTGCGGATCAGGTCCTGCAACGGCTGCGACCATGTCATCTGTTGCCCTGCCTGAAATGAAAAGATACGGCTATGATATGGAACTTGGCTGCGGTGCGGTGGCATCTGGGGGAAGTCTGGGGATGCTTATACCGCCGAGCGTGGTGTTTATAGTTTACGCCCTTTTAACGGAACAGTCGGTGGGAAAGCTCTTTATTGCGGGGATTCTGCCGGGATTGCTTATCGCATTTTTGTTCTGTCTGACCATTTATATCAACTGCAAGCGTAAACCTGGTTTGGGCCCGCCGGGAGATAAGAAAAGCTGGAGAGCAAAATTCAATTCGCTTAAGGATGTCTCTGAGACCCTGATTTTGTTCTTAGCGGTAATAGGAGGAATGTTTTTGGGGTATTTTACTCCAACTGAAGCCGCTGCCATCGGAGCGGCAGGCAGTCTTGTTATTGCCGCCTTCAGAAAGAAGCTTAAGATTAAAATGCTGGCGAGGTCTCTGAAAGAAACGGCAAGGACTTCATGCATGGTAATGATCATCGTTACCGGAGCGGTGATCTTCGGGCACTTTCTTGCAGTGACAAGGATTCCTTTTGAACTTGCAACAGCGTTATCCGAACTGGCTTTACCCAGCTGGGTTATCATGGGAATAATAATTCTGTTTTATCTGGTAGTCGGCTGTTTTATAGATGCGCTGGCACTTATATTACTTACTATACCGATCTTCTTTCCTGTGGTGCAGAATCTGGGATACGATCCGTTGTGGTTCGGTGTGATGATAGTTGTGGTTACGCAAATGGGTGTGATCTCCCCGCCGGTGGGCGTAAATGTCTATGTGGTCAGCGGCATAGAAAGAGATGTTCCATTGCAGAAGATATTCCGCGGAGCGTTGCCGTTTTTATTGTCTCTGATCATAGCGGCAATATTATTGATGCTGTTTCCACAGATATGCCTGTATTTGCCGGGTAAAGTTTACTGATATTTCAGCAGGAGCAAGAAATGGACACTAAAGAAGATATTGATTTTCAGAAGATTCTTTTCTGCACGGATTTCTCGGAGAATGCGGACTTTGCATTTTCCTTTGCTGTCGATGCGGCAGCTCGATTTCCCGAAAGTGAGTTGTTTCTTATTCATGTAATCCCGGAAACAGAATCGCAGTTCTGGAAGACATATATTTATGAAGTGGAAGATGTGGATTCCAAGGCAAAGCATGACATAGATAAAAAGGTTGATGATATTTACAGATCGAGACTGCCTGAAGACCAGGATATGCAGGTTGAATTCAGGGTCGGCAAGGACTGGCAGGAAATCCTCAAGTTCGCCCACGAACAGGATGTGGATTTGATCGTGATCGGAAGGCACGGCCACAGTTCACTGGAGAAGGCCCTGTTCGGCAATGTTGCAGAAAAGATAGTGCGCAAGGCAGAATGTGCGGTGCTGGTCGTTCCTTTAAGTTACAAGAAAAAGAAAGATAAAAAATAAAAAAGACGCCCTCTCGGACGTCTCTTTAAAATTTACAATAATTTATAAGATTCTTTATTTTCTTCCCTGGAGCTTGGCTATTCTTTCTTCTACGGGCGGATGTGTCATGAACAGTTTTGCCATTTTCTTGCCGGTCAAAGGGGCGACTATAAATAAACTGCTTTGGGCTTCGGGGACTCTCATGGGAATTTTCTTATTTGCTGCCTCGAGTTTCCTGAGACTGTTAGCTAAACCTGCGGGAGTTCCTGCGATCTCTGCCCCCTCGCGGTCGGCTTCGAATTCCCTGCTTCTGCTGATCGCCATCCTTATAAGTCCTGCTGCCAGAGGGCCGAAAATAAGAAGAAGCAAACCTGCAAGAGGATTGTCATCATCTCCGCCGAAAAACAGGCCCAGGTATGCAAGGTAAGTTATCCCAGCACCTACCATGGCGGCGATGGTGCTAATGAGAATATCCCTGTGTTTTACATGTGAAAGTTCGTGGGCGATGACTCCCTTCAGCTCTTCGTTGTTGAGCATATCCCTTAGACCCTTTGTTACGCAGACAACGCTGTTTTTCGGATTTCTGCCGGTGGCAAAAGCGTTCGGTGCCTGCATAGAAGATACAGCAATTTTGGGCATGGGCATCCTTGCTTTTTTGGCCAGTTCCTCGACGATACTGTATAATTCGGGGTCCTGTTTTCTGTCGATTACTTTTCCGCGAACTGTTGCAAGGGCCAGTTTATCGCTGAAAAAGTATGCGATGACGTTCATCATCCCGCCTAAGATCAAGGCAGGTAAAACGGCTGCCGGCCCGCCAAGAAGGTATCCTGCTCCAAGAAAAAGCCCCATCAACAAGGCCATTAAAGTGGTCGTTTTAAAGTTGTTCCATATCATATCCCACATTTTTTATCTCCGTGCACAAATTAACGATTGTCTTTTTAATCCTGATTATAAAGTTACGCGGCCTTACAGTCAAAGTTCATAAACTTTTTAAGATGAAAAATCAAATATTATCTGATTTTAGTATTGTAATTAAACTCTTTTTTTATTTAAAATTATATAAGTACAGGAGGGACGGAAATGTTAAAGAATATTTTTCTTGCTTTCATACCGATATTTGTTGCGGTCGATGCGATCGGAGTGCTTCCCCTTTATATTTCATTTACCGAAGGTCTAAAAGAAAAAGAGAAGAATATGATATTGATACAGTCGATCCTGACAGCAACCATACTTGCCCTGTTTTTTATAATCCTGGGTAAAAGTGTTTTTAAGGTACTTGGAATTACCATGGGTGATTTTATGATAGCAGGCGGAGCTATTCTTTTCTGCATATCGATAATCGATCTGACAACTACAACCAAAAAGCGAAGGATTCCGGGCACCGACATAGGAGCAGTGCCATTGGGAACGCCTTTGATAGTGGGGCCTGCGGTACTTACGACCTCACTTTTAATTATATCTCAATACGGTCTTTTGCCGACGATAATTTCCATAATCGTTAATATCCTTTTGGCAGGAGCAATATTTAAAAGTTCCCGTTTTTTCATAAAAATACTGGGTAATACAGGTTCCAAGGCCTTTTCCAAGATATTCAGTCTTTTACTTGCCGCTATCGCAGTTATGCTTATAAGAAAGGGGCTTTTAGAGTTTATAAGCCAATGAAACTTTTACAGGGTAAAAGATGTGTTTTGATAGTTGCTCATCCTGATGACGAGGTATTGTGGGCAGGAGGGCTTGTTCTGCTTAATAAGGAAAATGACTGGACTGTAATTTCCTTATGCAGGAAAAGTGATCCTGACCGGGCTCCGAAGTTTTTTAAATCGCTGGATAAACTTGGTGCCGTTGGAAAAATCGGCGATCTAAACGATGAAGCAGGACAAAGCGACCTTGATCCGGTTTTAATAGAAAAAACTGTAATGGACTTATTGCCTGATAATCAATACGACCTGATAATTACACACAATGCAGAAGGAGAATATACACGCCACAAAAGGCACGAAGAAGTTTCTCATGCAGTAACCAGGCTGATAAAGGAGGGAAAGCTGAAGACGAAACAATACTGGCAGTTCGCTTATGAAGACGGCAAGGGTGAATATCTTCCGCGGGCGATGCCGGGATGTGATATTAAAATTAAACTTAAAGAAGCTGCATGGAAAGAGAAATATAATATAATAACTAATATTTACGGTTTTGCTGAAAGCAGTTTTGAGGCAAGAACAACGCCAAAAACAGAGGCTTTCATGAGAATAAAAGTTTAAGGGAGGTCAAAATGAAAGTTTTGCTGTTATATGATTATCCACCGTCACCTGCCGGGCTAGCGACTCAGGGAAGTCTTTTACATAAGGGACTTGAAGAAATCGGTGTTGACGTTCATTCGGTGCATTTCGAATCAGCCCAGGAAAAGGAGTGGTACTACAGGTGGTTCGAACCTGACTTGGTAGTTGGAGTTGGGTACTGGGGACATACTCCTTTTCTGGTATTACATCCGCAAAGGTACGGAATATTACCGGTGCCCTGGTTTGTTGCGAACGGATTTATAGCTAATTACAGGGAAATACTGGAAGACCTGCCGTTGATTTTAGTAACATCTAATTGGGTTAAGCAGGTTTATATACGCGACGGTTTGAGCGGTAAAAATATAGAAGTTCTGCATGTTGGTTGTGACACCGATTCCTTTATCCCCAGGGACATGAATAATCCTAAGGTAAGGTCCGTTCGTGAAACACTTGGAATAGCTGATGATCAGGTAATGATATTGACGATCGGCGGAGATGCAACAAGCAAGGGAGCACAGGAAGTGATGCAGGCACTTGCCTTGATAGACACCAAAGCTCCGGACTGGAAATATGTCTGTAAAACCTGGCCTCAGCCCAGGACAAGGAAACAGAATTCATTGGATTTCCAATTAGCTTCACAGCTGGGAATAGACAAAAATGTTGTTTATACAAATAATGTGATATCCAGAAATTATATGCCTTATTTACTTTCGGCATGTGACATTTATGCCGCTCCCTCGAGGCTGGAGGGTTTCGGCATGATCCAGGTAGAAGCAAATTCATGCGGCAAGCCGGTGATAGGAATAAATGCAATGGGAATGTTAGATACAATGACAAATGGAGAAACGGCTTTTCTCGCTGAAGTTTTCCATGAGATAGTCACAGACAAAGTCACAGTCGGAAGAGAATCAGGTTATAAGCGGGCTTCAAAATATAGCTTCAAGGAACCCAGAACTGTTGATTACAGGGCAAGCGTACATGATATAGCTGATTATCTTATGGATTTAATGACAGATGCTGAATTAAGAAAGAAGATGGGACAGAAAGGAAGAAAACGCGTTGTCGAAAACTTCGATTACAGGATAGTGGCTAAAAAGTTTATTGAAATAATTTCGAAAAAACTGGGTATAAACTGAAATGACTAAAAAAGAAAAAACCTTGATGAAAAATGCTAAAGCAGCTTCTTTAAAAGTATTGCATCATAATGCACACGGCCCTTATAGAGGATTACCCAGAACAGCAGGATGGGGATATCCTGAACCTTACACACGTGACCTTTTGATATCGTCTCTTGGGATTCTTGCCTCAAAGGATAAAGAGCTTATGGCTTCCTTGAGAAGAGTTTTAATTACTCTTTCGATAAACCAAAGCGAGCTTGGGCATATTCCTTCTTTAGTTCATGATCCCGATGACCGGGGCTCAAGTGATTGTACGCCTCTTTTTTTAATGGCTGTGGGTTTATGGCGAAAAGTTACAGGTGAAAACGGCTTTCTTAATGAGCCTGTCAAAAAGTCACTGACATGGATGGAATACAGGAGTCCTTCAAACAGGTACCTTATCGCTCAACTGCCGACCAGCGACTGGAGAGATGAACAATGGGTACTGGGTTACGGCCTTTATGTTAACAGTTTGACATATATATATTTAAAGTTGCTGGATTTTCACGAAAGAGCGGAAAAAGTAAAAGAACTGATGAAAAGATTTGTCATTGATGACATAAAAATGAACCGCCACATACACGAAGGACTTACGATTAAAGAAAAGCCCTACCTTGCTATGTGGTCATATAAAATTTATAAAAGTCAGAGATTCGATCTTCTTGGCAACAGTCTTGCGATGCTCGGGGGTATAACTTCCAAAAGCAGGACGCAAAATATTATCAGCTGGATAGAAGCGGAATGCAGGGAAATGAAAAAGAAAGAGATGCTTTCAGCAGATGTTCCGCCTAATTTCTTTCCTTTTATTAAACCCGGCGACCCGGACTGGCTTGACCGATATAAAATTCATAACAATCCCGGTGAATACCATAACGGAGGAATATGGCCTTTTATTTGCGGGTTTTATATCTCTGCTCTGGTTAAAGCGGAGAAATACAAACTTGCAGAAAAAAAATTAATTGCCCTTACTGAATTAAATAAACCTGCCAGGGAATCAGATGTGGAATTCGGTTTTAATGAATGGCTTAGCCCAAAAAATGGTTTGCCAAAAGGACAGGACTGGCAGAGCTGGTCGGCGGCTATGTATCTTTATGCTTCCAGTTGCGTTCAAAACAAAAAAACTTTTTTCTTCGATTATTAGTTTGCCTGAAAAATTTCAGAATTTTTGTATTTTATCTTGACAATGAAAACTTCATCATATAAATGAATTAATATTCATTTTAATGAAAGTTAAGTCAATATCAGATTAATGCGAAAATTCAGAAAGAAAAAACAAGAATACATGCAGCAGGTTTTTAAAGATGCTGTGTACGATGCGGTTTTGGATGTACTGTTCAAACACGGCGTTGAGGGACTGACCATTCAAAAGGTTGCATCTTCGGCGGATATAGCCACCGGTACGCTTTACAATTATTTTAAGGATAAAGACGCCCTGTTCGCATACGTTACGGAAAGACTGCTTGAAGAAATAAACCTGAGAGTATTGAAGGCGAAAGAAAATAATTCCACAGCAAAAAAGCAATTAAAAGAAATGACCAAAAGCCTCATGGATTTTGCGGAAAAGAATACAGAGACCTTTAATTTTCTTGATCAGGCCCGGGCATTTAATAAAGTCCAAAAGGATAAAAGAAAAAGTCACATTCAGAAAAATGTAAATATGATCTCTGAAATGATAAGTGACGGTATAAAGGACGGTTCATTCCGGAATGTAGACCCTGATAAAACTGCAGATTTTTTTCACTGTGCGATAATAGGCATTGCTCATATCAAACCCGATATCGAAGACTTCGATCCGAAGAAAAGTACCGAATTGCTAACCGATGTTTTCTTTAATCTCATTGAAAAAAAACAGAACTATGATTAAAAAAAGATTCTGCCTTTTTACAACTGTTATAGTGTTATTTCTGATTTCGGGATGCACGGTCGGGCCGGATTACCAAAAGCCTGATGTAAATATGCCCGAAGCATGGGAAGCTTCTAAAAAGAGCGGCATGTCCTGCGATACCGAGAATATAAGTCACTGGTGGCAGCAATTCAACGATCGGAAATTAAATAAGCTGATCCAAAAAGCAGTAAAGGAAAATCTTGATATACAGGAAGCATATTGGAGAATTGCAGAATCCCGGGCGGCAAGAGATTTTTCTATAGGTGAATATTATCCTTCCGTTGATAATATCGGTTCATATACAAGAAGCAGGCAAAGTGAGAATCTATCTGACTTTCAATTTCCTTTCACAAGTTCAGATCAGACCAATATACATTCTGCGGGTTTTGATTCAGGATGGGAGATTGATCTTTTCGGAAGGATAAAGCGAAGTGTGGAATCATCTGAAGCGTTTTTGGAAAGTTCTATAGAAAATTTTCGGGATGTCCGTGTTACTCTTATCTCAGAGATAGCAAGGAATTATTTCGAACTGAGGACTACCCAGGAAAGGATCAGGTATGCTGTCGAAAATGTGAAGGCTCAAAATAAAACCCTGCAGCTGACCAGGGACCGTTTCGAAGCAGATCTGGCGCCTGAACTAGATGTTCGTCAAGCGGAATTAAATCTGGCTAACACCAAATCCGAGATACCCTCTTTAAGGATTGCAGAAAAAGAGGCAATTAACAGGATAGCTGTCCTGGTAGGAAAAATGCCCGGGGCTTTAAATGAGGATTTGACTGAATATAAAAAATTGCCCGGATTAGATGGGAAAATATCAGCGGGTCTTCCGGTCGATCTGCTTCGCCGAAGGCCTGATATCCGCAGTGCCGAAAGGCAGCTTGCTGCCCAGACTGCTTTGATAGGAGCTCAAAAAGCAGAAATGTATCCACAGTTTTCTCTTTTCGGGACATTCCAATTGAAAGCCGAGGAACTTTCTGATATGGATCAGATATCAAGCAGAGATTATTCATTCGGCCCCCAGTTCAGATGGCGGATTTTCGATGGTGACAGGCTTAAAAACCTGGTTAAGATCGAAAAAGCACAAACAAAGCAATTATTGAAAAATTATAAAAAGACTGTATTGCAAGCCGTTGAGGAAGTTGAAAATTCTATGGTCGCATATAAACAGGAAACAATAAGGAAACAGTCTTTAAAGCGATCGGTAAAGGCTACAGAACGTTCGGTTGAGCTGGTACAAACGCTGTATAAAAACGGATTAACTGATTTTCAAAATGTTCTGGATATGCAGCGAACTTTGTTCAACCAACAGGATCAGCTTGTAGTAAGTAAAGGGCTTTTGATCCAGGACCTGGTCAGGCTTTATAAATCACTCGGAGGAGGCTGGGATATGCAGGAAACCAGGTCCGCCAAAAATAAAACATTTTCCAAAAACAAGACTTCGAAATGAGAGGCTGAAAATATATGAAGAAAGCAGTATTTTTTCTAACAATAATTCTGATGGCACTTGCAGTTATTATAACGTTTATTTATGTTACCGGCAGAAAAGGTAATAAAAAGCGTGCTCAACAGCAAATGCAGACACCACCGGTTACAGTATCAAAGCCTGTGATCAGAGATGTAAACAATTTCTATGAATTTACCGGTTATACCGAAGCAATTGAAAGCGTAAAAATAAGAGCTAGGGTTAAAGGTTTTCTGGAAACTATAGAGTTCGAAGACAGCAGTGACGTCAACAAAGGTGAGGTTCTTTTTACTATCGAACCTTACACCTATCGAGCTCGCGTTCAGGAAGCTGAAGCTCAATTGAAATCAAGCATGGCAGAATTCCAGCGGGCAGAGACTGATCTAAAACGAGTCAGAAAAGCTGCTGAAACTAATGCTGTAAGTCAGCAGGAAGTTACAAAAATGAAAGCCCAGAGAGATAAAGCGGAAGCTGCAATAATGGCAGCTGAGGCAGCTTTGAGTCAGGCAAAATTAGACCTTAGCTACACGAAAATTGAAAGTCCGATCAGCGGCAGGGTCGGCAGAAACCTGGTTGATGCTGGTAATCTTGTCGGTGCCGGTAAATACACAATGCTTACAACAGTCGTTAAACTTCAGCCTATATATGTTTATTTCGATGTCGGTGAAGATATTTTAACTGAATTTTTCATGAACAATCGACCAAACGGCAATGACAAGGGAAAGCATAAAGTCCTTGCTAAACTTCCGCAGGAAAAGGGATATCACCATAAAGGCTATCTTGATTATATTGCAAATGAAGTTGACCCTTCTACCGGAACGATCCGTTTAAGGGGAGTGATAGATAATGACAACAAGAAATTACTTCCCGGCATGTTTGTCCAGATAAAAGTACCTGCAGGTATAAGCAAGGATGCAGTTCTTGTAAAAGAGATAGCAGTGAACTCGGATATTGGGGGCAAATTCGTTTATGTTCTTGACGAGAACAACGTACCCAGGCGCAGCTTTGTCGAACTGGGCAGACAAATGGGTGAACTGAGAGTTATTAAATCGGGTATTAAAAAGGATGAAACTTACGTGGTCAAGGGATTTCACATGATCAGGCCAAATCAACCTGTTCAACCTATCGCTGAAGGTTCCCAAAAAGGCAAACCGAAAATGCAAGATAGAAAATAATTTTACTGCGAAAAAAATAACAAAGGGACATATGTTTTCAGAATTCTTTATAAAAAGGCCGATATTTGCAAGTGTCATATCAATCGTTATTGTACTGATAGGATTGATAAGTCTTCCTTTTTTACCAGTGGAGAAAACCCCCAATATCACCCCTCCAACTGTTGTTGTGGAAGGCACTTATCCGGGGGCTGATGCCAAAACGGTAGCTGAAACGGTAGCAACTCCCCTGGAAGAGGCCATAAACGGCGTTGATAAGATGCTGTACCTTTCTTCCAAAAGCAGTGACAACGGAAGGGTTTCCATTACCGTTACTTTTGAAGTGGGGACTGATGTAGATATGGCAACTGTACTGGTCCAAAACCGTGTCTCCCTTGCAGAGCCGAAACTGCCCGAAGAGGTAAAGCGTCAAGGTCTTACTACGCAAAAACGTTCATCCAATATAACAATGGTCGCTGCCCTTATATCCCCGAATGAAAAATATGATGAAAAATTTATGAGCAATTATATAAATATCCGTATGAAGGATGCCCTTTCGCGTGTAAAAGGCGTGGGTAATGTCACGGTTTTCGGTTCAAAAGATTTCGGGATGAGGATCTGGCTTAATCCCGATAAACTGGAGGCACGCAATATAACTACAGAAGATATTATAAAAACAGTTCGCGAACAAAATGTGCAGGTTGCAGCAGGTCAGCTTGGATCGATGCCCTCTCCCGAAGAGCAGGAATTCCAGTTTACAATAAAAACACTGGGCAGACTTTCATCTGTTGAGGAATTTAAAAATATTATTTTAAAAGTTGATGAAGGCGGCAAAGTATTAAGATTAAAAGATGTGGCAAGGATAGAGCTGGGGGCCGAAAATTATTACTGGTATGCGAAATTAAATAAAAAGCCGGCTGTAGCCATAGGTATATTTCAGACACCGGGTTCCAATGCTCTTTCCGTAGCCAGGTCAGTGAGAAATAAGCTTGAAGAACTTTCGCAAAATTTTCCTGCAGGAATAGATTATCGTATTCCCTATAATCCCACAAAATTTATTGAGGAATCCATAAAGGAAGTCGTCTTTACACTTTTATTCGTTATAGTACTTGTTGTTCTGACGGTTTATGTTTTCCTTCAGGACTTGAGAACCACTATAATACCGACTGTAACCATTCCGGTATCATTGATAGGTACGTTCGCTGTTTTAATGATACTGGGAACGTCGATTAATACATTGACCATGTTCGGCCTGGTACTGGTGATAGGTATTGTTGTCGATGATGCTATAATTGTCGTGGAAAATACATCACGGATCATAGACGAAGAGGGGTTGCCGCCGAAAGAGGCGACAACTAAAGCCATGAAACAGATAACCGGACCCGTTGTAGCTACGACCCTGGTACTTCTTTCCGTATTTGTTCCCACTGCAGTTATGGGTGGAATTACGGGAATGCTTTATAAGCAGTTTGCCATAACAATTTCAATCGCAACAGTTTTTTCATCATTAAATGCATTGACTTTAAGTCCTGCTCTTTGCGGACTTCTGCTCAGAAAAAACAAAAAACAGCATCGGTTTCTTTTTAAATATTTTAACAGACTCTTAATTTCCACCAGAAGTTCTTATATTTCTGCAGTCCAAACGGTGGTAAGAAAAACCGGGATAATGATGATGATTTTTATTATTCTGGTTGCAGCTGCCGGTTTCGGATTTTTAAAACTTCCTACCGGCTTTATTCCGGACGAAGATGAGGGCACAATCTTTATAAATGCCAAACTTCCCGACGGAGCGACGCTTCAAAGAACAGAAAAAGTAATGAACAGGGTACAGAATATATTAGCAGATACAAACGGGATCGATGATTTTGTTGTTGTGGGTGGTTATTCCCTTCTCGATCAGACGGTAATGTCAAATGCGGCAGTGTCATTTGTAAATCTCGAGCCCTGGAGTAAACGCAAGTCACCGGAAATGCATGTAGAGAAAATAGTAGGACGTCTGCAGCGCAAATTTTACGGTATCCAGGATGCTTTTATTCTGGCGTTTATACCCCCTCCTATTCGCGGTCTCGGGCAGGCAGGTGGCTTTCAGCTTGAGTTGCAGGACAGAGGCGGGGCAGGTCTTCGTGAACTGGAACAGACAGCAAATCAGATAGTTTATAAGGCTAATTCCAGCAAAAAACTGACCAGATTAAACAGTACACTTTCTGCCAGCGTGCCTCAAAAATATGTGGAAATTAACCGTGTAAAGGCTAAATCACTTAATGTCCCGTTGAGTTCGATTTTTCATACCCTGCAGACTTATATGGGCAGTTTTTATATAAATGATTTTAACCTCTTCGGAAGAACTTACAAAGTTATCGCAATGGCCCAGAAGAAATTTCGCAATTCTGTTGAAGATATCAAAAGTCTCGAGGTAAGGAATAAAAAAGGGGAAATGCTCCCACTGGGTACTGTAATCGAAGTCAGGGATATTGTAGGGCCTCAGACAGTGACGCATTATAATCTTTATCCTTCTTCAACGATTACGGGAAATGCAGTAGCCGGCTTCAGCTCAGGTCAGGCCATGCAGGAAATCAAAAAGATAGCTGAAAATACCATGCCTCCTTCTATAAATTTCGAATGGTCTGGTGTCAGTTATCAGCAAAAGAAAGCAGGCAACCAGGCACCGATTATTTTCCTTCTTGCAGCAACGTTCGCTTTTCTTTTCCTGGCAGCTCAATATGAAAGCTGGTCAATTCCGATAGCGATCATTTTTTCAGTGCCGCTGGCAATGCTGGGCGCTGTCGGTTTTACCTTCTTAAGAGCTTATGACAATAATATCTATACGCAGATAGGTATCGTTCTTTTGATAGGTCTTGCAAGTAAGACTGCTATTTTGCTGGTGGAATTCGCCAAATCTCAGCATGAAAAAGGAAAATCGGTAAGAGAATCAGCGGTTGAAGCAGCAAGACTGAGATTCAGACCGATCCTTATGACAGCATTTTCATTCATATTTGGAACTCTGCCTCTAGTTATAGCCACCGGTGCAGGGGCAACAGCAAGACGGGCTCTGGGAACTGCTGTATTCGGCGGAATGCTTGTGGCTGTAATTCTGGGTTTGATCCTGATACCTGTTTTCTACGTTGTGGTACAGAGGTCGAAAGAAAAGACGGTCGAACTGGAGCATAAAATCGAGGAAAAGCTTCACCATAAAGAAGAGCAAAAACCGGAATAGGTTATAAATTTACATTCTTTTTTAGCCTCATTAAAGCAGCTACGTATTCTTTAGGCAATATACCTTGTTTATCAGGCGGGACATTCAGAAGGAAGTTCAGACCTCTTTCTTTACAAATTTGGAATTTATTCATAAGTTCCTTATCACTTTTAGCCTTATCGCTTTTCTGCCAGAACCAGTTATCACATATAGTATCACATGCCTCTCCGGGAATGTAGTATTTCTTACCTTCAATTTGCCTGAATTTGTTTTCGCCTGTCATATTAACCGGTTCTTTGCGTTCAACTGCGATAAGGTCAGAAGGCCAGGCATAAGGAACAGGAAATTTGCTGCCATCGCCGATGCCCGTATTCATCATTATAACTGTATCCGGAGAAAGCTCAGCAATTCGATTGTATAAATAAGTTCTGTACCCTCTGCCGAGTACTCCGGGTATATCTATCCATATTTCCATAAGCGGGCCGTAATTTTTTATTAATTCTTCTATCTGGGAGGTTTGAAAACTCTGGTACAATGAAGTCGTAAAGCCGGTATGACTATTTCCGGGCTTACCTTCCGGAAGATCAGTTTTGAGCATTCTTTCCCAATCGTCCCCGACCGGTGTCTTGCTGCCGAACTTATGATAATTATCCCATGAGCAGTAATAAAGCCCGGGTTTGATGCCCTTTTGCCTGCAGTTTTCAATAAATTTGCCAACCACATCTGTTTTATTTGAATTATTGGCAATAGTATAATCGGTATATTCACTCGGCCAAAGACAGTGCCCTGCTACGTGTTTAGCGGTCAGTATCGCATACTTCATACCCGCATCACGAGCCACGCTTATCCAATGGTCAATATCGATTTTTTCAGGTGAATAAACAGATAAATCGGCGTTGCCGTCTGGTATATCCTCTTGCAGAAATGTGCTCATTCCATAGTGGATGAATAAGCCGTACTGGAAAGCTTCCCATTTCTTTAAGGAACTTATTTCAAGTCTTTGTGCTCCTTCATTGCTATTGTGATCATCGTTTTCATTGCAAGACATTCCGGTTACCCCCATCGCTGAAACAGTTGCAGTTTTAATTAAATCCCTTCGGTTAATATTCATTTTTTCCTCAAAACTTTGATCAACTAATAAAATTATAGTTTAAAACAGCACTTAATTATATATTCTTTTGCTTGTTATTTTATAATTTTCGATGTTATAATTTAAAAAGTTAACAAGTAATAAATCTAACATAAATTCAATGGAATTAGAAAAAATGAATTTTAAAAAGATTTACATATTAGTTATTGGATTTTTATTACTCAATCCGATCCATATCTTTGCCCAGGTTCAGGAGGGCATCATAAAACCTGATCAATCCGCTGATACAAATTTGTCTATCACCAAAGATATTATCAATTCTGATCTTTCTACATTGCTTAAGGAAGCGATCGACAAAAAAGAACGCATTGAAAGCTCTCAGGAAATAGAAGAAGAAAAGAAAAACAACCTTCTCAATATTTATCAGGATGCTATAGAAAATTTCAGATCAGCTTCCGAGTACAAAAATCAGCTAAGCGTATATGAAAGTTCGTTACAAAATATTCCATCCGAACTTGAAAAAACGGAGAAATTATTAAAAGTACCCGGGGATATTAATTTACCTGAAATTCCTGATGACGTCTCACTGGAGCAGGCTGAAAAGTTACTTAAAAAAAGCCAGACAAAACTGGATGAGGCCAAAGAGACTATAACTACACTTGATGAGGAATCTAAAACGCGGGCTGCTCAAACCTTAAAAATTCCCGAACAGATACGTCAGGCAAATAAAGAACTGGAAAACATTGAAAAGCAAATTTCTGAGCTCGATAAAGAACAACTGGAGCCGGATATTCTGAAGGCTCGAAAAACCCTTCTTGTTTCTGAAAGACTTAAAAATAAATATTTAATTGAGGCCAAGAAAACTCAACTTAAATTTTATAATACCTCAAGGGAATTGCTGTCACTTCAAAGAGATCTTACTTCGAAGGAATTAAATATTATACAGGATACAGTCTCTAAGCTGAATGAAAAAGTGGCAAATTTACGTAAGCAAAAGGCTCAACAAGCCAGAGAGGAAGCAATAAAAGCCAAGGAAAAATCAGAAGAACTAAGCCCGGTTATAAAAGAAATTGCCCAAGAGAATACCGAACTGACTAGATTGCAGAATCAACTGGTCAATAATTTGGAGTTTGTGCAGAATTACACTAATAAATTAAATACTGAGTTGAGCGAGATTTCCAGCGAATATGCTTCTTTGGAAAACAGGATCGAAAGCACCGAAGAAATAAGTCACACTATGGGAATGGCTCTGTTAAATAAACGGAGAAGTTTGCCGGATATAACAGATAATAAGCAAAAAATTAAGAAACGTCCTGAAAAAACTTCTCTGGCTCAATTCAACTGGTCAGAGAATGATAAAAGATTAGCGGAATTAAGGAATCCGGAAGATGAAATTGAGGAAATAATAGAAAGATTGGATCCTTCTATTTCCACTGAAAAAAAAGAAGAAATTAAAGAAGAAGTCAGAAACCTTTTAGAAAAAAGAAAGGAAACTCTCAGCGAAATTTCGGGACTTTATCTTGATTATATAAGCGTCCTGGGAAATCTGGATTCTGTTGAAAGAAATTATGTTGAGGCAGTCGAGGAGTTCAAAAGTTTTATAGACGCCAATATTATGTGGGTCAAAAGCAGCCCGGCTATCCGCTCAGAAGATATAAAGGCGATCTCTCCAGCCCTTAAATGGGTTTTTGGGCCTTCAAACTGGAAAAAGGTAACTTGCAGTTTTTATAAAGACATAAAAAAACATCCTTTAAACTATATGACTTTTTTAATTGTTGTTATTGCATATTGTATGCTCAGGATTAAGATCAACCGCTCGATGGCGGATTTTTCAGCCAAGATAAAAAAAGAAACCTCCGAGTCATTCAGTTATGCCTTGCTTTCTTTATTTTACATAATAGCAGCAGCTTTCTTCTGGCCTTTTATTATTTTATCAGTTCAGTGGCGATTAGGGACGATTTCCGAGGAGTCTTTCACTCGGATAGTTTCTTCATCTTTATTTGTTATCACCCCTACAGTATTTGTAGCTGCATTTTTATGGCAATTTTCCAAGCCAAATGGACTGGCTGTAAGCTATCTTAAATTAAGGGAAAAGACGGTAAGATTCTTCCGGAAGTTAGCCGTCTTTTATTTTTCCATAATAATCATATTAAAATTTGTCATCCAGATACTGGAGGAGCAGAAAGTAAGTGAGCAATGGTTTTATACTGTCGGCAGACCTTTATTTATGGCAGGATTGCTTGTTCTTGCCATATTTCTGTTTTTGCTTTTAAATCCCAGGTGGGGAGTTTTAAGGAAATACTTCAAAAATAAGAAACTAAGTTGGGTAAAAAAAACATGGCTTATATGGTACTGTCTTTCGTTCGGCCTTCCCGTACTCTTTGCAATACTGGCGGGGCTGGGATATTTTTACGCAGCAAGGCATCTGTATGAAAAGCTGGTTTATACAATTGCTTTTATTACCATTATTTTAATCATCAGGATAATCCTCATCAGGTGGTTAAGGATTGCAAGAAAGGGCCTGGCCATCATCGAATTATTAAGGAGAGACAGAGAAGAAAAAGAAGAAATTGTCCCTCAGAAAAAAGAAACTGCCAAGCCCTCTGAGGAAAAATCCATTTTTGATCTTTCCATCCAAACCAAAAAGATAATTAATTTTGTCACTGCTATAGTAATAATTTATGGCATCTGGTATATCTGGAAGAATATTATACCTGCATTCGGTTTTCTACAGAAAATCGAACTATGGAAAATGGCGGATGCCAAGGGTGCTGTCACCGCAATAACCTTATGGTCTTTAATTACGACGCTGGTTATTTTGATCTTTACCGCAATCCTTGCAAAGAATATACCCGGTGCCCTGGAAATTATTATTCTGCGACGAGTCAATATAGACAGAGGTGTTCGCTTTGCGATAACTACCCTGACAAGGTACGTAATTGTAGTGGTCGGGATAATAATGGCGTTTTCTGCAATAGGGATCGGCTGGTCTAAGATCCAGTGGCTGGTTGCAGCAGTGTCAGTGGGTCTGGGGTTCGGTTTGCAGGAGATATTTGCTAATTTCGTAAGCGGCCTCATTATATTATTCGAACAGCCGATCAGGGTCGATGATGTTGTTACAATTGGCGATGTAACCGGTAAGATTGAATATATAAAAATTCGAGCTACTTCGATAAGAAGATGGGATCAAAAGGAATTTATCGTGCCGAATAAGGAATTCATTACCGGAAGACTAATTAACTGGACGCTTTCTGACACTACAATTAGAAAGGACTTTCAGGTTGGAATTGCTTACGGTTCAGACATAAAGAAAGCCGAAAAACTGCTTTATGAAATTGCAGATTCACATCCTGAAATACTAAAGGAACCTTCCCCAATGGTCATATTTCGAGAGTTCGGTTCCAGCAGCCTGCTATTCGAATTAAGAGTTTATATTTCCGGTATCGAGCAATGGCTCAAAACCTGGCACGAAATAAACTGCCTTATTGACACCGAATTCAAAAAAGCCGGCATAGAGATTGCATTTCCTCAACAGGATCTGCATGTTCGTTCCGTTAAAGCGGATTTCCCGGTTAATATTAAAAGAAACCAATCACCTGAAACTGAATGAGGTTTCAGGTCTTCGCTGTCTGTCTATAAACTGAATGGAAAGGCCTTGATTACCCTTTCTTTTTTTCCAGTAGATCAACACAAAATTAGAACCTGATTCCAGGTTAATATCCGCAATCAGAGTTTTACCCTCTATATTTAATTGTTCATCTTCAGCATAATTCTTTCCGTTCACCCAGACATCAACTTTTCCCCTTCCTTTAAGTTGTAAAATAGTCTGCAGTTCGGGATTGGGTAAGCCCCCCAGACTTTTTACTAATTTACGGGGCACCGGACTGTGTACAACTATTCCTGCCAGTACATCTGAACTGGATGAATCGGTCAGAATACCTTTCGGGGTTGATACGGAATTCCAGTTTTCCCATTTATTAAAATATGCATTATCAGAACAGTATTCGATCTTTCGGGTGCTGATTTCGAGGGCTTCTTCCAACTTTTCTTCACCAAGGTTTTTTGCTATTCTTACAGATTCAGGATATCCGCTGCTT
This sequence comes from uncultured Pirellulales bacterium, assembly GCA_964508925.1. Lineage (GTDB taxonomy): Bacteria > Planctomycetota > Phycisphaerae > Sedimentisphaerales > Anaerobacaceae > CAZDVM01. Next base: position 57,185 of record CAZDVM010000009.1, on the reverse strand, counting down.
ACTTTTCCTGCACCCTTGACCTTTTCACCGTCCAGAATTTTTGAGGAAGGAGCGATATTCAGATTCATTAAAAGCTGGCTCATCAAACGGTTAAACGGCATAAAATCATTTTTCCATTTCATCTGGCTGAATATTATTTTCCCTTTTCCAATATCTACTTCAACAAGCCCATACCCTTTTTTAACAGGGGTTCCCTTTATGCGGTGCCTGCTCATTACTTTCATCCTGGTAGGCTCTGCCATTTTATAGTCACCGTATAACACATCGAAATTGCTGGCTACTGCAGTCTGGAGCAAAGGACGAGAGTTCTCAATTTCTATCAAATTATCAACTATGGTTTCTTTAAAAGGTTTCGGAACATACCAGAAATTTCTTATCCAGCATGTTGATTCGTTACTCAATCCCCGGAAAAGCCCCTTACCCTTTTTCTGGTAATCAGTTCTTATCAATTGATAGACTTCATGTTCCGGTTTCCAGATATTTATATCCCGATCTATAACTTTCTTCCAGTAATCAACAGTATTCTTATTCATATTCCATACAAAGACGGTGCTGCCGGATTGGGCATATTTTTTCATTTCAGTTGTGTTCAATGCAGGCTCGTTAGCACCTTCAACAAAAAGTATTTTGTTTTCATCGCCGGAGATATTGTTTTCAAAAATTTCAGACTCAATATTTTTATCCAGCTTTGTAAATCTTTTCTGCATGGTTCCGTCAACGTACAGCGCATTGCTTTTTTCAGGTTGGTAATTTGATAAATATCTGAGGCAATTCCTTAAAATTTTGTCTGCAACAGGTAGCTCCTGCATTTTATTGCTTATTTTAAGTTGAGATGCGATAATAATTCCTTTTCCGATATTGACTTCAAGCAGAGGTGTCCAGCTTAAACCGCCGATCCCGAAGTCACCTCCGCTGGTGTCAATTATAGGCCTTACATATTTTACAGTAGAAGGTTTTTTGTAAGGGTAAACCGTGACCCAGGAAGTGCTGCTGGTAAGGCCGAAAGGATCATCCCCGAAAAAGCGAATATCCTTATTTTCGATGTCTTTCACAACCGGATGGTCATAGTCCCTGACGCGCGCAATTTCAATTGGCCGACGTTCGATGTTAAGTTGCGGGAACAAACAGGTTAACTGCTCTAAAACAAGCACCCTTCCCCCTGCTTCTACAAATTCCTTTATTTTCTGATTTTGATCAGTTTCGCCTTCGATGCTGGTTTCTCCAACGATCACCACTGGTGTAAGATTGGGATCGAGGTTGTCAAACGACAATTTTTTATAATCTACTTCGTGCCCTTTGAGCCAATTTTGAATTTTACTTTTGCCAATCACCCCGGTCAAAGGGACATCGATCTTTTCCGTAAACACGGATTTATCGTAAATTTTGATATTTCTGGTATCAATGTCACTGCCGTTTCCTGTTTTATATTCGGATATTATTTCAGCATCGCCTTGATCGACATTATTGAGAGGTATATCAAAATGAAGCTTATTACTTTTGCCCGTTTTGACTTCAATATTCTTTGAAGCCGACCAGATATTTTCTCCTTTTTGAACCAGTTTTACAATCAGTTCTCCTTCGATATCAGCGGGTTTGTCATTTACCAGGTAGACAGTATGCGGTATCGGCACGTCATTATAGAATTGGGTTCTTTCCTGATAATTTACTACTTTTACAGCTTTATAAGCCTCCTTAAGAACACTAAAAGAAGCCCCGGGATAATACCCTTTACCGTCTTTCCACCAGGCAAATTCCGATTCGAAGGCTTCGTGCTTTCTTATTTTGTGATTCTCAGAATCAGGATATTTGTATTCGAACAGCACTTCTTCCTCGGGTCTGAAATTGTCCAGACCTGAGATATTCCATGCGAACATGCAGCTTACTTCATTAGCCCTTGCCAGTTCAATTGTTCTGGCTGCATCTTTAGCCATGGAAGCACTCATTTCTGCGTAGCTTTCGTAGACTTCATCCCCTGCCCAGATCAAAGCGGTATAAGGTGAACCGTAATGCCATCTACCGATCTCTCCAACATGAAGAGGCTGTTTTTTATTCCACCATCCGAAGCCGTGAGTCATAGCCCCGTAATGCCTGCTAAGTATAGGCTGGTTTGCTTCGTTCCACATCGCGCTGTCACCTTCGTGATATGCAATGCGTGTAGGGTCCAGTCTGTTAAAAAGCTTTCGTAATTTTGGGAGTTCTTTTTGTGCGGACGGAAATTGTTTAAGTCTCCACCTGAATTCATTTTCGACACTCCAGAGGACAACAGAGGGATGGTTTTTATCCCTTTTAACCAATCTTTTAATCTGCTCTCTTGCATGTTCCCAGTATTCAGGTGTTTCTACATAGCCGCCGCTGCTTCCGTAGAGAGATGTTTCCTGGCATATCATTATTCCCATTTCATCTGCTATTTCCAGTATCTTTTCAGGGTGTGGAAAAGTGTGCAAACGCACATAATTCATGTTCAGGTCTTTGAGCATGTTAAACCATTTGACGTTGTATTCAGGCCTCAGCCAGTTGCCGTGGTCCTTATGCCCCCACTCTCCGTAGAAACGTATCGGCTTACCATTGAGAAAGAACTGATGACCCTCAACCCAGATTTCTCTGAAACCGAAACGTGTCTTTAGATCATCGGTCAGTTCCTTTGAGTTTTTCAATTTTGAATATAATTCATAAAGATAGGGATTTTCCGGCGACCAGTTTTCATGGTCTTTCCATTTTCTTTTTTGTTCAATATTACTTTCCCCCCCTGCCGGTACTTCGACCTTAGCTTTTATGTTTAAAATCTTTTCTGAACCATCGATTACAGAGTGCTCAATTGTGCCTTTATAGTCCTCTTCAGAAGCATTTTTGATTTTTGAAATAACAGTTATTACATCATTTCTCGTCGAAGTCCGAATGGTAATATCGCTTATCCTGATCTTCGGCACAAAATTAATGTAAATATTACCCCATATACCGCCGTTTACATTGCTGAATACGCCGCCCTTGGGGATAGTGGGTGCCTTGATATCTTTATTATATTTGCTTTGAACGGCTTCGTATGGAATTAAAGCAACTGCTATACGGTTTTTGCCGGACTTTAGATGAGAGCTGATATCGTAATTGTCACTAATAAACATATCATATTCTATGCCCACTCTTTTGCCGTTAATGAAAATAAGTGCTCGTGATGTAACTGCTCCAATATTCAGGAATGCCTTTTTGTTTAACTGTGATTCTTTAACCTCAAAATCACGCCTAAGCCATGCATAGCGAGAGCCCTGCATAATTTCATTATATACGGTTTCTGTATATAAACCCGGAACCAGGTATTTTTCTTTATGCCAACCGCTCTTTGGAGCTTTTTCATAAATTACCGGGTTATGTGAGGAAACACCATGTATCGCCTGAATATCCCACCAGCCGTTAAGTAACAGTTTTTTCCTGCATTTCAGCTGGTGAGGTGTCTCATTTTTGGAGACAGTTATTTTTTGGACATTTGCCGAAAGAGATAAACACGAAATTAATAAAATAGTGACAATAAAAAAAATCCTTTTCATAGCAATCCTTATCATATCTAAAAAACCTTGTTAATAATTTATTAAAATATATCACATTTTGTTTTTAAAAAAAATGTTTTTAAAATGCTAATAGCCTAATAAAACGGAATATTTTCTTTTGGAAAATATAATTTTTTGTAAAATGGCCGAGATTGTAAATTTTGTATAAGGAGTATTAAATTGAGATTCCTGTATTGCTTAAAATTATTCTTGTCCCTGATCATTTCAGTATTATTTTTAACAGGCTGTTCAAAGCATGCTGAAAGGTATCAAGTTAGCTGTCCAAAAGATGATTGCGGGCAAAATCTTGCTCTATATGACATGAGAGAAGACCTGGAACCTGAGAGAATGACGATCGCTATGTGGGATTACTCCTGGCTCAACGGTCATTATCCGGGAGGTCCCTTCGAAGATTGGGCAAAATGCGTCGAGGAATTAAAGGAAAGAAAATTTAACACCATTCGGATCGATTGCTTTCCTCTCTTGCTGTGGTACCATAAAAAGAACGGTACGAAATATCATGTCCCAAAAATGCCGGATATGACCTGGGGATTCAGTGAGGTTGAACATGAGCATGATATTGGGGCTGAACTGGTAAAGTTTATGAAGATTTGTAAAAAGAAAGAAGTTTATGTTATTCTTTCTTCATGGGGAAGCGGAAGGCAGCATATCGAAACAAAAGAGCAATTCTGGGAAGCCTGGGATATGACCATAGCTTTGCTTGAAAAAGAGGATTTGCTGAGTCATGTTGCTTTTGTAGATTTTGACCAGGAATTTCCGTTCATGAGTCCTTTTAAGGATGAGATCGAGGCATTAAAAGAACAGAAAGTTTCCTCTGGAGATTCTGCAATGGAAGAAGCTGGTAAGGCTGCTGCAAGCGACTGGAAATATGCATGGAATCCTGCACAAATGGCTTATGTAAAAGATTTGATCAGTTCGACCTTAAGAGAATTTCAGGCTGAATATCCTCAGTTAAGATATACCTATTCTCTGACCGGTTACTGGAATGAGATCAGGTCCATGAATATCTATGAACTGGATGTGCTGGAACTTCACTTTTTCATGCATGAACCCAGGTACGATATCAGAACTCAATTTTATACAAACAAGCTCAATCGTACCGGCGAGGATTACGAAAAATATATGAAACGGGTTAAACAGACGATGAAGGCGGTCGGGCCAATGATCATGCAGAGACAACACCAGAGAATACAGGAAGCCATGGAATGGTCGCAGCAAGCTAATGCTCCTTTGGTCACAACCGAAGCCTGGGGGCCCTGGTGGCACATGGATCATCCTGATCTTCAGTGGCAGTGGCTTTATGACTGGTGCGAAGCCAACATGAAAGCTGCAGAGAATTATATGTTCTGGGGAATAACCCCTTGGAATTACGCACATCCATACTGGGATAACTGGAACAATGTGGAGTGGTACCGAAGAGTTAATGGAAGATTTTTGAGCAGTAAATAAAAAAGCCTCTATAGTTAAGGATAAAAAATGAACTTACCATATGGTGTAATATTTGACATGGACGGTGTACTTGTCGATTCGGAACCGTTTATTTGTAAAGCCGCATGCATGATGTATGATGAAAAAGGATTAAACGTAAAGCCGGAAGATTTTAAACCTTTCATAGGCAAGGGAGAAAACCGATACCTGAACGGAGTCGCCGAGAAATATAATTTTCCTGTAAATATAGAAAAAGCAAAGAAACGTACTTATGATATATATCTTGAAATAATCAAGGGTGAACTTCAACCTCTGCCCGGTGTTTTCGAATATATTGACAAATGCAAGCAACTGGATAAAAAGATATCAGTTGCATCGTCCGCCGATCTTAGAAAAGTAAAAGGCAATCTTGAGGAAATAAACCTCCCTTTTGAAGAATTTGAAGCAGTTATAACCGGGGAAGACGTAGAACATAAAAAACCTTCCCCGGATATTTTTCTTTTAGCTGCTGAAAAAATGTCCCTGGATGCAAAAGACTGCCTTGTAGTGGAAGATGCTGTCAGCGGTGTCAAGGCAGCAAAACAAGCTGGAGCTAAGTGTCTGGCTATTACAGGCTCTTTTTCTAAAGAGGAACTTAATGGTGCGGATTTTTATGCCGAAAACCTTAAGAAAGCACCGGAAGATTCACTTAACTGGAAAAATTAAAAATAAATATCCTGCCCTTAATTTGAATTCAGGAAAATATTTTTTTCGGTTTCACTTCAGTATTTGATTATTTTCTCTTTTTGGGTTATATTGCTCTTATAAATATAAGAGGAATTTTTAATTTTTGGGAGGCAAATCATGAAAGCATTAATTTTAGCCGCCGATGGCGTAGAAGACCTCGAATTTTATTATCCTTATTTTCGGTTGAAAGAAGAAAGTATCGAAATCGACATTGCTGGATTAAAGCTCGGCAAGGTCGAAGGGAAGCACGGCTATACTATCGAGATCGAAAAGAAAGTGGAAAAAACAAACCCGGCAAACTATGATCTTTTGATATTACCGGGCGGCAAAGCTCCTGAATCTTTGAGATTAAATGATAATGTATTAAGCCTGGCAGAAAAAATGTTTTCCGACAAAAAGCCGGTTGCGGCCATATGTCACGGAACTCAGATTCTAATATCGGCTAAACTCTTAAACGGGAAAAAAGCTACATGCTGGCCCGGTGTCAAAGATGATATAATAGCTGCAGGAGCCCAATACAGTGACGAAGAAGTTGTAGTTGATGATAATCTGATTACCAGCAGAAACCCCTTTGACCTGCCTGCATTTATGCGTGAAGTTTTAAAGAAAGTTAAGTAAAACCGAGGAGTACCAGAAATAAATGTTGTTTAAATGGTTTCCATGGAAATTTATCATAAGGAGATTTGCTAAGTCGAAAGGCTTTCTTGATCCCATTTCAATACTGTCTCATATAAGGCGTTTCGCACAGCCTTCGGAAATTTCGGAGCCTATTGAATTATTAAGAGCGGGTGTCATTTTGCATGCCCGGGGATTGGTAAACAGCCGGGCAATTCAGCAGAATCTTGACTGGATTTGGCCTTATTGGGTAGAAAGACAATTCGATCCCCGGGATATTTCCTTTGTGCCAAGGGCTTTTTCACTGACCCACATAAACGTCACTCACAGGAACTGGACAGCTGTGGGACTGCCGGACTGTTCGCTTTATCCTATAGTGGATCCGTCAGGGCTCGTTACGCCTATCTGGAACAGCTGGTCCATAGATTTCTGGATATATGAGGAAGGCGGTGAGTTTCTGAGACCTTCGAAATTTAAAGAGGTGCCGCAAAGGCTTAACTACTTGAATGAACTTTCGGTTTCGACGCTGGCTAAAACAGATAATTTAAAATTGTTTTCCCTTGTAAAGGTTGACCAGAAAAATAACGCACCTCAATGCCGGATCAAAATTAAAGCCACATCGAATAAACCTGCATGGTTAGTAGCCTCAGTCAGGCCTTATAATCCTGAAGGAGTTAGTTTCATAAATAATATAAGCTTTTCAGACGGTGATACCTGGAACATCAACCACAAAAATACCGTTAAATTTAATCAAAAAGCCGACAGGCACCTGACCAGTGACTATCACAATGGGGATGTGTCACTTAAATTGAATTCAGAGAGTACATCCGAAAAAATTAAATGTAAAGTCGGAATGGCTACTGCCGCAGCAATGTTTAAAATTCAGCCTGATGAAGATAAAAATCTCGAAGTGTCAATTCCGCTGTTAAAAGAAAAGAAAGTTAAATATTGTCACCCTACTTCATGGAGGGAAAACATCAATGAATCATGCAGCATAAATATCCCGAATAAAAAAATACAATACCTTTTTGAAAACGCTAAAAGAACCGTGGTACTTCATTCACCTGAAGAAATATACCCCGGCCCGTTTACTTATAAAAGATTCTGGTTCAGAGATGCCGCATTCATTTTGAATTCTCTTTTGTTGATGGGGCAATTCAAAAGAGCTCAAAAAGTTATAAACGCCTTCCCGAATAAGCAATCTATAAACGGATACTTTCATTCACAGGAAGGAGAATGGGATTCTAATGGACAGGTTCTCTGGATATTGGATAAATACCACCGTTTTACAAATACAAAACCGTCAATCCAGTGGTGCAGATACATTAACAAAGCCGGTAATTGGATTATAAATAAAAGGGTTAAAAGCCATAAAGACGATCTCCATGCAGGTCTTCTGCCTGCAGGTTTCAGTGCAGAGCACCTTGGACCTAATGATTACTACTACTGGGATGATTTCTGGTCTGCAGCAGGATTAAAAAGTGCTGCTGATCTTTTGAAGAGTAATTACTTCGAAGAAGAATCGAAAATTTTCAAAGAGCAGTCAGAAGACCTTTTAAATTCAATTGGAAAAAGCATACAGGGCATGAGCGAAAGACTTGGTACTAAAGCAATACCCGCGTCGCCCTATCGTCGAATGGATTCAGGTGCTGTTGGCTCTATTTCAGCTGCTTATCCGCTTGGCCTTTATCCTTCGGATGACATCAGGATGAAAACCACTGTTGATTATCTCATTGATAATTGCCTTGTCGAGGACGGTTTTTTTCATGACATGATACACTCGGGAATAAATCCTTATCTAACTTTGCAGCTTGCCCAACTATTAATGCAGAATTCGGACGAAAGATACCGCAAGTTAGTTGCTAAAATAACTGAACTGGCTTCAGCGACAGGCCAATGGCCAGAAGCTGTTCATCCTGCTACAAAAGGCGGCTGTATGGGAGACGGGCAGCATATATGGGCGGCATCTGAATACATTTCTATGATAAGAAACTGCCTAGTCTATGAAATCCCTGATCAGGAAAAAATAATTCTTGGAAAAGGTATTTATCCGGATTGGCTGAAAGAAAATCACTTGATATCCATTAAAAATGCCTATAATTTCTGGGGTAAGTTGTCTTATTCATTAAAACCGGAAAACGAAAAAATAATTTTTGAATTCGAATCAAAGTGGCATGATAAAATGCCTGAAGTTATTCTCGATCTTCCGGGGCTGGAAGAAATTAAAGTTAATGAAGAAAGTTCCCATCTGGAAATCCCGAGGATAAAATAAACAATGAATATTTTAATGATGACAAATACCTTTACTCCTCATGTTGGCGGTGTCGCCAGATCCGTATCTACATTTTCTGATGAGTTACGGGCTATGGGACATAAAGTTCTGGTTGTCGCTCCTGAATATGAAGAGATGCCGGAAAAAGAGGAAAATGTAATCCGGCTTCCTGCATTACAGAATTTCAACGGCAGTGACTTTTCTGTATCTATCCCTATTCCTGGTCACTTGGCCAATTATCTTGATAAATTTCAACCTCAGATCGTACACTCTCATCACCCTTTTCTTATCGGCAGTGCAGCGGTTCGAATTTCGATGAAATATAGAATACCGTTAGTATTTACATACCATACTATGTATGAAAGATATACTCATTATGTACCTGTGGATTTTAAAGCCTTAAAAGATTTCGTGATAAAGCTTTCTGTAGGTTACGCCAATATGTGTGAACTGGTAATTTCACCTACGGAAAGTATATCTCAAATCCTTCGGAAAAGAAATATTTCCTCGCCTATTGAAATAATACCAACCGGGATAAGGACTGATGATTTCAAAACAGGTGATCCCCAAAACTTCAGAAATAAATGTAAAATTCCCGAAGATTCTTTTGTAATAGGATGTGTCAGCAGGCTTGCACCGGAAAAGAATTTTTCCTTTCTCTCCGAGTGTGCATTAGAATTCGTTAAAAATACCGAAAATAGTTATTTCCTGGTGGTGGGAGACGGCCCTGCCAAGAAGGATATAGAAAATCTTTTCCTGAAGAACTCACTTCAAAGTCGTCTTCTCCTTCCTGGTAAAATCCAAAAGGAAAGCATCGTTAATGCTTACAAAGCCATGGATTTATTTGTATTTGCTTCCAAGACGGAAACACAGGGCATAGTACTACAGGAAGCCATGGCATCATCAGTACCTGTAATCGGGTTAGATGCGACCGGAACGAGGGATACCATTGAAGATGGGGCCAACGGTTTTTTGGTCAGTTCTGAAAATATAGCCGATTTTTCTAAAAAGATCCTTGATTATTATAAACTCCCGGCAGAAACAAAAAATAAAATGCAAAAAAGTGCTTTAAAAACCGCAGAAAAATACTCGACAAGAAGTTGTGCAGAAAAACTCGTTGATAATTATAGAAAAATAATTGCCTCTGAAAATATTACCGAAAAACGAGATACAGGTAACTGGGAAAAAGCAAAATCTCAAATTAAAGCTGAATGGGAAATAATTCGTAATATCGCCTCTGCAGCTTCTTCGAGCATAAGTAAGAAAAATAAAAATCTAGATGATGTTACAAGTTAGCAAGTGAGGGAAAAAAATATGCCTGAATTACCCGATGTCGAAAATTACAAACAGTATATCGATTCGCATGCTTTAAACCAGAAGATAGAAAAGACCAAAGTCCTGAATACAAAAATACTGGATAACATCTCAAAGAATAATTTCAGCAAAAAATTAAAGGGGCAAAAGTTCACAGAAACAAAAAGGATTGGTAAAAATCTTTTTGTAAAGTTAAGTAAGAAATCGTATTTACTTTTGCATTTCGGGATGACAGGTCAGCTGGAATATACAGACATTGACAAAAAGACGAATCCTCATACCAGGGTATGTTTTCTTTTTGATTCCGGAAAGAAACTTCAATTTGTAATACCCAGAATGCTTGGCAAAGCGACGGTGATTGATTCCATAGAAAAGTATCGTGATGAAAACAAAATAGGTACAGATGCCCTGGAGATAAGCAAAAAGGATTTCATTGGCACTATTGAAAACAGGCGAGGTGCTGTAAAATCATTCCTTATGAACCAGAAATATCTTTCGGGTATTGGGAATATTTATGCTGACGAAATTTTGTTTAACGCTAAGATCAATCCGGCTGAAAAAATTGATAAATTAAACAAAAAGGACTTCGAGAAGATATATAAGAACATACATAAGGTTTTAAAACGTTCCATAGAAGCAAATGCTGACCCCGCAAAACTCCCAGGAACTTATTTGCTTCCTCACAGAGGCAAAGGGGAAAAGTGCCCGCGATGCAAGGGCAAAATAAAAACGAAAAAAGTGGGTGGAAGAACGACATATTTCTGCCCGAATTGCCAACCAAAAAAATGATATTTATTTTTTTAACTAAGGAGTAAGAAATTGGCAGGCATAATCGGCATAATCGCATTTTTATCAGTACTTGGTTTATCACTTATAATAACGCAGGTGGCAACCATCGCCTTGACCATGACAGGGCTTTCTCAGGAAGCCGCTAAATTTCAAGCCCGTTCAGCTTTTACCGGTACCGGATTCACAACCAACGAAGCTGAAGAAGTGGTCAATCACCCTGTAAGAAGAAGAATAATAATGATATTAATGGTTCTGAGAAGTGCCGGCCTGGTGACTATAATAATTTCACTGATATTATCTTTCGTAGGCCCGGGAGGATCCATAAACCGCCTTTCAAGATTGGGAACCATTTTAATTGGCATATTCGTGTTGTGGCTTTTGACTAAAAGTAATCTTTTGAAGAAATATTTAAGCTTTGCGATCCAATGGGCCTTAAGGAAATGGACCAATCTCGATACAAGGGATTACCTGAGTTTGTTAAGACTGACAGGACCATACACGATCATGGAATTAAAACTAAAGGAAGGTGACTGGCTGGTAGGTAAGAAGGTCTCCGAATGTTCTCTCAGGCAGGAGGGAATAACAATTCTGGGGATAACCAGAGAAGACGGATCCTATGTTGGTGTCCCCCAACCTGGTACCGAATTTTATCCTAATGATAATCTGGTACTTTATGGACGTTCAGAGGGGTTACAGGAATTAGATAAGCGAAAAGCAGACTTCCAGGGTGACAGAGAACATCAGAAAGCTATGGACAAACAGCAAGAAGAAGTCAGGCAGCAGAATCGCCGGGAAGAAAAAAGCAAACGGAAAAGAGAAGTTAAAGAACAGATGGAGAAAAACGAGCAGCAGGATTAGTTCTCTAACCTTTTATTTCTCACTTTGTTTGCGGGAGATTTATTTCTTCGCCCTCTTCGAGATCTATTTTAAGTGACAGGAACTTCAGCATATCCTTTAAAGTGACAATACCCTCGAGTCGATCTCCTTCAACCACCATAAGTCTACTGTTTCCGCTCTTGTTCATTATTGACAATACGCTCATAGCATCCGTATGAGGATTGATCGTATTATTTTCACTGCAGGGCTGAAGTATTCTTTCTACCGTAATGTCATCCCAGTTATGTTTTTCAATATTTTTTACTTCCTGAGATGTCACGCAACCTTTTAGGTGCCCGTCATCAACCACAGGAAACATTTTATAATGATATTTATAAATGTAATGTTCTACAAGATCTCTTATTGTTTGCGATGACGATACAGTAACAGGGTTTTCATTCATAAAATGTCTTATCTCTTCTCCTGCAAGAACTCTGCGGATTATAACCTGTCTGTATGACATCTGGGAAGCGCCCTTAATGAACATGCCGATCAAAAAGTACCAGATGCCGCCTATAAAATTGCCGCTAATAAAAACAAATATGCCCAGTACTATAAGGATTATTCCCATACCCGAGCCCATATTTGTTGCGATCTTTGTAGCCCATTTCAGGTTGCCCTTTATCCACCATAGAGATGACCTCAATACTCGTCCTCCATCCAGGGGAAAGGCAGGTATAAGGTTGAAACCTGCAAGCACAAAATTGATCCAGTAAAGATATTGAAAAATACCCTTAACCGAAACCGGCCAGTTTCCCTTGTTAGCTAACAGATAAGCTCCGAGCAAAATGAAACCGAGAATTATACTTGAAACAGGACCCGCTATTGCCATCAATAATTCGGTTTTGGGGTTTTCAGGCTGATCTTCCATTTCGGCAATTCCCCCGAATATGAAAAGCGTTATTCCCTTCATGGGGAGGCCGTAATGTCTGGCAACTATCGAGTGACAAAACTCATGAAAAACGATCGAGCCGAAAAGACCTAATGCCCCTGCTACACCCATCCACCAGTAAGTCGCTTCGCTTAATCCTTCATAAAAATGCGGGAACAGTCCTTGCGCAAGTGACCATATAATGAGAATTGCCAATATAAACCATGTTATATCTATACCGACTTTAAAACCGAAAATGCTGAACAGGTGTATCTTTTTACCGAACATTAGTTTATGTTCTCCTTTTTAATACCTTAATATTGCTGCCATTTTTTTATTTTCCGGCAGTCTTTCTTTATCTACATTTAAGACGGTTCCGTCATATTTTAACGTCTGGCAGGCTGCTATATCCATCAGGTCTACATCTCCTTCGTGAGGCTCAGCATGTACTTCGACCTCAGGCTTTTCATGCTGTTGACTTCCCCAGATTGTCTCGTTTGAATCAAGGAAAAGTATATTGACACGCCCTTGAAATGCATCAGGAACTATCTCTTTTTCATCTAGGGAAGTTTTACCTGAATCATGCATATTATTTAAATATTCAAGATTCTTATCAATTTCTCCACTGAATATCTCTTTCGTAATATTCCATGTTCTTTCATGAAGTTGATTCATATCAAGATCTGAAGGATTACAGTTTAACCCTTTTTCGACGACATTAAACTTTTTCTGACTCTCTTCAAAACAGGATCTTAAATAGTCATCTCCAACCAGAACGATCGGTGTTTTATCATCGCCAATATTCTTTTCCAAACCTTTGCCCAGCATTTTTACGAACAATTCGATCGTCTTTTTAATTCTTTTTTCATCGGCATTACTGCCCTGGCCGTGAAAAACTGCAGCACTGCCTGCACTTTTACCTCTCGGTGTTGTATGAACAGATATTTGTTCCTCATAATCATTGTACTGCACAATTTCATCTATCGTCTTGGGAGTATTCCTTAATTTTTTTTCTTTTATCTGATAGGGGCCGGCCTCGTAAAAATCTATTTTCTTCTGATTCATGGCCAGAATATAATATTTGTTTTTAGAACTTAAAAATGGCAGCAGCGGCTTTATGTAAAAATGGTCTCCGATATAGCAATATTCCTTAAAGACCTCAGGTAATTCATAATCTTCGAAAATACCCGGTGCCATGAATAAAGCCAATCCCTTATTCTGCTTTTTCCAGAATGTTCCGTCTCTTAACAGATTTTCTGCTCTTGAAATCTCGTCCTGGATTTCCGCTGTTTTGACTCCCTGCCGCTTCAATTCTTTTTTACAATTGTTAAGCAAATTTTTGAACCTTACTTTATCTTCCTCTCTTTCAGAAGCTATATTATGGGTTGGAAGATACATTGAGATCATGGGTTCGTTATTTCTATTTAATAAATCCTTAATTTTACTGTAATTCAAGTTTCGCATAAAATCACCCCTTGTTTAATTAAATATTTCTCGACTTCAGTATTTAAAGGTGCTTTTCCTGCTGTTAATAAAGATTACATTAAGTCCTCCCGTTACTTTTCTAAGAGAATTAAAATGGTTATGTCATTGGAAAAACAGTGAAATGAAAATCCTCCATAACTTTTTCTCTCTTTAAAGTTTACTCCATTATTAGTTGATAAGAAAAAACAATTCCCCTTTGCATTTATGACGCTACAATTCTTTACTGCTCCTCTGTCCTCTGGGTTTTTCATTAGCATTAATTCTCTCTTAATTTCTAAAATCATTATAAATCAAGAAGTTAAGAAAATCAAGCCGGTAAAAACCTTTTTAAAATAGGATTATTTCCTTATTGTTTTATGGGGGAATGCCCTTTTGCTGTTGTTTTTATCTGTTCTTTGATGTGGAATGTATGGGTATTATGGTTTTAAGGATGTTTATACAGTTGAAATAAACTTAGATCAGCCTTAAACTATTTTGCGCATTTAATTTTGGATAAGAATAAATATGAATCATAAAATTTTTGATATGCATTGTCACCTGCAGGAACCAGTCTTCCGGAAAGATCTGCCTGATGTTATTAAGCGTGCTGAAAAAGAAGGTATAGGCGGATTTGTATGTAACGGCAGTTCCCCTGATGACTGGGAGAATGTAAAAAGTCAGAGTGGTATATTTGCGGAAATAGTACCTTTTTTCGGATTGCACCCATGGTATCTTCAGAAAGCAGAAAAAGGCTGGAAAGACAAGCTTATAAACTACCTTGAAAAAGTGCCCTCCGGTATAGGAGAGGTCGGGGTTGATAAAATCAAGGCCAAGAAGGAAAGTATACCCATGGAAAAACAGAGTCATCACTTCGAGATTCAAATTGAGCTTGCCAAAAATTTAAAGAGGCCTGTAATAATACACTGTGTTCATGCCTGGCAGCCTTTATTAGAGATATTAAAAAAATTCAAGCCTGTTGAAGCTGGCTTCATGATCCATGGGTTTGCCGGTTCTGCAGAGATTATGAATGAATTAAAACAGATGGGCGGATATTTTTCTTTTTCGGGTTATTTGACTAAAAAAAGAAATAAGAAAATGAGAAAAGCATTATCCCAATGCCCGATCGATAGACTGCTGCTGGAAACCGACAGTCCCTATATGGTTCCCCCTGCAGAGTTTGGCAAATACAGCAGAAAGATCGCAGGAAACTTTAGAAATGAACCTGCCAATCTAACATGTTTTTTACCAGAGGTTTGTAAACTGACCGGGATCAAAGAAAATGATATCCGAAAAATTTTACTGGAAAACAGCGAAAGATTTTTAGAACCCATATTAGATACGGGTAAATCAACATGAGAAAGCACAGGTTTTCGAGATTAGAACAATTAGTAACTCCAAAGGGACTTGATAAGCTTAAAAATTCCTTTGTAGTAATCTGCGGCCTGGGTGCTACCGGAAGTTATGCAACAGAAGCTCTTGCCAGGGCCGGCATAGGAAAATTAAGACTCATCGATTTTGACGAAATCAGTATTACAAATATAAACAGGCAGCTGTATGCCCTTGATTCCACCATTGGAAAAGCTAAAGTTGATGCAGCACAAAAAAGGATAAAAGATATTAATCCCGATTGCCTGGTAGAGCCGTTAAAAGAATTTATTAATGCTGACAAAATGGAATTTATTTTCCGGGACCAGCCGGATATCTTGATCGATTGCATTGATTCCCTTAATCCGAAGGTCGAATTACTTGCGGAGGCAATGAACAATAAACCCAAAATAATTTCATGCATGGGGGCGGCTTTAAGAACCGATCCATCTAATATTAAAGTGGGGAAGCTTAAACATGTACATCATTGCAGACTCGCTAAACATATCAGAAAAAGACTGAGAAAAAAGAATGTCCCGCTAGAAATGCAATGCGTTTATTCTACCGAAGATTACAGAAATATACCTGAAGAAGCCATAGGAAATTACGAGAAAACCGAAGACAGGAGCCTGGATCATGGAAGAAAAAGGCGAATAATCGGCAGTTTACCCACCATCACCGGAATATTCGGTTTAACTGCTGCAAATGAGGCTATACAAACACTTACAACCAAAGAATAGATTAATTTTTGGTTAAAACCTCCCTTGGATTTGACTTTTAAGATATCTAAGTTACAATAGATGAAAATCGGGAGTTCATTATGACAGATAAAATTCAGGAAGATATACTTGATATCGAACACATTTTAGAAATTTTAAATAAAATTTCTATTTTTGCCGGACTTTCACAAGATCAGCTTTATAAACTTTTCAAACTTTTAAAAAGAGCTTCTTATTCTAAAGGTGAAAGGATTTTTCAACAGGGAGACAAGCCGAGTAATATTTACATTGTCGAAAGAGGTAAAGTTAAACTTTATGTTGAAGAAGAAGGTGAATGTTACGAGTTGGTGGAACTTGCAGAAGGAAGGTGTTTTGGGGAGTCTTCTGTAATCGGCATACAGCCTCATGCCGGAACTGCACTGGCAATGGAAAGTACTGATCTGATTATTTTGTCAAGAGAATCACTTCTCTCCCTTTACAAAACCAACCTGGAACTTTTCACAATTTTAATATGGAACATTGCAAGAGAAGTCTGCAGACGGCTTCACCAGTCCGATGAAATAATTCTACATTATTTCAAAAAGAGATAACTGCCTTTCTATTGCTGCACTTCAAACAGAGCTTCAAAAACTTTTTTTAAAACTACTCTTTATATTAAAAATTGCTATTTTTTTAAACTCTGGATGCATACCTCTCGTATAAACTAATGAAAGGAGGTAAATTATGAGCTTCAAAGAATTAATACATCGAAATAAAAAGCATACTACGGCAATTAAATTGGAGAATTTGCTTCATAATGAGCATTTTTGGGAAATATTACTAATGGTAACATTAGTTGCAGCTTTTATAGCATTGGCAATTTGGGCAGGAATGTCAGGAGGTATAGTTACTCCTGAAGGACCGACAAGGCCATTCTTACCCTATATGCCATAAAATACTAAAATAAATGCATAAAAGTTGTGAGAGAATAAGGCCTTCAATTTGACTCGAAGTTGGAGGCTTTATTCTTTTTTTATATCTGAAAAGTTACCTGCCTGTCCAGAGATAAAGTGCCTTAGGAGTATGCAGATCGTAAAGCTTAGATTCATTCAAATTTATTACCGCATCCTGAGCTCCGCTCATTATATCAGAAAACGAAAAAGGCTTCTGGTATTCTACAACCAATGCTTTTTCTAAGTCAGCCATTTCAAGTACCTTATTTACGGCATCTTCGAAGTATCCGATTTTATCGATCAGCTTTTTACCCAATGCTTCTGTTACATGGTATATGCTTCCGTCTGCAAGTTCTCTGATCTCATCCAGATTCAGATCAGGCCTTCCGTCATTTACAACCTGGATAAATCTTTCATAAGAAGGGTCGATAATTTTCTCCATAAGATAATCATTCTGATCAGGTGTGGGTTTGCTAAATGTATTTGGCCAGCCTTTTTTAGGCCCGGATTTTAAGAAAACCGGCTTTATTCCGAGTTTATCTTCGAAAAGCTCCTGCATCACAAAATATCCCATAATAACGCCGATCGAACCTGTTATAGTGGTAGGCTCAGAGTAAATTTTTTCACAGGCTACAGAAGAATAATATCCCCCGGAAGCTGCCAGCCCCTGTTGAAATGCAATAACCGGTTCATTTGTATCCTGGCGATATTTCATTATATTCTGGTAAATGCGATCACTTGCCGAAACTCCCCCACCCGGAGAATTTATTTTTATTATCACCCCTTTAACTGAAGGGTCCTTTTTTGCATATTTAAGTTGCTGATAAACGGCTTGCGATAATTCATTATTGATCACTCCCTTGATGTTAATAGTCGCTATTTTGTTCTGTTTTGGTCCTTCCATTATGACCTTTTCCTGGTAGAAACTTTTCTTACCGGAAACGAAAAGTGCAATAAGCCCTATTATGATCAGCAGGAAAAGTCCGTTAACTGCAATGGAAATAAAAGTAAATATCGCCCATACGGTTTTTAGAAATTTTGAACCTTTCTTTTTGGGCTGTTTTTGCTCCCTGGTTTCTTGAGATCGTTTTTCCTGAGATAATTCTCCCGATGTGTTGCTGTCTTCATAATTCATTTTTGCCCCTTTAAAATTTAATATTTTTCATTATTTTATATTTTTATGCTGACCTGTCAATGAGGTTTGAGCCTGGAATTTTATTTCTCTCAACCGAGAAAATACTGGCAAATACCACATCACTTTGATATGATTTGCTTTTAATTAAACATTAGTTCGTCAAATATTTTTATAATAAATATTCTATTTTTGCAAATTCGAAGGAGGCAAAAATGAACAATTCTTTTAACCGACGTGATTTTATCAAAACTATTGGAGCAGGTACTGCTGCGTTATTAACTCCTGCCTGGACAGAGGCCGCTCAAGTAGAGGGCAAAACTGATCCGGTACTCGAGGCATTTCCTCAACTTAAAAATATTGAGGATAAATTCAGTTTTGCAATTTTTGCCGACCCCCAGGTAGGCCAAATGGGCTCGACTGCACGAGTACCCATGAATGCAAGAAGAACACAAATTCAGGCCATCGAAGAAATAAACAACATGGAAACCAAGCCGGCTTTTGCAGCATTTCTTGGGGACCTGGTCAATACTCCTGATGACAGTTCTTTTGCAAATTTCAGAGACTGTATAAAACATGCAAAGATGCCAAGAATTTTAATGCATGGAAACCATGACACCAGACCTCCTTATACTAAGTACCTTGAAACCCAGAAAAAAATAAATGGAATGGATGAGATATGGTATTCATTTGATGCAGGTAAATGGCACTTTATTCATATCCCATGTAATCTGAACGGAAGAAAACCGATCGAAAAGGAATATGAAGCTAAAATGCTCGATTGGCTGGAAAAAGATCTGGCAGCAAATAAAGAGCGACCCACCATGTTTTTCGAGCATCTGCATATGGTGCCGCTGGGTCTGTCGCAGCTTGAATGGTACACATTCCGATTGGAACTCCGCAAAAAGATTCTTGATCTGCTCACAAAGTACGGAAATGTCAAATATTACTTCAACGGGCATGTACATAACGGGATAAAAGCGGCAGTAAAAATGGCTAAGAAATATAAAGGAATCAATTTTATTACAGTACCAACTATCATCGAGGGGAGGAATTTCGGCGAAGAATATCAACTATATGAGCACGGCCTGCCGGTCGGTGGCTACTACATGATAGTGCATGTGGATGGAGAGGATGTCAAGCTCGAGGGTCGTCTGGTCAATGTCAAACAGGGGCATATTTTCCCCGAAGAACTGCCTGAATTTACAGAAGATCAGGAACCGAGATGGTTCAAAAAAATAGTTGAATTCGAGCCAAATGAAAAGATCATTAACGGCAATTTCGAAGATGAACTTAAAGGCTGGTATAAACCTTTAAGATATATCGCAGACAGACATCCTGCATTTGAGATCGCATTAAGTGACAGATACGAAAGGAGCGGTGAACATTCTGCATTCGTCTTTACCCGGGCCAAGGGCAGAGAATTCTGGGCAAGGGACGACAACAATCATTTATACCAGGTTGTAAAACCGCCTAAAGGTAACAGGCCAATACTTAACGCAAGCTACTATATGGAAGAGAGGCCTGAAAATGCAGGCGGATACGTAAGAATCAGCGGGATCAGCGGAGAGGAACTTAAATTTCTAATGATGTTCCACTGGGGTGACAACGAACAGAGAGCCGATTATCTGCCAAGGTGCTTCGGGTACGAAATTCACGGCTGGCAGCAGAACTGGGCATGGTTATATGATCTGGGTAAAAAAAGAAAAGGCTTTTACTGGAAAGTACCGGATGATCCCGGGCAATGGCACGACCTTAAAGTTGACCTTAGGGACATTTACGAAAGGAGCATCGGACAACTGAACACCTTTGATAAACTGGGTATCGATAAATATCACTTGCAGATCGGAACATGGACTAATCCCCAAAGCGGTTCGAAAAGCGGTGCCTATTTCGACAGGATTTCATTAACCGCCTCTGAAAATAAATCAGATTCAAAAGTTGATGATTACATCCTGCCAGTTAATGAATGGGTATTTTTAACCAGATTCGGCCAGGACCTGTATGATAAGGAAACCAGAAGAAGAGCACAGCGTCAGGGAAAAATGGTAATGAATGAGCCGAAATGATTTCGATAAAAAAAAGCCCGGCTTACTGTCGGGCTTTTTCTATATCATATTTTTTTTATTTCAATTCAAAATCTGGATTCATTTAAATGTGTTCGGCTTGCATTGAAGCTGCTATATCCATGAATTTGGGCAGAGAATGCTTAAAGAACATTTTATAACCCTCGCAGAAATAACTCTCTTTCGAGTAATTTTTGTTCGAAAACGGTGCCCTGTCTTTCATACATCCGCCCCTGCACACATCAAGGAAACGGCAAACGGTGCATTTAGGCGAAAGTTTTTTCTTTAACCTGGCAAAAGCTCTTTTTTTTGGACTCACAGCCAGTTTTTCTATAGGTGTTTCGAAAATATTGCCTAGTTTCCATTCCGGGGTAACGAAAAAGTCACAGCAGAATGCATCACCCTGGTGTTCTATCACAATGTAACCGCTGCATTGTTTATCGAATGTGCAAATAGTATGCCTTCCGTTTAAACAGTAAGACATAATAGAATCGAAGTCCCGTATGCTTATTTTTTCCGGGCCGTGTTCCACCCACCTGTCAAAAATCCTGCAAAGAAATTTACCATACTGTTCCGGCCCGACAGAAAAATCAGCAATCTCATCGGTTTCAGGTTCGGACTCCACACAGGGTATAAACTGCAAATATTTTATGTCATGCTCTATAAAGAAATCGAAAACTTCATCCGGATGAGAACCGTTTAAATCATTTACCAGGATCAAAAGATTAAACTCGACATTGTGCTTTCTGCATAATTCTATCGACCTCATTACTCTATCCCAGGTGCCCTGACCTGCGAAATTTTTCCTGTAATGATCATGGTATTTCTTGGGGCCATCGATACTTATGCCAACAAGAAAATTGTTTTCACTTAAAAACTCGCACCATTTATCATCTAAAAGGATTCCATTTGTCTGCAGAGCATTTACCACGTTCTGATCGCTTAATGCATATTTTTTCTGTAGTTCTACTGCTTTCTTATAAAAATCAAGCCCCATTAAAGTAGGTTCTCCACCCTGCCATGCAAAAGAAGAGGACGGCATCCTTAGCTTAAGATAATCCTTCGTCATCTTCTCCAGCACTTCATCAGACATCCTTTGCTGGCCCTGTCCTATTTCAGGGTTCCTGTTCTTATAAAAACAATATTCACAATCGATATTGCAATCCGATCCCGACGGTTTTATTAAAAGACTGAATTCCTGCATATATCACCAAATAAATTCATAATTTTTTTATTATACCCCGGAACTAATCCTTATGTTCTTTTAACCATTCTTTTGCCCATTTTATTGCTTCATTCTTATCTTTCAGGATACCTTCAAGCTGATGAACATAGATTTCCTCTAAAAGATGCCCCATTTCAGGCCCCGGTTCCAAACCGATATTTTTCAAGTCGTTTCCGTTTACTAAGGGTTTCGGCTGAAGTTCAACTCCTTTCAGGCTTTCTTTTCTCTGCTGTATTTTTTTCAAAGGTTCGGTACTTTTTCTTTCTGCCTTTAAGATAGCCATTTGCAAATTGACAAGATCTTTAAAAAAAGGCTCGGCAAGTATCTTCTTTAATTCTGCAAGACGCATATCATAATTCAACAATTTTCCGCGGTTTTCCAGTAAAAAAGTGATCTGCCTGATCTGATTGTTGCTCAATTTCAGTATTTCTAATTTTTTTAAAGCCTCCTCAGTTTCCAATGAACTGAATAAACCTGAAAGTCCAAGCCCGTAATCGATATCCTCGGGCAAAAAGGTAAGAACCTTCCTGCTGTAATCTGAATTTTCACTGCAAAAACCCGGAAAAATATTTTCAAGCAAGCATGAATCTTTCAATAACTCTAAACCCTTTTTCCTGTTTCGGTCACAGATAATATTTTCCAGCTCCATGGATATTCTTTCGCCGCTGATCTTGGATATCTCTGTTGAATATTTTCTGACCGCTTGCCATGTTTCTTTTTCTATATCAAAATCGAGCTGGGTTGAAAATCTGACTGCTCTTAATACACGCAAATAATCTTCCCTGAATCTTTCCTTTGGATTGCCGATAGTTTTTATTGTTTTTTTCCGTAAATCCCTTCTTCCGTTTACATAATCGATGATCTCATCTTTTACAGGATCATAGAACATGCCGTTTATGGTGAAATCTCTTCTTTTTGCATCTTCCCGAGGATATGAAAATTCTACTTCCGAGGGGTGTCTTCCATCGACATATTTTTTATCCCTTCTAAAAGTTGCAACTTCTATCTGCTGTTGATCTATCAGAACTATAACGACCCCGAACTTTTCTCCCACTTCGATCCTTCTGGGAAATAATGACTTGATCTGCTTTGGATTGGCATTTGTTGCGACGTCATAATCTTTTGCAGGCCTGTTAAGCAGCATATCACGAACACATCCCCCAGCCAGAAAAGCCTGAAAATCATGCTCCTTTAAAACCTTGATTATATGAATAGCTGCCTGTTTATTTGTCATTTTTTTTCGAGTCTAAAAATATTAACGGAATTTATGCCCCAGTTTCTTGAATCCAGCTTTATAAAATCATTGAAATTTTCAGGCATATCGATCTCTTTGTGAGTCCTTATAATGACCAACCCTTGAGGCTTCACCTGTTCAGCCAAAACGGACATCAATTTCGCCAGTCGGGACTTAGGGCCGGTACCTTTTATAACAGGAAAAGGCGGATCAACAAAAATGCAGTCATAGAGTTTTCCCTCTAAGTCAAGCGGTGCTCCTATGTTGAATGCATTTGCTCTGACTGCCTTAGATTTTTTCTGAAAACCCGTTTTTTTTATATTTTTTTTCAAAATGCTGAAAATTTTAGGGTCTTTTTCTACGAATGCCGTAAATTCCGCTCCCCTGCTTAAAGCTTCTAGTCCTATCGATCCCACCCCTGCAAATAAGTCTGCTATTCTTTTATCTTCGGGAATGCCGTATTTTATTAAAACATTAAACAGCGATTCCTTCACCATATCCGTAATAGGTCTTGAGACCATAGATTTAGGACTCAATAAGTTCATTCCCTTTTTTGTACCTGCAATAATTCTCATAAGAATAATTTTTTTAAATTGCAATAATTTTGATTTTAACTTCGTTAATAAACACTTGAAATCGACTGTAAATAATGTAAAGTCGGTATTATTAATTTATTCAGTATTTTTTAACTTTTTGAAAATATTTGCCGAAATCATTACTTAAGTACAATAAATTTTGCCCACGCCGAGGTTTTCCCCAACAAATTATATTTGTTGGGGTTTATTTTTTAAAACCGTTAAGAAAATTATTCGCTTCAATTAAATTTTTCCTGAAATCATCTGCCGACAATGTAACTGTCTTCCATTTCGGACTTCTGATCTTTAAATTTTGAATATAATCTTTAAACTTGATAACAAAAAAGATGTACTTCCTGTTATCGAAAACAAACGAGTCTCTGCCATCCAGATCGGTATAATAATTTTCTATATTGTAAGCAAAAAGAAATACCGCTTCATAATCATCGAAAATCCTGTCCCATTTTTGAAGGCTACGACAATCATCCTGAGTTATCCAGCATTGCAATCCTTTCAGGCCTTCGAGAGTTTTTCCTCTGAATTTTCTCCCTTTTACTTCTGTAATTATCTTCTTATTCTCTTTAATTATCAAAAAATCAAAACTTTTTAAACTGATTCGCCCAAAAGCTTTTCTTTTTGTATCATCAAGGGTTATATAATCAATGCCGTTTACTCTAAGCCACTGGGCAAAAGCCTTTTCATAATGATTCAGTGAATTTTCCAGCATTTTCAAATTTCATCATAAAATTCATCTATATCCTTTTCCTTTTGTTCACCGGTATCCATATCTTTTATGGTGAGTTTATTCTTCTTGAATTCCCGGCCTATAATTATAGCTTTTTTTGAATTAGCCTGAGAAGCTGCCTTAAGCTGTTTTCCCAGCCCCGAAGACTTATAACTGAAATCGGCAGATAGTCCTTTTTCTCTTATTTTTGCAGCAAGTTTGACCATCTGATCAGAAAAGTTGTCATCTGCGCAAACCAGATAATAATCCAATGATCTCTGTATAATACTTTCTTTTATCAATCCCTTTTCTCTCAGCAATATCTCCAGCACGCAATCCCCCATACCCATTCCTGTGCCGGTAACCTTGGGGCCGCCGAATTGCTTTAAAAGTTCATCATATCTACCGCCGCCGCATATTGCCCTGAGTTCTCCTTTGATATCATGAATCTCAAACACAATGCCGGTATAATATGCAAGGCCTCTTACGATACCCATGTCAAACTCACAAAATTCAGAAATGTCCATAAGATCAAGATAATGGAACAGGTCTTTGATTTCGCCAAGGCTTTCGCTTGCTTCTTCATTTAAAGATACGATGTTTGCTATTTGCTCCGGATCACTAACTTCCATCAACTTAATTATTTTTCCAACTTTATCAGGATCAAGAATGTATTCCTTCAATGTTTCTTCAAAAGCATCGGCAGGTATTTTCGCTTTTTTATCCAAGAGAGGGTATAGTTCTTCCAGTTTTTCCTCTTCGATCCCGATCTGTAACAGCAAATTTGCCAGCAGTTTTCTGGAAGATATTTTCGCCTTAATATCTTCAGATTTAAGTCCCAGTTCTTTCAGGTAATCAACAGTAGTATAAACGATCTCTGCATCCGCACGAACATCATCAACACCGATTATATCTATATTCCATTGATAAAATTCTCTTAACCGCCCTTTTTGAGGCCTTTCTGCCCTGCAAAGACGGGGAACCGAAAACCATTTAATCGGTTTAGGTAGAGAATTTATCTTTTTATTCACCATCCTTGCAAGAGTCGGTGTTATTTCCGGCCTTATCGCAAGTTCCCTTCCTCCTCTGTCGGTAAGACTGAAAAGCTGCTCAACGATCTCTTCACCGCTTTTGATTTTATACATTTGAAGTAATTCAAAAATTGGCCCGTCATATTCTTCGAATCCGT
The DNA here is from genome assembly GCA_964508925.1 of uncultured Pirellulales bacterium. GTDB lineage: Bacteria > Planctomycetota > Phycisphaerae > Sedimentisphaerales > Anaerobacaceae > CAZDVM01. The sequence goes on along the minus strand of CAZDVM010000009.1, from coordinate 32,109 downwards.
TCTTTACTGATATCTTTTTCCAGCCGTCTATAATAAAATTATGAACGGCCATTTCTTGCGGATAAAAATCTCTGGTACCTTTAACTGATTTAAATTTCATATTGTTCACTTTCTGGGTTACAAGCTAAGTTTTTAAAATACTTCCTAAATGAAAAATTACTATTTCAGGCAAAATATCGACAGTATAAATACTGCATATCATTGCATAATCCATTTATAGTAATTATACTAACTTAAATTAAGTGGCTGATTATAGATTTTTAATAAAGATGAGTCAAGAAAAGCTGGAATTAATAATTTAACTGCAAATGTTTTTAAAAAATAAATATTCTTAATTATGGCAAAAACTAATTTAGAAATAATTTACGATGGGGACGATTTATTAATAGTGAACAAACCGGCAGGTATTTCTTCTGCCAGGGATTCGAGAGGAAAAACAAATGTATTTTCCCTTCTAGAAGAACAAGCCATTAGAAAAATAGAAAACCTAAAATTAATTTACACACTTGATAAAGATTCCTCCGGGGCCTTGGTGCTGGCTAAAAATAAAGATGCAGGATCAAAATACTCCAGCATGCTCGCAAGGCAAAAAATAAAAAGAACCTTTTTGATCTTATGTACAGGCTTCGCAGCTCAGGAAAGTGGAATTATCGATAAGCCGCTGCACAAAAGCAAAAAAGACAATCTCATGAAGATAATTAACAAAAGAACCAAGAAAAAGGAGGCGATTACGAAATGGAGCCTTCTTGCGGATTTCGGACAAAGTTATCTGATAGCGGCATCTCCGGTAACAAAACGCACTCACCAGATAAGAGTCCATATGTCAAGCATAGGTTTGCCCCTTGCTATTGATAAGTCATACGGGGGCGAAAGACCTGTTTTCTTAAGTGATTACAAAAGCTCTTATAACCTCGGTAAAAATCAGGAAGAAAAGCCTTTAATAAATAGACTGACATTACACTGTTATCAATTAGAATTTACTGAAAATCAGCAAGATAAACCCCGATATTTTATTGCAAATCTGGATAAAGACTTCAAGGCGACCTTAAAAATGCTCACCAAGCATAACTCTAAGGGCAAAGATGCCTTTCAGGATTCTGAAGTTTTCGACAGAATCCTGAAAGGAGAGAAAATTTTCTGACAAAATTTCAAAATTAAAGACCGGTTTTTATTGACTGAAACATTTTGATTTGTTATATTAAAAATATGTTAGAATAGAATTAAAGGGTAATAAATTTGCAGCAGTATTTGTTGAAATTTAAAAGAGCCGAAATCAGGAAATATTAGTATTTTCCGATTTCGGCTTTTTTTCTGCGCCTATTTACCCGGAACATTTGAAAGGAGGTGCTGTAAAGCACATTATCATAACATATCCTTAATTTACTTAATTTTATCAAGGAGATATTATGGCAATCTCAAGAAAGCAAATAATCAAAAATCTGCAGAGTAACGGCTGGTTCATTGATCTTCATAAAAACGCTGGTGTACCTATTTCACAGACAGAGGTTATTGCTTATAACCCCAAGGATGGGAAAACTTTTTGTGCCACATTGAACGAATTGCAAACTGATTATGATAACTGTATTTCCGTAAACCATTTATACGGGTAAAATTATTCTCGGTTATACCTGAAATAACCGAGAATAGAAGCAAAAGCAATAGAGGCGGTTTCTATCCTCAAAATATTTGAGGATATTACTAAGGGTAGAGAGTTGTTTTTTTCTAAAAAAGCAATCTCGTTGTCATTGAAACCGGCTTCGGGCCCTATAAACACAGCAATATCTTTACCATTGAAAATTTTAACAGGGTTATTTGGATTTTTCCCCAAACTTCCATGAGCTATAGTTAAATCTTCATAATCTTCTTTTAACTTTGGAATTGCATCTTCAAACTTCATCGGAGGATCAATAATCGGCAGAAAATTTCTTTTGCATTGCTTACAAGCCTGAATGGCAATTTTTTCCCATTTATAAATTATTTTCGGATTTTTAGGCTTTTTTACAGTTTCTTGACAGATCAGAGGAATGAGCCTGTCAACTCCCAATTCGGTGCATTTAGCAATCAGCCAGTTGAAGCGATCCTTTTTGGGTATGCTGGCGGCAATTATGATCTTTTCATTCTTTGGCTTTGAATGTTGTTCAACAACTTTTATTTTTAGTTCAGCTGTTTTTTTGGAAATATCAGTCAACTCAGCGATCGCGGTTTTACCATTGCCGTCAAAAATTTCCACCTTTTGCCCTTCGGCAAAACGAAGAACGCCTATAAGATGCCTGGACTCTCCTTTTGAAAGTTTAACAATTCCTTTATTAATTTTCGGGCAATAAAATCTATGCATTTTCCGATTAAAAAGAAACATAACTAAATTCAGAACACTAAGCTAAAAGTAAATAGAAAAGAAATAAATTTCAATAAAATTAGCATAATTTTGTCTTCAGGGTATACGGTTTTTGCTTGACCTTCGATTAGTTTATTTAATAAGTTATTGATCTATGTATAAATTTAACTGAAGAGGTAGCTCTCATGAAAGAAAAGAAAGTAAAGGTAGGCTTGGTAGGATTCGGAACAGTAGGTTGCGGAGTTGCAAAACTGATCCTTGAAAAAGCAGATTCGATCGCAGAAAAAACAGGCATCAGGCTTGAACTGGGGCGTGTTGTGGATAAAGATATTACTTCACAAAGGCCCGTCGAACTTCCCGAAGGGATCCTGACTGATTCGGTAGAAAAACTGATTAACGATGATTCCATAGATATCGGTGTAGAATTGATCGGTGGGACAACTTTTGCCAAAGATTTACAAATAAATATGCTCAACTCCGGTAAACATGTCGTTACAGCAAATAAGGCATTACTGGCAGAATTTGGAAGTGAACTTTATGCCACCGCTGAAAAAAACAATAAATGCATTGCATTCGAAGCGAGTTGTGCAGGGGGAATACCTATTGTTTCTGCAATAAGAACAGGGCTTGCTGCAAATGAAATAGAAGCGATGTACGGCATAGTCAATGGAACATGCAATTATATACTGTCCAGTATGGACGAAAATGACACTCCTTTCGATGAAGCTCTTTCACAGGCACAGGCCAAAGGTTTCGCTGAAGCAGACCCGACCCTTGATATTAACGGAGGCGACAGTGCCCATAAATTAGCAATACTTTCTTCCCTTGCCCTGGGGTATGAAATTTATCTCGAAGATATTTATACCGAGGGTATAGAAAACACCAACGTCATGGATATTAAATACGGGAAGGAACTCGGATACACTCTTAAACTGCTTGCTATCGCTGAAAAGACCAAAAACGGAAAATTCGGGTTGAGAGTTCATCCTTCTTTTATAGATAATGATGATGCCCTTGCAAGTGTAAACGGTTCTTTTAACGCTATAAGTATGTTCGGCAGTGACGTAGGCCAGATAATGCTTTACGGCAGAGGGGCCGGCATGATGCCCACCGCAAGCGCAGTGGTTGCAGACATAATCGAGGTTGCTTCGGGTAATTCGAATAACACTTTTAAGCAGCGTCACTTAAAACAAAATGGTGAATTCAAAAGTCTACTTGAAAAAATAGGCGATTCAGTAAACCGTTACTATATCAGGCTTATGGTCAAAGATCAGGCCGGTGTTTTTGCACAAATAGGCAGGATACTTGCAGACCGGGACATCAGCATTTCCGGAGTCATTCAAAGAGAAGATGAAGGCCCAAAAAATACAGTCCCAGTGGTAATAACAACCCATCCCAATCAAGAAAGCAAGGTAAATGCTGCTCTAAAGGATATAAGCAAGCTGGAGAGTGTTTGTGATGAACCGGTATTAATAAGGATTGTTGATATACCTGAGGATAAGGACTAATGCCAAAATATGTGATAATAATACCCGATGGAGCAGCAGACGAACCCATCGAAGAATTCGGCGGTAAAACCGTTCTTGAAGTTGCTGACATTCCGAATATTGATCAGATATCTTCTCAGGGAAAACAGGGACTGGTAAAGACTGTCCCCGACGGCCTGGAACCCGGAAGTGACGTCGCACAGATGAGCATATTAGGATATGACCCCCTTAGATATTATTCCGGCAGAGCTCCTATAGAAGCCGTTGCCCAGGGAATAGATATTTCACCTGATGACTGGGTGTTCAGATGTAATCTTGTGACCATAGCCGACGGAAAAATGGCTGACCACAGCGGAGGGCACATCTCAACCGAAGAAGCAGGCAAACTCATTGATGAACTGAACGAGCAATTCGGATCAGAGGATATAAAGTTTTATAAAGGTGTCAGTTATAGAAATTTACTGGTTATAAAAAATAGAGATTTTGATCTGCAGATGTTCCCGCCGCACGACCATATAGGCAAACAGGTTGAAAAAATCCTTCCAAGGGGCAAAAACGCAGATATGCTTATCGATCTGATGGCAAAAAGTCAGCGATTATTTTCCAATCATGAAATTAACAAAGTCAGACAGGATCTTGGAGAAAACCAGGTAAGCTCAATATGGCTCTGGGGTTACGGCAAAAAAGCAAAAATGGAAAGCTTTGAGAAGAAATTCGGGGTTCGAGGAGCAACCATAACCGCTGTTGACCTAGTAAGGGGTTTGTCTAAGTTGATCGGCTTCGACATAATCTATGTGCCCGGAGCAACAGGTTTTATCGATACAAATTTTGAAGGAAAAGCGGAAGCCGCAGTTAAAGCCTTAGAAAAGTATGACCTGGTCTTCGTACATCTGGAGGCACCTGATGAAGCAAGCCACAGCGGGAATCCCGAATTAAAGAAAAAAGCCCTCGAACTTATCGATAAGAAAGTTGTAGGGCCGGTCTTTTCTGCTTTAAAAAATTACGATAAGTGGAGAATCATGGTATTGCCCGATCATCCTACGCCGGTATCCACAAAAGCTCATTCCGGAGAACCTGTGCCTTTTGCCATGAACGGTTACGGGACAACAGGTCTTATCAAAACCGTATTCAGCGAGAAAAATGCACTTAAAAGCGGCTTTAAAATAGACAACGGTTTTGAACTGATGGAATATTTTCTTAAAAGTTAATGTTGACATAAGGCCTTAATTTTGCATAATACCCGAGGTTTTTTGAAAAATAATAAATTTACGGACAAAATATGGCAATTATAGTACAGAAATTTGGCGGAACATCGGTAGCAAATGCCGAAAAGATCAAACGAGCTGCGAAAAGAACTATCTCGGCAGTTGAAAAAGGTAACCGGGTTGTAGTTGTAGCATCTGCCAGAGGGAAGATGACGGATGAACTTATAGCAGATGCAATGGAATTAAATCCGAACCCTTCAGACAGGGAAATGGATCAACTGCTCAGCACAGGTGAACAACAGACCGTATCCCTTTTTGCCATGGCTCTGCATGCGATGGGCTATGATGCTATCAGTTTTACCGGTGCACAGATAAAAATGATAACCGACGGTGTATTTTCCAAGGCCAGAATAAAAAGCATCGAGGTTGACAGAATATTAAAGCAGCTTGATGAGCAAAAAATAGTTCTCGTTGCAGGGTTTCAGGGCATAGATGAATTCGAAAATGTAACCACACTCGGAAGAGGAGGCTCAGATACCAGCGCAGTTGCATTAGCTGCAGCATTGAATGCCGCTGAATGTGAAATATATACTGATGTTGACGGAATTTACACAACGGATCCGAGGATTTTTAAAGAAGCTTCCAAGATGGACCTCATCAGTTATGATGAAATGCTCGAAATGGCAAGTCTGGGTGCGGGTGTAATGCACAGCAGAGCTGTCGAATTCGGTAAAAAATATAATGTGAATATACATGTTAGAAGCAGTAAGGAAGAATCAGAAGGAACAATTATTACTCATGAGGTGCCTCAAATGGAAGATGTAGTGGTTTCAGGTGCGACAATTCAAAAAGAAATGGCAAAAATCGGGCTTGTTAATGTTGATAACAAACCGGGAAATGCGGCAAAGATATTTTCTCATCTTGCTCAGTCTAAAGTTGTGATCAACGATATTGTGCAAACTGAGGTAAGTGAGGAAAAAGCGAATATATCATTTACAGTTTCAACCGCCGACCTTAAAAATGCCAAGGCAGCGATAGAGGGTATAAAGAAGGAACTTAACTTCGATGATATTTTCATCCGTGAAGATATTGCAGAAATATCCATAGTCGGAGTAGGTATGAGAAGTCACTGTGGTGTCGCTGATAAAATGTTTTCGGCATTAGCTGAAAACAAAATAAATATCGATTCTATTACTACCAGTGAGATCAGAATAAGCTGCATCGTTGACGAGAAAGATGGAGAAGATGCATTGAATGTTGTTTGCAAAGCTTTTGAATTAGATAAAAAAGCAGAAAATCGCAGTAAAATAAAATACTTTGACGAATAAAAAGAACATCAAATATTGTTTAAGTAAAAAACAGCTCAATGGCATCATAATTATTGTTATTCTGCTGTTAGCTGTTTTTGTTTTTATTGATAAAGCTACAAAGAATTCACCTCTTTTTTTCGACCAAACAAACTCTGCCGAAAGCAACTATGATAAAAAAACTTTCCATGGTAAAACATTTGAAGTCGTTTATATTGTTGATGGTGATACAGTAGATATAAATTACAATGACCCGAAATTTGATCATACCAGAATTCGATTACTTGGAATTGATACACCTGAAACTTTCGGCAGAAGAAAAATGTATTTCGGCAAAGAAGCTTCCGAATTCGCGAGTAAACTTTGCTTGGACAAAAAAGTTACTGTGTATCTTGACCCCATGAGTCCTACCAGGGATAAATACGGCAGAGTTCTTGCCTATCTGCAATTACCAAACGATGAATTCTTAAATGAAATACTTATAAAAAAAGGTTATGCCTATGCAGACCTTCGTTTCAGGCACAGCCTTTATCATAAATATAAGCAGCTGCAGGCCATAGCAAGAAAACAGAAAAGAGGATTATGGAAAGAAGTAAAAAGAGAACAGCTGCCGGAATGGCTTAAGCGGGAAAGGCCAAAATTACTTGAGTAAGATCAAAGGCCGTATTCTTTTATTTTTCTGTAAAGTGTCCTTTCTCCTATACCGAGGATTTTGGCTGCTTTTTCTCGATTATTATCTGTCTTTGCCAAAGTCTCAATTATGGCTTGTTTTTCGATTTCACTGAGCGACATTTTGCCGATGTCACCGGATGTGATCTGTTTGCTGGAGCCGGAAAGCCTTAATGGCTGATGAATTTCCGGCGGTATATCCTCAACGGAGAGTTTTTCGTTTTCTGACATTACTATCATAGTTCTTATGCAGTTTTTCAGCTGCCTTATATTTCCCGGCCAGGAATAGTTTTTCAAAATATTCATTGCAGGGTCAGTTATACCTTTTACCTGAGAACCTATCTCTTCAGCAGATTCACTTATGAAGTATTCCACAAAAAGGGGAATATCTTCAACTCTTTGTCTTAAAGGAGGCAAGGTTACACTTACACCTTTTATTCTGAAGAAAAGATCCTGGCGGAACTTATCCTGTTCTACCATTTTCGCAAGATCATGATTGGTTGCACTTATAACTCTGACATCTACCACAACAGACTTATTGGAACCGACAGGGACTACTATGCCGTCTTCCAGAACTCTAAGAAGCTTGGCCTGCATTTTCAGCGGCATATCGCCTATCTCATCGAGAAACAAAGTGCCTTTGTCTGCGATTTCAAACAATCCCTTTCTGTCAGTCGTTGCACCGGTAAAAGCTCCCTTGGCATGCCCGAACAATTCACTTTCCAACAGACTTTCCGTAAGGCCGGCACAATTAATAGGCTTGAACGGCTGTCCAACTCGATTGGAATTTTCATGGATCGACCTTGCAAGAAGCTCTTTACCCGTCCCCGATTCACCTTCGATAAGTACTGATATATTGGTTTTTGCGACCCTTTTTATTACCTTGAAAACATTTTCTATTGCCTGGCTTTTACCTTTGACTCCCCTGAAAATAAATTCTTCCGAGGAAGTATCTTTTGCCTTAGCCTCTTTTTCTCGTTGAATTTCAGTCTTTTTAGAAACACGTTCAACTATAGTTCTTAGCTGATCAATATCAATCGGCTTAACAAGATAATCGTATGCACCTTCTTTAAGGGCCTGTTTGCAATTATCGATCGAAGCATAAGCGGTAACCAAAATGACCTCCGGGTTTTCCGGTTTTTTCTTAGCTTCTTTTAAAATATCCAAGCCGTTTTTATCATCATCAAGTTTCAAATCCGTGATTATGACATCAACATACTGATTTTTGATAACGTCTAAAGCATCTTTGGCATTATAAACAACGATGGGGTCACTGCAGTATTTTTCCAGAGCCTCCGCCATGCCGTCTGCATGAGGTCTTTCATCGTCAACTATCAAAATTGCAAGATCTTTGTTTTCCACTTTATTGCCTACCGATCAATGGGATAGTTATTGTAAAAGAAGTACCTTTATTCATTTCGCTTTCTACACTTATATTTCCGCCATGCCCTTCTATAATTTTTTTTGCGGTGGGTAGTCCCAGACCGAATCCATTCGTTTTAGAAGAGTAATAAAGATCAAATATCCGGTTTAATTTTTCTTCAGGGATCCCTGAACCTGTATCACTAACGCAAATAGCTGCTTCATCTCCTTTTTTATCGGTTTTTACCATTAATTCTCCGCCGTTTTCCATGGCATCCAAAGAATTTATGAATAAATTCAATAAAACCTGTTTAAACATATCAGAATCTATTTTGCTGTAAAGAGGTTTTGAACATAGTTTCTGGCGTAAAGCAACTGATTTCTTATGACATTGCGGCATATAAAAATCAATTACATCGGAAACAACCTCATTTATGTCATTTTCTGTAAAATTAAAATCTGACTTGTTAAGATATTTCAAATAACCGTCAAAGATTTGCTCAAGCCTGTCAGCTTCATTTTGAATAAAATCCACCTTTTTTTTAGCTCTTTTTATATCTTTAGATTTTTCCGACTGAGCTTCATCGCGAAGATTCCTCTCAAGAGTTTCATTGATCAGTTTCAAATTGATTTTAATTGTTGAAAGAGGATTTTTTAATTCGTGAGCCAACATGCCGGCTAATTTACTGACTCTTTCCAGTTCATCACTTTGAGCGGATTCGGTTCGCTCTCTATTTTTACAACACCTGTATTTCTTTAACAAAAGAAAACAAAAAGGGAAAGAAAATAAAATACCCAGAATAATTCCTACAAACAATTGCATATCTTAACTCCCCCTGGAAAAATACCAGGGCCCAATAGAAATATTGAGCCCCATATTTTTAATCTTCTTTTTTCTCTTCTTTCATGTCCTGAAGTGCAGCTTTCCTTGATAGTTTCATCCTTCCCTGGTCATCAATAGCGATCAATTTAACAGGAATGATATCACCTACTTTGCAAACTTTCTTTATATCTTTTACGTACTCATCACTGAGTTCGCTGATATGACATAACCCTTCAACTCCCGGGGCAATTTCAACAAAAGCCCCAAAATCCTTTATACTGACGACTTTAGCTTTCTCATAAATTCTGCCGACTTCCGGTGGAGTAGTCATATCTTCGATGATCTTTTTAGCCTTTAAGTGACCATTTCCGGAAACGCAGCTGATAAATATTGTGCCGTCTTCTTCGATTTCGATATTGGCCTCGGTGTCTTCCTGAATGGACTTGATCATCTTTCCGCCCGGACCGATTATCTTTCCAATCAGTTCAGGGTCCACTTCCAGGCTTATAAGTTTAGGTGCGTGCTCACTAAGCTCTGCTCTCGGTTTTTCTATCACAGCATTCATCGTCTTCAAGATTTTCAGCCTTGCTTCTTTTGCTCTTTTCAGAGCTTCGACCATAATTTCGTGAGAAAGGCCTTCAGCTTTTATATCCAACTGAATAGCTGTTATCCCTTCGGTAGTACCTGCCACTTTAAAATCCATGACACCGAAATGATCTTCATCGCCTATAATATCGGTGAGCAATTCATATTTTCCATCTTCACCGGTTACCATACCAATTGAAATACCTGCAACAGGTCTTTTCAGAGGCACCCCGGCATCAAGAAGTGCAAGAGAACCGCCGCAAACACTGGCCATAGAACTGGAACCGTTCGATTCGGTAATATCCGAAACTATCCTCACGGTGTAGGCAAAATCTTCCGTATCAGGTTTAACCTGGGCAAGTGCCTTTTCTGCCAGGGCTCCGTGCCCGATCTCTCTTCTTCCAGGGCCTCGGAAAGGCCTTACATCGCCCACACAATAAGGCGGGAAATTGTAATGAAGCATGAAAGTTTGAGAATATTCTTCAAGAAGCCCGTCAATTATCTGGCTGTCCCTGATCGTACCAAGCGTAACATTGACCATTGCCTGGGTTTCACCGCGAGTAAATAATGCCGAACCATGAGTTCGAGGCAATACATCTACTTCACATGAAATTGGTCTTATTTCGTCATACTTTCTGCCGTCAGGTCTTTTGCCCTCCAACAGGAGCTGCTTTACTATTTCATCCTGAAGCTTTTCAATGCTTCTTTTAAACAAAGCTTTATCGAAATTCTTTTCTTCATCCTCATTTTTGCAGTATTTTTCTTCAGCCTTGGTAATTATTTCTTTAATAGTTTCGGTTCTCTGCTGCTTGGAAGTTATCTGCCAAGCCTGGTATAAATCATCTCTGAGATCATCTTCCAGATTCTTCTCCAGTTCTTCGCTGCTTTCAGCTACGATTATCTCTTTTTCCACACCTGCTTTTTCTCTGAGGTCTTCTATCATTGAGCAGATATCTTTAATTACCTCATGACCTTTTTTGACTGCCTCAGCAACTACATCTTCGGGTGCTTCTTTTGCATCGACTTCGATCATGTTGATGGAATCTTTTTTCCCGCAAAGAATAAGGTTAAGTTCACCATCTTCCATCTTGGTGTGGCCTGCATTAACTAAATAGTCGTCTCCGACTTTCGTTATCCTACAAGCTCCCATTGGGCCTTGAAAAGGTATCTTACTTATGGAAAGTGCAGCACTTGCACCCACCATAGCCAGAACATCCGGTTCATTAACACCGTCGTAACTGAGTACGTTTGCGGTTATCTGAACTTCCTGGAAATAATTTTCCGGGAAAAGAGGCCTTATAGGCCTGTCGATCATTCTCGAAGTAAGAGTTTCTTTAGTACTGGGCCTTCCCTCTCTTTTTATAAATCCGCCGGGAAATTTACCGGCAGCAAAATGCCTTTCCCTGTAATCCACACTCAGAGGGAAATAATCTATAGATTCATCCCATGGAGGAGCAGTCACAACAGCTACTAATACTACTGTTTCGCCGTGTCTTACAATTACGGCCCCGTCTGCCTGTTTACCGATTTTCCCCGTTTCAATAGATAATAACGAATCGCCGATTTTCTTTTCTACTTTGTGTACATCAAACATAGATATCCTTTTCGTATCTCATTATAGATTAAAATAAATCGTCTGGGTAAAGTATTTTAAGATACATATTTTACTTACGTAATCCCAGCCGAGAGATCAATTCCCTGTAGCGTTTAGGGTCTTTTCTTCCCAGGTATTTTAAAAGAGATGCTCTTGCACCAACCATCTTTAAGAGCCCTCTTCTGGAAGAATGATCCTTTTTATGTTTTTTGAGGTGATCTGTAAGATCATTTATTTTATGAGTTAATAAAGCTACCTGAACCTCAGGAGAACCGGTATCGCCTTCATGTATCTCATATTCTTTTACAATTTTATTTTTCTGTTCAACTGTTAACATATTTCTTAAGCAAACCTTTCTATAAATTTTCAAACTTTCTTTACGTTCTGCTTTGAGTATTGTATTTAATTAAATAAATATTTCTATTTTTTTTTCGAAATTCGTAACTTTTTATGCAAATCTTTTGTTTAAAAATGAATTCAACATTATATTAATCAAAAAAATGGTTTTCAAGCTTTTTTTAACTTAATTGCGTAATACAATCAAAGCTTTATTATTTCAGTCTGATGTTAAGTTGATCTCTAGTGTGCTACTACGCTTGAAACCCTGAAAACCGGCAACAGGAGTGCTATTGCAATTGTACCTATTATTGAACCTAAAATTATGATCATTATAGGTTCTATCAATGTCATGGCGTGTTTTATTGTTGAATGTAATTTATTTTCATAAAAAATGGAAATTTTATCGCTGACCTTGCCTAATTTTCCGCTTTTTTCACCTGCTTTAAACATTTGGATTATGCCGGGAACAATAAGCTGATTTTCATTTGAAATACGCAAAGACTCCGAAAGCTGATAACCATCTTTTATCTTTTTATTGACCCTGCTCCAAAGCTGTTCAAAATAAATATTTCCGCATGAATCCTGGATAACTTCGATACTTTCAAGCAGAGTTACCCCGGTATTAACCATTGTTGCCATTATTCTCATACTCCTTGTTACCAGAGTATCAACGAATATACTGCCGATAACCGGAGATTTTATTTTCAAATAATCAATGAACTTTCTTCCGGAATAAGTATTTTTCCAGTAATTAAAAGCAAAACCGCCTATAACCAGTAAAGTTACCATAACTGCCATAAATTCCAGGTTGCACATAAGCGCACTACCCTTTACCAGCCACTGTGTTAATAAAGGCAACTCCACTCCTCTGGAATCATATATTTTTGTAAATCTCGGAAGAACAAAAAACATTAGAGTACCTGTTGCAGCAACTGCCACCAAAGCCATTATGAAAGGATAGGTCAAAGCCCCTTTTATTTTTTTTCGTGTATCGGCCTCAAATTCCAAATAGCCGGATAAAACACTTAGCATTTCAACCATTTTACCTGAAGCCTCAGAAGCCTTAACCATACTTAAAAACATTTTACTGAACACTTTAGGATATTTGGATAAAGCTCCGGAAAAATTATCCCCGGCTTTTACTGTCTCTGATATATCATTTAAAATTGCCTTGAATTCTTTACCATCGGTCTGTTGAGCTATAACATCCAGGGCATCACTTAAAACCACCCCGCTGTCCAGCATGATCGAAAGCTGATTCGTAAACATTATCAATTCCGCAGATTTAACTTTGATCCTGTCTGCCCTTTTATAAATTCCCGGCCCGACTGCTAAAATTTTGGGGTTGTTTTTACCCTTCAAAAGTTTTTTCTTCTTTTCGGCAAAGAGTTTTTTTTCGACTTCTCTGCTTGAAGTATCTTTTTTTATATTTTTATCCTGTAAACCCTGCATAGCTTATCAACCATTAATTTTTATTGTTTGCAGAACTTCTTCTACCGAAACTATACCTGCCTGCACCTTTTCAAGGCCATCAAGATGTAAAGGAATCATGTCGTCTTCTGTGGCTTGATTTCTGATAGCTGCGGTACTTGCTTTTTCATCTATCATTTCCTTGGCTTTAATAGACGGAACAAATAGTTCATGTATCGCTATTCTTCCGAGAAAGCCTGTATTTCTGCATTTCTTACAGCCCATTCCCCGATAGTAAGTTTCTATATTGCCTCCCAGTTTTTCCACGGTCCGCTTTATGCTTTTCGAAGGTTCGTATTCCGTTTTACAGTTCGGACATATTTTTCTTACCAGTCTTTGTGCAAGTACGGATATCAGTGAAGCACTGACCAGATAGGGTGCTACTCCAAGGTCAATAAGTCTCGTAACAGCTCCGGGGGCATCATTTGTATGCAAAGTGGAAAATACCAGATGTCCTGTAAGGGCTGCCTGTACTGCAATATTTGCAGTGTCTGAATCCCTGATCTCTCCAACCATTATTATATCGGGGTCCTGCCTTAAAAGACTTCTCAATGCTGAAGAAAATTGAAAGCCTGCAGCAGAATTAACCTGAAACTGATTGATGCCTTTCATATTGCATTCGATAGGATCTTCAACAGTACAAATATTAATCTCTTCATTATTTAACTCAGCAAGTGTGGCGTAAAGTGTAGTATTTTTACCTGACCCTGTCGGCCCGGTGACAAGAATAACACCGTTCGGGTTTTTCAATACATCACGGTAGGTTTGCAATCTTTCATAAGTAAAGCCTAATGATTCAAGGTTCATTATTACCTGCTGAGCATTTATAACCCTTATTACCACTTTCTCTCCATAATTTCCCGGCATAGTAGAAACACGGAGGTCAATAGGTTTACCTTCAACCAAAACATGAATACCGCCGTCCTGGGGCAGTCTTCTTTGGGCTATATCCAGATCTGCCATTATCTTAATACGAGATACGATTGCGGGATGCATCTGGAAGGGAGGTCTCATTTTCTCATACATTTTGCCGTCCACTCTGAACCTTACACGGAGCATTTTATCGTCAGGTTCGATATGAATGTCACTAGCGTTCTCCTGAACGGCATTGAAAATTAAATAATTCACCAGTTTTACAACAGGTGACTGCCCTGCCATTTCCTCGAGGTCTGTAATATCTTCGGTTATATTTTCGATCAGGGTAAAATCTTCCAGGCCCTCTTCATCGATGATATCATCGATCACAAAAACATTGGCAGCCGGCATATATGTCTCTAAAGTCGCTTCTATGTCTTTTTTAGTTGCACAAACTATCTGTACCTTACAACCGCTATGCCTTTCGATCTCGTCGATCAAAAATACATTTGCAGGTTCACTAACTGCAACAGTCAAAACATCATAGACTTTAAAAAGAGGAAGTATTTTATGTTCTTCAATGAATTCCTTGGGTAGGACTTCCAACGCCCGGGAATCACATATCTTAGGACTTACCTGAGCATAAGGTACTTCGTAAGTTTCAGCCAGAGCCTCTGAAATTTGATTTTCAGTACAAATTCCCATCTCCACAAGAAGCTCACCAAGCAGCTTATTGTGTCCTTTTACTTTCTGCTGCTTTAACACATCCTGTAATTGATCTTCGGTTATTATCCCCTTTGACAGGAGTAACTGCCCTAGCTGCACTTTATTTTGTACTGCTACATTTTCCATCTTTTATTCGTGCCCTGCTTTATCTTAAACTTTTAACCGCATCAGCCAGTTCGTTATACTTGCTGAACTCATTTTCCAGCCTTGTGATTTCCAAAATTTTTGAACAAGTTTGATTCAAGCCGCAAACTCTCAATTGGCTGTTGTTCTCATCACAATAATCCTTTGCCCAAAGCATTTTTTCCAGCCCCTCGCTGTCAATAAATGCTACTTCGCTCATATCCAGAACAATTCCCTTCTTCTGGGCCGAGATAAGCCCGGTAACGGTTTCAGCGAAAGCATCTGTAACCTCTGTGTCGATTTCTCCTTTAAGCTGAACAACCGAAATATCATTATAATCCTGAGTTTCAAACTTCATCGTATTAATGTCCCCACTGCCGCAGTACCATATTCTGAAAATCCTTTAACGTCAGAGTTTTCACAGACTCCATCCTGAATAACGTCCCAAAGACCGTAGATGTCACTTTCTACGAAAATTCTTCCTATTACAGGGTCAAATTGCGTTCCCAGCCCTTTCTTAATCTCTTCCAGAGCTTGCTGAACTGTCATTGCATTTCTGTAAACTCTCTTTGATGTCATTGCATCGAAACTGTCTGCAAGTGAAATAATTTTTCCCATCAAAGGCAATTCTTCACCTTTTATTCCATTTGGATATCCCTTTCCGTCGTACCTCTCATGGTGACATAAAATGCCCGGCACAATATCCTTCATTTGTTTTATTTCATTAAGGATACCTGCGCCAATACAGGGGTGCATACGGATGTGATTAAATTCCTCATCCGTAAGCCTTCCTTTTTTTCTTAGAACCGACTCATCGATTCCCATCTTGCCTATATCATGGAGCAAACCCGCCAGGTAAATTTTATGAATCTTTTGTTCTTTTAGAGGATGGACTTCAGCATACTTTTTTGCAATCCATTGAGAAATAAAAGCCACTCTTTCCGAATGACCTCTGGTATACTGGTCCTTAGCATCGATACTGTTTGTTAATGCTTTTAGTGAACCGATGAACAATTCCTTCAGGTCTTTGAATAACTTTCCGTTTTCTACAAAAACAGCACACCCGTTGGCTACAGAATTAAAAAGTTTGACATCCGTACTGTCAAAATCAGGTTTGTCCTGTCTGTTGACGGCAACCATCAGTCCAATTATGTCATTTTCATCATAAAAATCTTTGCTTTCCTGCCTTTTGTCTTTTCCCATTAAGGGCACAGCTATTATGCTTTTGATATTATTAGACCATTCATATTTAAAGGGTGTGTCGATCTCACTGTCCAGCAGGGCTTCTTTTTTGGAGTTCAATTCATCTAAGAGACGGGTTCTCAAAATATACTTTAAATTTTTATCTAAATCAATTATGCCAGCTCCTGCCGCCAGAACAAGATGACTATCTTCATCAATATTCTTTTCCAGGAGTATTGCAATCCCTTCTACATTTACGATATCAGTCAAATTATCACATGCCATTTGAAGAAAGTTAGCATCAGATTCGGTAACTTTCATATTGGTGCCGATTTTGTGCAAAAGCACCAGTTCTTCATAGGTATGTGACAATTCACTGCTTACCTTTTCTATCTGACATTCTGTTTTTACTTCGTTATGAAATTTTTCTGAAAAAATAAGCAGAAGTTCTTTTAAAAAGTCTTTATCATTTATTTGTCTGTTACCTGTATCTATAATTGCGGAAAAGTTATCATCATTAACTGTTAGTTTTATTGCATATGTTCTTTTATTTTCATCATAAATATATTCACTAGCTGAAGAAAATAATTTTTTACTTAAATCTTTTAGAAGGTCTTCATCACTTGGATATTCATTATTTTCGTTATAAAATATTATATTTAAATTGCCATCGTAAACAGCAAAGTTAAACCCATAATCGCTTAACCTTTTGCTGAATTTTTTCAGCTCTTTTATCAGGTTAAAACTTAGTTTATTTTCAAAAATTTTCACCATTTGACATTCCTCTTATATAAAATTAGCCGGTTACCTTATTTTGAAACAACACGTCCTCAAGACTCCTGAGCAGCTCTTTAGGACTAAATGGTTTGCTGAGGCAATCAGATATTTTAAGTTCCGCTTTTTTTTCTTCTTCTATATCGAAGTTTCTTGCTGTAAGCATAACAACAGGTATATCCTTGGTCTGTTCATTTGTGCGTAACTTTTCAATAAGTTCCAACCCGGAAAGATTGGGCATTTGATAATCAGTTACAATAATATCAGGCTGTTCCTCGCACGCCAGATCATATGCCATCTTGCCGTCTTCTGCAGGTATGACTTTATAACCATTATTACGTAATTTTAAAGTTACAACATGTACAATATGGATTTCATCATCCGCTACCAGGACTTTAGCTACGTTCATCACTTATCCTCCGAATAAAAATTTTAATTAAACTACTTCTGCCATCTCGGCTGTTGCCAAAGGCAGTTCGAAACCGAAAGTGCTGCCCTTTCCGACTTCACTTTCTACAAAAACTTTACCTTTGTGTACTTTTTCGACTATTTGTTTGACCAGGTTAAGTCCAAGTCCGGTACCTTTTGCAACCTTTTTGTTCGATCCCACTCTAAAGAATTTATCGAATACATGGGGAACATCCTCAGGCGGAATCCCTACACCAGTATCCGTAACCTTTACTCTGACCATGTTATCCTCATCGTCAACTTCACTTTCCACGGTCACTTTACCGCCTGATCTGGTATACTTTACAGCATTACTGAGCAAGTTCACGAGCACCTGGGTTATCATGTCCTTGTCAACTAAAACCTGGTCATAAACTATGGGGGTCTGTCCTATAACCTCGATGTTCTTTTCCTCAGCATAGCTTTTGATCATTTTAATCTGATCTTCGATGAGTATTGTCAGACTTATAGGTTCTTTGTTTACCTTGATCAGGCCGGATTCTATCCTCGACGTATTGAGAATATCTTCGATCAATCTGTTCAATCTCTGGGCCTGTGATTGTATAATAGAATAAAATTCTTCTCTTGTATCTTCATCATTTGCTTCCCCGTCCACAAGCATTTCCGAATAAGCGGTAATGGAGGCAAGTGGAGTTTTCAATTCATGAGAAACATGACTGACGAAATCATCCTTGAGCTTTGATATCTCCTTTTCCCTGGTTATGTCATGCAGGACAACCACCAGCCCGCAGGCTTTTTGATTTTCGTCATATATAGATGATATCTTATAGCTGTAATTTTTGACGGCGTCTTCCTTTTCGAATGTCAGTTCCTCGTTAGTATGACGGACTTTGCTCTTGATACTTTTTTGCAGGACATCCTTAAATTCGTTATGTTTTATCAGATCATCTAATTTTTTATTCTGACATGATTTATTATCAAATCCGAACAATTGTCCCGCTGAGTTGTTTGCCACCAGTATCCTAAACGAGTCATCTATCACAATTACTGCATCCTGAATGCTGTGGATAATCGCATCGTTGTTTATTTTCTGCCGTTTAGAAAGCTGCAATTTAAGGTTGAGTTCTTTATTCTGTTTTTCCAGTTCAGAAATCTTGTTTTCATTTTCCTCAATTCTGGTTTTAACACTTTCAGAAAGATTCTTTAATATACAGCAGTCGGTTTTTCTTATTGCCAGATTCTTTCCTTTTGCAACCCTTTCAGAAAATGCTTTAATTATTTGCAGTACCTTTTTATGGCTGAAACCGAGCCAGATCAAAAATAAGGCTGCGGGCATACAGCCCAGCAGGATCATGAGTTTAAGACCTCCTCCGAAACCTTCTACCATAAATCCCGCCAGGCCTGCCGCCATCGACAAAAGACCACCGGCTATAGCACCATAAAGGTGAATATCACATTTTGCCTTCTTGATGAAATCTTTCGTAAACATTGTTTTACCTTATTTTATTCTTAATCGCATTTAAGCTTTTTAGTTTCAGCTTTTTCCTTTATATTTCTTTCCTGATTTTTATAGAGCTCAGGATTTATTTCACAAAGGATCTTATCCTTAAGTTTCAAGGCTTTCAGGTAAGCTGGACGAACGGTCAATGCTCTTTCTATTTCCTCAAGAGCTTCTTCGTATCGTTCTTCAAGATAAAGGGCAGATGCTTCTGCATAATTATCTTCTGCAATTCTTGATCTTCCTATCGGCTGAAACTCATCCGTTGCACCCTGTATCTTTCTTTCAGCATCTTCCAGTTTTTCATTGCCTTTTGTTTCTACAGGTTCCTGAATTATATGAGGAGTCAGCATAATAATGACTTCCTGCTTTTTTAAAGTATCTGAGGTACCTCTGAATAAAGGACCAATTAGAGGTAAATCTCCCAGTAACGGTACCTGGCTTCTTGAAGTGGTGACGGAATCTCTAAAGAGGCCACCCAAAACTATAGTTTGACCATCCTTAACCATTATATTAGTCACAAGTTCGGTAGTTTTTTCTTGCGGCAGTTTGTCATCACCAAATTCTATTAATTTACCATCACTATCTTTCGGATAAATATCCATTCTTATATAACCATCATTGCCTATATAAGGCCTGAAAGAAAGTTTGGTACCGGTTTCAAGAAAACTTACGCTTCCTACTGTTTCTGTTCCGCTTGCTCCAATTGTCGAAGCGTCACGATATCCGTCTTTCGAACCGATGAATACAGTTCCTGTCTGTTTATTCAAGGCAAGAATCTTCGGATTAGCAAGTACCGTAACATCTGAAGTTGTTTCTATTGCACTTATAAAACCTTGTAAGTCTCCGCTGCTTATACCTATCCGCAAACCACCTGTATCAGATGATAAAGAGGGTGCAAAACCAAAGGTTTCCATTGGTGTACCGGAACCTCCTATATTGCTGGGGAAATCTGTAACAGCATCACCATTTAAAAGGTTCCAGTCAACACCCAGGTCCATGTCTTCTGTTAATGTCACAGCCAATATAGTAGCTTCAATAAGAACCTGTGCAGGTCTGACATCGATCCTTTCGATAAGTTTTTCAGCTTCCTTGACATTTTCCGGGAAATCGAAGATCACGATCTGGTCGTTCAATGCCATGCTGTCACCGCCTGTGATCTCGCTTACTCCACCGTCTCCGATGTCGATCTCCGCATCAACCTTGGTACTGTACTGAACACTTCCTGCACCGCTTAAAACCGGTTCAAGAAGTTTTACAGCTTCTTCCGCTCCGATGTAATAAAGAGTAAAGACCCTGTAGACCATCCTCTCTTTGTCCGATTTTATCTTTTTATATTCCTCAGTTGTGTAAACATTTATCAGAGAACCCTTTTTTTCGTACCTGAAATTGGGTCCTAATATAGCATCCATAGCTTCTTCGAAAGTAACATCGAAAAGGCTGGTAAATGCAAGATTGCCATCTACATTAGGTGAAGGCACAATATTCTTCTGATACTTAAGCGAAAGAAACCTTAAGGCATCTCGAACACTTGCATCCTTCTGAAAGGAAAATGACTGCCTTTCCTTTACTTCCTGCGGTTCAATTTCTTCTGCAACCTTTTCAACATCCTTTTCTTTCTTCTTTTCAGGTTTCTCTGATGTGACTTCCGGTTCCTGCTCAGCCTTTGCAACTTGAATTCCCTGGGTTTCATTTTCAACTGCGGGCAAAGTTTCAGCATCTTCTTCAGCCAAAGTTATTGCAGCCGCCAACAAAGAAACCAGACACCATATCAAAATTTGTTTAAATCTTTTTCTTACTTTCATTTCCTTTTTCATCCTTAGCTCCTTCCCCCTTGCTTTCATGTGCAAGGAGCTTTTAAAATAAATTCATTTCAATCGCCCGAACATGTCAATTCGATCAACCGCTGACCGAATTTGGCACGAACTACGTTTTCTTTAATTTCACTTATCTCAATTTCTATTTCTTCTTCATTTATTAAAATACTTACCTTATCGCCGGCTGAAACTAACTGATCGTTGATAAATGCCTGGGGTTTTTCCCCGAAGCTTATAGCTCCAACCTTCAAACTTTTTTTAACGCTTTCTAAAAATTCATCTTTTTCGATTTCCGGTTTATCTTTACTCTCCGCTTTCGATTCATCTCCTAAAAACTGACTGTTAATTTTGAAAAAATCTCTTCTAATAACATCATGTCTTCCTTCTATTTTCGGGAGTTCGATATATGTAAGCCTTTGCCTGGGTTTCTCTTTTTTACTTTCCTGCAAGACTTGCTCACTTATCGCAGCTTCAGCACCTTTCGGCTCTGTTTTAGTAAATACCCGAATCCACATAAAAGCCATCACGCATATCAAACTCACCGCCATTACCGTTTTTTTCTTGTTTGCGGCAAACTGACTCAAAACCCTGGAATAAATTGTAATTTCGTTGTCATTTGTCATTTTCAGCTTAAATTATCCTGATAAAAAATATACACTTTTGCACTCATTTCCAATTCGCCTGAATATGAAGCACTGTTATTTAATGTCACTTCTTCGATTTTTACCAGCCTTTCCAATTCCTCAACTGATCGGAAGAAATTGAAGATATCTTTCAATTCACCTTTGCAATCCACAACAAGGGGTATATATGCAAAATCTTTATTTTCTATATTTTCCCTTGGCTGCACACTGTGGTCTTTAAGTCCATTTTTATCCATTAATTCTGCTATTTGCTGGAGAAATGACCCTAAGGATCTTTCACCGGGAATTTTCTCTTTAAAATGATAAGTCCTGGTTTCGAGCTCATTCAGTTTCTTTTCTATTTCAGGCAAAGTCTTCTGTTTTTTCTGAGCATTTGCATACAGTTTTTGAACCTGCTTCGTTTCGGCTTCAAGTTCTTCAAGCTGACCCTTCAGGGGTAAATATCTGAAGGCTATAAACCCGGTCAGTATCGTTAAAATAACGATCGATAAGATCAGCTGTTTTTTGTTATTTAAAAATTTCATTTTTTATTTACCCATTTGTAATCATTCAAGTAGCAAGTAAGTCTGAATTCAGTTACTTTTTTATCTACAGTTTCCCGGTCTCGCTCTATTTTCATTCTGGAAGCTTTTGAATAAGCCGGAACAACCTTGCAGAAATAATCTGAATCTTCTAATCTGCATATAAGATCTGCCACATCAGAAGATCTGCTGGCTATTCCGTCGATGACAAGCTTGTAAAGAATATTTTTAAACTTCGAAGTTTCTTCGGAGTTTTTTGAATCTGAGATGAATTCACTACCTTTTTCTTTTTGGACTTTTTCACTTTTTATATAAATCCTTGTAATTATTATTTTCTTTTTAAGTAAATGGCTCAACTCTGCCATTAAACCGGTCATGCTCAGTCTGGAATTTATCTTTTCAAGAATTGTATTTTGCTCATTTAACGAACTTATTTTTTGATTTATACTTTTGTATTTATTCAGTATTTTTCTCGAACTGCTGCTTTTGTCTTTGATCTGATTTAAATCCGCCTTTGCGGATTTGATCGAAGTGGTCATTGAAATATTCCATATGATCAGAATTAAAAAGACCGCCCCCGCCAGGAAATATTGTATCCTGTGTTTCGAACGCATTCTGCGTCTCTCTTTATACCATGTTGGAAGCAGATCGATTTCTTTCATATCAATTCATTCTCAAAAATTTATAACCCTTTAAACCTAATCCCACAGCTACAGACCATTCACATAAATTCTTTCTTCTGTCAGGTGAAATATTGACATTACGAAGGTCCAGCCCCCTGAAAGGATTAGCTATTTCAATATCTATTGTCATGTGTCTTTTGAAGGTATTAAGCAATATCTTTTCGTAAGATTCTCCACCGGTAAAAATAGCTCTTTCAACCCTCTTTCCTCTAAAGGTCACGGTGTAATATCTCAAACAGTGAGAAACTTCTTTTACAAGCCTTTCCGATACAGCACTTACCGCATCAACAACCGACTGCCTTACAGTTGAATCTATAAAATACTCTTCATTTTTATTTTCGGGGTTTTCACTGTTTAATGCCTTTACCTTTTCTCTCAAAATCTGAGCATCAGACATGCTTACATTTAGTTTCTTTGCTATCTCGCCGTTAAAGTCATTTCCGCCTACAGGCACCTGCTTTGCGAAACATATCCCGCCCTCCATTCCGAAAACGACGGTAGTGTATTTACTTCCCAGGTCAATAAAAACAGTAGCTTTCTGCCAGTCTTCTTTTCTTCTCAAGTACTGCCTGAAACTCCTGTAAATTGCACACGGAATTGTATCTATTGACTTTATATCAAGTCCCGATTCGTCTATTAATTCTATAATTTCGGAAAGAGAATCATTATCTGCAGCGAATATGATGTATTCCCCTTTGATATCCTCACCGAATTTGACATTACCGGCCTCCAGATATTCAACTACCCCGTTTTCAGGATTTATGCCGAATTTCTGCTCGGCTTCACGCTTGATCACGTCCTGGATATCCTCTTCATTGATATTTGAAAGCTTGATGCTGGTCATATTCAAGCGATCATTATTTATGCAGGTTATCACCTCATTGCCCTGAAAATCACCGGTCTCAATCATGTCTTCAATCGCTTCTTTGATAAATTGCTTCTTTTTTTCCGTCTCATCTTTAAGATCATGAGGTATCAATCTTTCCTCTGCTGACAGTACCTGAAGCTTGTTTTTATTTTCACCAAGCTGAACCATCTTTATGGAATGGTTTCCGATATCCAGCCCGATAGGCAATTTCTTATTTCGTTTTAAAAGCTGTTTGATCATTTAAAATCCTGCTTAATCTATTATGCTTATATATCCCGTAACCGCTTCAACCTTAACCGTTGTCTGATATTCCCCCGCAGTTATATCTACAGTGCCCGAATTCAAAGGGCTGGAGAGATCAGTCCCGCTGTAAGGACTTCCAAGGTCATCGAAAGTTACTGCTGAACTCCCGTCAAAATCCGCAACATTTATATCTACACTGTTTACCCTGCTGTCCTGAGTGAAATTAAATTCATAAGGTTTCTGAGTAACAGGATTGGTTATGACATTGCCGTTTGGGTCTCTGATTTCGTAGGACTCGTTACTGTTATCAAAAACAACAGAATAAGGCTGCTGCTTACTTATCGAAAGGCTCTTTACATATTCCAGGTCAGCCGCGATCATATCTGCCGCAGATTTCACCTGGAAACTGGCTGCAGAGGTAAACATCGGCACGACGCAAGCTGCTGCTATGCCGATTATCATTACAACCAGAACCATTTCTATTAACGTAAAACCTCTCTGATTTTTTTTCGCATTTATTAATAATTTTCTTTTATTCATTTCTTTCACCCTTAAAAAGTCTTTAGACTTTATTTGCTTTCATTTAATTCGACAACTTAACAAACCGGCTTAACCTAAATAAAAACCGCCCTGAGCTTATATCCATGTGAAAATTAAAAAATTCTGACCGACCGATAAACTAAAATGTGAAATCCGAGAATATAATTAAAAAACCCTTATATCAGCCTGAAAAACGCCAAATAATCTTTTGGCAGCGTTCTGAAAAAAAATAATTTAATTAGGTACAAATTAGAATACTTTCGAATTGCTTTTGTGAGGTTATTCCTTTTAGTCCTATAATCTTTTGAGTTTTTAACCCCTATAAATTAAGGACTTTGCCTTTCAATACTTCTGAAAAATGCACCTGTGGCGGGGTTCCAGGACTTTACAGTACTGTCTGGGTATTCATATTTGATAGCCGCTTTTTCCGGATCTCCTTGTACAACAACCTCTAAAGAATCACTTCGAGCTTCGACATATTTAGTTACACTGTAAACCGACCCCGTAAAATACGCACTTGCCTCTTTTTTGATTTCAATTTTATCGTAAGCCTGAACATAACCCGTAACATTCAAAACTCCACGATCTTCTACTCTTATTAAATGCCCGCAAACTATTGCAGGAAGGTTATAACCCGGCTTTCTGACTATCGTCAATTTGGAATCATTCTTAATGGTCAGGTCATGTTTAACTACCAATGTACCATAAACTGTAAGGTCTCCAGTTATCCTAAGATCTCCGTCACTATAATAAACATTAGCCGGATTTGAAAGACTGCATGAAGGAAAACTTGAACCAAGATAATCACTATCAATTAATGTTTCAACCGAATAACTTTGCGAATCGATTATGTATCCGCTGCTGAAATCGGCACATGTAATACCGGGAAGTTCAACCGGTAAAGTGGTCTGATATTCATTTTTGGACCCACCCAGTGTTCCTGTACCTGCTATCCATTTATAAGAATACGCATCACCGTAAATTTTTCCCCTTAAGTCAAGTTCCTCTGCATAACACACGTCACCATACACAGTCATTTGATAATTGACTTCTTTATTATCACCTGCATAATAAGCGATGCACGGATCAAGTCTCAATGTCCCCTTAATTTTATTTTTCGCAACCTTATTTCCATTTACATTCTCATAGGCAAGACTGTTGATATCAAATGTATGCTCGTCTATTTTAGCTACATCTATATCAAGATATTTATCTGATGTATCATCTATTTGAAACTGATCTTGTGAGAAGCTATTAAGATGACCGTATTTTTTAAGTATTATTCCCTTTGCATACTCAAGGCCTGATTCCGCAAGGTAATCCATCTTCGCACGCTGTACCGAATTTTCACTGCAGAACATGTCACCGTCACAACGAGAAAGAAAACCCATGGAAACAATACTGCCTATCATTACAATAAAAAGCACCACTAAAAGAGCAGCACCTTTTCTTTTTTTATTATATAATATTAAGGAATTTGTCATTTTAATCCTCTTCGGAACTCTGATTTTGATATGCCTTCCAATCAAAATCATCATCATTAATAAGCTGAGAGCCGTCATAATTTAATATATCTTTCGAATAAGCCCTCAAATATAGCCTCAGATGATATTTATTCCAGGTTGAACCTTCTTTCATTTCATATGAAATACCCATTCTCTCTGTATAAGGAGGCCATTGATCAAAATAGAAGTTTATATTGCGACAATTTTTTAAAAACGTTACCCGGTTAAAGTCATAATTGTTATTTAAAATCGATTTAATATTATAATATTTAATATCATTGAGGAATACTCTTTCATTATTAGTTGTGTGATATTGCAGTATATTTAATTTAGACGAAAAGTTACCCTTTTCCAGAATAACTATTTCATTGACATTTACTTTACCGTCTTTGTTATCATCATTTTTCCAGATAACAACATCTCCGTTATCATAATCACAGATCATTTTGCAATTTCTTATCAGTTCGGACAGCCGAAGGGTGACATACCTCATCCGGGAAAGATTACTGAACTTTTCATCGCTGTCGGTATCTGCACTTGTAAAGGCAAAAGTGAGCCCTGCAACCGCAGAAAGAACAACAGCACTAACCATCAATGCGATCAGTAATTCTACCAGAGTAAAACCCGGATTATTTTTTCTCTTTATATTCATTTACGGACTGACTAATCTCTCTAAATTCAAAAGTTCTTTGCCGTCATGATAGACGGTTACCTTAATATTTATAAATTCACAATTATTTATGGTTATATTATTGCATTCAGCCTTTCTGCTGAAACCTTCATAAACCGGATCGGTTAATTGATTGCCGAACTCATAGATATTCCCTTCACTTTCATAGAAACCGTCATAATTAGAAATTATATTGTCAGGATCACTGCTTAATATTTTCTCCATCAAGCAGACGCCAAGCTGCAATCCTACCACTCTTCTTTCACTTTCATTTTTAAATACTGCTCCCGTAGTCAAAGGAAGCATGATACTCGATGCGGCCACAGCCAATATAACACTGGCTATCATCGCTTCCAGAAGAGTAAATCCCCTGTTTCTATTATTTCGTATTTTTTTATTTTTCATATCTCATTAAAAAAGCTGACTCAGCATTTATGAAAGCCAGCTTAGTATTAAATTTTCATTCCTTTAAATATTATTACAGGTCGGCATAATTGGCGCCGTTATCCGCCTGGATAAGTCCCGAATCGGTATCTAGTCTCCAGCCGGCTAAATTGGAACCTGCAGGTAACCCGTTAAATCTTATGGTATTTAAACCGTTGAAAGGATTCGTCGGTATCTGGTCTATGTAAGGGCCGTAAATGCCTTTCTTTTTTGTCAGTGCCCTTGCAAAACTTTCATAAGAACTTGTCGGCGGAAGCTGATTTTCGTGCTGTGCAATATAAAGATCAAGACAGGTCCTCATTCTCTGCAGGTCCTCTACTAGTTGTTGGATCTTTTTTTCTTCACCCGCCTGAGATATCCGGGGAACAACTGCCTTTGATATGATACCCAATAAAACCGCTATAATTACAATTTCCAACAAAGATAATCTTTTACTGCTTTTCATTTCCTAAGTCCTTATTAGTTTTAAAAAGGCCGGCCGGTAAAAACCAGCCGGCCTTGGCATTAATCTTAATTATCCTTCAATTACAGATTCGGATCATTTTCTGCATAGAACTGACCGGTATCTGTATCCAGTGCCCAGCCATAATCCTCTGTACCACCTGCGGTAGTACCTGAACCGGCATTAATTGTATCTAATCCGGTTACAGCATTTGTAGGAATCTGTTGCATATACGGACCAAATGGACCTGTATCAGATGAAGTTGTATATGCATCACCGTTTTTATCCGTTCTGGTAGTCATATGAGTCTCAAATAAATCCTCATCAAAACTTCCGCCGCTCATACCAGGTAAATCGTCACCATGCTGAACTTTGTATAATTCAACCTGTGAACGAAGTGTCTGAAGATCAGCCTTAACGCTGCTGTTAGCTGCCTCAGAACTTGCATTTGTGAACTGGGGTATTACGATCGCTGCCAGAATACCCAGAATTACAACTACAATTAGAATTTCAACCAATGTAAAACCTTTTTGTGCTTTCATAATTAGATCTCCTTTTTTTACTTTTACTAAAATTTTTTTCCACTGCCTATTCAAGTCGTCTCTTTACATTTTTTACTTAACTAACAATATGTTTATTTTCCTATGATTACTCTATTCACACCCGTTATCTTCACTTCACTTTAAGAACTTTCTCCATTCAGACAGATTTTAGTCCGTAAATCTTTTATTTCTCGCTATTAACTTTTCAAATAAGCAACCCCGCAAAAAATTCTAATAAACAAAACGCAGGGAGCCAAAACATGTAAAGGGATTTAATCGAAAATGAAAGGGGAAACAGGCTTGATTTAAAGCTGTTTTGGCAGGATTCGGTTTTTTTTCGGACGTAAAAAAATTAAAAATTTATGCAAATATATATTCGGGGACATCATGAAATGTGATTTTTCGACTGTTATGCCCTTCATGCTGAAAATTTATCTTTATGACATCTAAACCTTCCAGTGCATCCGCAACCTTATCTGCCCATTCGATAAAGACTGCGTTTGCAGGATCTATAAAATCTTCGAATCCAAGATTTATAAAGTCCGATAACTTTTCTATACGGTAGGCATCGATATGATAGATCATAAGCCTGCCCTCGTATTCATTGACGAGGACAAAAGTCGGGCTATTTACGATACTTTCCCTTTCAACTCCAGCCCCGACGGCAGCACCTTTAATAAAGTGGGTCTTACCTGTACCCAGGTCACCTGAAAGCGCAAAAACCTCCCCGCCTTTTAATTTTTGCCCGACATTTTTTCCCAGTTCGACAGTCTCTTTTGGAGAATTCGTTATAAATTCTTTATCAGTCATAGCAATCGCTCATTTATCTAAATGGTCAAATCCGGAAGGTTTTATTTCAACTCTACTGCCGTCGGTTTTATTCAATATGATCGAATTTTCTACTGTTATTTCACCAATATCAGTTAGGGGAACATCCATGTTCCAACTGTTCTTTAAGGTTTCAAACTCTTTTTTCGAAAGTGTAAATAAAAGCTCGAAATCTTCTCCGTCATTTAATGCTGCATTTACCGGTTCCTGCTTTCTTCTGGCTGCTTCGGAGATCGGCAGCGAATTTTCCTTTATAATCGCCCCGACTCCTCCGGCATTACATAACCTTGTAAGATCACAGCTTAACCCGTCACTTATATCCATCATGGAATTTATTTTTGCTATATCAACCAGTTTCAATGCCTCGTTAACTCTGGGAACAAAGCTCAAATGCCTGCCGCTTTCCAGTGAACCACCAAGAAAACCGGTAACACAGATCATATCCCCGATTTTTGCACCGCTTCTTTTAATACTCCCCTTTTCGGTCGGCTCGCTTATCATCGCAACGTTAATAACCAGACCGCTCTGTTTTTTCCAGGAAGTTATGTCACCCCCTATAATTTCGCAGCCGAACTGATCCCCTGCTTCGGCCAGCCCCTTGTAAAGTTCTTTAAGCTCTTCTTCTCCATAGCCTTGAGGAAGCCCCACACTTGCTACCGCTGCCACCGGTTTTGATGCCATGGCAGCACTGTCACTTAAATTTACCGCCATAGCCTTATACCCCACCTGTTTAAGGGAAGCGGATGAAA
This sequence comes from uncultured Pirellulales bacterium, assembly GCA_964508925.1. Lineage (GTDB taxonomy): Bacteria > Planctomycetota > Phycisphaerae > Sedimentisphaerales > Anaerobacaceae > CAZDVM01. The sequence goes on along the minus strand of CAZDVM010000009.1, from coordinate 2,871 downwards.
GATCGAAATGCGTGCCTTCAAGCAGCATATCTGTGGTCAAAAGAATATTTCCCGAACAGGTGATCTCCGCCATATCATCTCCGATACCGATGGGATACTTTTTCCTGTCCAGTTCTTTTCGGCTTGCAAACCAGCTGGTTATATTATCTTCTCTCATCGTTGTTTGATAATTTTTTTAAGATGCTCTATTCGCTTTTTCGACTGACTGCTTCCTGCAGCTCCCTTAGTGGAATATTTTTTCACCACGTTTTCTGCACCCAGATATCCGTATACATCTTCATTGATTTTCTCATTTATTGCCCTGAATTCTTCCAGCGTCACGTCCTTGAGTCTTTTGTCTTTCTTTTCACATTTTGTAACAAGCTCACCTACAATACCATGGGCCTGACGGAAAGGTACCCCCTTTGAAACAAGGTACTCAGCCAGAGAAGTAGCATCCAGATATCCCTCATCTATGCTCTCTTCGATTTTCTTTATGTTGAACCTGGTGTTATTTACGATAGCTGTCGCCATATCAAGACATGCCTCTATCACATCTGAGGCTTTGAATACATGAAGTTTGTCCTCCTGAAGGTCCCGATTATAACCTGTAGGCTGAGCCTTAAGAATAGTCAGCATTGCAGTTAAAGCACCATATACACTAGCTGTCTTTGCCCTGATAAGTTCCAGCATATCAGGATTCCTCTTTTGAGGCATCATGCTGCTGGAGGTACAGTATTTGTCGTTGATCTTAACGAAGTCAAACTCATTTGAAGAATATATTATCCAGTCCTCTGCCAGTTTCGATAAATGTGAAGCGGTAAGAGAGCAGTCAAAGATAAACTCTGCACAAAAATCCCTGTCAGAAACAGAATCGATACTATTAGGTGTAGTTCCTTTAAAACCAAGTTCTTCTGCCGTCATGTCCCGACTAAGATTCACAGTCGTACCCGCTATTGCACCGCTTCCTAAAGGGGAAACATTCAACAGATCGCTGCAGTTTGCAAATCTGATATAATCTCTTTGCAGCTGCTCAAAAAAACTCAGCAAGTAGGCCGAAATAACTATCGGCTGTGCCCTCTGAAGATGAGTATAAGCGGGCATAATATTTTCTGTATATTTTTCTGCAAGTTTAACGAAAGCTTTTTGAAGCCCGGTTATTTTAGCCTGCAGGATTTCGATCTGATCCCGCATCCATAATCTTATGTCAGTTGCGACCTGGTCGTTTCTGCTTCTTCCGGTATGAAGTTTTTTTCCGACACCCCCTATCTTTTCTACAAGAGCAGATTCTATGGCCATATGGATATCTTCGAGTTCCCTGTTAAATCGAAACTTGTCTTCTTTTATTTCTTCCGAAATTTCAAGCAAACCCTTCTTTATCTGCCTGAATTCATCTTTTTTGATGATTTTCTGCTCTGAAAGCATTTTGGCGTGTGCTATGGAACCTGCGATATCGTATTTATAAAGTCTTCGATCATAGGATAAGGATTCTACAAAATCGATACTTAACTGGTCCGGCTTGCCTGATAGCCTTTTTTCCCAGCTTTTTGATGCTTTACTCATTTAATGCTCCAAAATTGTTTTTTAGCGAATGATAATTCTAAGACAAAAAGCTGTCAAGGTTAATAGATTTGATTAAAAAAATTAAGTTAAATAAAAAACAACTTAGTAATCTCAAAAGTGTTGCCAATCATTCATGCCGGCACTCGACATGGCCAAGCTCAATTACATCATATTGCATATTTTCGAGTTCAACTATTACCACACTTTTAGAGCCCTGGTAACGTTCCGAACATTCACCCGGATTAACGATCAGCGTATCATCAACCCATCTTATATCCCTCTTATGGGTATGGCCGTATATTATAAGGTCAGCATCGCTTCTCTTGTTGAGCATATCGATCCTTCGCGGTATATGGGTCATATAAATTTCTCTACCGTCGAAATTTAATTTGGCATGCTTGCGGTGTATTTCCCCTCCGAATGATTCGATCACAGCCCTTAAAGCCTCATCATGATCACAGTTACCGTAAACAGCGATAAACTTGGCCTTCAGTTCAGAAAACAGCATTGCCGTCCTTGTAGAAATAATATCTCCCGCATGCAGAACATATTCCACACCGCTGTCTTTAAATACACGTACTGCTTTCTCTGTATTCTTTATATTATCATGGGTATCGCTGATTATGCCTATTTTCATATATCACCTTTTAAATATTAAGCGTTCGCCTGCTTCAAAATCCTGATATGCTTTTTTTCTTCTTTCATAATTTTTTCAAGCTCGTTTCCGCTTTTGGACATCCTGACCGATTTTTTAAGCCCTGCATAGAATTTTATCGTCTTTTCTTCTAACTTTACTGCATAATTTATAATATCTTTTCTGTCTTTCAGGGAATTAAGACCAATTTCTTCTTTGGGCAAAACATCTTCAGCCATTTTCTGAAGATCGAAGGGACTTAATCCCGTATAATCCTCGGGATTGAAGGTAAACTGATTTGACGTGCTTTCAGTTGCCTCCTTTTTTAATTTACTGAAAAAGTCTTTATGAACCTGCTCCCATTCAGCGAGCTGATCAAAAAGACTCTTAAGTTTCGGCTCTTCTGTTTTTAAAGAAAGAGAAAGATAAAGGTCTTTTCCCTGCTGTTCAATTTTTTCTGCTAGAGTCAGTAATTGTAAAACACTTACCTTTTTCATCCCGCACCGCTTATAAACATTTAGCTTTTCAACAAACTCATTTTAACTATTTTAAACTTATTCTTTAATTTTAAATAGTAAAGAACCACCAGATAAATCTGGTGGCATTTTAGAATTCAAGCTTCGCTTGTCCGCTGTCTTCTTTGTGGCGTGACCCCCTGAAACTGTACCATTGCTAATTAGAGAGTATTCGATAGA
>CAZDVM010000008.1:0-161773 GCA_964508925.1 uncultured Pirellulales bacterium | reverse complement strand
TCTATCGAATACTCTCTAATTAGCAATGGTACAGTTTCAGGGGGTCACGCCACTTTGAAAGAAGAAAAATATCTTGAATTTATAAGAGAAAGATTAATATACATCCGAGAACTCATGGCTGAACACGCCTCTATTTACCTGCACATAGACTATAAAATTGGTCATTACGTTAAAATAATCATGGACGAGGTTTTTGGGCAAGATAATTTTAGAAATGATATAACAAGGATTAAATGTAATCCTAAAAATTTTAAAAGAAAAGGTTACGGAAATATTAAAGATATGATTCTTTTCTATACCAAGTCTGATGATTTTATTTGGAACGAACCAAGAGAACCACAAAGTGAGGAAGATTTAAAAAGACTATTCCCTAAAAAAGACTCCAAGGGACGGAGATATACCACTACTCCTTTACATGCACCCGGTGAAACTGCTAATGGAAATACAGGGAAAAAGTGGAAAGGCATGAATCCACCACCAGGTAGGCATTGGCGATATGATCCTAAAAAATTAGATAAGTTAGACGAAAAAGGTTTAATAGAATGGTCCAAAACTGGCAATCCTAGAAAAATTAAATATGCTGACGAAGCCAGGAAAAAGGGAAAAATGGTGCAAGATATCTGGGAATTTAAAGATGCCCCTTATCCCTCTTATCCTACACAAAAAAATTTAAAGCTTCTTAAGCGTATTATTGAAGCTTCATCTCTACCAGAAAATACAGTATTTGATTGTTTCTGTGGCTCTGGAACTACATTAAAGATTGCAGAAAACCTTAACCGTAAATGGATGGGTATCGATAAATCAGAAGCAGCAATAAAAACAACTCAAAAAAGATTAAATCCATCTAAGGAAAAAACCCTAGTGCATATAGGCGCTAGTTACAAATTACTTAAGGTAAAAAGCAAAAGGGTTTCTAAAGTCTAAATTTTAAACTTTACGCCCCAAACTTCTTAAATATTTTTTAGTTTTGTATTTGCCCAGTCTATACGCTTTTCTTTTAACTGCATACAATGGGCGGCCTAATTCATTAGCGACTTCTTGGCATGGTCTTCTTGGAAATTCTTTTTTGAGAAATTTTACTTCTTCTTTAGTCCATCTACCCTTTTTAAGGTTCTTTTTTCCTGATTTTTTCTTTCTTGTTTTTCTTTTAGCCATTATTTTCCTTTCCAAGTTAAAAGTTCAACAATAAAAAGTCACAGTATCATATTGTTCCTTTCGGTTTTTTTCTTTTTTTTCTTCAGTATTTTTTGTTTAACATATAAAAATTTTTATTACTGTTTAATCTTTTTTAAAAAGTGACAAAAATAAATAAAACTATTATATTAATTTTTATATATCTTTATAAAGGGTTATCTAAGAAAGATTCCTCGGCTCCGCTCGGAATGACGTGAGGTAGAAAACGTTTTGCAAACAGTGTATGTAATCTTAATCGGAGTGAGTGAAGTCCCCCCCCCTGTTATCTCGTACACAGTGAACGAAGTACAATCGCCCTCCCCGTCATCTCGACCGGAGACCGGCTTTGCCGGTCGAAGCGGAGAGATCTTTCTGCGGTAAAGGCTCCCGATTTTTAAAGTCGATACTCATATTAACATTCCTTAAGCGAAAAGATTTAAGGAACGACACCTTGCAATAAACGGCATTGGCTCGATTCGGCTTCGCCTCACTCGAGATGACCCGTTCGGCTTTGCTCAGGGCAGGCTGGGGTATGGTTTAAGCTTCATCCGGTATTACAGCAATGAGTTGGCATATGCACAACTTTTTGCATATGTTATTTTCGTCTTTTTAGGCGGCTATTTTTCTTGAAAAAACGGATTTGCCCTTTATACTTGAAGTTTTTCCACAAAGAGATTCTAAAAGATATTTGGAGCGAAATATGAGTTTAACCAGATGGTTCCGCAGGAACAACCGTAAGATAATGGCGATCGTGATCGTAATTCTTATGATCGGATTTGTGGCAGGTGCATGGCTGAGGCAGCTTGGCAAGAGAAGGAGAGGTCTCGGCGAGACACTTGCAGTTTATAATGACGGCAAGGAGATCACCCGCGAGGACAGTATTATAGCCTCCAGGGAGCTTGAGACGCTGAAGTTTTTGAGGGCGGAGTTAATGCTGAGGAATATCCCGATGCCGGCGATGAGGGCGCCTGATCTGAGGGCTTTGCTGATAGCGGAACTGCTTTTTTCCGATACGACCACATCTGCACAGATCGCCCAGTTTCTGCAGAGGATAGCGGTGACGAATAATATTGCGATAAGTGCAGAGCAGATAAATAATTTTTATGAGAAGCGTTATCCGCCGCATATCTACTGGATACTTCTGAACCACGAGGCCCACCAGGCGGGAATAAGGATCAAAAGGGAAGATGCCGCTAAGCAGCTTGCCAACGTCGTTCCGCAGCTTTTCGAGCAGTCGAGTTTCGAGCAGGTGATGCAGAATGTTACCCGAATGCAGAATATATCGCAGGAGCAGGTGATAGATACTTTTGCGAAACTGATGAGGATAATTACTTATAACCGGATGGTCTGCACGGGTGAGAGTTTTACCGAAACAGAGATCAGGGTCGATACGAAGCTGAGAAATGCAAAAGTTTCGGGTCAGTTTGCGGCTGTACCGGCGGAGCTTTTTCTGGATGAGCAGCCGGAGCCTTCGCAGGAGGCGATCGAGCAGCAGTTTGAAGAGTATAAGGATGTGCTGCCGGATGTGGTGACGGAGGATAATCCTTACGGCTTCGGGTATAAGCTGCCGGAGATGGTGGCGTTCGAGTATATTGCGGTGAAAAGGGACGATATCTTAGAGACTGTCGAATTGCCTACGAGCGAGGAGATGGAGAATTTTTATCAGAGAAACCGGAACATGTTCACCGAGCAGGTGCCGACCGATCCTAACGATCCGAATTCGCCGAAAGAGCAAAGGCTGAAGAGTTATTCCTCGGTGATGAGCCAGATACGAAGGAGGATTACGGAGAACCGGATCACCGACAAGGCCGATAAGGTTATGGAGCAAGCGAAAACGCTTACCGAGGTTGGGCTTGAGCAGAGTGATAAAAGTGTGGAAATGCTGACCGGAGAGGATTACAGGAAGCTTTCGGGTGATTATAAGATGGCGGCACAGGAGCTTACCGAAAAGTTCGGGCTGCCGGTGCTTTCGGGTAAGACCGGTATGCTTGGAGTGGCGGATGTTATGGAAGATGCAAACCTGGGCAGAATGTTTATGCGTGGTTCTGCCGGTACACCGGTTTATATGAGCCAGATATTGTTCTCTGCAGGTGAGCTGGATTTGAGTGACCTCGGACCTTTCGATATTCAGCCTCCGGAGCTTTATAAGAATATCGGGCCGCTGAAGGATATGGGTAACAGGCTGTTCATGCTTGCGCGAGTGACGAAAACTCAGAAGCAGAAGATGCCGACACTTGATACCGTGATAAGTAAAAACGCCTTGAGGCTGGAAGAGACCGCAGAGGAAAAAATTTACTCGGTTAAGGAAGATGTCACTGAGGATCTGAAGAAGGTTGCAGCACTTGAGAATATGCAGCCGAAAGTCGATGAGTTTGTGAAGATGGTTGAGGATGCGAACAGCTTCGAAGCGGCGGTTGAGAAATTTAATTCCGAGTATGCAAAAGATGATCTGAAGGTGACGGTCAGGGATCGTCAGAGGATCAGGCTCTTTACGCCTGAAGATATGCTGGTGTATGAGATACAGAGTGAGGGTACGCCGCAGGGAAGGGCGACCGGGGCCTATAAGAAGAGGGCACTGCTGAATGAAAAGCTGATGTCACTGATACCCCGGGGCAAACAAGAGCCGAATGAACTTCCGCTGAGTTTTGTGTTTAAGCCAGAACAGAGCTATTATGTGGTAAATACTCTTTCTGCCGATGAGTTTTTCTTCGAAGATTATGAGATGAACAAACCGATGACACTTTATCTTGAAGCCGGCAGGAAGGCCCAGAGCCTTGCGATGGTTCATCTTACATCTGACAATATCGTGGAAAGAAATAACTTCAGTTTTGTCGAGGAAGAAACCGAACTTTCCGAGCCGAACGAGCCGAATGAAGTGATCGAATAGATGATAGAAAAGTATACTGATAACAAGAATCTGCAGGCCATAGTTTCAGGTATAGCGGCCTGGTTTATTCCCGGGCTGGGGTATCTGGTTCTGGGGCAGAAAAAAAGGGCGGTTGTGGTTTTCGTGACGCTGGCTGCGACTTTTTTGCTGGGAATATTTATAGGGAGCATCGGCGTTATCGATCCGGTGACTTCCAAGCCTTGGTATGTTGCGCAGATACTCAATTCTCCGCTGGTTTCGATAATAGGGCATACAACGGAGTCGGGACAATATATGGTTTACGGCAAACCCTATACTATCGGCCAGATATATACCAGTATTGCCGGTCTTTTGAATATGCTGGTTATTATAAATTGTGTTCATCTGGCACTTACAAACGAGGAAGAGGTTTTCGGAGGTGAAAATGTTTCAACTATTTGATTTTCCTGCCTCCTTTACCTCGCCTATAGAGATCGGCTGTGAGCCCGAATCACTGCTTTGGCTGCTGCCTTTGGTGCTTTCCATAGCTATAGTTTATAAGGCCACGAAGTTGAAGGAAGTATCGCTGTATAAATATACGAGAGAGGTGGTTCTGCTTTTCGGTTCCATCATGGGGTTTATGATCCTGGCGGCGGTGGTTCTTTATCTGCTGCAGCTGGTTTTATTGTAACTGGTCTGATTCTTCCAGGTCCTCATCCAGTTCTCTGGTTTTTTCCTTTCCGTGATGGAGTTCTATCACGCCGAGTTCCAGTAATGCGTTAAAGGCGGCTTTCTGTTCTGCTTCTTTTTTATTATTTCCCCATGCACTGCTGAAATGTCTTTCCTTTATGATCGCCTGGGTCTCGAAGCATTTATCGTGATCAGGGCCTTTTTCATCCAGCAGGATATAATCGGGGGTAAAATTATAATTCTGCTGTGCATACTGCTGAAGCATGGACTTGAAATTGCCGTGGAATTCATGGGCATCGGTCTCGACTATGAGTTCATCGAAATTATTGAGGACGAAATTTTTAGCGGCTTCATAACCTCCGTCGATGTAAATGGCTGCGATAACCGCTTCCAGAAGCCCGGCAGCTATAGAGCCGTGCAGAGCCCGGCTTTTGGCCATTCCCTTTCCGACTTTGAGGTATTTTATAATGTCAAGGTTTTTGGTGACTTTGGCACAGCTCCTTCGGGAAACCAGCATGCTCTTTATCTTGGTAAGATCACCTTCCGTATAAGTAGGGAAGGTATTGAACAGCTTTTCGCATATTACGGTGCCGAGAATGGAATCGCCGAGAAACTCGAGCCTTTCGTTGCTGGTCAGCCGATTATCGACATAAGAGGAATGGTCAAATGCCTGGTTTAAAAGCTTTTTTTCTTTGAATTCGTAACCTATCTTTTTTTCTACTTCTTTTAAGGTCTTGAGGTCCATTGTAATCTCATCTGAAAAAGGAAGCAGATTACGAAGTCTGTTTACATGACAAATTTCGTAATCGGCTTACTGTTAATAATTCACTGATAAATAATACTTTAAAATATATATTTTGACAAGCGAATGTATTCATGATCGTCAGATAATTAGTAATCGTAAAGGACCGACGATGTTCACCCGCCGGCCCTTTATGGAGAAAGTATTATGTTAGAAGTCGGTTTCCGTCAGCAAACCATCTGAAGGCTTGCCAATGCTACGAATTTGTCATCGACCATTTCGAACAGTTCTTCCAGGCCTGTAACCGTAAATATCCCTTTGGTTGCAGGTGCCATATTACAGAAGATCAGTTTTCTGTCGCAGCTGTCCAGAAGTTTTCTTAACTTAAGGAGCTTGGAAAGGCTCGATGAGGTGATGATATCCACACCTGAAAAATCCATCACTACATCAAAATTTCCCTGCTCTTTTACCATTGAAATGGTGCTGTTTATTTCATCACCCAATTGAGGCTCCTCAGCCAGATCAACCAGAACTACATTTTCGGACCAGTTCTGAATTCCCATTTTATTATCTCCTATTAATTAATGAATCCAAATACACAGTCTGTATCGGAAAACTTGTAGTCCTGATTAATTAAAAATGTTAAAATAGAAAAGAAATAATTACCCATTAATGGTAAGGCAGGATGGATGTTAGAGTGTTTTCTAAAGAAGATCAGAATTAATTTTCAGACCGCAAAGAGAAACGTCCTATAATCCTGAAGGTTTAAGGCAAAAAAAGCCCCGACCTGCGGGGCTTAAAATTTAGAAATCGTAAATATTTTTAATAATTAATCTTCTGTGCCTCTTCTCCCGAGATTGAAGTTCAGGGGAACAGTATCTCTTGATGATCTGCTTGTATCGGGATCATCGCTTAAACTAGGCTGGATCAGGACACGTGTAGCCATTCCGTTATCGGAATCGACTATCCAGAAATCCCCTCCGGTGGTCTGTACAAGGGCCGACCCCTTTTCCTGAATAGCAATACCGAAGTCTGCCTGGTCAGCAGAGCCGTTAAATGCCAGAGCGAAGGCCAATATCATTCCCAGGATAATTCCCACTATCAACGTTTTAAAGTCAAGTTTGATCTCCATGTTAAACCCCTTTCAAAAATAAGACAATTTTCAGCTATCTATTGTGAGGGAAAAAAGAGTTATTGACAAGCTTATAATTGAAATAAGTTTAAAAGTTGATTCGCTATTAAGGTGTCGGGAAATTCTGTGAGAATATTTCGAAGTCAGACAGATTCGTATTTTCGTCATTGCCTGCGATATCGGTACGGATATCCGAACCCAGCCAGTTATCAGAAAATATTTTAAGGTCCTTCAGATCAACTGTTTTATCATCATTGAAATCACCTTTAATTGTTTTCTGTCCGGAGATGAAAAGTGAATAGTACTGGTAACCGTCGCTTAAAGAGCCTTCGTGCGATACTGTTACTGTATAATCGCCGCTTATCATGGGATTGTAAACATATATCTGTTCGACATTGTCAATGTCATTATCACCTTCAGTTGCCGGCAGGTCGGGATTGTAAACATCGAGCACGTAGGGCTGGTAAATATTTCCCATCGGATCTTCAAGCTGAATGTCAAGATCATTTATCAAAACGGGTGTGGTGTCATCCAGGTCGTTAGAAGAGGGTCCTTCCGGATCGGTCCAGACTATGGTGACTTTAATGGGGTCAGTGTCGTTCCATCTGAATGTATAGATATTCGAGGAACCGGAATTTTCTTCAAGCCCTTCGATGATAAAATCGGAATTTGCATATCTGTAGCTGTTTTCTATTTGCTGTACGGCTTTTAAGGTATTTATCACTCCGAAGCCGAACTTGTAATCCGGTCCGATATTTCCCACATCGTCTGCAGTATGGATCAAAAGCCCTTTTATCGTACTTGCCGGCATTACTTCGCCGGGATAAAGATTGTCATAATAATCGATAAGAAGGGCGGCTGCCCCTGTTGCAGAAGGTGTTGCTGTGCTGGTTCCCAATTTGTAGCCGTAATTGATGTCGCCGGTAGCGATGCATGAGTAAACGTTCTCTCCGCATGTTACAAGGTCGGGTTTTACCCTGCCGTCATCTACAGGCCCCCAGCTGCTGAAAGATGAGGAAGATACGGTCGAAAGGTCACGCTGTCCTGAGGTTACTGCCTGATTTATCGATCCGATAACCACAGGATTTTTTGCAGTGCTTCCGTTTGGTATGGTATCGAAACCGCCGTTATCCCAGTCATCCGGCGGCGGATCCGTTGATGAATCATATGATTTACTTTCCCATCGCCATCCGTGGATTATATGATATTCCCTGTACCAGAAGGTTTCGCCTTCTGCAGGAGTAGTATCACCTCTTTCATTTGCTGCCGCGAAAAATGGGAGGTAATACTGAGCATCATAACAGAGGGCATCGATGTCCTGAGATTTGCTGTCGTAAAGTCCGAAATAATATGATTCATTTTCATCTATATTTCCCAGCCAATGCCAGCCGGGTGTATCTGAATAATTAGCATCAGCTACCCATCCAACCGAAAATCCATAAGAATGGTTGGAAATCTGGATCGTGTCAGTCTGACAGGGGTCGCTCATGGCTTCGGCAGTCATTTCAAAAATGTCGTCTATAAAATCATAGGATAATATGTTTGCATTCGGCGCCATCCCTTTTGCTTTGAAATAATCACCCTCGGCTGCGATTGTACCTGTTACGTGGGTTGCATGGGAATTATAGCTCATCGACTCCATGAGCTGGACTCTTCCATCCAGTTCTACATGGGTGTCCCTGGCAGCGCCGCCGTCCCAAACTCCTACTGCAATTCCGGTTCCGTCGATGTTGTATGGCGGGGTTTGCCTGACCTTGTCTGCGTTAATAACGATAGCGGATTCCTTGTTGCAGGTGCTTATATATCTCGGCCCGCCTTCATCTATATCTACCAGAACATGAAGATTTCCGTTGATGTAAGTTCTTACCGGCCAGCCTTTTTCTTTTGCGATCCGGTGGGCTCTTTGCCTTTTCTGCCTATATTTTCTTCGGAGCTGTCTGACTTTCTGTGCCCTGAATTCAGGGTCTTTTAATCTCGGATGGTATTTTCTTTTGACTGGTGTGCCGTAAGCGAAGGAAAGAAAAAATAACAGCGCAAAAAATTGTAAGACGAGAATATATAGTGATTTATATCTGTAAAACTTTCCCATTCATCCTGCTCCGATAAAATAGATTAAGGTATTATACAGAAATCCATTAAAAAAGGCAAATAATAATATCTGGAAGGATTTTACAGCTTGCGGTCGAGTTTTCGATAGCTGATTGCTTCAGCTATGTGTTCGGGTTTGATATTTTCCTCATTTTCCAAATCTGCGATTGTTCTTGCGACCTTGCAAATCTTGTCATGTGCTCTTGCCGACAGGCCGAGTTCACTCATGGCGTGTTTTAACATCTGTTCGGATGACCTGTCGAGTTTGCAGAATTTTTCAATGTCCTTGTGCCCCATGGCCGAATTGGTCAGAATGCCGTTTTCTGAAAATCTTTGTTTCTGGATATCTCTTGAATCGGTAACTTTTTCCCTGATCTGTTCGGAGGTGATCTGTTTTGATCTGGTTCTCAGCTTTTTAAACGGGGTCGCGTTTACTTCCACGTGGATGTCTATTCTGTCAAGGAGCGGGCCGGAGATCTTGCCGAGGTATCTTTCGATCTGGTTAGGGGTGCATTTACAGTTTCTTATCTTGGAGCCGAAGTAGCCGCAGGGACACGGGTTCATTGCCGCCACCATCATGAATTCAGCGGGAAAGGATATGGTTCCTTTTGCCCTGGATATGGTGACGTTGCCGTCTTCTAAAGGCTGGCGGATGGTCTCCAGTACGTTCCTTGGAAATTCGGCGAATTCATCCAGAAAGAGCACCCCGTAATGAGCAAGTGACAGTTCCCCGGGTCTGGGATATGTTCCGCCGCCGACTAAAGCGGGTGCAGAAGCCGAATGGTGCGGCATTCTTACGGGTCTTTTGGCAAGGAGCGGTTCTTTTTTATCCAACAGTCCCACCGAGGAATATATCCGCGTTGTTTCCAGTGACTCTTTTAAACTCAAGGGAGGCAGAATAGTCGCCAATCGTTTTGCGAGCATTGTCTTTCCTGCACCCGGAGGGCCGATCATCATTAAATTATGTGAACCGGCTGCTGCTATAGTGAGAGCTCTTTTAACATTTTCCTGCCCCTTGACGTCTGCAAAGTCGCTCTTGTAATTGGATGCTACCTCGAAAACATCTTCCAGGTCGATATATTCGGTTTCCAGTGCCACATCGCCGCAGAGAAACCCTACCGCCTGGGTAAGCGATCCGACCGGGTAAACATCGATATCTTTTACCACTGCCGCTTCTTTTGCGTTTTCTATGGGGACGATCATTTTATCGAATCCGTTATCCGCCGCCGTCATTGCCATACTCAAAACGCCGTTCACCGGCCTGACCCTGCCGTCAAGTGCAAGTTCGCCTGCGATGATGTAATCCTTTACAGATTGGGAGGTCAGCTGACCTGAGCCAATGAGCATTCCAAGGGCGATGGGAAGATCAAATGCGGGTCCTGCCTTTTTTACATCTGCCGGGGCGAGATTAACCAGCGACTGAGTGCGGGGATAGGTGAAGCCGGAATTGATGACCGCACTTTTTACCCTTTCCACCGATTCCTTGACTGCTGCATCGGGAAGGCCCACCACCACGGATTTTTCCAGCCCGGCGCCGGAAACATCAACTTCCACCTCGCAGATCAGCCCGTCGATCCCCATCAGCGTTACACTGTTTAACCTTGCCAGCATTTGCTTAAACCCTCTTTTCTGAGTTAGCGATTAAAAAAATGGATATTACCCTGAATCGCTTTTCCCTTCAAGAAAATTTCATACTGTTAAGCAATAGAAAATAAAAATGCTTGAATTTTTTTAAAGAGGCAATATAATAGTTTATAATAAGACTAAAATAGTCCTACATAAAAACAGAATGTTAAAACAAGGAGAAACAGGTATGAAGATAGTGAACGCCAAAAATGCAGAAACGATTAAGAATCCTCATAATGTAAAGGCAGCCAGGCTATACAGTTCCGAGCATGCGCAGGTGATGCATATTGATCTTAAGCCGGGGGAATCCCTGAAAAGGCACATAACTCCGGTCGATGTATTCTTTTATGTGCTGGAGGGTAAAGGTACTGTCGAAATAGGGGATGAAAAACAACAGGTAAAGGCAGATACCCTAGTAGACAGCCCGGCGAGGATACCGCACTGCTGGTACAATACCAGTGATGAAAACCTGAGGGTGCTGGTAGTAAAGATTCCAAGGCCCGCCGAGAAGACCGTGATCCTGGACTAGGGGTTTTAAATTATTAATCCTGCAATTAATCGGTATCGTTCAAAATCCTTTGCAATTCGCTTGTCAGCAGTTATACTTGTCATTCGAATAAAAGGAATTTACGGAGAATATTATGCCTTCGAACGTACCGAAAATGTTAGTCATAGGCAGTACCTTTGTGGACATGGCGGTCCGATGTGACCAATTTCCCACAGCAGGGGATAACATCGTTGGCTCGGATCTTTCTTATACCTCGACCGGCCCGGGCCCAAACCAGGCGGTGGAGGTCGCCAACTGCGGCTGCGAGGTGAATCTGTTGAGTAAGGTGGGGGGCGACTGTTTTGCAGAGGTAGTTCTCGATGCCCTTAAATCTTACGGGATCAAAACAGACAACGTTACAATATCAGAACCCCATAAAACCGGCATGAAAGTTACTTTGGTCAATTCCGAAGGCGAAAACGCCATGGTGATATATCACGGTGCAAACTGTGCACTGTCTCCCAATGATATAAAATCTGCAGACGATCTAATAGCAGATGCCGATCTTTGTCTTATACACGGCAGACTGCCCAAGGAAACTATAATCGCAGCCATTAAGTCGGCAAAGGTTCACGGCAGAAAGATCATATTGAACCCGGCTATGCCCATCAGCACAGAGAACGTACCACTGGAATATGCTCCGTTGCCGGATGAGTATTTCAATGCGGATATCATGCTGGCAAATCTTTACGAGGCAACTAATATTACAGAGCATTCTGCCTTTATGAATTCAAGGGGTGAGACAGCTAAACTTATCGCCTCGGATCTGGTGGCACGCGGTGTGGGTAAGGCGGTTATAACCATGGGCAGAAGGGGCTGCATGGTGGTTGACAGGGATATCGCAGAACATGTGGAGGCATTCAATATCGAGCTGGTGGACCAGACCGCAAGGGGAGATGCATTTGCTGGGGCACTGGCCGCTTACTGTGCAGTGAAGGACGATATACGAGAAGGTGTCAAATTCGCCTCTGCTGCAGGTGCGCTTGCCTGCACGAAATTCGGAAGTATGGAAGCGATGCCCACTAAGTCGGAAATACTCGAAATGTTAATGCAGCAGGATTTAGGATGATCCTGAATGGCGTTTGAACGGGAAAAACAAAGCGTGCCGTCAAGTGACATCCTGCAGGCCATAGCCGACGGGGAAGATATTCAATTGAGCCAGTGTACCATCACCGGCATTCTGGATATCGGCAGGCTTTTTCATGAGGAGGAAAAATTCGACACCTCTAAACTGGACTGCAGGCAGAACCCGGATTCTGTGAGCATGGTACTGCCTCAGTCGGTGGTTTTCGATAAGTGCGATTTCGAGGAGAATATGGTATTCAGCGGCCCGTGGTCGAAACCTGACAGCATTTCAGTCGAATTTCAGCAGGACGTGATCTTCAACAGTTCTCATTTTCTCGGGCAGGCGAGGTTCAGGGGAGCGGTATTTCACGGTATTGCGGGGTTTGACGGCTGTACCTTTGACGGGGTGGTGACATTTAAGAATGCAGAGGTCAAAAAAGATGCAAAATTCAGAACAGCGACCTTCAAGGGTTATTCACTTTTCGGCAATGCGGTCTTTGATGCTTCGACAAGATTCACTAACAGTCACTTTGTTAAAGGGGTGAACTTCAGTGACGTTTATTTTAAAGGATATACCGATTTCAACGGCGTTTATTCATCCAGCAGGGCGGTACCCGCTTACGAAGGTGTCAGGTTCGGCAGGAAGATGTACGGCGATGACGAAAGTTTCTGGCGGTTTGTAAAACAGTCCGCACAGGAAGCCGGTTATTATCAACTTTCCGGTGAATGTTTTTACCACGAGATGTGCAGCGGCTTGAGGAAAAAACTCTGGGGAGTGCCGGGAGTCAGCAAGTTAAGTTTCAAAAGAAAAATGGTCAGATTGATAAAGGGAATAAGGCTTCTGCCGGAATATCTTTTCGGTAAGCTGCTTTTCGGCTACGGTGAAAGGCCGGTACGGGTTTTATTTGCAAGTGCAATAATCATACTGCTTTGTGCGTTATACTATTCCCAGCCCGGAAAGCTTATGGGCGAACTGCACCCTGAGCAGCCGGAATTTATAGAAGGGCTTTATTTCAGTACTATAACATTTACGACGCTGGGTTTCGGTGACATTTACCCGGCAGCAGATGGTTCCTGCAGATTCGTTGCTATGCTGGAAGCAACTTCGGGTTTTGCCCTGATGGGGCTGTTCGTTGTTTGTTTATCGAAAAGATTTTCACGAGGATAATATAGAAAGGAATACATGACTTATAAACCTTCAGAACAAAGATATGACAAGATGATATATAACCGCTGTGGAAACAGCGGATTGAAATTACCGGCAGTTGCTCTCGGGTTATGGCATAACTTCGGCGATGTTGATGATTTCAATAATATTAAAAAGATGATATTCAGGGCTTTCGATTTGGGGATAACTCATTTCGATCTTGCGAACAATTACGGGCCTTCTGCCGGTTCTGCGGAAAGGAACTTCGGGAAGATATTGAACTCCGAACTCTCGGCTTACAGGGATGAGCTTATAATCAGTACCAAGGCAGGTCACTATATGTGGCCGGGACCTTACGGCGAATGGGGTTCGAGAAAATACCTGATAGCAAGTCTCGACCAGAGCCTTAAGAGAATGGGCGTCGATTACGTTGATATATTCTACAGTCACCGCCCCGACCCCGATACGCCGATCGAGGAAACCATGGGTGCACTTGACACTGCAGTCAGGCAGGGCAAGGCACTTTATGCCGGTATATCCTCTTACAACGCTTACCAGACCCAAAAAGCGATCGAAGTGTTAAATGATCTCGGTACGCCTTGTCTGATACATCAGCCGAACTATTCGATGCTCAACAGGTGGCCCGAATATGCGCTTCTGGATGTGCTGGGAAATGAAGGTGTCGGCTGTATCGCGTTCTGCCCTTTGTGCCAGGGACTTTTGACAGACAAGTATATAAACGGTATTCCCGAAGGTTCCAGGGCAACTAAAAAGGGCAGGGGACTGGAAAAAGAACAGGTGACTGAAGAAGCTGTGCAGGTGGCTGAAAAGCTGAACAAGATAGCAGAAAAAAGAGGACAAAGCCTTGCACAGATGGCGATAGCCTGGCTGCTTAAGGATCCGAGAATGACGACCGTTCTGATTGGTGCAAGTAAGGTAAGCCAGATAGAGGAAAACGTGGCGGTACTTGACAACCTTGAATTTACAGAGGATGAACTTTCTGAAATTCATGGTATAATAAAAGACGTGAATATTGCGATATAATTTTTTATTGTGAGAATGGAAAATGCTGGGTGTATTATTCGGACAAGGTGAAGTAATGGTCATAGTTATTATCACTGCGCTGATAGTATTTATGATCATGCGCCGAAATAAGAAGAAATAGACGGCTCATTTTCCATTTTCATTTTTTGATTTTATTCTTTTCATATCCTTATATTATATTATCATATTGGCAAATCGGGATTATTAATTTTGAAAGGTAAAAATTATGAACCAGTGTGTTTATGATGCAACTGCAATTTCTTCATGTCAAATGGGTCCCTGGATATTCTTTCTTGTAGGTCTGGGAATTCTGTTTTTTATACTCTCGATGATAATATCCGTGGTCATTTGGTGTATGTTATTTCATAAAGCCGGGTTCGGCTGGTTTTGGGGATTATTGTTACTTGTTCCTATCGTAAATGTAATATTGCCGTTCTACCTAGCATTCAGTGACTGGCCGGTAAGAAGGGAACTCAGGTACATGAAAAAAATGCAGAAAGAAAAGGGAAAACTGAATAAACAGATGAAAGAAAAGGAACCAAAAGAGGATGAAAATGAATAAACATCTGGAAAATATCAGTGTCATAGAACCGGTCGGCAATGCGATCGACTGGACGAAAAAAATTCTGTTCACCGATTTTGACGGCACTAAATGGATGGCCATGGCTTTCTGTGCGTGGCTTGCGACATTGGGAAGCGGCGGGTTCAATTTCAATATTTCAGGTTCGGGACAACCTTCTCAATATACCAATCTGCCTATACACAATGCTCCCTCATTTTTGCTCCCCCTGATCCTTATCGGGGCACCGATTCTGCTTGGATTGTTCGTGTTGCTTTTATGGGTCTCCAGCAGGGGTGAGTTCATGTTTTTAGGCTGTGTGGCAGAAAATAAGGGTGAAGTGAAAAAACCCTGGAAGCAGTACAAGATCGGAGGAAACAGTTTATTTCTGTTCCGCCTTTTGCTTTACGGAGGGATACTGGTTTTTATTCTCTTCTTAGTTGGCGGTATAGCTGCTTTTGCCCACTTTTTCGACAAAGGTCTTCCAGGGGGTGTTGTGGGGTTTGCTTTATTTTCTGTGATTTTTATTTCGATGACCCTTTTGTTTAGCATCCTTGCGATTGTGGTTAAATTCACGGTGGATTTCGTCGTGCCGATTATGTATGTAAAACAAATTAAAGTCATTGATGCATGGAAAGATTTTCTCGGCCTGTTGAAGTACAATAAAATGTCATTCTTTTTATATTTGCTGTTTCAAATAGTAATATTTTTAGCGGTAATATTTTTAATTATGTTAGCTGTATTATTGACATGCTGCTGTGCCGGTATTTTACTTGCCCTGCCTTATATTAATGCAGTGATTTTACTGCCGGTACATTCTTTTATCCGCTCGTATTCGGTGTTTTTCCTGCGTCAGTTCGGCAGTGAATATGACGTTTTCAAATCTGAAATAATAGAAGCTGAAATTGTAGAATAGAGAATTTTATTGAGTTGTATAGGAGTTAGAAATGGAACAGGAATGGAATGAAGTAAGATCAATGTCAAAAGTAAAAGCAATTATCGGGTTTATCGTTGTAGTGACGGTGCTGGTGGTCGTTCTGATCGGAAGTTCTGTCACCTACATTGACGGTGATCAGATAGGAATCGTGGAAAAGAAATTCGGCGGCGGATCCTTGCCCGAAGGAAAGATCATTGCGGTCAACGGTGAAAACGGTATCCAGGCAAAGATCCTGTCTCCGGGCTGGCATTTTTTCTACTGGAAGTGGCAGTACAGGATCATCAAGGAAGACATCATCGAGATACCTGAAGGTATGGTAGGTATGCTGAAGGCAAACGACGGCAGAAGTCTTCCTCCCAATACTATCTATGCCCCCGAATGGGAAAATCCGGATGACATGTTAAGAGCCCGGTACTTCCTTTCAGAAGACAAGGGCAACGGCTACAAGGGGCCTCAGCTAACGGTTTTGAAGCCGGGTAAGTACAGGTTTAACACAAAGCTGTTTTCCGTTAATCAGGTGCCTGTAGTGAACGTGGAAACCGGTAAAGTAGCGGTTATTAAAAGTAATGTCGGCGACGAAACGGATAACCGTCTTGTCGAAAGGGGAAAAAGAGGTATCTGGGATACACCCCTCGGAGAAGGTCAGTACTACCTGAACACCAATGCCTATGAAGTCACCATGCTGGATATAAGGCAGGTGAAGGTCAGCTATACCGCATCAAGCGAAGCCGGTGAAAGCAAGTTCCAGCCGTTAAGACCTATTACTGTAAGAAGTTCGGACGGTTTTACCTTTCCTGTCGATGTCAGGGTGACATATATTATAGAACCCGAAGATGCGCCGGTAGTGGTTGCCAGAATCGGTGATGATGAGCTGGTACTGGAAAAGCTGGTGACACCGGCTGTTCGTGCAATATTCAGAAACAACGCTGAAAAGGTAAAGGCCCTGGAATATGTTCAGAACAGATCCGTACAGGAAGAAAAAAGTGAGAAAATGCTTGAAGCAGAGCTGGATAAATACGGTGTGACAGTTCTTGCCGTAAGGATAGGCGACGTCGGCGACGAACAGTCACTGGGCGAACTTTTGAAGACCCAGACAGACAGGGAAATCGCAAGACAGGAACAGCAGACACTGATAGAACAGCAGAAAGCAGCAGAAGAATCCAAAGCCCTGAAAAGAACCGAACAGGAAGCGGAAGAAGAAAAGAAACTCGCTACTGCAGAATACGCTGTCCAGGTAGCTGAACAGGAAAAGCAGAAAAGGATCATTGATGCAGAGGCAGAAGCCGAGCAACTGAAAACTGTCGCAACAGCTAAAGCCGAGGCCTATAAGAAAGTCTCTGACGTTATAGGTCCTGATAACGCTGCACTTCTTGAACTTATGAAACTGGTCGCAGATGAAGATATCAACATCACTCCGCAGGTCATGGTCGGTGCAGGCCAGAACGGCGGTATGACAGATGCCTTGATGGGTACCATCTTAAAAGGCAAACTCAAACCGACTCAGAAAGGACCTCAGAAATAGATTCACAATCTGAAAAGAAAAAGGCCTTCTCTTAAATGGGAAGGCCTTTTTAATTAGCTTATGAGCTTTTCAACTGTCAGAATATCTGCAGGATCGCAGTTACTGGAAAATGATCGGAAGGGTAACGTCCGTCCCATGCATATCGATCCACAACTGCTTCTATCGCTTTAATGTTTTCACTTATCGGTATGTGGTCGATCTTCGGCCCGCTGTCACTGCCGGTAAATTGATGCGTCGTGCCGATAATCCTTTTACCCGGGTTAGCTGATGCCCATGCATCGTACATCGAAGGATGGGGGTTTCTTTTGCCTATATTCTGCAGGTATTTCATGGCGTCATTGTCCAGTTCCATATTGAAGTCACCGGTGACAATAAAAGGGTCGTTTGTCCGTCTGCCTGTTATTTTTTCTGCAAGAAGACGCACGCTTTTTTCTCGGGCTGATTGAGAAAGGCATGCAAGATGAACATTGTAAACATAAAAACCCTTGTTACTGGCTGTGTCAACCAGATGAACCCAGCTGCAAATTCTTGGAAAAATACTCATCCAGTATTTCGAACCCGCCTCTGACGGAGTTTCGGAAAACCAGAACGTTCCCGAATCAAGTTTTGTAAATCGGTCCTTCCTGTAAAAAATGGCACAGGTCTCTCCGTCTTTTTTTCCGTCATTTCTCCCGACGGCATATTTTTCATATTGCGGCAGGCCTTTCTGGATCTGTTCGATCTGATAGTTCAGTCCTTCCTGAAGCCCGATTACATCCGCCTTGTTTTTTGCTATGGTATCGATCACCAGCTGCTTGCGGTTGTTCCAGTTGTTGAAAGCATCCCACCATGCCGTGCCGGTGCGGATATTGAAAGTCATTGCTTTGACTATCCCGTTTGAATTAGACGAAAAGTTCATTTCCCTTGATTCAATTTTTTGACTGCCACACCCCGATAAAACAAGGAAAACTGTTAAAAATAAAATAATTGCCGTTAATTTTACCTGTTTAAACATACCCTGAGATCTCCAATTAAAAAATACGGTGTAAACTGTACACCCCCAAATTTAAATTCTCATTACTGTAATCCGGATTTTTGTTTTACTCCGGGCAATCCCGTTGCCTCTGAGACAGGTATTCCTGTTTAAAGAGCAAAACTTAAAGAAAATGCAGCTTTTAAAATAATCGTCAATACAAGATATTCGTCTGAATTAAAAATTCATTAATACCCTTGACTCCGAAGAAAAATACGGATAATCTTGTAACTGCAATTAGATAAGGGGTTTATTGGGAAGGAAGAGTATCAAACCGTTTGGTTTAAGCAGTCCTCCAATAACCACCTTGTATTTTGAATTAACCTGGATGCCGAACAATTGTTCGGATAAGATAGCAAAACTGAGTAAATTATTCAAGACGGAGGACTAAAATTGAGTAAAGGAGAAATAATTTCAGCAGTTGGAGGGTGTTTGTTGATCTTTGCAGCAGGATGTAATATCAAAGCACCGAGACCGAGAATGGGAACCCTGCCTACGCCGCCGCCGGGCCCGCGATATGTCGACCCTGACAACATTGGAAAACATTCTTATCATTTCGACCTGTTTGAAAAAAATGCTCAAGTTTATACTTGCAAAGGGGGACATATTGATCTGACTCACGTAAGATGGAACGCTGACTATACCAGGTATTTTATAGAAAGGATATGCGAGACCTTGCTGGAAAACGAGCAGGGATTTCATTATAACCTGACCTGGGAACCTTCGACTCATTATATAAGTTTCGATTATCCTGCAAACTGGAAGCAGATGGGTAAACAGCAAAGAGAAAAGATTGCCGACGAGATCGCCTTCGAGGCGGCTCCTTATATTGCCTTCAATTCCACTTTATGGCACGAGATAATTACCTGGTTCGGTACCAAATTTGCTGCCTTCGAGCCGGAATTCAATTCCGCATTTTCATGGGAAGACAATTTCTCTAATCTGGTCGGTGTAAGACTAGGCCTCAAGGCAATGCGCTCAGGAGAGGATTATGATCAGGCAATGACCGAGGCTATAGATAAAGAACTGGAAAAGCTTGGAGGGGTATCGAAAAAAACGGCAATACAGGCCACCGAAAAGATGAGGGGTAAATGGTACAGCGGTCTGCTGCATGTGGATACTAAAAAAAGGAATATGGATATAGGACTGGATGACGGGTACATAACAGCGACACTTATGCCGAATGTAGAAGGCTGCGGGAATCCGGAGCCCATATCATATCCTGTTCCGGTTCTGACCGCACTGGATAAATACGGTTTTGAAATGACCCATGAAGTCAGCCCCAATGTCTGGGAAACAGGTAAGATAACCGATGCTATCCGCAAGCAAACCGGCACAGACCAGGAAATTGAGATGATTAATATCGAAAAACATTATCCAGTGCTCATGGAATTTATCAAGAAACAGGCTGTGGAAAAATACGGCTACGACATTGACACCTGAGGATGAATCGGTGATTAACTTTATTACTAAAAAAATTCAGTACTTCGATAATTTCTGTTATAATGCCGGGCATGGGAATAAAGATAAAAAACATATTCAAGCCGGACTGGTCAACCGACAGCAAACAGCCGTTGTATGTGGCTAATGTCTCTGCCGGTTTTCCTTCACCGGCATCGGATTACGAAGAAGAAAAGCTGGATTTAAACAAGTACCTGATCAAAAATCCCGCCGCCACATATTTTGTACGTGTCACCGGTGATTCCATGCTGGGTGCCGGCATTCATTCAGGCGATTTGCTGGTTGTTGACAGATCCGTTGAACCTCGCAATAAAAAAGTGGTTATCGCCAATATTAACGGGGAACTCACTGTCAAGCGAATCCGTATAATCAAAGGGAAATATTATCTGGAACCGGAAAACGAGGATTTCCAGACACAGGAACTGGATGAGTCCATGGAATTCGAGGTCTGGGGCGTTGTAACTTACGTAATTCATCAGCTATGAAAAAGATTTTTGCACTAGTAGACTGCAACAATTTTTACGTCTCGTGTGAAAGGGTTTTCGACCCGCACTTAAACAACAAGCCGGTGGTGGTACTTTCCAATAACGATGGTTGTGTGGTAGCCCGATCCAATGAGGCCAAAGCCATCGGCATACCCATGGGCATTCCGTATTTCAAGGTCAAAGATCAGCTTGAAAAACATCATGTGGAAGTTTATTCTTCAAACTATGCCCTTTATGCCGACATGTCCTCAAGGGTAATGCAGACGCTGGCTGAATTTACTCCCGAGATCGAAGTTTACTCTATAGACGAGGCTTTTCTGGACTTAAGCGGCATCCCCGCGGATTTGACAAAGTACTGCAGGGAAATGAAAGCGACCGTCAAGCAGTGGATGGGAATCCCGGTTTCAGTCGGTATAGCACCTACGAAGATACTTGCCAAGGCTGCAAACAAGATAGCCAAAAAATCCAAGAAAGCAGGCGGCGTTCTCGATCTCAGCGACTCCCTCTATCTCAATAAGGCCCTTGAAAAGATCGAACTTGAAGATATCTGGGGGGTAGCACGCAGAACAGCCAAAAAACTAAGAAAGATAGGGATCCAAAATGCAAAACAGCTGCGGGATGCCGACGCCGAAAGGGTAAGGAAAACATTCGGCGTGGTAGGAGTAAGAACCGTTTACGAACTTCGCGGCATAAGCTGCTATCCCCTGGAGTCCAATCCCCCTGCAAAAAAGGGGATCACCTGTTCGCGCGGCTTCGGCAGGCCGGTGACTGATCTCGATGAACTCATGGAGGCAACCAGCCAGTATGCAGCAAGGGCGGGCGAAAAGTTAAGAGAAGAAAAAAAGGCCGCCTCCTGCATGACCGTTTTCGTGATGACAAACCGTTTCGATTCCGATCAGAGCTATTATAATTCCGCCACTGTGAAGTTTCTGACACCGACGCAGAATACGCCCGAGCTCATTGAAAGTGCTCGCAAAATAGTGAAAAAACTCTACCGGCAGGGGCAGGAATTCAAAAAATCCGGCCTTATGCTCACCGGCCTGGTAAATGAAGATAATATCCAGGAAAATTTCTTTAATACCGTAAGCCGCAGCAGATCGAAAAAACTGATGAAAACAATAGACCGGATAAACCGGGACTTTCCCTTCTCCCAGCTCAGATTCGCCGCCCAGGGTACGGATCAGCTATGGCAGATGAAGGCAATGCACCGTTCGGCAAGATACACCACCCGCTGGGACGAAATCTTAAAAATAAAGTGACATGTGTTGCCGTATCGCCTATTTAAGCGGCTTGTACCACACGTTCATGCTCTCAAGGCC
Source organism: uncultured Pirellulales bacterium (assembly GCA_964508925.1). Lineage (GTDB taxonomy): Bacteria > Planctomycetota > Phycisphaerae > Sedimentisphaerales > Anaerobacaceae > CAZDVM01. The sequence goes on along the minus strand of CAZDVM010000008.1, from coordinate 140,379 downwards.
TGAATATATGTTGGTGTTGTTTATCAATGTTCCCGCAAATTCATAGCCTGCCCTTGCAAAGGTGATATTCATTCCCGCAGACAAGGCCCTTGCGATGGTATAGGCGGTTTTCATACCCTGATCTTTCATTTCCTCTTCCATTTTCTTTAAAAGTGCTGAAGCAAGGCCTCTGCCTCGATATTCTGGTATGGTAGCAAAATCCGTCATCTCTACATTTTGGTGTTCCTCATCCTTTTCAGCCGATGCAAGTGCGATCATCTTACCTTTGTCCCGCACGCAAAAATAATCGACGTGACTTTCCATGGTATTGTGCAGGTAAACCGGGTCGAAGATGGGAAAAGGATATTTGGTGAAGATATCCTTGTACAATTGAGCAGCTTCATCGACACTGTCAGAACTCAATTTCGAGAACTCGAAACCTTCCGGGATGTCACTGCTTGCCGGAGTTTTCCTTTTTTCCTCAGCCAGTTTCAGGTTTGTTTTAATTATTTCGAGATTTTTATCGTTTTTCCTGTGTTCGCTGAAATACTTACCCATGAAGACGGCATCTTTTCTGCCGTTGAAGAATTTCGGTATACAGGCTTCCCGCTGATAACCGAACTTCTCGAATTTTTTCTCGAATTCGGCGGGAATCTTGACGAATATCTTTGTATAGTTGTTTTTTTCGGACAGCTTATCTATGTTTTCGACAATATCGGGAAAATCCTCATGATGGAGTTTCATCAGGTAAATCCTGCTGTTCATCTCGCCGTGCTGTATCAGTGAACTTCCGATCTTTTCTATCTTGTCAAATGTCATAATGATTCGTCTTTTCTTTATCGGGAAATATATAGGAACAACTTATAAATATGATCAGTGAGATCAAAATGCCGTAGACCGTGGCATCTAAACCTGTCTTACTTAATTTTTCCGGCAGGAGTTCGGGCTTTATCTGCAGGGTCAATGTCAGACTTCCACCAGCTATCATGCTCAATAAAGCCCCGGTCGAGCTCGCCTTTTTCCACAGATATGCACCCAGTGTCGGTATGAACAACCCTGAAACCATGAAGGCGTAGGCATATAATATGGCATCGAGCACCTTTTTAAATTCACTTGCGATCACGATGGCGACTATGCCGATGATAAGTGTTACTATCTGTGATAAGAACATCAGCTGCTTGTCAGAATTGTTCTTGAATATATACCTGTGAAGTACGTCGTTGACCAGGTTGCCCGATGATGCCATAAGGCAACTGTCTGCGGTTGACATTATAGCCGAAAAATAAGATGCGATAACAATCCCCGTCACTCCTATGGGCAGCATCCGTGATATCAGCATGGGCATTGCCATTTCCGACTCCGCCTCCGGGATAAGCACCTTTGCACACATCCCAAGAAAAACGCCGGTGAAAGCCATTACCGGGTACTCGAACAGACCGGCGATGTACCAGGCCTTTTTGGCCTCCTCTTCGTTCTTGCAGGCGTACATTCGCTGGTAAAGTGTCATTCCTATCAGCCAGATAGGTATAATAGTCACCATCCAGTTTATAAACTGGGTTGCGGTTATGTTGGTCAGGTCAAAGTAATTCGAAGGCAGTGCCTCTTTCAGTCTGGAGATACCTCCCAGTTTAAAAAGAGTCACCGGTATAGTAACAAATATCAGACCGGTTAAAAGAATCGCCCATTGTGCGGTATCAGTATATATGACCGCCTTCAAACCCCCGATCACTGTGTAAACAAGAGTTATACAGGCGATTATATAGATGGAAAATTCAAGGGGAGTAAGACCGAAAGGAGCCTTGGTTATCAGGGTAGCCGATGCCAGTTTGGCACCTGCCAGAACCTGTGCTCCTGTAAATCCCATATATCCCAGCCCGGATATCAGGGCAGCTGCAAGGGCCACTTTCTCATTATATCTGAACCTTAAAAAATCCGGATAGGTGAACATCTTATGTTTTCTGTCGAATTTCTTGATCCTCGGTATTACTATCACGGCAGTCAGCCAGGCACCTATAAGGCCGGTAAACAAAAGCCAACTTCCCGCAAGTCCCATCACGAACCCAAGTCCGCCCAGACCTATGGAAAAGCCGCCCCCTACGTCGGTGGCGACTATGGATAAACCTACGTGGTGAGCCTTGATGGATCTGCTGCCGACGTAATAATCTTCCCTGTCCTCGTTTCTCAGGAAATGGTAGTATCCGATCCCGAGGACACCTGCCATATACAGACCGAAGAGGATATAGTCAATTACAGCCATAACTATTTCCTTCTTGAGTGACGTTCATTTTCCGAAGGCGTCAGTGATATATCCTTATCGTAATCGTTGAGAAGTTTACAGATACCCGTGGCCTTTTGCTCTTCGGCGTCATCTGTTTTTAATTGCAGTTTGCAGTCGCCGCATTTCCTGTCGCAGAAGATAGGCTCATACGAATCAGGCTCTTTATAGGTGGTAATGACACCTTCGTAATTCCTCAGTACAACTTTATTCGTTGACCATGATATCAGGTAATTCGGCATTACCGGAATTTTTCCGCCTCCGCCCGGAGCATCTATTACATATCTGGGGACGCAAAATCCGGAAGTATGGCCGATGAGATTTTCTATTATTTCGATACCTTTTCCGACGGGCGTTCTGAAATGCGTCAATCCCTCTGAAAGGTCACACTGATACAGATAGTAAGGCCTGATCCTGTTTTCGACAAGCTTATGTACCAGGGCCTTCATTATCCGCGGGCAGTCGTTGACACCCGCAAGAAGTACCGACTGATTACCCAGCGGGATACCTGCATCTGCAAGTTTTTTTACGGCTTTTCTGGAGGATTTAGTTATTTCCCTGGGATGGTTGAAATGTGTATTTATCCAGATCGGCTGGTATTTCCTGAGAACATCCACCAGTTCATCCGTTATCCTCTGAGGCAGAACTACCGGCGTTCTCGTGCCGATCCTTATAACCTCCAGATGTTCGATCTCTGCAAGTTCGCTCAAAATCCAGTCCAGGTATTCATTTGATAGCAAAAACGGATCTCCGCCCGAAAGCAGCACGTCACGTACCTCCGGATGATCCTTTATGTATTTGATCCCTTTTAAGATAGTTTTCTTGTCCGGCACGAAATCGACGTCGCCAACCCTTCTTTTTCTAGTACAGTGTCTGCAGTACATTGAACAGACATTACTTACAAGGAAAAGCACCCTGTCAGGATACCTGTGAGTGATCCCTTCCACCGGGCTGTCCTTATCTTCTGCAAGCGGGTCGGACATGTCACATTTGTGATCGTCCATTTCATGAGGGGAAGGGAAGGCCTGTTTGAATATAGGATCGTTCTTAATATCGTCTGTATCTATTAATGAAAGGTAGTACGGAGTAATGCTTAAAGGGAACTTCTCCACGGTCTTTTCGATCTCTTCACGTATGTCTTCCCTGAACTGGATACCAAGCAGCTCCTCGAATGTCTCGATGCTTTTGATAGAATGTTTCAGCTGCCATCTCCAGTCTTCCCATTTGAAAATATCTTTATCAATGGAAATAGCTTCTTTAACTTTCATTTTTTTGTCTTTAAGCACTTTTATCATAATTATAACCCTCTAATGAGTTAATAAAGTTGAACGCAGTTTTAATCTTTCAGAAATTCTTATCTTATATTTTTTTCAAAAGATTCAATTTCCGATTTACTTATGTCTGAAAAACAGTTTTCATCCATGAGCGTAACGATCTGCTCTAACGACCATGCGATCGCAGCCTGATCTTTTTCGTCTTTTTTCAGAATCCCTTCCGCTACCTTATCTTCAAGCAGCATGGGAGCATTGAGTGCAAATTCGCTCCCTTTTGAGGTTGTGGTGATAAATACTTTTCTCCTGTCTTTTGAATCTCTTCTTCTTTCTACAAGGTCTTTCTTTTCCAGTCTGTCCACTATGCCCAGTATTGTACTGCTGCTTAAGCTGATAAGTTTGCTGATCTCGGTCAAAGTGGTGGGCCCGTTTTCTTCAATAGCATACAGACAGAGCAGCTGAGGCCCTGTTATACCATATATTTTTTTCAGTTTTTTTGAATATATGGCCACTGAATGCGTTATTTTACGCAGACTGCTTAATATCCTGAAGCTGTGGTTCCTGAAAAATTTAGTATCTTCAGCAGCTCCTTTTAAATCAGCAGCGTTATTTCTGTTTTTTTCCGGTTCGTTTCTTATCATATTCTTTATTTAAAAAAGTAGTATCAGTTCAAATTTATTCAACAAAAAATATTATAACAAAAATAATTTCAGTTGAAAGTATTTTTTAAAATTTTTTATTACCTGCCATTTTTACAACAGTTTCAAGTTAAAGGGCGTCATTTTGACAGCCCCATATGCTGTTAAGGGTAAAAAAAGGCAGATTTCGGGGATTTACCCGATTGGCACAGCATTTGCAAACTTTAAAATAGAGGTTAATAAAAGAAATGAATTAATTAAACGGGAATTTATAAAAGGAGGTTTAACTATGGCTAACATTCAATTAAGAAGAGGAGGAATTAGAAACGAACTTGAGAGGCTGCAGAATGAAGTTGATGATCTTTTCGGCTCATTTTTCGGCAGGTGGCCTTCCAGAACAACCGCTACTGAAACAACAATGACCTGGCCAAGTCTGGATATGGTCGAAGAAGAAGACAATATCATTGTAAATGCTGAAGTTCCGGGCTGCAAGGCCGACGACATTGATCTTTCAATTCACGGCGATGTATTGACCATCAGCGGTGAAAAGAAAAGGGAAAAAGAATATGAAAAGGAAGGCTGTTACAGAATGGAGAGGTCTTTCGGAAAATTCAGAAGAGATGTAACTCTGCCCAGCGAAGTTGACAGAGACAAGATAGAGGCAGAGTATAAAGACGGTCTGCTCCAGATAACTATGCCGAAAGCAGCCGAAACTAAGACCAAAAAGATCCAGATCAAAGGATCGAAGTAATTAACTGAAAAGAACAAATACCATCCTCCAGGAATTCATCATCTTTCAATAAGGTGGTGCATTCCTTTTTTTAATAAAATTTAAAGTTTTTTGTACAATTTTTCCCGCTTTCACGTCATATTAAATAGAAGGTATTTTTGTTAAGGGGAGAAAATATGAAAGGCTTGATAAACAGGAATTTATTAAATTTCATCCATACTGTTATAATTGAAAATTGGAATGGCCAGCCAGGTTTCCACAGTATTTATTACAAGCAGCTTTTAAGTGATGTTAATGTTGAAAATCCAGCCGGGGATCATAAAAAAATAGAAGAATTAATCACTGAATTAAGAAAATGAAAAGGGAAAAATATGAAAAAGAGAATATTGGTGAGTCTTTTAGTATTGGTAACTTTAACTCCTTCAGGCTGTATTTGCGTTTCTAGTAGAAAAGAGTATAAATCCGATGAGCCTGAAAGATCAACACCCTATGAAAATGCGGATTTCAAGGTTAAAACCTATTGTTTTATAAACGATGAAGAAACAAACAGGAATTTACCAAAACTCATCCAAACCATGATACCCGAGGATTGGGAGACATCGAGACTGAAACGGAAACCGAAGTCTCCACATAGAATTTATCAAATTAAAAATGATGGGCAGGTATTTGTTAGAACTACGCCTGAAAACCATAAAAAGATCGAAGAATTGATCGCTAAGCTGAAAAAATAAGAATTTTCAGCTTTCAGAAATACTGAAAATCACCTGGGACCGCCAGCTAAAAACCAGCGGTTTTTGGTTTTCATGGCATTAATAACAGCAATCTTTATAAAAATTCAAAAAAATTTAATATTTTTTGCTGAAAAGTTCAGGATATCTCAAAGTGCCGTAAAACCTTGCCATGAAGATTTTTACACTACTTTTTCATATTGGAAAACACTCGAAAATCCCGATTTTAGTATTAATATCGGGGTTTTTTATCGGCTCGTCCCATAAAATTGTAAAGTTTTAAAGTAAAACTGGCCGAAAGAATTACTATAGGTATTTTTATACTTATAGAGAATATAATGGATTATGGTTTAAAGAATGGATTCAGATAGGGGGTTGTTCAGAAACAATGAGAACGATCGCAGTCATTAACCAAAAGGGTGGTTGCGGAAAAACCACCGTTTCAATTAACCTGGCAAGTGCACTTGCAGAACTAGGCCAGAAAACACTGCTTGTCGATATGGACCCGCAATCACATTGCGCCGTTGGTCTGGCAGTGCCCGAAGACCAGATCGATCAGAGCATTTACGATGTTATGATCAGCAAAAGCCGAAACGAAAAAACCGAATTGTCAGAAATTCTCTGGCAGATAACCGATAATCTCGAATTGGCCCCCAGCAGTATCGATCTGTCTGCATTCGAACAGCAGATGAGCGGCGTTGTCGGAAGGGAATACACCTTAAAGGAAGAACTCGAAAAAGTACGCGATAAATACGACTATGTCGTTATAGACTGTCCCCCGGCTGTAAGCCTTTTGACCTTCAACGCATTGAAGGCATCTTCGGAAGTTATCGTTCCGGTGGAAACCGGCTATTTTGCTCTGCATGGTTTGAGCAAACAGCTTGAGACCTTGAATATCATTACCGAAAGATCCAACCAGGACGTAAACGTCCAAGTACTTGCCAGCATGTATGATGTAAGAACCAAAATGGCAAGAGAAATTCTCGCAGAACTGAGAAATCACTTTACCGATAAGATGTTCACTACGGTTATCAATTTCAACACCAAGATCAAGGAAGCAAGCAGTTTCGGCCAGCCCATCTGCGAATACGACCCCGGCAGCAGGGGAAGAATGGATTTCAATTCCCTTGCAGAAGAATTACTGAATTCACAGGTTATCGACAGCAGGGACGAAAAAGTCAATCAAATGGATGACAGGCTGACAAAGATAAGTATGACCGCTGATGAGATTATCAGCAAAGTTCAGCCGGAAAATAAAACCAAACAGCAAACCGCAACTGCGACAAAACAGCAGGAAAAAACAGAACAGAAAAGTTCGCTGGATGAAAAGCTTTCCGATTATTACGGCGTCACCTGCATGAAAGATGCCGTGGCATTCGTAAGTTTGTACCCGCGGGCTGAAAAAGTTCAGATCGCAGGTGACTTCAACGGCTGGCAGCCCGAAAAAACCCCCATGAAGAAAGTCGGCGAAAGCGGAATCTGGCAGGCTAAGGTGAAAATACCTAAAGGAAAGCACCGCTACAGGATAGTAGTTGACGGCAAATGGCAGCAGGACCCATACAACGAAACAAAAGAAGTAAACCCCTTCGGCGAATACAATTCGGTTGTCGAAGTAAAATAACTTAAATTACTTTTCTCCATTAAGGAAGGCTGTGGCAAAAACCACAGTCTTTTTTGATTTAATTGAAATATTTCTTTCTCAATCCTTAATTTCCCAGTTATCTGTTCTAAATGGTGAAGCCGGCAGGTCTTCCCCATTATACAATTTTATGTCTGGCGAATTGGACCAGCCGTATCGTACTGCCTTAGGATTTTCGATCTTTTCATTCCATACAAGAACAGTATCGCCTTCCAACTCTGCTTTTGCAGTAAGAAATTCTTTATCACTACCTGCTATTGTAAATTCAGATAATTTGTTACCTTTAACTTTAAGCCCTGATCCGGCATATTTAAAATGAATTCTTATTTTATCTTCTTCTATTTTATGAGATTTATACAAAGGCCCGGAATATACAATATCTTTGCCGTAATCTTTTGCTAACGCCCATCGTGCCAGCCTTTTTCCGACATCCTCTTTGTTCCTGGGGTGAATGTCATTGGGATTGCCGATGTCGACGGTAACAGCCATGCCGGTGTTATCAAGTGACAGGACACTCATCTGGGCCTCTCTGGTAATGGGCTTTATTCCCTTAAAATCTGAAAGCTGTGCAAAATAAAAAGGCATATTCGGATCGCTCCATAATTTTCTCCAGCTTTTTATCATCTCGGGAAAAATAGTTTTATATGCTGACGGATTTCTGTTATTAGCCTCACCCTGGTACCATATCACACCTTTTATTTCAAAAGGCACTAGCGGATTTATCATAGCATTATATAAATGAGCGGGTGCATTCTGATGTCCCGGCCCGTAGGGTTTATGCGGAGGCCTCGGTACTTTCTTGCCTTTAAACCTGGCTTTGCGAGATTCCTTTATCCATTCGTGACGTTCCCTGCGGAATTTTTCCATTTGTTCAGGATAAGTCTTTGCAGCTTTTTCGTAATTTTCAAGATAATCTTTATTAACCGGATTTGCTTTCAAAGTTTCTAAAGGCGTCCATGTCTCTGCCCTTGTCCCTCCGAAAGAGGAATTTATCAAACCGATCGGCTTTCTTAATTCCTGAAATAATTCCCTGCCGAAAAAATATGCTACAGCAGAAAAATCCTTGGAAGTATAAGGATCGCATATAACCCACTCACCTTCGCATTTTTCAAGTGGGGTTTCAGAAGCGGTCCTTTTGACATGAAAATATCTTATCTCAGGATATCTCGAACCCAAGATAGCTTCCTCGGCGTTCTTACTCCAGGCAAGTATCCACTGCATATTTGACTGACCCGAACACAGCCATACTTGCCCCAGAAGCACATTCCCGATATTTATCTCGTTTTTACCTTTGATCCTTACAGTGAAAACATCATTGGATACCGGAGTTGACAGTTTAACCATCCATTTTCCGTTTTTATCTGCGACAGTGTTTTCAGATTCACCCCAGCTTCCAGACACCGTGACTTCCTCTCCCGGTTCTGCCCAACCCCAGATCGGAACTTCAGCATTTTCCTGTAAAACCATGTTTTTAGAAAAAAGAGGATTGACTTTGACATCTGCATTCAATAAACTAGAAATGCAAAATATAAAGGCCATTATTGTCTTAATTGCTTTCATCTCGTACCCTTTGAAATTGTTTTGCATGTATTAGAACAGCACGATGTTGTTTTTACTGTTGGATACTCTTGTCCTTTTCGATCACCTTCTTTTCCATGTCGGCTTTGTATTGCTTTAATTTCTCGTCCATATCTTCATCAGAAAGTGCCAGTATCTGAATCGCAAGCACTGCTGCGTTCTTGGCACCAGCTTTACCGATGGCGACGGTAGCTACCGGAACACCAGGCGGCATCTGAACGGTGCTCAAAAGGGCGTCCATCCCGTTAGGCCCGGAGCTTGCCTGGATAGGTACTCCGATTATAGGCAGTCTCGACCTTGCCGCCATGGCACCTGCAAGATGAGCAGCCATTCCCGCAGCTGCTATGATGACCTTTACTCCCTTTTCCTTTGCATTTGCAGCGAATTCATCTGCAATTTGGGGAGTTCTGTGAGCAGAGATAACCCTGACGATCGGATTGATACCGAAATCCTTCAGGTTATCGATACAGCTCTGCATTACTTTAAGATCACTGTCTGAACCCATTACCACAGCTACGCTGGATGTTTTTTCATTTACCATTGTTTTTTCTTCCTAATAAGTTAAAATTATGGTTGAAAATAAGCGGAGTTAATATAACTTGCAAAAGTGATAATTTCAAGGGGCAGGTTGAAACATGCAGAAAAGAAGAGCGATCGTAGCAGGACAGTTTTACCCGGGAGATAAGGAAAAATGCATTTCCGAGATCGAGCAGATGCTAAGCGAGATCAAACTTGAAACCGAACTTCCCGAAAAAATAGTGGGTGCAATCGTACCTCATGCAGGGTGGTTCTTCAGCGGAAAACTGGCACTTGAAGTTTTCCAGGCCGTAAAACAGCAGAATGAAAAAGTCGATACCTTCGTGATCTTCGGCACTTCTCACGGCTATTTCGGCGATATACCGGCTGCCTATGACAAGGGAGCTTGGAGCACGCCGCTGGGGGATATCAGTATCGACGAGGAACTTGCAAAAAAGATTAGAAAAAAAGAGCTGGCAATAAGTGACTCCGGCGCCCATAAATATGAACACAGTATCGAAGTGCAGGTTCCCTTCATCCAGCACATGTTCGAAGGTGCAGAGATCATCCCCGTAATCGTTTCACCCAATGAAAATGCAGTTGCTTTAGGCGAAGGTCTGGCAGAAATAATAACTGAGGAAACCGAAAAACAGGTAGTCTGCATCGGTTCGACCGATTTGACTCATTACGGCCCGCGGTACGGCTTTGAGCCCCAGGGTACGGGAGAAGAGGCATTGAAATGGGCTTCCGATGTTAATGATGAGGAATTCATACAGCTTGCAAATGATGTAAAGCCCGCCCAGCTTCTGGACAAAGCTATGTCTCATCACAACGCCTGCGGCCCGGGTGCGGCTGCGGCTGTTGTAGCTTTTGCTGGAAAACTCGGAAGAACAAAAGGTATCCTGCTGGATAAAGATAACAGCAATAACATCATGCAACAAAAAATGGGCCGAAGCAGCGAGGAAAGTGTAGGCTATGCAAGTATCATATTTTAGTTAAGCTGGAAAAACTGTATGTGAGTAAAATAAAAAAGCCACCGGAGAGATTCGAACTCTCAACCGCCGGTTTACAAAACCGGTGCTCTGCCGTTGAGCTACAGTGGCAAGAACTAGAGATATTAATAACCTTCGGCAAATAAGTCAAGATTCCTAACTCTTTTTTAATTTAAATTTTCGCTTCTGTTCGATTTTTGACTTTAAATTGAGCAAAAAATTCATAAAAATAGCTGCAAAACGAGTTCGTAAATTTTTTCAAAGGAGTAATTTATGCGAAAAACGGGTATTTTTATCATGTCATTATTGATCCTGACCACAAGTTTTGCCGCTCAGCCTGATTACGGGGCGGAAACGGCAAATACCAGCTTCTTCAGTGATGTTTCCGGCGGTGCTACAGGCTTTAACTACCTTGCATTAAAGGATCATATCGGGCCAAGCGGGGTACCGTTCGGCGGTGTAGGTACAGGTTGTTTTGACCTCGCACCTACAGGCGAATTCACAAGGATAGCACTGAATAACACCCACGAAGACGGGGTTATCAAAGACGTAAAGGCGAGCTTCTTTGCTATCTGGGAAAACAATACAAGAAGGAAAAAGATAACCCACAGGAGGATGGTAAGGGATGATTCCGAATATCTGGGTCTGAAAGGTTACGCAAGTTCCATTTACCGGGGACTTTTCCCGACTGCAAGAGTTGCCTTCAAGGACAGAAGTGCAGATGAACCCCGTTCGAGACTCTCTCTTTACGGCTGGTCTGGCTGCGTTCCCCATAACATAAAGGATTCTTCGCTGCCGGTGGCATTTTTCGAAGTGTCGATCGTTAATACTGAAAACAGGCCGATAGAAACCAGTATCGCACTTTCATGGGAAGATATCATCTCCAGAGGCCTTCTTGATCTGGAAAACAAAGATGCGCTGGATAAACTACCCAAAAACAACGCCTTTCACGTCAAAAGAGCCAACTGGGTCGATTACCCCAGGGTCGAAACTTTTTCTGAACCCTTCGAAGTCGGCAAATGGAAAGGCATTAAACAGTTTACTCCCGAACCTTTCGACCCGATCAAGGCTACTTACCAGAATTACGTTCAGGAAGTCGCCATCCTTGCTGAAGAAACCGAAGGAACAGAAGTTACCGTTCTTCCCGCATATGAAGTAAACAACGGCGAACAGAAATGGAAGACCTTCAAAAAAGACGGAACATTTGCGAAAGATTTCGACAAGGTACAACTTTACGATCCCGATGAAGCAAAAGAGAAAGCAAGTGCCATAGCCCTGAAACTCAAACTTGACAAAGCGGAAACCAAAACCGTCCGCTTTATGGTCGCCTGGTACTATCCGCAGCTGAAGATTGACAGGGAAAAAGCACACCCTAAAAGCTATTTCGGAACCCAGGATTACGGCAGATATTTCCACAAATTCTTCGACGGGATAAGTGACATTGTTGCCTACTCTGCCCAAAATTACAGCAGAATTCATGAAGGTACAGTCGAATGGCATAAACCTATACTGGAAAGTACCTATCCGGACTGGCTGAAATTCAAACTTATAAACAGTGCCTACGTACTCTATACAAACAGTATCTTAAACAGGGCAGGTGACTTTGCGGTCATGGAAGGTAAGATGGGAGGCCTTGCCGGCACCATGGACCAGAGGCTCAGCGCCCATCCCTTTTACCAGAAATTCTTCACCGACCTTGACAGGGCCGAAATGGACCTCTTCGCTTATACCCAGGACCCGGAAGAAGGATTCATTCTGCACTTCAACGGCCATTATTACCTTGGAATCGCAACCCGTGAAGGCTTGTCACCGGCTCCAAAGGGCACGATGCTCGATAACACCTGCAGTTGGATAATTCAGCTGGCGAAAGACTACCAGCAGACACGCGGCGAGGAATACGTCAAAGAGCACTATGAAAGAGTCAAATTCGCATTTGAGAATTTAAAGAACAATATAAAAAGTGATATAGATATCCCTGTCGGAAAGACAACCTACGATGATTACATCCATCCACCCGTTTATTCCTACATCGCGGGCGTTTATCTTTCTGCACTGGAAGCAGGCAAGGTACTTGCAGACTGCATGGACGACGACGATTTCGAAAATAAGCTGCAGAAACAGTTGGAAGAAACACGGAAAGACTTTATTAAATATCTCTGGAACGGCAGGTTCTTTTCTTACGGCTGCGACCTCGACGGCTCTGATGAACAGGACTACAGGATGTTCACCGGCCAGCTGGCGGGACAGTTCGTAAGCAGGTATTGCGGCTGGGGTGACGTCGTACCACAGAAAATGGCACGGGCTTCTGTGCTTTCACAGTTCAAGACCTCTGTATCAAGTGCACCTTCATATTATGCCCCCAAGGTCTATGACCTGAACCTGAAAAGAGGTATAGACAAATCCGGTTCACAGTGCTGGCCTTTTTACCTGGAAAGCTACACCGCCATGCTCGGCATACAAAACGGCTACCTTGAAGACGGCCTGGCGATAATGAAAAATATCCAGTTGGTGCACTTAAGAGAAGGCTGGACCTGGACCCAGAACTTATGGAATCCCGGAGAAGCTACCTATATGTCCGCACCGGTGACATGGTTTATTACCGATGTCCTTGCAGGAGCAAGTTTCGACGGGCCGGAAAAATTATTCAGGCTGGCACCGGTCATCAGGCAAGATGCCGAGTTCGTCCGCTATCCGTTATTTTACCCGAGATTCTGGGCGACACTCGAAATTGACATGGAAAAGGAAACCGTTAAATTAAAGATCGAAAAGATGTACCGAAGCAAGCCTATGAAAATATTCGATATCGAAGTCGTACCTGCAGGCAAACCTGCATCCGAAGCGATAAAGATCGACGTCCCCAATTTTAAAACTTATGAAGGTGATGTGTTGGATCTTTCAGAACATTTCGATATCATTACAAGCTCTGTTCAAAACCGGCCGGTTCTCCACAGGGCAGGCCAAGTACCCTTCATCGAAGTGGATTCTTCCGAATTTAAATAGGTTTCGATTTTGTTAGATACAACCCGGCTCGTATCAGGGCCGGGTTTTTTATTTAATCTTGTAGTTACTTTAAACCACTGGTATATTTATATTGTCCATTTTGATTTAATTTTACGGGAGGTTAAAAATGGCTGTACTAAGATCCCTGGATAATCCCATTATTACCCCGGAGGATGTGAACCCCCTTTTGCCGGATTCGGAAGTTATAGGGGCCTTCAATCCCGGCGTTACGAAATATCAGGGCGAAATAATTCTCTTATTAAGAGTCGCAGAAAGACCCGTCACAGAACATCCTGATATCGAAGCGACCTTCATTTATGATGCTGAGAACAAAAAACTGAAAACGAAAGGATTCAATAAAGCAAATAAACGGATTGACTTTACCGATCCACGGATGAGGATAGCACCTGACGGCAAATTCCTTACTTCCCTTTCATACCTGAGAATTGCAAAAAGCAGGGACGGAATAAATTTTGAAATCGAAGATGAACCAGCGCTTTTTCCTGATAATATGTATGAATCCTTCGGCATCGAGGACCCGCGGATCACAAAGATAGATGATACTTACTATATTGATTACGTAGGCGTCTGTGACAAAGGGATATCAACCTGCCTTGCAAAAACAAAGGATTTTGAGTCCTTCCAGAAGCTGGGCGTTATTTTCTGTCCTGAAAATAAGGATGTAGCGATTTTTCCGGAAAAAATAAACGGCACGTACTTTGCCCTTCACAGGCCCGTAACACCTCTTTTCGATAAATACCATATCTGGATTGCAGAATCGAAGGACCTCATTAACTGGGGCAATCACCGTTATTTTATGGGATTCGAGGAGGGTATGTGGGATTGTAACCGGGGGGGAGCAGGAGCGGTACCGTTTAAAACGGAAAAAGGCTGGCTGGAAATATACCACGGCGTCGATGAAAGGGATAGATATTGTCTCGGCGGCGTTCTTACGGATGCCGATCAGCCATGGAAGATACTCAAAAGATCAAAAAAACCGATAATGGAACCTGAAACCGATTATGAGATTAAGGGTTTTTTTGGAAATGTCGTTTTTACTTCCGGTCTTCTGAACGAAAAAGAAGTTTTGAAGTTATATTACGGTGTTTCCGATAACTCTGTTGCGTATGCAGAGTTGCCGATGTCGGATATTTATGATACTTTCGACTAACTTTTTAAAAAATTAAGGCTGATTTACATAATTAATGCGAGATGAGAAAAAGGAAAAGATCAGGAAAAAGTCCCGCCACTTGCTCCTTCGTTTATATAAATATCTTTCACAAAACGCTTTCAGCGTTATCATAACTGTTGCGCTTTTATTCACCATCGGGGTAAAATTCTACCATGCAGTCAGGGTAGATATGTTGAACCAGTATTTTTTCTGGATCGTTTTCGATGTTTTATTTCTTTTGGGTGTAGAAACCCTCTTTTTTATAATCCTGTATCGATTCCCCACAAAAGCAGTTTACAGAACGCTCACCATTTTCGCCGCTTTGATCTGTACTTATGCGGTTTTAAATGCCGGCTGGATTATACGCACAGGAACTCAGATACTTCCCCATGTCCTGCTTCCCCTGTTCCGCGATCCCTTAAACGCTCTGCAGATAATCGGCGGGAACCTTATAAAAATGCCACTTGCTTCGGTCGTTCTGTTGGTACCGAGTGCTCTTGCACTTATGTTTCTATTTTCTGTTCTCGCAAAGCCCAGGATCCCCCGGGTGAATGTTAAAAGGGTCTCGGTGAAAATAATGATCTTCTGTATTTTTATCCTGATGACTGCCCTGAGTTTTGTTGCCATAAGAAAAGAAACACCGAATTTCATTATCTCTGAGGGCTTGGAATTCAATGCTCACTTAAAAGGAATGTTCCAGATTTTTTCCCTCGGTTCGGATGAAACCGATATCTTAAATGATAAGAACTTTGAAAGGGTGATACCTTTTCGTGATGAGGTAAATTTGACTTCTGCAGGTAATCCACAGCACAATAAGCCGAATATCGTGATAGTGATACTGGAAGGTGTTCAGTTCCAGAAAACTTCCCTGGCGGAGAACATCTATTCTACAACCCCTTTTCTTTCTCAGCTTTCAAAAGAAGCCGTTAACTTCACTGAAATGAGATCAGCCCTGACCCACACTACAAAGGCCGTCTTTTCGATTTTAACAGGACGTTATCCTTCTGCATCTCAGGACCTGGCTGAAACCGTTCCCGTCGATAGACCCTATGCGGGTCTGGCTGCCATTCTCGGAGATAATCTGAATTATAAGACAGCCTTTTTTCAGTCCGCAAAAGGAAATTTCGAATCCCGCCCGTCCATGGTTCATAATCTCGGCTTCGATAAATTCTGGTCAAGAGAAAACTTAAAGGACCCGAACCTGTTCGTCGGTTACCTGGGCAGTGATGAATTCGCCATGATCGACCCTGCCCTGGATTGGATAAATGAAGATAACAGGCCTTACCTTTTAACCATGCTCTGCTCAGTGACGCATGACCCATATGAAGTGCCCGAATGGTACTCTGATATAGAGGGCAAGCCGATTTTCCAGTATCTTAAAACCATAAGGTATACTGATGAATTTATTGAAACTTTATATCGAAAACTGCAAAAGCAGGGACAGATGGAAAACACCATCTTCTGCGTGGTCGGTGACCACGGCGAGGCCTTTGGCGAACACGGCCTGCACGGCCATGAAAGGATCGCCTTCGATGAAGTGCTCAAGGTTCCGTGGGTAATTAAAATTCCGGGTAATGACCCGCAAAACATCTCTAAGCCTGTCAGCTCAATTGATGTAACACCGACGATCCTGGCTCAATTAGGTTTGAAAATCGACGATTCCGGTTTCTTGGGCAAAGATGTTCTTAATAGCAATATTCCTGAGAGAAAGGTTTATTTCAGCGGCTGGCTTATGCAGAGTCCCTTCGGGTACGTCAAGGGTGATAAAAAATTCGTCTATAATCCCACCAATGAAGCCGCATGGCTATATGATCTCGAGAAAGACCCCGATGAAGTCAAAAGAACAGAAATAAAAAAGCCCGACGATCAAAAGTTAGTGAAGAAAATTATCACCTGGCGAAGAAACACCATCATGAAGATAAGGCAAAAAGAAGAAGGACGAATTATTTTATATGATAAGTGGCTGGTCAAATGGTCAGATAGGCTGGCATGGGCAAGATTCGAAGACAAAGAAAAGAAATAAACTCTTTCGTACACTTTTGTAAACAGAGGTGTTTATTTTTTTAAACACAAGGATTCTTTACAATAGACATGGGGTAAAAGTCCGATATTTACTTAAATAAAAACCCTGAAACAAACCAGATGTTTAATAAAATCAACAAAAGCGCAAAACTGTTACAATCAAAAATATTTTCAAAATTTTTTAATAACCCCTTTAATGCCTGTTTTCGGGCTTTTTTTGAGCTTATTCAAAAAAGAAAAGTTTTTGGCATACCTATTGCATATAATAAAGTCCGTTGCTTTAAAAAGTTGATATCGGGCGGACATTCGAAAAGTTTTATTTGGAGGAGGAATGGTCCGCTCGATAAAACTTTCAGGGCAATTTATTAAAAGGGTGACGCTGAGTCGAAATCGGAGGAGGACGGCTCAGCTTTTTTATTTCTCGCAAGTTTCATTTTACTTAAAATATTTATTTTACTATTGGATTTTTTTCTAACTTAATATATCCTTAAATGTATGGACAACAGCATTTACAGGATAATTGATGCTAATTTCAATCGGGCCAGAGAAGCCGCCAGAGTGATGGAAGAATTCTGCAGATTTTACCTCAACTCCGAGTTTTTGACAGCTAGGATAAAACAGTTGAGGCACGAGTTATGCACTGAAATTTCAAAATTCCAGCAGTCCAGACTCCTTGCAAACAGAGATACCGAAGGAGATGTCGGGATAGGCAAACAGGTCAAAGGCCAGCTTTCCAGAAAAGATATCAATGACAGTTTCACCGCTGCCTGCAAAAGATTTTCAGAAGCCATGAGAGTCCTTGCCGAAACCACGCAATCAATTGACCCTGAGATCGCCGCTTCCTTTGAAGATTTAAGATACAGGTCCTATGCTCTTGAAAAGGATGCAGCACTGCAGGGTGACTGCATTAATAAATTCAAAAATGTTAAACTTTACGTTTTGATATCAAGCGACAATCCCTTGGACATAATTTCCATGGCAAGATGCTGTGCTATCGGAGAAGTTGACTGCATTCAGATAAGGTGCAAGAATACGGCCGACGACCAGCTGGTGGCTGTATGCAGGCAGGTTTCTGAATTCTGCAGGGATATGGGGGTGATATGCATAGTAAATGACAGGGTTGATATAGCGATAGCCAGTTCAGCTGACGGCGTCCACTTGGGCCAGCATGATATTTCCATAGAAGATGCAAGAAAACTCCAGCAGGGGCCCATGATCATAGGAAAAAGCACTCACAATATGAATCAGCTGGAAATAGCCCTTGCTCAAAACCCCTCTTATGTAGCAGCAGGCCCGGTTTTTGAAAGTGAAACAAAAGAGATCCCCGAAATTGCCGGACTTGACTACATTAAAAAAGCATCAGCAAGGCTAAAAAATGAAGCTCCAAAAGTTGTTGCCATTGGCGGTATTAACCTTGATAATCTGGAAAAAGTACTCAGTGCAGGAGCGGATGCGGTTGCCGTTTGTTCTGCAATTACTAAGGCTCCTGACCCCATCGAGGCCTGTAAAAATTTCAAAAAAAAGCTCGATCAGTTCTTCGATGAGCAAAAAATATAAAAAAATTGAAAAATTTTCTTAATTCAAACACTTATCCACGTCTTTCTATTATGGTATCTTTTCCTCTAGATATACCATATGTTAAAATAGGCAACCTAAGTAAAATTGACAATTTTAACAAACACTATCTGGTTCTATTTGTTAAAAAAGTTTTAAGTACTTATATAATAAAGGTTTAAGGGGTGTTAAACTAAGTAGAGTATGCGGGCCGTTAATATATTCAATGAGGCTTAATTTACAATTAACGTGACATTAATATTTTATTAACATTTGCCTGTGGAAAAAATCAGAGTTTTCAACAAGTTATCCACAATAACAGAAAATTAACATATCAAAATTTTCCCTATATCCCATATAGCCAGATTATTATAAAAAATAGCTGTAAAGACCCTATAAATTTTAAATAAAAATCTTTATAACAAATTTCAATGTCCGTTTTATTACTGAAAACGGCAAATATGTTGTTTTGGAGAACAAAATGATCGGTTGAAATGTTAAAAATCCGGCATTAATGGAGAGTTTTGTAATGACTGAAATGACGTTTAAAGAAAAACTTGAAGACAATTCGAATTTTGTGATAAATGTGGAATTGACAGCAGGCTTCGGCTATAAGCTCAATCCTATCAAAAAATTCCTCGAAGGCTACAGAGAAGAAGGAGACGACTGGGTACCCGAAGATTTCAATTTCTGCTCAATAACATTTCCCCAAAATCCAGGTGGAGTGGCAAATCTCGACCCGGCAGACGTTCTAAGATATGTGGACAAAAACGGTCTGCTCGACGGTCTGCATTTTGTTCCTCACATAAGCTGTAAAGATCATAATGAAGACGGCCTGAAAAGCTTGATCATCGGCTACCAGAAAGCAGGCATCGATAATATCCTGGTTTTAACCGGAGACAAACCCATAAGCTCCAAGGGTGTTTTCGAACTGGATGCAATAGGATTGCTGAGAATGATAAGGCAGATGAACAACAAGGCCCTTACAAAGGCAAAACCGGACTCACTTGACTCCGTTCACAGGTTTTATACCGGCGCTGCCGTTTCGCCTTTCAAATACACCGAACCATCTCTGCTGCAGCAGTATTTTAAAATGGAAAAGAAAATTAAAACGGGGGCAGAATTTCTTATCACCCAGGTCGGCTGGGACTGGAAAAAATCAAAAGAACTTTTCCAATACATGCAGGATAACGAAATCGATGTCCCGGTCATCGGCAATGTTTACATGCTCAGCAATTCCAACAAGGCTGCAAAACTCATGCACGATATTGAACTGCCCGGTTGTTTCGTAAGCGACGATCTGCTTGAGAAAGTATATTCGGAAAGCAAAGAGGAAAATATCGAAAGAGCTGCTCAGCAGGTGGCAATGTACAAGACAATGGGAGCTGCCGGTGCCGATATCGGTGGAGTGCACAACTTTAAAACCTTTCAGAAAATAGTAAAAAGAGCTGCCGAGATCGGCCAGGACTGGGAAAAATACAAAGATAACCTGTACTGGCCCGCCGAAGAATCTTACTACCTTTACGATGAGAACGGAAAACAGAATCAACTTTCAAAACACAGGAAAAAACTGAATCACGCCATGTTCAAGCTCATGCACAGAAGCATCCTTGACCCGGACTACAAAGGCTTTCACGCATTTAATAAGGTGATGAAAACCCTTGGCGCAGAAAAGGGCGAAGGATTTGCCTATAAATCATTTTTCTGTTTCGAAAAGGTATCGAAGTATCTGCTTTTCGATTGCGAAGAATGCGGCGACTGCTTTTTGCCGGAAAACTTCAGCTGGTGCACCATAGGCGGATGCGAAAAAGGAATGGACAATGCACCCTGCGGCGATGCCACCGTTGAAGGCATGTGCGGAAATAATCTTGACCGGATATGCATCGGCGAATATATTTACAAGGCGGCAGCTTCAGAAAAGAACGGGCTGGAAACTTTGAGAAAAAGAATTAATCAGCCGCGAAACCCTGAACTGGAAAATACGTCTTCAATGTTAAATTATATTTTCGGGAAGGATCATACTATGAAAAATCCGATCATTTATATTGGCGAATCTGTTCACGCATCGATTCCAAAAACAGGCAAGATAATGAAGGAACTCCAGCAAATGGGGCCCGATGCCTATAAAAAACCATCCGATCAGCTGGATTACATCAAGGCACTGATACAGTCACAGGCTGACGACGGGGCAGATTACATCGCTGTTAACCTGGATTCATTCGGCGAAGAGGACCCGCAGCTTGCAGTCGATATGATGAAGGAATACGTGAAGATGGTTAGAAAATGGGGCGAAGGTGTTCCGATCTGCATTGACAGCAGCAACAACGAAGTTCTCATTGCAGGCCTGAAAGAATGGTACAATACAGACGAAGAAGTAAAACAGCCTTTGATAAACTCCATAAAAGATCACAACATCGATGAACTGATGCCGCTCAAGAAACATTATGATTACTCCTTCATAGGACTACTGGTCACCGAAAGTCAGGGTTCAGGTCCCAAAGGTATGCACACTATCGATGATCTTTACGAAGTCGCCAAGACCATTTTCGATGCAGCTGTAAACAAATATGGTTTTAAACCCGAAGAAATTTTCTTCGATACTACGGTATTCCCGCTGGCTATCGATATGCCCATGGAACCCGGTACTCCCAGCTTTACATACAGGGCGTTTGAAACCATCAAAAAGATCAAAAACGATCCCGATATGAAGGATGTTCACTTTTCTCTCGGTATCAGCAATTGCTGCAGGGACCTGCCGGCAAGAAAGATCGGTATATGCAGAGCCTACGTCAAAAAGGCCCGCGAATACGGCCTTGATGCAGGTATAGTAAATACCTCGCACAAATACGGCTACAAGGAAGCCGACCCCGAACTGGTTAAGCTTGTAGATGCATTCGCAAAGAACGACGGTTCGCCCGAAAAGATGAACGAACCAATGATGCTGATGGGAAAATTCTGCTCCGAAAATAAAAAATAATAACAATTTGAAAATAGAAATGACAAAGGCGGGATCCAATATCCCGCTTTTTTCTATTATTTTTCTTGTCACATTATAAATTGTTTGTTAAAAAATAATTACAAATCTATAGTCTCTTTGGAGGGAATATTTATGGCGGAAGAAAAAGAAAAAATAGAAGAAAGTCAGGAAGCTAAAGAAGAACAAATACAGGGAACTCCGGAAGCACAGACTCAGCCGGAAGGTGAAAAATTACCTGCGGATATCCGCAATATGGCAATGCTTTGCCATTTGCTGGGGATCTTTCCGGGGATATTCGGCCTGATAGGACCCTTGATAATCTGGCTTGTGAAAAAGGACAGCCATCCGTTTATCAATGACAACGGCAAAGCGGCGATTAACTTCATTATCTCGATGATCATCTATTATATGATCAGTTTTGTACTGACATTGATCGTTATTGGTGCATTGCTGCTGCCTGTCCTGGTTGTTCTGCAGATCGTTTTCGTGATAATCGGTGCCTTGAGGGCAAGCGAAGGTAAGGTTTACAGGTATCCGATCGCGATAAACTTCCTGAAATAATTAACGGATCGTTTAAAAATGAAATTTGTTGTAAGGCTTTTGATAAGCGTGCTGATAATAATCTTCTGCACGCAGATCGGCAGGAAATTGCCGTCACTTTCGGGCCTTATCGCAGTTATGCCGCTGACAGGCCTTATTGTTCTGCTTTGGCTGTATGCGGAAAACCCGGATAAACAGAAGATAATGGTCGACTACACTGCCGGGGCACTTACAGGGATAGTACCAAGTATTTTCTTTTTCCTGGCGGCTTATCTGGCATTTAAAAAAGATCAACCGGTTTGGATTGCAGTGGGTCTTAGTTTTGCCGCGTGGATTATCGTTGCCGTTATACATCAAATAATTTTTCAAAGGTAGCGGAGCTTGCAAAACGCAAAATTTAACCTTAAGATAACACCATGACGGCAAAAGATAACAAAAACAAAAAAGCAAAAGGCCCGGTAACTGTAAATAAAAAGGCTTTTCACGAGTTCAACATCGAGGATAAATACGAAGCAGGTATGTCCCTGGTCGGAAGTGAGGTAAAATCCTTACGCAGCGGCCAGGCAGACCTCTCCGGCTCTTACGCAAGAGTAAGACGCGGGGAAATATGGCTTATGGGAGCCAGTATCTCTCAGTATGACGAAGCGGGAATAAATAACCACGATCCTAAAAGGAGCAGAAAACTGTTACTGCATAAATCGGAAATAAGAAAAATAACTACCAGACTCGAACAGAGAGGGTACACCCTCGTTCCACTGAAAATTTATTTTAACGAAAGAGGATATGCAAAGTGCCAGCTTGCACTGGCAAAGGGTAAAAGAAAATACGATAAGAGAAAGTCAATTGCGGAAAAAGAACAGAAGCGCAGAATTGAAAAACAAATGAAAAATTACAGATAACAAGGAGAAAATTATGGCCGAAGACAAAGAAAAAAAGATTATTGTTGATGAAGACTGGAAAAAGGAAGCCCAGCAGGAAAAGGAAAAATTAGCCAAAGAAGAAAAGGCCGAAAAAGAAAAGGAAGATAAAGAAGGTACCGAAGAACAGAAGGAAAAAAGAGAACTTCCAAAAGGTGATTTCAAGGCCTTGCTGAGTATGCTGGCAACCCAGGCGTTTTTTGCAATGGGACTCATCCAGCTGGAAGGACAGGAAAAAAGAGAACCCGATCTTCAGGTGGCACGATACAATATCGATATGCTCGAAACCCTTGAGGAAAAAACAAAAGGAAACCTCTCGGATGAAGAAAGCAAGATATTAAACGATACCCTGAACCAGCTGAGAATGGCATATGTGAAAATGACGGGCTGATACTTTGGCAAACATACTGGACAAAATAATAGCGGACAAAAAGAAAGAAGTCACAGAGCAAAAAAAGGCCGTACCTGTAGAAGAACTGAAGGAATCGACCCAACACCTCCCCAAATGCAGGAATTTCTACAAGGAGGTTTCAAAGAAAAACCCCCGAGGCATAAACGTCATTGCAGAGGTCAAAAAAGCCTCACCTTCGGCAGGTGTCATTAGAGAGGACTTCGACCCCGTAAAAATCGCAAAAACTTACCGGCAGTGCGGAGCCGATGCGATAAGCGTTCTTACCGATGAAAAATATTTCCAGGGAAAGCTCGAATATCTCACCAGGGTCAAGGATGCGGTGGACATCCCTGTTCTCAGAAAAGATTTCATAATAGATGAATACCAGGTTTACGAATCCCGCGCAGCGGGGGCAGATGCCATCCTTCTCATAGCAGATGCCTTGAAAAAAGGTCAGCTTGTAGATCTAATGATAAAGGCTGCCGAACTCTCTCTGACAGTTTTACTGGAAGTCCACGGCGCAGATATCCTGCTTCAGTACCGAAGCCTCATAGGCTTTCCAAAAAGCGGCTATTCCGTCATGGGTATTAACAATAGAAACCTTGATACAATGAAAGTTGATTTCAATAACGTTCTGAGGCTTGCCGAATTCGTTGAACGCAGAAATGAGCTTATCGCAGAAAGCGGCATAAAAACCCGAAAGCATGTCATAAAATTAATAAAAGCAGGCATCGGCGGAGTCCTGATCGGACAGACCCTTTGCGAAAGCGAAGACATAACCGCAAAATTCAAGGAATTATTCGGCTGAAACTCACTTTTTCTAAAAATAGATGTTAAAATCCAAAGTTTTTCAATAACTTCCCCATTTTTACATGAAAAAATTGCAATTAGCTGATATTATTTGAAAATCTGAAATGAATTTCAGGTTTGAGTAAAAGGTCAGGATATGAAAATTACGAAATCAGAACTTATGAACCAGCTGGAGCATACTAAGAACAATTTTATTCTCGGGCTGGCGGCATATTCTTTGTTCGATACTGGAAGATCATACAGCCTGCTCGAAACCCACATGGCAGCTTTCGGACCTTATACTGTTACTTTTGACCAGGTGGCTAATCTTTTAAGAAATAAAAAAGACAGGACTCTGGCTCTGAATGAATTTGCAAAAATGCTTTTGAGAACTTTCATCAAAGAAGCATTTGAACATATTAAGGATTATTGCGAAAAAACCAATCAGTATCCGACTTTTAAATCTGAACCCTGGTATGAATTTGCAAGGCTGATAAGAAATTATCTTTCACATAACTGCAGATTCGAGTTTAATAAATATGACAAAGAAAGACTGCCTGTCGAATGGAACGGAAAATTAATAAATGTAGATATGGACAAAAAAACCCTTGATACCAGTTTTTTCAGTTACGTCGAAGCATGGGAACTCTACCAGGAATTTGAAAATTTCGTTAAAAAAAAATTGAATGATCGATGATAGAACGGAAAAGCAAAACCGTAAAAATCGGTAACATATCTTTAGGCGATAACCACCCTGTAATCATACAGTCCATGACCAAAGTGCCGACCACCGATATTGAAAGATGTGTAAAGCAGGTCAAGCAATTGGTCAAGGCAGGCTGCGGCCTGGTAAGACTTGCCGTACCAACTAAAAAAGATACCGAAGCTTTCAAAAAAATCGTACCGCAAGTCGATGTTCCCCTTATAGCAGATGTGCATTTCAGTCCCTCCAGAGCGATCGAATCCATAGAAGCAGGTGCTGCCAAGATCAGACTAAATCCTGGAAACATAAAAAGTAAAAATGACATCTTAAGAATAATCGATGCCGCAAAAGCAAACGATGTCGCTGTCCGTGCAGGGGTAAACGAAGCAAGCATTCGCAATCTGAAAAAAGATGTCCCCTTAAATAAAAGAACAAAACACATGCTCCGGGAATTGAAAAGCTACGTAAAACTTTTCGAAGAAAGAAATTTTGAAAAACTCGTTTTGAGTGCAAAAAGCAGCGATCCGATGAGAACCATCGAAGTAAACAAAATGTTGTCAGAAAACTTCGATTATCCCATTCATCTCGGCCTTACCCATGCAGGCCTGCCAGAAGATGCGAAAGTTCCTTCTGCTGTCACCATAGGAAGTCTGCTTTCCCAGGGCATCGGTGATACTATAAGGGTAAGCATCGCAGGGGACCCGGTAAAAGAAGCGAAAATTGCAGATGAAATATTGACATCGCTAGGCCTGAGAGAAAAACCGAAACTCGAGTTAGTCGTCTGTCCCACCTGCGGCAGAACTCAGGTTGATGTCATCGGCCTTGCAAAAAAAGTCAAAAGCTCTTTAAAAAATGTCACTAAGTCTCTGAAGATCGCTGTCATGGGATGCGTCGTCAACGGCCCCGGGGAAGCAAAAGATGCCGACCTCGCCATTTGCGCCGGTAAGGGAAAGGGCTATATTTACAGCAAGGGTAAAAAAATTTCCACGGTACCCGAACAAGAGCTTATCGATCAGCTATTAGCGGAGATAGAAAAATATTGATCAGACATTCTGATGTCTTTGCTTTGATCTTTTATTTGCAAATCCCTCGAACTTGCCGAATATCATCTTACCTGCAGAAGTCTGAAGCGAACTTGTGATGGTGATCTTGAGGTCTTTTCCGATCTTATCTCTTGCGCCTTCGACAACCACCATGGTGCCGTCATCGAGGTATCCGATCCCCTGTTCTGCTTCTTCACCTGCGCGAATGATCTTGACCGTCATCTCTTCACCCGGAAGGGCAATTGCTTTCATGGAATTGGCCAGCTCATTTATATTCATCACATCGACCTGCCTGACCTGTGCGACCTTGGAAAGATTGTAATCCGTAGTAACCAACCTGCCGTTTATCTCTTTGCAGTGTACGACCAGCTTCTGGTCAACTCCCTTACCTTCTGAATCCTTGACGATGCTCTCATCGACCTCGACCTCCATCTTGGGGTTTTCCTGCATGGACCTTAAAATATCGAGCCCTCTTCTGCCGCGGTTCCTTTTCAGTTTATCAGAGGAATCCGCAAGAAGCTGCAGTTCGTTTATCACAAACCTGGGAACGATTATCGGGGCATCGAACAGGTTATTATTATAAAGGTCGGCGATTCTGCCGTCTATAATAGCTGAGGTGTCCATAACCAGGGGCCTGGCACCTTTGGTCTGCTTTGCAAATTCGACATAAGGAATTACAAAACGAAAATCGTCTTTCGTCCTCAAAACTATGGTGATAACCGTGTAACAAATACATATACCCAATAGCCATTGTATCGCCTGCACCCCGGTAACAGTCAATCCTATGTTGTAAATCTCGTTCATCATTTTCAATACAAGGGCAAGCACCCAGCTGATGAAAACTCCCACCAAAAGACCGAAAAACACGCCCGCAAGCCCCGCAAGCGACTTTTTAGGCATAAAAAGGTCAATTAAAAGAGTTATTATTGCAAGTCCGATACCGCTCCAGAGGATTACGAAAAAATTCTTCCTGCCGACTTCTCCTGAAATTTCGGGAATGGTCAGATTAACTATGATAACTGCGGCAATTACAACAATAAAAATGAAACGTAAAATGTTCTTAAACATAAAAGATACTCTCCAAAATAATATACTTCCCCTATTATAAAATCTTACCGATTATAACATGCCAAATAAAAAGTTCAACAAAACAATTTAGATGCATTAATTTAGAATAAATCTCAGAATCCTTTTTTTTATAAAAAAAGTTCCGGTTAAATATTAAAATTTTCAAAAATCGACATGACACAAAACTGCCAGGGCCCATTCAAGTTCATTTTCATCGAATACTTTAGTATCGAATTTCTCATTGACGGGGATCAGGTGCACTTTTCCCCCATCTTTACGGAATAATTTGCATGTAACTCCTATCTGATCCTTTATCTTTACCACTGCTGTCTGGCCTTCGATAGCATTAACTGAAGGACTGACTATCACTATATTACCGTCATTTATCTTCGGAGACATGCTGTCGCCGTCAATATGCAATGCAAACGCATCCGAGAACATACTGATTATTTTTTCACTGTCCACGAATTCGAACAGTTCATCCCCGTTATTTTCAGTAACCCTGACAATGCTAACTTCCCCCTCCGAAAGATTTTCCATCAAAGGTCTGGCTTTCAGGTCTATCTCGATTTTCTTCTCCCTGCTGTCTAAGATGTCCTTTCCGGTATGTTCTTTAACGATATCTTTAAGTTCCGTAACATCGGGCCTTTGTTGTTTTAAAGTTTCGTTCCACTTGTAAGCAATCCCCGCTGCCGTTCTTCCCAGCACCGGGATCCAGTTATCCCCGCCCTTATCATCCTTAACTTTTTTTGACTTACCCTTATTCTCTATTTCCTGTTGAGCTTCCAGAAGTTCTACAAAAGCTTCCAGAGGCCCCGCAAGCTCCTGGTTTTCATCCAGCAGCCTGATGATCTTCTTTATCAATCCCTGGTTAGGCCCCAGCTGAAGTTTTTCTGTGTTTTTTTTGCCGGTCAAAAGCCATACCAGGTCAGCACCGGACAGTTCCGCCATTTTGACCAGGGTCTCAATAGGCGGTACCCGGTCTTTTTCGTAATAATTATACGTCGATGGGCTGATGCCAATCGCCTTGGCAAACTTGCTTTTACCTCGAGGCCCTGCAAATTTATCGCGCAGGATCTTCACCCTTTCTATGATCTGCTGGTCTGAATTACTGCTCATTATCTGCCGGTCTAAAAAAACTCAAAATAATTCGCAAAAACGTAAGTAAATACTTAAAAATATTCGCATAAACGATAATATACGGCTGTATAATTTATATTTGCGAAATATTTGTAACACATCGCTATTGCAAAGTCAATAGCGGAGAAAGGATTATTATGTTCAAAGAGGTACAAAATGGCCGCCATAACATACAGAAAGAGGTTCAAGTAAAATTCGACAGGTCAAAAGCTGCTGAAACTCTCGAAAAACTGCTTGATCTGCATACTTTGCAGGGAAAACTCATAGCACAGCTTGCCGATTTCATTGAACCGTCTTTACTGGATGTTGATATTTAAAAAGCGGCTGCTTAGTAAAAAGGACGAGTAAAAGGCATTATTCGTAACCTGAGATCTGCTGGTCAGGGAATGGGAGAAAGAGGGTTGTTTTTAAAACCGGCATAATTATGAACATAAAACCAAATGTTTTTGGGTTTATTTTAACTTTTTCCCTGTTAAAAGGTTCCCCCGACTCCCAGTAAGTATTTAGTATCTGTATTGCCTGCTCCTTCTGCAGGTGTAGAATCATAATCGAAAATAGCCCTGAAATTGGTAAATAATCTGTCGTTCAGTTTATATCTTATCTCACCGGTCGTGGTGAGAATATAATCTGAAACATCTTCCCACGAAGGATAATAAGTGAGGTCATTAATGATCTTCAATTTGTCGTTGATCTTCTTATCGAAATTATATCCCATCTGAACGGTACAATTAGAATTATCGCCCTCGGTTTCGAAATTCTCTTTTACATAAGCGAGGCCGCCTTCTGTGGAAAAATTCATCTCTTCGGATTCTATCCACTGCTTACCGAAACCTGATCCCACAATATACCTGCTGTCAAGTTCAGCTATTTCATCGGTTTCATATCGGGTGTCAAGATATGTATAAAATTTCTTCGAGAAGAAATAATCATATTTCCCCTTCAGCCTCCACCAGTTTTCCGTAGTCTCATCTTCGCCGGTGTCATCGTCTGTCTGTTCACTGCGGGCATAGTCACCGGTGAAGGTGGTCCTGTCATTTTCGGTTCTTTTCTTCATATTGAAACTTGCTGAGATGTTTTGTGTTTGCGTGTTGCCGTGAGTACTGGAATACCCCGCGGAAAAGTCACCTGCCCATCTCGGTTTTTTCTCAGGGGGTGGGTTTATCGATTTCAGCTCCGAGAAAGCTAAACTTTGTTTCTCTAAAGTCTGTCCTTCTTTGATAGAAACTGTATTCGGCTCGGAGGACTCTGTTTTTACATTTATAACTGACCCGTCTTGAAGCTGAAGTTTAACCGCTTCTGAGGTACCGAAGGTTCTTATATTTTCAAAAGGTATCTGGATCTCACCTGCCATTTCAGATTTCAGAACAAGCTTATTATCCGTCATAGTCTTTATCTTGCCAGTAAGGCTGTCCCCGTTTTTCAAATAAACTTTATCCGCAGCAGTTATCGAACAGACTAAAAATATTAACGAAAAGCAAAAAGTTTTTTTGATCATCCTTAACCCCCGTAAATTCTTTGATTAAAATTTTAATTAGGCCTTGATTATGTATAAATACAGAAAAATTACAATAATTATTTTTTCGGAGGAGGGCCTTGCTTTCTCTCTGTTTTTTTGCATTGAAGCCGCCTTTCCCCGATAAGTTCCTCATCTACAAACAGTTGAAAGCGGTATTCTCCAGGCTCAGGAAAAACCACTCCCTGCATATTAAGACTCATCGTCACAATCTGCTTTATGTCCTGAAATTTGACACTTCCTTTCTGTTCGAACATAACCTTCTCCTTCTTTTGAGATTCTATCAGCCGAACCTTGGTGCTGGCATTTCCTCTGCCGTTGGTAAGTTCACAGAAAAATACAAGAAGACGCATACGGGTTGGAAATTTTGGTGCCCTTAACGTCTGGATTATATTTATCAGAGAAGGCATTCCCGTCATCTTATCGATGATCACCCGGTCACATATAACTGCTGAAAGCAATATCGGCGGCGGTATGTTTGCCATATTATCCGTTCCCTTTTTATAAAATTATTATTATTTACGGTATCATGTTAATTAAACTTGCTATCTTAAGTCCAGTAAAATAAAATAAAAGAAATAAATTTCTCGGGAGGAAATAAAATGGTTGATAAAAAATATCAAAGCGAAAAAGAAACGAAAATTTACGCCGGATTTGTTAAAAGACTCATCGCTGCTTTCGTTGATTTTTTATTCGTAACAGCGATTACTCTTTTCTTCAGATTACTGTTTATACTGACGATCTTTTTGATTTTCCTTATTCTGCGAACAGGTCCCGGCAGCATCATGCAGATCGATAAAAAAGTCTTTATAGTTGTACTTGTTCTGGTCACACCGATTCTCATATTCATAAGAATGCTGGTCGCATGGCTTTACTTTGCCATAATGGAAAGCAGCAATCTGCAGGCGACCCTCGGGAAAATGGCTTTAGGCATAAAAGTCACCAACCTGGATCGCAATAAGATCAGCTTCGCAAGGGCTACAGGCAGGCATTTCGGCAAGTACATATCACTGGCCATCTTCGGCATCGGCTTTATCATGATAGCATTTACCCCCAGACATCAGGGGCTTCACGATATACTGGCTGAAACGCTGGTACTAAAAAAAGAACAGCAATAAAGCTGCTGAAGCAACCCTTAAAAAGTACCGATGAGATTTGTAGGTATTTAAAAAAGCATTGAAAAAAATTAGATATGGTCATGGAGGCCGGCTTTTTTATGTTTAAAGAACCTGCAATATCATTGGTAAATGAAAAAAATTTGAATAAAAATTCCAGTCATTACCAACACATTATAGGACTGAGCCTGCAGATTTATGAAAAAAAATTAAATATAAATCTGGGAATTTCAAAAGACAAAACAACACTCGTGGAATTAGTACCTGCAGCAAGACAGATCAGTGATAAGATAAGCAGCTCGGTAATACAATATCTTCAGGAGCAAGGCCATAATATTCCCTGTAAAGCCGGCTGCAATAAATGCTGCAAATATCTCGTCCCCGCAACTGTACCCGAAAGCCTGAGACTAAACGATGAACTCGAAATAATGGACAAATGGCAAAGAGAACAGATTAACATTAAATGCCTGGTAAATTCCAAAAAGATCCTCGAAAACAAAACACTTCAGGGCAAAAACATCCAGCAGATCGCAGAAAGTTACGACCACCTTGAAATGTCCTGCCCTTTTTTAAAATACGGCAAATGCAGTATTTATAACTGCCGCCCTCTCGTATGCAGGGAACATCTGGTAGTGGGAAGCGAACAAAGCTGCCTAGAAAAAAATCCCCGCCTCAAGGTCATCCAGATGCCTTTAAGAATGTCGGATGTACTTGCTATGCTGACCTCAGAACTGGAAGGGCGGGAAATAGAAGCGGTTATTTTACCCTTATACACTGCATGGTATGAAAACAATCATCAGCGAAAATTTAATACCTGGCCGTCATTTATGGTTGCAGAAAGACTGGCCTCCCTTATGGTACAGGCCAATAGATCGTGTATAGAAGAGTCTTCTAGTATTTTCTCATCAAACCGGTAACCACACCCTCGATCCGACAGTTGTCCGTATAGATCGGTTCATAATCTTCATTGGAAGGCTGAAGCCGAATTCTGTCACTTTCCTTGAAAAATCTCTTCAGAGTTGCATTTTCATTATCGATGATCGCAACTACAAGCTCTCCGTTTCGGGCTGCGGCAGTTCTCCTGCAGATCACATAATCCCCGTCAAAAATATTGTCACCGATCATACTGTTACCTTTGACCATTAAGGCGAAAGAATCATCGGAAACGGCAAATTGATCCTCAAGTGACAAATATTCCCTGTTTTCAACCGCCTCAATAGGCATACCTGCCGCTACCCTTCCCAAAAGCGGAATACCCGATCCGTTCGATTCTGCCTCCGGTTGGCGATCTAACTGCTCAAGCAGTTTTAGTGCCTTTGAAGTTGTTTTCAAAGAGCGAGCCTTGCCGGGGATAGCTGTGAGCATTTTTTTGTTTTTGAGTTCGCTTATATGTTCGTATGCGGTGCTTCGGCTTATTCCCGCTTCTGTCGCCAGCTCTGTTATTGACGGGGAATAACAGTTGCTGTCTGTTAGATCTTTTACCGTTTTCAACAATTCCAATTGACGTGGTGTTAACATTTTTTTCCTTTTCGTTAAATACTTCACTTACATCATCTGAATATTCATATGAGTCCGGACTCAAAAGAGTCTTCAGAGTATCCCTGATCAAAGCCAGAGCCGAACCCAGCGGTCCTCCGCTTTCATTTTCTGATAATTCAGCACTTGAACGGAGGATCGAATTGAAATCTCCGCCCGGCCCGAATACACATAAAGGTTTTTTATTATCTTCTTTTTTCATGGTTTCATCCGATCATTTTTTATCATTTGCAATGTGTATAACTCTATCGGCAAACCGACCTGGAAAACCCAAACAAAAACCGAACAAAATTCAAAAATTTTAAGAAAATTTTCCACCCCTTCATACAACGCCTTTTAAAGCGAATAATATAGGACTTGCCCGCAAAAGATCTTCGAAAATGAAATTATGAAATGCCGAAAAGCCTTTATTTCTGCAGACTTTTCAGCTTAATGATCTGCTTGTTCAATCTCTCGATTGCCTCGTTGTTTTTGTTACGCATTTCTTTGATATTAGACTTTGCCTGCGATAATTCTTTTTTTAGTGAAAGAATTTCCGCCTGCGATGCTTCGTATCCCGCCTCGATCTTTCCCAGTTCGGATTTCGTATCCACAAGTTTATTCTGCAGCTGCTGTGCCTTCTGTTTATAATTAGTTGTATCTTTTGCAGTTGTCTGTAGTGCAGCCTTGGTTTCGTTCAGACGGTCAACATTCACCTGGTTGTTCATGTAAAGCCATGCCGCCGAAAGCCCCGCAACAAGCAGCATCGTAAAAAGAATTACCGCAACTACCTGCCATAAACGATTCGCCATTATCCTTATAAAACCGGGTCTTGCTTCCTCCTGCTTTTGGTCACTTTCATTTTGAAATTTTTGCTTAATATCCCGCAGCCTGTGGGCATCGATATTGCCGGGAACATCTGTATCGTCATTGATCTCCTGCTTCGGCTCAGCTGCTTTTTTATAAGAATTGGAGGCCGACTTGGCCTTTGCCTGCTGCATGATATTATTAAGCTTTTGCATCTCCCTGTTTACATCCTCTCGCGTGGGCTCCTTCACGCTCTCATTATGTTCCGGCTCGAAGAGCTCATCCTCATCGAAATTCTTTTCTTCCTTTACATCAAGGCTCAAGGCCTCTTCTTCATTTTCCTCCGGCTCCATATCGAGATTTTCCAGAAGGTCCTCCTTGCTGGTAAGAGAATTATCGATCACGAAGGTTTGTCCCCTGAATTTCCTCACCTTTACAACACCCAGCTTGGCACATCTTTTTACCAGTTCGGTGCTGACTCCCTGCTTGCGGGCATATTCGTCGATAGACGTAAGATTCCTGGAAAAATCGAATGTCTTCTTTTCCTCTGAAATTCCTTTTTCTTCCATTTCAGGATGCATCCTTGAATCCTTCAAAAAACACAGAACCTTGTTTTATATCGTCTTAAAAAGATTTATTTCTTCAATATTACATGCGTACTGCCTGAATTTCCATTATAAATCACTGATTTTGAGCCGATTGTTTAAAAGCCTCCGGCAGAAAATCTACTACGTCCGAAGCGATCATCGATATCTGTCCCAGCTTTTCCGCTGCAATATCACCTGCAACCCCGTGTATGTAAACCCCCAGCTGAGCTGCTTCAAAGGCAGACATTCCCTGTCCACGTAAAGAAGTGATGATACCTGTCAGGCAGTCGCCGGTACCCCCGCTTGCAAGTCCTGAATTACCTGTATCATTGATATAATATTTCTTACAGTCAGTAACTACCGTCCCCGCTCCTTTTAAGACCACTGTGGTATTAGTTTCTTCCGCCAGGCATGCCGCCTGCTCGACCCTGTCATCCGGCATTTCCTCCCTGAATACCGATTTGTAGATCCTCTTCATTTCACCCGGATGAGGTGTGAGAATGATATCCGCCTTGACCTTACCGGGCCAGCCTTTGATCCCGGAAAGATTGTTCAGACCATCGGCATCCAGCACCAGCTTCAAATCTTCCTGACCGATTATTTTTTCGATTATGAGTTTCAGGTCATTGCTTTTACCAAGCCCCGGCCCCATTCCTATGCAGTCATTAAGAGGGAGCAGATCGAGGATGGTATGCAGCGCCTTTCTTGATATTCTTCCCTGTTTATCTTCCGGAAGGGGGGTGATAGTATATGAGGGTTCAATAGCTGCTATGATCGGCAAAATGCTCTCAGGTACCGCCGCCCGGGACAGTCCCGTTCCGCTGCGAAGTGCGGATTTGGCCATTATCGCCGCCGCTCCGCTCATACCGAAAGAACCCGCTATCATGCAGACCTTGCCGTATGTCCCCTTATGTGAATTGGCTTTGCGTTCCGGTAATTTCGGTATTTCAGTGACTTTATTCATCAGCCGTCGCCTTCGGTTCCAAAGAAAGATCGGCAAATATTCCCGCTTTATACTTATAATACGCAAGGGAGGCTACCATAACTGCGTTATCCGTGCAATATTTTTTCGGTGCGATCAGAAGTTTCAATTCAGGCCGGTGTTCTTCACAAAACTTCCCGAGTTCTTCCCTTAAAAGACTGTTAGCCGCAACTCCGCCTCCCAGCAGCACTGTTTTTGCATCTATCTTATCGACAGCTCTCTTGGTCTTAATCACCAACACATCAACGACCGCCTTCTGAAACGAAGCAGCTATATCTGCTATCTGCTGCCTGGACATTTTATCCACCTGGTTCTCACCCTTCATATCCTGTCCCCTGCAGTAATAAAGCACAGCTGTTTTGATCCCGCTAAAGGAAAAATCAAGGGACAACTTATCCAGCAGCGTCCTTGGAAAATCGATCGCCTCCGGATTGCCCTCCTTGGCTGCTTTTTCGATACTAGGCCCGCCGGGATAAGGCAGCTTCAAAATAGACGCCACCTTATCGAATGCCTCACCTGCTGCATCGTCTATGGTAGAACCGAGTAGTCTAGGCTCTAAGATCGAGTGACAGTCATATAAGCTCGTATGCCCCCCGGAAACTATAAGCCCTGCCGCCGGCAGTTCGATCTCTTCCTCTTCCATTATCGCCGACTGCAGATGTGCGTGAATATGATTGATCGATATCAGCGGCTTTTCCCATGCAAAACTGAGAGCTTTTGCTGCAGTGACACCTACCATTAAGGCTATGGTAAGTCCGGGCCGGTTTGCGATCGCGATTGCGTCGATATCATCCTTGCCCATACCTGTCCGATCAAGTGCTTCTTTTACTACCGGATAGATGTTCTGAATATGCGCACGGGAAGCGATCTCCGGCACCACCCCGCCGTACTTCTCATGTAGTTCGGTCTGGCTGGCCACTACCGAGGATTTTATGATCTTGCCGTCTGTAATAACCGCCGCCGCCGTCTCATCACAACTAGTCTCGATACCCAGTATATTCACTTGTTTATTTTCAATTTCCATAAGCAAAAATATTAGCCCAAAAACATTTCCGTGTCAATTATCCGAATTCCTGCCTGCCTTTATCAATAGCATTATCTGCCTAAAAACACTCCTGCAGACATGTCCGAAGGAAAATTTGATCGGCTTGATCTCAGGCAAAACAAAATTCCTGCATATTCTATCTTCGAATCCGTCTCCGAGGATTTCGATTTCCTCCGGTCGCTTCGGCCCGTAATGAAGCTCTCTCGCAGCGTTTAAGATACACAATTTATTGATATCCAGGTTGATCACTTTTGCGCATATCAGCTCACAGCATATCGGCTGCTCCGAAGATACGATCAACCCAAGCCGCCTTGGATTGCCTCGGATAGGCCCCGGTCCTTCCATTGCATCCACCGCATCCACAATATTCAGTGCCGGCCTCATCTCTTCATAAATATTTATCAGCATCTTGGCGAATCTTGCCCTGTTACCGCCCATAGAAAAATGCAGGTATGCCTTCTGTTTTCCCGTGACTGTCCCAAACATATTCTTTACCGCAACCGTCGCTCCAAGCTGCTGATGTGCCTTCAATTTCGGCAGATTTATTATCTTGTCCGCTTCCTTTGCAGCCGTGCTGAAACCGATCTTACAGGAAGGATTCTTTAGTCTCTTCTTATATGGCCTGACAAATGCCTTGACCGGCACATCCATCCTTTCCAGTTCATCATAAATAACCAGCTTCTTTAAACAGTTAGAAATATTCGACCAAGCAGGGGAATCACCCACAAAAGGCTTCGCTCCGAATTCCTTTAAAATTCTCGCCGTCTCAACGATCATGGTTCCGTTTGTCTGTGCCGGGATGGAAGCCGGCTTAGGAGCGATAAGATTGGGTTTGATAAGTACCTTGTCACCTTTGTCAACAAATTTATCCAGTCCCCCCAGAAGTGAAAAAGTCCTTTCCAAAGCACCTTTTACGTTTTCCTTTTCGTAATCTTTGCATTCTGCCACAGCACAGGAAAAATTCATCCGCTAGCCTATCCTTTTTAAAAACATGATGAATACATTGATCGAAGATTGACTTGTAAGTCTTATCACGCCTGGTTTGTCTTCTTCGCCGCTTTTAACTTTTGCAGGCTTGGGCGGCAGGATATCCGACTCAGGATTGTAGAAGAAAATCCCGTTCAAACTGCCCTGATCATCGTGCAGAGAAGTCGGTGTCATCATAACAAAGTCACCGACCGCCATATCCGCACTGAAACCCAGATCCGTAAAAGGATATTCCTTATTTTCCTCTATACCTGAAATATCCGGCAGGCGGCTTTTTGCCGGCAGGTATACAGGCACTGCTTTTAATTTAGCTGCCCCCCGCTGTTCTTTTAACACTTTCACCCTCAGACGCAGCGCCAGACTTCCACCCTCCTGGCTTATTCCCTCCAGAGATTCATATTCGGAATTATAAAATATCGTCTTTTCTTTTTCGAAATTCTTCAGCTCGATCTCATTGTAAAACTGCTCATTTATTACCATATTAGTGATCTTATTTTCTTTTGCCTCCTGAACAGCAAGAGCATTCGCTACTTCCTCGAATTGTTCCACCTGTCCGAAATGAATTGCAAAATCATTGGCATAGAAGATTTCTTCATTGAACAATTCTATATTTTCTTTAGAAAGGTGTCTCGTGATATCGATCAAACTGCCGATTTTATCTGCCGGCATCTCGAGCCACACGAAGCTGATCTCTATTATGTTTCTGCTCTTTGAGCGACCCTTTCTGAAATCATACTGCGAACCAAGGTCCCGTACCGTAAGCCCCTGCAATTCAGGCTTTTCCCGCACTTTTCTTTCAGGAGGGCCTTCACAACCCAACAGTATGACCAGAAAAAATAAAAATAAAATTTCAAAAATCCTTTTTCTCATAGCATTAAATTAGTAACAAAAGCATCTCAAGTCAACTTAACCCTTATTTTATAAATAAAAATAAACCGAAAAATATGCCAAATAACTTGAAAAATTCTGCAAAATCACTAAACTTTTATACTCTTTGCTGGTAAATGTTCATTTACTGGGGCATGGTGTAATGGTAGCACGAATGACTCTGAATCATTTAGTCGGGGTTCAAATCCCTGTGCCCCAGCTTTTTTTATACATCCCTGGGATTTGATTATCAGATGTCCATTAATTTTACATTAGCCGGCGACTTCTCTATCTGTTTGGAAATATCTTCTAGACAGCCGGACAGTTTTTCAAGCACCTCGGTCTTTTCCATGGGTATATCGGCACTGCCATGTCCTTCCAGGGCATCCAGAACATATTTAATGGTCAGCTTATTCACTGAAACCGCGGGCTGATACGCCGTGTCAGTCTCATCGTCTTTTTTAACTTCCGAAAGAATACCTGATTCACAAAGTTCGAAAACTATCTGCCGTACAAGCCTGATCGGGATCTCAAAATGATGCGTAATTTCTGACGATGTCTTCGCAGGCTTTTCATTGCAGAAATCCATTACGAATAAATGCGTTATCAGAAGCGAAAGCTTTTTCTTGAATTTATAACTTATCGAGAGGCTCTCCTGTTCGAACTCGTAAGTGTCAACATTCTGATATGCAAAAGACAACTCCCCCCCGAAAAGAACTATCAGCCAGCTTATCTGAAGCCACAATAAAAACAAAGGAAGTGCTGCAAAGCTACCGTAAATAGCACTGTATTTGGCTGATCCTACCTGGAAAATCACATAAAGCTTCTGAGCTATAACAAATAATGTCCCCGAAACCACTGCAGATGCGAAGGCCGATTTAAGCTTGACCTTTGTATTTGGCAT
This sequence comes from uncultured Pirellulales bacterium, assembly GCA_964508925.1. Taxonomy (GTDB): domain Bacteria; phylum Planctomycetota; class Phycisphaerae; order Sedimentisphaerales; family Anaerobacaceae; genus CAZDVM01. The sequence goes on along the minus strand of CAZDVM010000008.1, from coordinate 102,396 downwards.
GAAAATAAATACAAACGAAAAGGTTAACCAGATTGTGATAAACGGAAGCAGCCTCAATGAAAGTAATATCAAGGCTGAAATAATATTCGGAACATCGAAATTTGCAATAAAGTCTTTTACATGTGTCGTTATTGCTACATTGAGACTACTGGATATCACCAGAAGTATCGGGCAGATAAGGATCACTGAAAGATAGTCACTGAATTTTCTTCCAAGGTGCCTGGGTTTTTTAACGCCCCAGATGTTATTGAATGAATTTTCAATATTTCCTAAAAGCTTAATAATAGTCCAGAAAAGAAACACCACACCGATACCAGCAATAAGGCCGCCGCTTGTTCGTTCTAGCAGCGAATTTGAAAAGGAAATGATGTTTTCGGCCATCTTTTCATAGCCTTCTACATTTTCAAAGTCTTGCAAATTATTAAGTATTGCATTTTCTACTCTTTTTTGAAGGCCGAATCCCTTTGCTATGCCGAACATTAATGCCAATACAGGCACGATCGAAAGCAGCGAAAAGAATGTTAAAGCAGACGCTCGGAACTTGCACTGATCTTCTACAAATCCTCTCACCGACAGCACTATTACTCGAAGCTGTTTTAATAGAAATGACTTTCCCGGCGGATAATTCTTCAATCTCAACCGCCAGATACCGTGCCTTAAAAAATCGAATACTTTTTGAAACATAATATCTTCCCTGAATTTAAAATTTTATATATCGAACTCCGCAATAACGGGCGTATGGTCACTCGGCTTTTTAAGTTCCCTCTGTCCCTTATCTATATAGCACTTCGAACACTTGTCCGCCATTGGCTTTGTTGCAAGAATATGATCAAGCCGCCACCCGCGGTTCTTCTTGAACGCATTTCCCTCGCGATAATCCCAGAAAGAAAACTGACTGTGCTTTTCATTATGCTTTCTGAAACAGTCCACAAATCCCCAGTCCTTCAGATCATCGAATATCTTACTGACTTCCTCATTAAAACAGACATGCCCCTCTAGTATTTCCGGGTCATAAACGTCTCTGTCCTCCGGAGCTATATTAAGATCCCCAACTAGAACAACCTTGTCTTTTTTCTTAAATCGCTTATCGATGAATTTCTTAAGATTCCCCAGCCATTCTAATTTATATTGAAACATATCAGAATCTCGCGACTGTCCCTGTGGTACATAGGCATTTATTATCGCAACATTATTAACTGCTGCCTTTATCAGCCTTGCCTCATCCTTCGGATCCTCATCCAGGCTCATCTCTACATCATTTATCTCATGCCTGCTTATTATCGCAACTCCGTTGTAAGTCTTCTGTCCCCGGTAAACGAAATTATATTCGAAACCGTCGAATTCATCTTCCGGAAATTCATCATCCTGAACCTTCGTTTCCTGAAGGCACAGCACATCAGGCTTATTGTCCTTGATCCAGTCCCGCACGATTCCGATTCGTGCTCGCAGTGAATTTACATTAAAAGTAGCTATCTGCATTTTGAGTTTTCTTCCTTTTACATAGAAATAAATTCAAATCTGATTATAAATGCATTGATATTAATTTTCCAATTATAAAATATATTTCCTTACATGAAGAAAGATAATATAATAGTTAAAAATAAAATTTTGATAAGAGAAGGAGTCTAAAAATGATCCGTAAAATGTTATTAATTGCAACAATATTAATATTAATCGTTTCCTGCGTCGGCTGTAACACGGTTGAAGGTATCGGAGAGGATATTTCGGCAGTTGGAGATGGAATTCAGGATGCCGCAAATTAAAATCTTTTTTAATTTTCTTGTTTTATTTCTTTTGAGATCTCAGGCTCTTCAGAGAAGGACGTTTAAATGAGGTACTTTTATTTTTTAGCTGTTCGATCGGAACTCTGGATTTGAATATCTGTTCCTGATTTTCGTCCTTCAAGGCATAGCTCTCGATCACCGTTACCAGACTGAGAGTAAAACTCAGCATTGCCTCTGCGCCCTGATTCTGATTCAAACCACCCCTCATTAAACCATCATGGCACCCCTTAGTCTTGAAGTTATAAACCGGTATCCTTCTGTCATTATCCCCCAGAAACCAGTCGAATGCTTTTCTCTGAAGTTTCAGGTATTTTATGTTTTTGGTCGAATCGTAAGCCGCCCTCAGCATCATGATAGTACTTGCCGCCTCGATCGGCTGCTGATCGAATTGTGCCCGGACGTGACCTTTCTTGTACCAGCCGTTACAGCCTATGAAACTAAAGTGCCCCTCACGGTATGTCTGCTTCAGTAAAAAACCGCAACTCTTTTCTGCGACTTCAAAATATTCAGTATTTTCGGGGAACTTCATCGAAACTACAAAAAGAGCATAAGGAATTATCGCATTATCATAAGTAAGCTTATCCAAAAACCACTCCCAACCCTCTTCACTGTTGCTTTCATAAAGATCGATTAAAAAGTCAGCAGCCTTCTGCATCTGACGTTTTATTTCACTTGCTCCCGGAAACTGGATTAGGTAATCGAACATTCCCAAAATCGCATAAGAAAGAACCCGCGGATGCTCGAATTCAAGTGCATTAACCGTCCGGTCAAAATAATCCTTCAGAATCGGAACATAAGCTTTACTCGGCGGAGCTGCTATAATATTACCAAGTGCCCAGAGAAATCTTCCCAGTGCATCATGCTGAGGCTCATTTTCTATCCAGCTTCGGTCATATCGCATCAGGTTTCTTATCTTGCCGTTAGGCCTCTGCGAATGAAGCAGAAAGGATAAATAAATATCCAGAAGTTTCAATGCTTCCGAATCCGGGTGCTGATAATGATATTTCAGCATCGCCATCGCTGCCCGGGCATTATCATCGGTGCAGTAACCCTGACTTCTGTTCGGCACCGTATATTTGCAATGCTGCATTATCCCCGTGTCATCAGTGAGATGCTTTATGTGTTTTAAGGAAGGCTCGGGAAACGACATGTTTGCTCCCGCCTCTAAATATTCATCCGAAACCAGATGAGAAAGGCATATTGGAAGCTTCTGGCTGAATAGCTTCCAGTATTTTTTGCCTATCTTAGGCCATGTTCGCGACCTCCCGTAATCGTAAGCCTTCCTGCGCAGTGTATAAAAAAGCCTGTCATCCTGCAGTATTTTTATTATCGAATCTGCCAGCCCTTCGGTGTCGCCGAAATCCACTATAATACCTCTCCCCTCATCCAATAGCTCCTTTGCCGCCCAGTAAGGAGTGGAAACCACCGCCTTGCCTGTTCCCACAGCAAAGGAAAGCGTCCCGCTGGTCAGCTGTTCTTCGTTCATATATGGAGTGACATAAATATCCGAGGCACAGAGAAAATTGCCCAGCTCGTCGTCATCCACGAACCGGTTTATGAACTTAACGTTATTTTCAAGACCAAGCTCTTTCACCCTCTGCTGAAGCTTGAAACGATAGGATTCACCTTCCTCCTTTGCTACCAGGGGATGGGTCATCCCTAAAACCAGGTACATCACCGACGGTTCCGCTTCTACCACTTTGGGCATAGCTTCCAGCATGAACTCGATCCCCTTGTTCTTACTCAACAGCCCGAAAGTCAGTATGGTCTTCCTGCCCTCCATAGAATATTTATGTTTGTAATAATTATTATCCACAAAAGGCAGATCCGGTATCCCGTGCGGAATAAGCTCTATCTTTTTTTCGTCGATCCCGTAAATTTCCCTGAGCATCTCGATACCCTTGGTATTCATAGTCACTATCTTGTAGGAAGCGTTGCAAAGGGCTGTCATGGATTTGTAATAATCAGGCTCAGGGTCTTTTAATACCGTATGAAGTGTCGAAATGACAGGTGCATTGAGCCGATCAAGAAGAATATTCAGATAAGACCCCGCATCACCACCGAAAAGACCGAATTCATGCTGTACCGATACCACATCGACGTCACTGAAATTTATGAAATCCGCTGCACAGATGTAATCGTTCTTGACATTTCTCCTGATCTCGAACTTTACCGGATCATCATATTTTATCTGATTATCTGACTGCATGGCGATAACTATAGGCTCGAAGTTGCTTCCTGAAATTTTACTGATATTAGTGATAAGATCCTGAGTGAATGTAGCGATCCCGCATTTTCTTGGCGGAAATGTAGAAACAAACGCTACCCGTCTTCTCGTTTTCTCTGCCATTTCAAAACTCCTCTGTTCCTCTAAGCAAAACTGTATTTTACCCGTTTTCGAGTTAAAGTCAATATTTGAATCTGATAAAAAAAAGCATAAAAATAAGGAATTTAGGCGAATTTAAAAAAATTCCTGTTTTTTACTGGAAATATTCGAAACATATACTTAAAATACTAGTATTTTACTAGAGTTAATAGGTGATAGAAAAGGTGATAATATGAAATTATCTACAAGAACAAGATACGGTATAAGAGCTCTTTTAGAACTCGCACAGACAAAAAAAGACGGCCCTGTTCAGTTGAAACTGATCGCACAGCACCAGGATATCTCAAACAAATATCTGGAACAACTAATGACGATTTTAAAATCCATGGGCTTTCTGAGAAGTGTCAGGGGGGCAAGAGGCGGCTACTTGTTGGCAAAAGACCCCAAGGACATCAAGATGAGCGATGTCTTCATCGCACTTGAAGGGCCGGTACTTACCGCTGACTGCGTCGTCGATGACGAGGAATGCGAAAGAGCCTCGGAATGTGTTACCAGGCAGCTATGGGCGGAAATTCAAAAGGCTATGATGAAGGTACTGGAAGATACTACCCTGGAAGACCTGATCAAAAGAGCTGAAAAGAAAAGAGCGTTAAACTATCAGATATAGGAGGCTATAAAATGAGTGCTGTTTTTGAAACTATTCTCGAAACAGTGGGTTTTACTCCTTTGGTTAAATTGCAGAAGACAGGTTCTCCCGATGCCGACATCCTGGGAAAGATGGAATCATATAACCCCTGCGGCAGCGTAAAAGACAGAATCGCATTATCTATGATAAGTGCAGCCGAACAGAACGGGGATATAAATGAGAATACCGTCATCGTCGAACCCACAAGCGGAAACACAGGTATAGGCCTCGCTTTCGTTTCGGCCGCCAAAGGCTATAAACTGGTTCTTACTATGCCCGAGTCAATGAGCGTGGAAAGAAGAAAATTGCTCAAAATGCTCGGTGCAGATATAACTCTCACCCCGGCCGATGAAGGCATGAAAGGGGCCGTCGAAAAAGCTGAAGATATCGTGAAGAACAACGAAAATGCCTTCATGCCTCAGCAGTTTAAAAATTCTGCAAATCCGCAAATACACAGGGAAACAACCGCAACTGAGATTTGGAACGATACCGATGGCAATGTGGACATATTTGTTGCAGGTATCGGAACCGGCGGGACCATAACCGGCTGCGGCGAGGTACTCAAGAAAAATAATCCTGATATAGAAATAATTGCCGTCGAACCCGAAAGCTCATCGGTTCTATCTGGCGGAAAGGCTGGACCACATAAAATTCAAGGAATTGGCGCAGGGTTCGTACCGGATGTCTTAAATACCGAGATTTATGACGAGATAATTCAGGTGACCAATGATGACGCCATAGAAATGTCAAAACACCTGGCAAGAAAAGAAGGTATTCTTGCAGGAATCAGTGCAGGGGCAAATGTATGGGCTGCTGCAGAAGTTTCAAAAAGACCGGAAAACAAGGGAAAGACCATCGTAACCATAATTTGTGATACCGGCGAAAGATATTTATCGACAGATCTGTATGAAGGGTTAGAATAGTAATCTTTTGAATTCAAATGGGAAAGTTTTAAATGAAAAAGAACGGCTTAAACAATCGGAAGATCGAGAAACTCGTTGAAAAGATCAACGAAACCTATATCGATGATAAAAGCATAAACTTCATCGATGCTGCTAATCTGCCGGTGAGGGATAAAATAGTTGAGATTCTCGAACATCTGCTTGAACTGCTTTTCCCCGGCTATACCGGTAAGAGATCTGTAACAAAATCCAACGTGAAATTTATCGTCGGAGATATCGTATCTCAGGTTTATTCCGAACTCTGTGAACACGTCGAAAGGGCGTTCCATTATGGCTGCCGACTGGATCAGTGCGAAAACTGCGACTGCAAGGAAAAAGCGGAAGAAGTCTCAACTAAACTTTTGGAAAGAATACCCGAACTGAGGGAAAAACTCAAAGGTGATGTCGGTGCTGCCTACGACGGTGATCCCGCTGCAAAATCTCATGAAGAGATCGTAATAAGCTATCCCTGCATAACTGCTATCGCAACCTATAGACTGGCACATGAACTTTACAACCTCGATGTACCCCTGATACCAAGGATCATGTCCGAATGGGCACACTCTAAAACCGGCATCGATATCCACCCCGGCGCCACCATAGGAAAGAATTTCTTCATCGACCACGGAACAGGTGTAGTTATCGGAGAAACCTGCATCATCGGGGACAACGTGAAAATATACCAGGGTACTACCCTCGGTGCATTGAGCTTCAGAAAAGATGAAAGGGGCAGGATCATAAAAGGCGGGAAAAGGCACCCCACCATAGAAGACAACGTCACTATATACGCAGAAGCCACAATCCTCGGCGACATCACCATAGGAAAGGATGCCGTCATCGGCGGTAACGTCTGGATAAAAGACTCGGTACCCGAAGGCGTCACTGTAACTATATCCAACCCCGAACTGGTTTACCGCAAACACAAAAGATCCGCACCGGCAAAGAAATAACAAGGAGTATGATTGATGGATCAACTAATAGATAAAATTCAAAAACTAAAAAAACAAAAGAACGCAGTGATCCTGGCGCATAACTATCAGCCTGCCGAGATTCAGGACATCGCCGATTTCACCGGTGACTCTTTAGGCTTAAGCGTCGAGGCGTCACAAACAGAAGCTGAAGTAATAATTTTCTGCGGCGTAAAGTTCATGGCCGAAACTGCAAAAATCCTGTCACCTGAAAAAACCGTACTCTTACCCGAAGTACATGCAGGCTGCCCCATGGCGGATATGATCGATGCACAACAGGTAAGGGATTTGAAAAAACAGTACCCCGACAGCCTCGTAGTCTGCTATGTAAACAGCACCGCTGAGGTAAAAGCCGAAAGCGATTACTGCTGTACTAGCTCGAACGCAGTTGCTGTTGTAAATGCCTTGCCCGATGATAAAAAAATACTCTTTGTCCCCGACCGACACCTCGGTCAGCATGTAAAGGAAACTACAAATAAAGATGTCATCCTCTGGCCCGGGTATTGTCCAAGCCACGTTGTAATGAGTACAGATGAGATAAATAGGGCAAAGGAACTTTATCCCGATGCAGTTGTTCTCGCACATCCGGAATGTTCTGAACCTGTGAAGGAGCTGGCAGACGAACTTTTAAGTACAGGACAGATGCTGAAATTCGCAAAGCAAAGCAACAAAGGTACTTTCATAATCGCTACCGAGATCGGCATCATCCACGCTCTTAAAAAACAAAACGCGGATAAAACTTTCATCGAGGCAAGCGAAAGGGCAATATGTCCCAATATGAAAAAGATATCGATGGATAAACTCCTCCACAGTCTCGAAGATATGAAATACAAAATAGAGGTGCCCGAAGAAATAAGCAAAAAAGCAAAAAAGGCACTCGACAGAATGATCGAAGTTTTACCCCAAAAAGTAACAGGATGATATTATGAATGAAGAAAAAAATTACAAATTGGACACTTTAGCCTTACACGCAGGTCACGAAGTTGACGAAGATACTCTAAGCAGGGCGGTTCCCATCTATCAGACAACCAGTTATCTTTTCAAAAACACGGAACACGCCGCCGACCTGTTTTCACTAAGCGAAGAAGGAAATATATATACAAGACTCATGAATCCAACAACAGCGGTACTTGAAAAAAGGATCGCCGCCATGGAAGGCGGTGTCGGTGCATGTGCATTCAGCTCCGGGATGGCCGCCATTAACAACGCCGTATTGAACATTACAAGCACCGGCCAGCACATCGTCTCCTCGAGTTCTCTCTACGGCGGAACATATACCCTTTTCAGCCAGACTTTCCCGAAACTCGGCATCGAGACTACATTCGTTGACCCCAGAAACCCCGGGAATTTTGAAAATGCAATAAAGGAAAACACCCGCCTGATATATATCGAAACCGTGGGCAACCCCAAAAACGACATCCTCGATTACGAAGAGATCGTAAAAATAGCGCACGATCAAAATATCCCCGTGATCTGTGACAATACCGTGACCTCACCGATACTTTTCAGGCCCATCGAACACGGCATAGACATCGTCGTCCACAGCTGCACGAAAATAATCGGCGGACATGGTACTTCAATCGGCGGGGTAGTAGTGGACTCCGGAAAATTCGACTGGAACAACGGAAAATATCCCGAACTTACAGAACCGGATCCCAGCTACCACGGAATAAACTATTACAAAGACTGCGGTGAATTGGCTTATATCATGAAAATAAGGGCACAGCTCCTGCGAAACATGGGCTCATGTCTGTCACCGTTCAATGCATTCTTATTGATCCAGGGACTGGAAACTCTGCACCTTAGAGTACCGAGACACTGCCAAAACGCAATTAAACTTGCCCAATGGCTCGAAGATAACGAAAACGTCTCCTGGGTCAACTACCCCGGCCTGAAATCTCATCCGGATTACCAAAGAGCAAAAAAATACCTGCCCGACGGACAGGGCGCAATTCTCGGCTTCGGAATTAAGGGCGGAAAAGAAGCGGGAAGCAAATTCATCGACAGCGTCGAACTGGCAAGCCACCTGGCGAATATATTAGATAGTAAGACCCTGGTTATTCACCCGGCAAGCACAACTCATCAGCAGCTGACCGAAGAAGAACAAAAGGCCTCAGGCGTAACGGATGATTATATCAGGGTATCTGTTGGAACCGAACATATTGACGATATAATTGAAGATTTTGATCAGGCTTTGAAAAAAAGCCAGAGGTGATTATATGTGGGAATACAGCGACAAAGTAAGAGACCATTTTTTCAATCCAAGAAACGTCGGGGAAATCGAAAATCCCGACGGGGTCGGAGAAGTCGGCTCACTGGCCTGCGGCGATGCACTTAAGCTTACTTTCAAACTCGACAAGGTGGGAAAAATAAAAGACGCCAAGTTCAAGACCTTCGGCTGTGCAAGTGCCATTGCAACATCATCCGTACTAACCGAACTGATAAAAGGCAAAACAGTCGAACAGGCCCTCAACGTGACAAACAAAGACATTGCTGATTACCTCGGAGGACTTCCCGAACAGAAAATGCACTGCTCTGTAATGGGAAGAGAGGCCCTCGAAGCGGCAGTGGAAAATTACAAAGGCGGAAGCAGCAAAAAGCACGAAATGGAAGGTAAAGTCGTCTGCACATGTTTCGGCGTCACCGACAAAGAGATCGAAAGGGTCATAAGGGAAAACAATCTCAAAAATGTTGATGACGTCACTCACTACTGTAAAGCCGGTGGAGGATGCGGCGGCTGCAAGGGCGAGATAGAAAAGATCATTGAAAGAGTACGACACGAAAAAGTGAAGGAACAGCCTGAAAAGCCTTCAAAACCCAAAAAACTGACTAATATACAGAAAATGCAGCTCATACAGGATACCATCAACGAACAGATACGGCCCACCTTAAGGGCACACGGCGGAAATATTGAGCTGATCGACATTGTCGATAACAAAGTGATCGTTGCCTTCAGGGGCATGTGTGCACAGTGCAAACTCGCAGAGTTCACCATGAAGGACGTCGTAGAAGCAAGACTGAAGGAATTCGTTTCCGAAGATTTATACGTCGAGGAACAGAAAGATTCCGTTGACGAAAACCATGTTCACAGGGAGTAGCAAATGAACGTTATATATCTTGACAATAATGCCACTACAAAAGTCGATGAACAAGTGTATGCCGAAATGCAGCCGTACTTCTGTGATCTTTACGGCAACCCATCAAGCATGCACACTTTCGGGGGACAGGTACAGAAAAAAGTCAAAGAAGCACGTGAAAAAGTCGCAAACCTCCTGAAATGTCACCCATCGGAAATAATCTTTACAAGCTGCGGCACAGAAAGTGACAATACCGCCATTAGAAGCACCCTGGCAGCCCATCCCAACAGGAGAAAGATAATCACCACCCGCGTTGAACACCCCGCTGTCCTCAGTGTCTGCAGGGAAATGGAAAAACACGGCTATGACGTCATAGAGATCGGCGTCGACAGCCGGGGGAGAATAGACATGGATGAATACGAGCATGAACTCGATGATGACACCGCAATAGTCACTGCAATGTGGGCAAACAATGAAACCGGCACCATATTTCCCGTCGAAAAAATGGCCCAAATGGCAAAGGCGAGAGGAGTTATCTTCCACTCAGATGCCGTTCAGGCCATAGGAAAAATACCGTTGAATTTAAAGGACAGCCCCATCGAACTGCTCAGCCTTTCAGGCCATAAACTCCACGCCCCCAAAGGAATCGGCGTTCTCTACGTCAAAAAAGGAACAAGAGTACCTCCCTTCATGCTCGGAGGTCACCAGGAAGCAGGAAGAAGAGCGGGAACCGAAAACACCGCCGGCATTATCGCTCTCGGAAAAGCATGTGAAATTGCAGATAAATACATGGAAGATGAAAACACTCGTGTAAAAGCTCTCCGTGACAAACTGGAAAAAGCTATCATGGAAAAATGCGATGACTGCATGATTAACGGCGACACAGAGAACAGACTCCCCAATACAACCAGCATCAGCTTCGAATACATCGAAGGAGAAGCCATCCTGCTGATGCTAGACAAGTTCGGAATTTGTGCAAGCAGCGGCTCTGCATGCACCTCAGGCTCTCTGGAACCGTCTCACGTTCTAAGAGCAATGGGAGTTCCTTTCACCGCTGCCCACGGCTCCATAAGATTCAGCCTCAGCAGATTCAACACCGAAGAAGAGATAGACTTTGTAATCGAAAAAGTCCCCTCCATCATCGAAAGACTCCGCGAACTCTCACCATTCGTAAAAACAAAATAAAAGGACGGGACAAAAACACATAAACAAAAAAAGCGGGCCCAAAAGCCCGCTTTCCTAATGCCGAAGGTGGGAATCGAACCCACACCGGGTTTAACCCCGACGGGATTTTGAATCCCGCGCGTCTGCCTGTTCCGCCACTTCGGCCAAAGAAACGAAAATAATAATTAAAAAACCCTCATCAGTCAAGATTTATTTAAAAATGCACACCCTCTAAAGGCTCAGTAATCCACAAACACGATGTCTTCCGGGATAGCGACCACATCTCTGCGTCCCGGCCCGACCACTTCCTTTATCTCCGTACTGTGTTTTCCCTTCAATTCCTTAAGCTCACTGCTGCTGAAATTCGTGATCGCTTTGGCAACATCGTTAATATCAACGACCGATCCCCTACGGAAGTTCCCCTCGACTTTCCTGATCCCGCTTGGCAAAAGTGATTTTCTCCTGCGAATAGCCTTGATCGCCCCTTCATCCACATTGATCGTGCCGGCCGATGTAGAATTCAGTATCCATCTCTTTCGATTACTCAACTTCCGTTTCGGCATAAACAGCGTCCCGATTGCCTCGCCATCGATTATCTTATTCACCACATCCTTGACATTTCCGTTGGCAAGCACCATCCTGCAGCCGGCACTTGAAGCTATCTTCGCTGCTTCTATCTTGGTCTTCATTCCTCCTGTCGCGTATTTACTACCCGCCTTGCCGGCGCTTATTTCGATCTTCTTTGTTATCTCGTAAACCACATCCACAGGCCTGGCATCATCATATTTCTTCGGATCCTTATCATATAAAGAATCTATGTCACTTAGCATTATAAGAAGATCCGCATCGATCTTGCTCGCCACCAGAGCACTTAACTTATCGTTATCCCCGAAACTGCTGCCTATCTCCTCAGTTGATACGCTGTCGTTTTCGTTCAGCACCGGCACTACCCCCATCTTCAAAAGCGTCTCGATCGAGTTTCTCAGATTAAGATAAGTCTTCCTGTTATCCAGAACCTCCGCCGTCACCAGCACCTGGGCAACTGTAATATTATGTTTCAAAAAAGCCTTGTGATATTCATGCATCAGCATAGGCTGACCGACTGCCGCACACGCCTGGCTCACTTTTATATCCTTGGGCCTGCCTTCAAGGCCGAGCCTGCCCGACCCCATCCCTATGGCACCGGAACTAACGATTAGCACCTGCCTGCCGGTTTCCATAAGGTTTTTTACCTGGACTGCTATCTTACGCACATATGCGGTATTGATCCCCCCGTCCCTGGAAAGGGTATTCGTTCCTATCTTGATAACCACTCTTTTACTTTTACTGAAATTTCTCATTTATCAGATTTCGCAATCCTTATCGATTCTTTTATGGGTAAACGATTTGTCACCCTTTGAAAATTCACCCACCGTCTGGCCGTGACCTATCAGCTTCCACTTATATATCAACAGCCCTTCGAGCCCCACCGGCCCTCGGGCATGTATCTTATTCGTACTGATACCGACCTCAGCTCCAAGTCCGTACCTGTAACCGTCACTGAACCGCGTACTGGCATTCCAGAAAACATTTCCCGAATCCACCAGGGCAAGGAATTTCTTTGCATTTTCCTTACTGTTCGTCACTATGCAGTCTGTGTGCCCCGAACCGTAAGTGTTTATATGCTCTATCGCCTGGTCTATATCCTCGACAACCTTAACCGAAAGAACATAATCCAAATACTCGGTCTTCCAGTCCTCTTCGGCCGCCGGCTTGCACTTGATTATCTGCACCGTACGCGGACAGCCCCTTATCTCGACCCCGTACTTATCGAGTGACTCCTTGACTTTCGGCAGAAAACTCTCCTCAACTGATTCATGCACCAGCAAGGTCTCCGCCGCATTGCATACCGCCGTATATTGACACTTAGAATCAGTCGCTATCCTCACCGCCTCGTCTATATCGCAGTCCGAGTCCGCATAAACGTGACAAATCCCGTCCGCATGCCCAAGCACAGCTATATTGGTATTATCCATTATAAACTTTACGAACTCATTCGAGCCCCGGGGTATAATAAGATCGATATAATTATCCAGCGAAAGCATATTACTTACATCCTCTCTCGTATGCAGCAGCTGTATCCATCCCTCAGGCATTCCTGCTTCCTTAGCAGCTTCCGCTATAATATCCGCCAGTATCGTATTGGTATTCTTCGCCTCAGATCCCCCTTTTAGCAGCACTGCGTTCCCGCTCTTTAAACAGAGCGTTGAGATCTGCACCAGCGCATCGGGCCTGGATTCGAATATCACACCGATCACCCCTATAGGACAGCTTACCTTGAAAAGTTCCAGCCCCTCACTCAATTCCATTGCAGACTGGGTCTTTCCCACCGGATCATCTATCTTGATAAGACTCTCGATCCCCGCTGCAACCCCTTCGATCTTCTTTTCATCGAATTTCAGCCTCTTAAGCAAAGGCCTGGCAAGATCGTTCTTTTCCGCTTCTGCAAGGTCCTTCTCGTTCTCCTCGATTATTTTTTCCTTACTGGCCTTCAGACTCTCCGCTATCGAAGCCAAGGCCTTGTTCTTGCTTTCCGTATCAACCCCTGAAAGCTGTATAGAAGCCTTCTTGGCACATTTTGCTATTTCTTCAATTCCCATATCCAAAGCTCCATTCTTAATTTCACATTTAACCGCTTATTCTACAAACTTTTAACCCATTCGCCAAGAATCAAAATTTATCATTTAAAACCTTTTCGAACTTGACGAACTCCCACCCAATGTATATAGTATGCTCTCTTACGCGGGTGTAGCTTAGTGGTAAAGCTCCAGCCTTCCAAGCTGGTCACGTGGGTTCGATTCCCATCACCCGCTTTTCTCATGCGCGGTCCATTTCGCAAAATGGTACAACTATAACGTAAAATGGTGTTGGTTCGGTCGGCTTTCTGTGCTAAATTGCTCAAAAATTGGAAAGTTTCAGGTTTTAAGGAGTGATAGAATATGAACAGAAGGGAATTTCTGGTTAGATCAGCCGCTGCGATAGGTGCTCTCGGGTTATCAGGACTGGATGTATCGGGTGCAGAAAACAGTAAGGACAAGCCGAATATTATCTTTATACTTGCCGATGACCTGGGCTTCGGCGATCTTTACTGTTACGGCAATCCGAGGATGAAGACGCCGAACCTTAACAAGCTGGCCTCGCAGGGCAGACTTTTCACCCAGTTCTACGTTAACTCCCCGGTATGTTCACCCACCAGGGCAGCTATAATGACCGGCAGGTTTCCCGGTGAGATCGGCGTTCACTATGCCATCGCGGGAAAAGAGCACAACGAGAGACACGGCACGGTCGATTATGTCGATACCGAGCTTCCCACCTTACCCAGACTCCTTAAAGATGCAGGATACCGAACCGGCCATTATGGCAAATGGCACCTCTCCCATCCACATGTCAAAGGAGCCCCCACCCCAAAGCAGTACGGCATAGATGAATACAGGATCGCAGACAAGGATTTCCCGATATTCAGCCCTAAACACCGTCCCGAGTCCACAAAGATGGTTTTGGATGAGGCCTGGGAATTTATCGAACGCAACAGGGACAAGCCGTTCTTTGTAAATGCCTGGCTTGCTGACGTCCATACCGTTCTTAATCCTTCCCAGGAGCAGATGGATGAATACGACGGCATATGGTGGACGAATACCTGTACCGACCATGCCAGTGCTGCAAGCATTTACTACGGCACCGTAACCGAGATGGACAAGCAGATCGGCATCTTCCTTGATAAACTGAAAAAAGCGGGGCTGGCCGACAATACCATAGTGGTATTCACCTCGGACAACGGCCCGGAAGATATTCGTATCGGGCAGGCCTCGCATTCAGGTATAGGTTCAACCGGGCCTTTCCGCGGCAAAAAGCGGAGTATCTATGAAGGCGGCATAAGGGTGCCGTTCATTATCCGCTGGCCGGGCAAGGTAAAACCCGACACCGTCGATGACACCAGCGTTGTATCAGGCGTTGACATGCTGCCGACCTTTGCATCGATAGCCGGAATCGACACATCGGATATAAAAGAACTCTCCGGCGAGGATGCCTCTGACATTTTCCACGGCAAGACCTTCGACCGCAAAAAACCTTTGTTCTGGGAGTACCGTTTTCAGCTGATAACAGAGCCGATCGGAAAACCCCCGATGATGGCTGTCCGTGACGGCAAATACAAACTGCTGATGAATCCCGACAGAAGCAGGGTCGAACTCTACGATCTGCAAAAAGACCGGTCGGAGGTGGACAACATTGCAGATAAACACCCGGACATCGTTAAAAGGCTGAGCGAAGAACTCATGAAATGGAGCAGGTCACTTCCCGAAGGCCCATCCATCCGCTGGCAGGAAAAAATGACTGGAACATGCCGAAAGCGAAGTGAGGGATCGGTTTTTAACTATCTAATATCTACTCTCTACTTTCTGCTGCTATCTCATCTGGATGCCACTGCCCGATTCCTGCGCCCGTCATATGCAAATCTGTAACTGGCAGTTGCAAAGTTACACCTAACAGATCAAAGTCTGCAACCGTCGGTTGCAGAACTGTAATTTATGAATGCAAATTTGAAATTTACAGATACAAGTTTACATTTAAAACATGCGGACTTGATATGTAAAAAACGAAACTTCATATATTGCAATTATTATCACTGGCTGTTTCCAAAGCTTCTATGAATTCGTCTACATATTTGCAGAAATTTCTTATAAAAATAATTTCAATCATAGTTAAATAATCTTATCGCTTTTTTGAAGGTTATGTCTAGCACAAAGAAGTTGGACATTTTCAGGAGTTATTGAAGTGCCGCCTCTTGAATATGGTAAAATATGATCAAAGTGTAATTCATCCGTTGCCCCACACTTAACGCATTTACCTTGATCTCTCTTCCAAACCTCCAATTTAACCCAAGTTGGTATAGCTCTTCTCCTGACGATCTCTTTTGGTATTGGTTTTGAAAGGTCCTCTTCACCTTCAACAGCTAACAATTTAAACTTGAAAACTTTTCTATGCTCATCCTTTTCAAGCCAGGAATCAACCAAATGAAACATTCCATTATAAGACCAAATACCAGATTTGATTTTTTCATACACTCTCACTCTTTCAGGGGGCCTAAAACCTTTTTTAAAGTCCTGAGCTGCTTTCTCAAACTTACCATTTTCTGTTAAGGTCCCAGATATATTTTTCGCCTCTTGGTCAACAAGCTTTGGAAGTTCTGCTTTTGATTTAGGCACATCATGACCTTCATAAATTAAAGTAGTATTATCTTCCTCAAATCTATCCCTATAAGGTGCATTAGGCCTAACTGACATCAATATAACAGAATGATTACCTCCAAGGCCAAAATTCATACCTTTTTGAAGGCTTGTCCCTTCTCGCCGGCACATTTCTAAATATGGAATTACTTCATTTTGCATGATTAAGTCATCCTAACTAACGTACAAAACTCATATAATATCAGTTTAAAACTGTTAATCAATGCTTATTAAAGTCATTTATTGACATATTCTGTCTTGTAGATTATAAGTTATTATCGAAAACTTTTAATAATTACGGATGATAACTATGGTTATATTGATCGACGGAGTTAGATACAGGCTGGTAAAACCTGAAAATGAGGCGGACTTAGAAAATTCAATCTCAGAGAATCATAAGCATATTTTCGGCTCAAATTCATTCTACTTCGACACCAAAAAGAAGTTAAAATCCCCTGCCGGAATTGGATCTATTCCAGACGGATATGTGATTTTGTTTGACCCTAAGCCAAAATGGGCAATTGTCGAAGTAGAGTTGGCTAATCATCCTCTTTACGATCACATCATTCCGCAATTAACCAAGTTCAACAGAGGCATGCAGGATAGCTCTAGCCGTAGAAAAATTATTGATACTCTTTATAAGACAATTACAAGTGATTAAATTCTGCAAGTCAAATTCAAAAAACAAATAGGTACTGGAGAAATACATAAATTTATTTTCGATCTTATCTCTGAAGATCCAATGATTATCATAGCTATTGACGAATGCACTGAAGAGCTCAATGAAGCAATTAGAGACATAAGAGGAGAAGTTAAAGTAGTTCAATATAATATGTTTCAAAGGGATGGTTTCAACGAACCCTTAAGGGCCTTTAGCTTTACAAGCCCTTTTGAATATAAACCTCAGATCAAATGTACTTATGAGCCTGTGAGAAGAGAAATAATACCTACACAATATTCTCCTGCTAAAAATAAAAATGATCAATTACCTGAAGGACTTAGAATTTATAATGTTTATAAAGGCCTCAGATTTGAAGCTGAAGTAATTGAAAATGGTCAAATTAAATTTGATGGAAATGTGTATAATTCTCCAAGTTGGGCAGCTGTAGCCGCTATCCAAAGTACCGGATCTTCAAGAGCTACCGAGAACGGCTGGAGATGGTGGAAATTTATAGACAAACAAACAGGTTTAGAAAAGCCTATTGATGCTTTTCGGCAGTAATTATTTTGCTCATCTCTCTTTCGAGCTTTTTTAACCAATTTTGATGGAAACCTATAATATTCAAGTTGATTTTCTTTAACTTAAGTAAATACTCTAATTCTTCCACAAATATACCTTGAATGCCGATCTATTTAATTCTTCTTTTTAAAAAACGGTCAGAAAACACATCTTGATTTTTTTTCCTTAGCCTTCGCTAATGCCTGCAAAAAACAAAGGCCTGACTCATTTCGCAAAATGGTACAACTATAACGTAAAATGGTTTAGCTTAATTATGTTCTTATGTTAAGATAAACTGATTTTTCAACAAGTGGTAAAGAATGGAAGTTAATTTTATTAGTCTGGGAGTTTAAGATGAAATACAGAATTTTGTTCATGTTGTTTTCTATAAGCCTGATTTACGGTTCTGTTTCAGGGGAAAACATAAAGATCACCGAATCTAAAGCAAATAAGAGCGTCATCAAGATCGAATCGGAGAACCTGCAAAAGCCGATCAAATACGAACTGAACTTTGAAAAGGATCACCGCCCGCCGAGATCAAAAGACGAAAAATGGATAAAAAACTGGATGGACTGGAAATACGGCACACTGGTAAGCTTTAACTCGAACCAGTTCAGCGGCATCGAGATATGCAGAACAAAGGATATCAGTAAGATAGATCTTCAAAGTGCTGATGTTTCGCAGTGGATCTCCGTGTTCAAGAAAGCCAACATGAACTATGCCGTCCTGACCGCAAGGCACACATCCGGCTTTCTGCTTTGGGACAGCCCGACCTCTGATTACACCGTCGCAAATACCAACTATCCAAAAAGAGACCTGGTAAAAGAATTCGTCGATCAGTGCAGAAAACAGGGAATCGAGCCGGGACTTTACTATTGCCTGTGGGGCGGTAAAGGCTGCGATCTGAATGCCAAAAAGGCCGTTCCGGGTGCAAGGGAAGTTATCCTTGCCCAATTATATGAACTGGCCACGAAGTACGGCGATATTCCATATTTCTGGATCGATATGAAATACTGGGGCCCGGAAGACCTGCCGGCATCGGACATTTATCAATTCCTTAAGAACATTAACCCCGAAACCGTGATCATATTCAATCAGCACATCCAGGACGGCTCATCGATCGCTTACTTTCCAACCGATGTGGTCAACGGCGAGGTCCACCTACCCCCGGTAAAAGGGCATGATCCGAACAGGGTACAGGGTGGGGAAAAATATTACCTGCCATTGGAATTCGAATTGTGCTCTCAGACCAGAAAGGACAGCACCTGGAAAACGACGCTTTACGAGAGTAAATATGACTACTGCTGGTTCACTTATGGAGAGGGCAAGGACTTCCATCCCAGCAAACCGATCCCCGCAGAACTGGTGGCAGCTGAAATCAAGGAGGCATATAAAAGAGGGGCATCCAATGTCCTTTTATCCGCAGCTCCTGATCATACCGGCAAAATAAGAAAATGCGACAAAAAACAATTAATCCAAATTGGAAAATTAATTGAAGAACAGCTGAAATAGTTTAAAGTCTTGGAAAAGTCTAAAATTTGATAAGGAAATCAGAATAATGAACACAAAAGTTTATTCCGGAATAATTTTCGTATTTTTCTTTTCAATCTTCATTAACCCCGCAGCAGCAGTAAAAGACCTCGGCCTTCCCAACTGGCAGGGCGAAGTCGAAGGCGAAGAAATGTTCAAAAAACTCGCCGAACTCCCCGATATCATGAGCACCCACGAAATAAAACTTAAATTCCCCGGCAAAGCCAAAAAACTCCAAAAGGACACAAAAATTTCTTCTGATTCTGATGGCACAATCGCTCACCTTCCCCCGCAGCTGAAAGGCAGGGATTTTATTTACGCAGAAAAACCCGGTTTCTCAGTCGAAGTTAAAAAACCCGGCTACATCGCCGCCCTGACAATAGAAAACTCAAATGCAAATGAAAAACTCGCACGGATGAACTTTAAAAGAGTAAATTTAAGAGCCTTTCCGCTGGCAAAAGGCCGAAAGCAAAATTACATCTGCCTCCAGAAAAAAATCGAAAAAACCGGCCGGCTAGACATCCCTGAAGGCACTCTCATCATCTTCGGTATCGCAGACTCCGGCGGTATTCCATATTCCGAAATGAAAAGCCTCGAACCAAAAGTTTACCTCCCCGACGGCAGAGAATTCAAGACCTGGGAAATCCCATTCGAATTTTCAAAAACCTACTACGTCGATCAAAAAAAAGAAAATGCAAGCGACGAAAACCCCGGCACAGAACAAAAACCCTTCAAGACCATCAGCAAAGCGGCACAGGTTCTCAAACCCGGAGAAAAAGTTATTGTAAAAGAGGGTATCTACAGGGAAACCGTTAAACCCGCAAGAGGTGGAACCAACCGAGATAATATCATAAGCTACGAAGCCGCACCCGGTGAAAATGTCACTATAACGGGAGCAGAACCCTTAAACGTCCTATGGACAAAATCCACCGAAGACCCGACCCTGTTTCCTTTTGCAGGCTCATGGAATCATCCATGGGATGAACCCCGAACAGTCCACCATAACATGAAAAATCTCTGGATGTGTAAGATCCCCGACGAATCGGTAAAAGGTTATAACCCGTTCGCAGAAGTAAACCTCCCACAGTGGATGCTCCAGCACCTCGCGGTCATCGGCCGAAGGGGCAAAGACCTCCTGGAACAAAACTCCGTCTATTTTAACTACCGAGGCATGCTCTTTCAGGATAACAGACGACTCTCCCAGTACACCATGTGGGAAGACTTCAAACGCAAAGGACAGCCCGGCTCATTCTGGGTCGCAATGGACGGAAGAACCCTCCATGTAAGACCGTTTGATGACACCGACCCCGCAAAATCAGACTGGCAGATCACAACAAGAAAACATCTCTTCTGCCCGGATAAATACAACCTCGGCTATATAAGAGTCAAGGGCTTCACCTTTGAAAAAGCGGCAAACCCCTTCCCCATCCCCCAGTACGGTGCCGTCTCCACAAACGCTGGCCACCACTGGATCATCGAGGAAAACATAATAAGAAAAATAAACTCCATAGGCCTCGAACTGGGAAAAAGAGCATGGGAATGGAACACCCCCGATCTCATGGGACACCATATCGTCAGAAAAAACCACATCACAGGATGCGGCATCTGCGGCATAACCGGCATCGGAGGTGACGGTTTTACAACCCTAATCGAAAACAACCTCATCGAAAAGAATGCATACTTCGAAGTCTGCGAATTCATGGAAACAGGCGGCATAAAAACACACTTCAACCGAAACTCACTGGTCAAAGGAAATATCATCCGTGACACCTACGACGGCTCGGCACTATGGCTCGATTTCGGGAACATAAACTGCCGCGTCACTCAAAACGTGATCGCAGATTCAAACAGCATCTGGGGAGCACTATTCTTCGAAGCGTCACTGTACCATAATATGATCGACAACAACTTCGTCTGGGGAAACAATAAACACGGGATATATCAGCACACCTGCCAGAAACTTATAATAGCAAACAACTTCACGGCAAAAAATGAGAATTATGGATTAGTTCTCGGCCTCGGTACCAGAAATGTCTACGGCCGGGTCTCCACAGGCGGCAATCACAAGGTCTATAACAACATAATCTGGGGCAACAAAAAAACCGTCATGAACCCTCCCAAGGCACCCGATTCATCCATAAATAACAATATCACCGAAAACATAGAGGCCCAATTCGATCCCGATACCCTTGAACTTACATGGAAATATAACGGCGACTACGAAAAAAGCACCCCCGTCCCATTCGTCGATTTCGATTTCTTCTCTCAGCCTAAACAAGACTGCAACCCCCCGGGACCGTTCAGCACAATACCTGAAAGAAACGAAACTTTAAAACTGATACCGCCCGGAATGGAAAGCTTCTTTGAATAAATTAAAATATTCCAACAAGAAAGCCGGTGATATAAAAAATTCTGTTTCAGCAGAAGTAACTTCCCTTTTTCAGCCCAGCCAAACTCTCGTTTATGTTATCTCAACCGAAGTAAGCTACAGCCCACGCCTCACGTCATTCCAAGCGAAGCCCACACCCCCCTGTCATTTCGAGCGCAGCGAAGCGAAGTCGAGAAATCTTTACTCGCATTAAACGATTATAAACATAAGAGATTTAAGGAACGACACCTTGCAATAAACGGCATTAGCTCGATTCGACTTCGCCTCATTTTGAGATGGTGATCATTTGACTGACGATCCGCTCGAAAAGTCCCTTAGTAAAGTTATAATTCTGCAGTAAATAACAAAAGGTTAAGAAATCAGCCGGTACTTGAATTTGCAATATTCCAAACAATAGAGTATAATTCTAAAGAGTTTACTATCAGGGTAAAGTTTTACAAAAAGTGCAAATTTTATTAAACGGGAGCGGCAAAAATGAAAAGACGAGAATTTTTCAAATACTCTGCAATTACGGCTGGAAGCGTCCTGCTATCTAAAAACATGGCCTTAGGCGAAAAAAAGGATAATTACATCGAGATGAACTGGCCCGATTTTAAAATACCTAAGCGGAAACTGGGCTCTACCGGTGAAAAACTTTCCATAATCGGCTTTGGCGGATTGGTCGCCAAGGACTCACCCCCGGAAGTGGTCGAAAAGAACGTATCGGATTCCATAAAAATGGGAATAAATTATTTCGATGTCGCAGCAGCCTACGGCAATGCCGAAGAAAACCTCGGCCCGGTGATTAAAAAATACAGAGATCAGGTGTTTTTAACCTCAAAAAGCCACCGCAGGGACAAAAAGAACACGGAAAGACTTCTTAACCGCTCGCTGAAAAGACTGCAAACCGACCACCTGGATCTTTACCAGATGCATGCATTAAAAGATGTAGAAAAGGATGTAAAGGCCTCCTTTGCAAAGGGCGGAGCCATTGAAGCATTCGAAGCCGCCAAAAAAGCAGGCAAGATAAGATACATCGGATTTTCGGCTCATTCCGTGGAAGCGGCACTTACAGCCATGGATATGTACGATTTCGATACCATCCTCTACCCGACTAACTTCTGCTGTCATTACAAGGGCAAGTTCGACCAGCGGGTGTTGGACAAGGCGCGCGAAAAGAAGATGGGCATACTCGCTATCAAGGGCATGGCAAAGCAGAAATGGCAGGATAAGGAACAAAAGAAAAACTGGCCAAAGACATGGTATGAGCCCATCACTGACCCCGAACTTGCACTGAAGACCATGAGCTGGACGCTGTCGCAGGATAATGTAACCGCAGCGATTCCTCCGGGAGATGAAAGGCTCTATCGGATCGCCCTCGATATAGCCCCGAGACTGCACAAGATAACTGCGGACGAATCCATCGAACTGCAGAAGATATCAAACGACCTTGACCCGCTTTTCCCGCAAAAGGCCTGAAAAACAATCAAAAGCTAAATACTTTTATCAGGCAGAACTTTTTGCTATAATACCGGGTTCTTCTTTCGATAATGTTTTTGTAAGGAAAAACCCGTGGCAATACCGACAGTAGCAATTATAGGCCGGCCCAACGTCGGCAAAAGCAGCCTGCTTAACGCACTGGCTGGGGAGATGATCAGCATCGTCGAACCAACAGCCGGCGTCACAAGGGATCGTGTAAGCACATTCATTGAGATAAACGACCGCTACATCGAACTGATCGACACCGGAGGATACGGCATCGTCGATGAACAGGACCTCGGCGATCACATAGAATCCCAGATACAGCGTGCTATCGAAACAGCCGACCTTATAATCTTCATGGTTGATGTAAGAGACGGGCTGACACCGCTGGATAAAACCATCGCAAAACTGCTCAGAAAACAGGGTATGAAGGTAATACCTGTGGCAAACAAGGCTGATTCCGGCAATCTTTTTCATCTCGCTGCGGATTTTAGTAAGCTAGGCTTCGGAGAATTTCTGTGCATCTCTGCACTGAACAATCTCAATAAAAAAGTCCTGCTGGAAAAAGTATACGAAGAGATCAAACACTCAGAGGAGGAAAAACCACAAACCCCGGTAATGAATATCGCTATCGTGGGCAAAAGAAATGCAGGAAAAAGCACCCTGGTAAATGCCATTGTCGGAGAAGATCGTGTCATCGTAAACGAGCTTCCCGGCACAACACGTGACGCTGTGGACGTCAGGTTCGAAAAGGAGGGAAGGGTCATAAACATAATCGACACCGCGGGCCTTAGAAAAAAAAGCAGCCTGCAGAACAGTATCGAATTCTACAGTTACGTCCGGGCGACAAAGTCCGTAAAAAGGGCAGACGTAGTGCTTTTCCTTATAGATGCAGTCCTGCCGATATCCAGGGTGGACAAGAAACTTTCCAAGTTCATCATCGATGAATTCAAAAGCTGCATCCTGGTTATAAACAAATGGGACCTTGCAAAAGAAAAGGCCGAAACCGGTGACTTCGAAGAATACCTCACAGAACAGCTTCCTAGCCTGAGAAATGTTCCCATAGCATTCACCACCGCAACCGACGGCAAAAACGTACAGTCGCTGATGGACCTTACAAACGAAATTTTCAAACAAACCACCACATGGATACCCACACCGAAGCTGAACAAAGCGATCGAGATTTTGAAAAATGAGCCGGTGACAGTAAAGAGAACAAAATTTGGGAAACCTAAAATTTATTACGCAACACAGGTGGCAGCAAATCCCGTCACCTTCCTGCTGTTTGTAAACAGACCACAGGCATTCGATCAGCAGTACCTTCGGTTTGTAAAAAACAGACTACAGGAACTTCTGCCCATCGGCGAAGTGCCGGTTAGACTGCTTATCCGGGCACACAGGAAAAAGGAAAAAAGGTAAAGCAAGAAAGGAATTAAAATGGAAACTTTAATTCTCATGGTCGGCTGCGGGGCCGCTTACCTCGTGGCTTATCACACTTACGGAAAATTCATCGCAAGAAAGATATTCAACTTGATGCCCGAAAACCCCGTGCCGTCCCACGAAATGAACGACGGAATTGACTATGTCCCCACAAAAAAAGGAATAATCTTCGGCCATCATTATACATCCATAGCAGGCACCGGCCCGATCGTGGGCCCTGCCATCGGGGTGATCTTCGGCTGGCTGCCCGCCATACTCTGGGTTGTTTTCGGAGCCATCTTCATGGGAGCAGTGCACGACTTCGGCGCTCTTGTGGTATCACTCAGAAACGAGGGAAAAAGCATCTCCGAAATAGCTGCAAGATACATCAATAAAAGAGTGCGGTTTATATTCTTTGCGGTGGTGTTTTTGACCGTGATGATCGTCATCGCCATTTTCGGGGTGGTGATAGCATCCATTTTCACCAACTTCCCGGAATCTGTGCTGCCGGTCTGGCTTCAAATACCCATCGCCGTACTGCTCGGCTATGCTGTCTATAAGAAAAGCAAAAATATTACCTTGTCTACTTTTGTCGCCGTTGCTGCTATGTATACAACCATATTTTTCAGCGGTTGGCTTGAAACTGTAAGACCGGGATTATTTCTGATTTCAAGCGACATCCCCTGGCTTCCGCCTGCTACCGGAACATGGACGATCCTGCTTCTTATATATGCGTGGATAGCCTCCACCCTCTCTGTCACTACCCTGCTTCAGCCCAGGGACTACATTAACGCCTGGCAGCTTTTTATCGCAATGACTCTTCTGGCACTCGGGGTGATAACGGCTTCATTTAACGGTGACCTTTCCTTTGCCGCCCCTGCCGTAAATCACAAATTACCCGCCGGCACACCATCGCTTTGGCCTTTCCTTTTCGTCATAATCGCCTGCGGGGCAATAAGCGGTTTCCATTCGCTGGTGTCATCGGGTACCAGCCCAAAGCAGATATCGAAGGAAAACGACGCCCAGTTCGTAGGCTACGGCTCGATGCTGATGGAAGGCTTTCTTGCGGTTCTGGTGATCATCTGCATCATCGCTGGGCTCGGAATTAAAGTCGACTTAGCCGACGGCGGATTATTGAAAGGAACCGCAGCCTGGCAGAACTATTACTCAGAATGGATAGGGGCAAAAGGACTTTCGAATAAACTGGCGCCCGTTGTTATCGGGGCTTCAAACATCATGGGTTCGATCGGTATACCCGAAGCGGTTGGGCTTACCATCATGGGCGTTTTCATCGCTTCCTTTGCAGGTACCACTCTTGACACTTCAGTTAGGATTCAGAGATATGTGGTCAGTGAACTGGCATCGGATTTAAAGATAAAGGCCCTGACAAATCGCTGGACTGCAACCTCATTCGCAGTTGTCACCGCCGCTGCACTTGCCTTCGGTGCAGGTGCTGACGGCACAGGAGCAATGAAACTCTGGCCTTTATTCGGAACGGCAAATCAGCTGCTGGCGGCACTGGCACTATTCGTTGTAACCGCATACTTAAAGAAAAAAGGTGGGCTGAAGTTCCTTATCTCCGGGCTACCGTGCCTTATAATGCTGATAATAACAAACTGGGCGATGGTGGAAAACCAGATATCGTTTATAAAACAGAAAAATTACCTGCTGATAACAGTGGGGTCGGGAATATTTATACTGGCACTGTGGATGACCATCGAATCGATCATCTCTATATTTACTGCCCGGCCTGAAGGTCGGCCTCGGTAACAGGTTCAAGCTTGAATTGTGCCATTACCGGCTGCTGGTTTAAGATGATCTCGCCTTCCTCTACATATTCCTTGGGGAAATTATATCTTATCAGCCTGCGGGGATATTCTGCCCTTAAATCATCATCTGCTATCTCAAGTATCACCTGGTAGAGCCTGTTTTCATAGGCCCTCTTGGCTTCTGCAGTAGCACGGATGCTTATGGACTGGATCACCTTGTTTAAGTTCTCAACCGTCACCTTGTATTTTCCCTGCAGATTGGCACTTAAACATATCCCCAGTTTACCTGTGGTTATCACATATTCATCCAGCGTATCCTCTTCCGCTGCGGTTTTTATCTTTACGGCCTCAGCTGCGTTTTTCCTCAAGCCGCCCTCTAAGATTACATAAGGAGTCTTTTCAATCGGAGAGTAGCGGGCCTGCCCGATCTCCCTGCGTGTCATCATCACCGTCGCCTGCAGTCTTTCCCCGCTCCAGTCTTCCGGTACATACATATTCACCGTTGCAGGATCGATGCTCAACACCTTGACAGGATTACCGTCTTCGTCGATCACATTGACCTTAAGCTCTTTCTCTACAAGGTTTTCCACCCGCAAATTTATGGTCTCCGGATTGACAGCTTCCACCGCCAGCCCGTACTGCTTAAAAACCTCACTGTCCTCTATAAAATTCAATACATTCAATTCGCCGTCACTTGAAAAGGCATCCTCTTTTTCGGGATTAAGGTAGAAGTCGAAATTTATCGTTCCGCTGTTTAAACCCCTCCTCACTTCACTTACCTTCGATGCTGCACCCTTTGCGATAATCTCCTCGAGCTGATAATCCAGGCTGCCGTCCTGAAAACTCACCCACAGTTCGGGACTTATGTTCTTTGCTATTATTATCTCGGCATTGGTTATGGACAATTTCTCATCTTGTGCAAGATCAGCCCATACCCAGATCAAAAGGGTCAGGAAAATAACCGCCAGTATTTTTCCTATCCTGAATCTGCCTTTCATGATTCGCTGTCTTCCTTCTCGGATTCCTGAACTTTATAATCTTTTTTGTTCCATATCTTTTCCGTAACCGGTGCCAGATCCTCGATGGTCTTGGTCAGGTGCCTTCTCAATTGCGCCTCGGTTATGTTTCTGATCAGTTTCCCGTCCTGGGCTGTGGATACGATCCCTGTCTCCTCGCTTACCACGATAACGTCAGCATCCGAACCCGCACTCACTCCCAGAGCCGCCCGATGCCTTGAACCTAATTCAACTCCGTCAACACTGCCGGATTCCGCAAGCGGAAGCTGAACGCTGGCAGCAACTACTCTGTCGTTTCTGATAATAACAGCCATATCATGAAGCGGGGTTCCCGGCTTGAAGATGGTCCTCAACAGTTCCGAACTCACCACTGCATCGAGTTTAACTCCCGTATCTATGATATCACCCAGTGCTACCTGCTTTTCGATCACTATTATTGCACCGGTCTTGGAAGATGAAAGATCTATCACTGCAGTAATAACCTCTTCCACTGTCCTTGCAAGCTGCTGGGTAGAACTGGAAAGAAAACTGTGCTGGCCTATCCTGATCAGCGCCCTTCTGATCTCCGGCTGAAATGCCGCCACCGCGATAATAAGCACCGCTATGAGAAAGCCATTATAAAGATAGCTCAAACGTTCGAATTGAAGCTGTTCCACTATTAATTTTAATACCAGAACACCTGTTATAAGAATGAAAAGAACGCCGCGAAAAAGCCTTTCGCCGCGGGTCCCTTCAAGAAAATCGATCGCCCAGAATACGATAAATCCTATAAGCACCAGTTCAATAATGACTACCCACCAGTCGTAACCTGCTACTCTGCTGAAATAGTCAATAAGAAAATCCACTTGTCAAACTCCCTTTTTAACAGGATTTATTTCAGGAACGATTTTCATCCTTGAAAATACCTGATCGATGATTACGGAATCCGCATTTCTGTCAATCGGCTTGGCTGATCGAACAAAAAGAAGTAATCAAGGTCAGCCATTAATCCCTGTCTTGACAGATTGAGTATCCTTAAATGCCTCCTATGCCCTTCAGCGGCGGTTTCGCCGTACTGAGAGAAAAATTCATTAGGGTCATAAACATAAAGCTGGCCTTCATCACATGACTGAACACTTTTACATGTACAACCACTTAAGCCGATAATATAGATACCTATGATTACACTTAATAAAACTACTGAAATTTTCCTCATTTTCATTTCCTTTTTTAAACAAAACATCTTATCAGGCAACATCCTTGTTGTCGGCCTTTTCACCACCACCAGTATAAATTTTTCCTTTAAATCTTACAAAAGTATAACATTTTACCGCTTTTCTGTCAAAATAAATAAACGAAAATGCCTTCTAAAGCTCTTTTAAGCTGCTAAACCTTATTTTTGCTCAATTTCACATTTGCATATTATCTAATTTAACAATGGTTTACAAAATTTTTTTCTTTTAGTCTATACAATCTTCTGACTTTTTATAATAATTTTAAAAAAGCCCTAATTAGCGTTAGGAATATTCGCCAGAACCATATAATTAAAAAGGATTATTATGAAGATATCTAAAAGTATTTTATTTGTGAACATTTTCCTGATTATATTTAATTTATTTGCTTCAGAAAAAGTTCAGGAAAATACATCCGGCAATGATTTACCCATTAATGCTGAACTTTCTGCCTTAAAAAAATGGCAGGACATGCGGGTGGGCATAATGATTTCCTGGGGGCCGGTAACTTTAACCGGAAAGGAGATCGGATGGTCAAGGTATTCCCCGAATATCTGCGACTGGCATCCCGTAGAACCAGAAGGCCTTACCCCTGTCGAAATTTACGATAACCTTTATAAAAAATGGAATCCCGAAAGCTATGATCCCGAAAAATGGGTCGAACTTTCCAAAGAAGCGGGAATGAACTACCTGGTTTTTATCACCAAACACATGGACGGTTTCTGCCTGTTCGATACGGATTACACCGATTACAAGATAACATCCCCGCTGTCACCTTATGGGAAGGATATCACCAAAAAGCTTGCAGATGCCTGTCTGAAAGCAAACCTGGCCTTCAGCCCCTATTACTGCATTTCGGACTGGCACCACCCCGATTACTGTGACGATGACCAGACCGCCTACCTGAAATACGTCGAGAACCAGACCAGGGAACTTTGCACCAGTTACGGAGCGATATTGGTCATGTGGTTTGACAATGCCCCCGGAAGGATGCAGCCCTTTAAAGATCAGATCGAGGACATCCATAAAATGGTTTATAAACTCCAGCCCGATGCAGTGATAAACGACCGGTTTATTCTCAAAGGTGATTATGCAACCGCCGAACAGAGAGTCGGTGAATTCCGCAAAAAACCCTGGGAGACCTGCATGACACTGGGTGAACACTGGTCATGGAACCCTGATGATAAAATAAAGTCACTTAAGGAGTGCATTCAGTCACTGGTATTGACTGTCGGCTCCAACGGCAATTTCCTTTTAGGCGTAGGCCCGGATCCGAACGGTAACTTTGAACCGAAAACTGCAGAAAGACTCCGCGAAATCGGAAACTGGCTGAAAAAATACGGCCAGACCATTTACCAAACTCGCGGCGGACCTTTCAAACCCGATTTCTGGTCAGCATCAACTTACAGAGACGACAAGATATACCTGCATATTTTAAACTGGCGAAAGAAAGAAAAAAAGACACTTCCCCCTCTGTCCTGCAAAATTCTTAATGTAAAACTGCTTACTGGTGGCAAAATCGAAACAAAACAGACGAAAAAATTTACCGAAATTTATGTACCCAGGGAATATCAAAATGAACTTGATACAATTATAGAATTGAAACTGGATTCCTCCGCCGGTAATATCGATATACTCGATACCATCCAAGGCCCGTTCAAGCCTTCAGGCGTAAAATATTCATCCTACGATAAGACCAAAAAAGACGGCTTTGACTATACAGGAAACGCAGTCATCGACAAGAGCTTCTGGACATACTGGAGATCATCCAAAAACGACAAAAAGCCTTGGCTTGAGATTGAATTCGATGAACCAGTGAAGATCGATACCATCAGGGTGGTGGAATGTTTCGACAACCTGAAACAATACGCCATATATTATGATCAAAAAGGCAAATGGGTGAAAGCTTCCGATGTGAACAGGAAAAAACGCGTTGAGATTGTTTCATTTGAGCCTGTTACCACGAAAAAATTCCGCTTCGAAACCATTGCTTCTGACGGCTTGACAACCTTGAGGCAGATTCAGTTTTTCCTCCGTTTTCAGCCTGAAAAAAATTAACCACATAAATAAATGATAACAGCGTTGTAAAGAACTTTTGTTTTCAAGAAAATTATTAAAAAAATTTTGACAGTTATTTTAAAGCGCATTAGAATATAGACAATTGCAAGTATAATTTAAATGTCTTTTTATCTCAGTCGTAATCAGAAAGAAGGGATTGTTTTAGGTAAAATGTGGATATTGTGTAATTATAAAGTATAGCTTATAGATTAGCCTGCCGTAGTGAGGCTGACTTGCGGGTTTTTTAAAGGATTTTAACGTCGGAAAGGAGGTCCTAAAATTATTTGATTAACTCTGGTTAAGGAGAAATATCATGTTTAAGAAAATTGTTGCGGTGGGATTTGCCGTTGCTGTGCTCTCTGCCGGTGCGTTTGGGGCAGGTTTCATGGGCACGCCAACGGCAGAACTTGAGAAAGGACAATGGAACTTTGGGTACAGCTATATGTATTCAGACATCGAACTTGAAAGGACGAATTTCGACCTGGTTGAATTCGATGGAGGAGGTGCAGTGGTTGGAACGGAAACATCAAAACTTGACATCGAAGAATTCAAAGTTCAGAGACATTACGCCGTTATAGGCTACGGCGTGGAAAACTGGTGGGAACTGTACTTCCAACTGGGAGGTGCTGATGTTAAGTCTGAGATCGAAGTAATCGATGAAGGAGAGGGAGCGGAAGGTTATAATTTCGACAATGATTTTGCCTGGGGCTGGGGAACCAGGGTTACCTTCCACAGAGAAGCCGGCGTAAGCTGGGGTGTGGCTGTGCAGATGAATTGGCTGGATACCGAAAAAGATGACACATTTTCAGAACTCGGCGGAACTGTTACTGATTCCTACGAACTCGAAACCTACGATTTTCTGTTATCTATGGGGCCAACCTTTGATATGGGAGGTTGGAAACTTTACGGCGGTCCGTTTTATTACTGCCTCGACGGTGACCTGGATCTTGATTCCACAGAAACAGGAATCGACGGCGGAGGCTCGGAAAAGGGTAATGCAGACCTGCAGGAAGAAGATCACTTCGGCGGATTTATCGGCGCAATGTTCCCGCTTGGAGAAAACTCCAATATGATTGCGGAAGTCTCATTTACAGGTTCAGGATACGCAGTGGGCACAGGATTTAACTTCCAGTTCTGATATTTATCACAAAGCCCGAATTCAAAAAGGCTGTGAAAAAATCGCAGCCTTTTTTTATTTTAACCTCACCGGAAAGTCTGAACTTTTATCTAATCAATCCTTTATTATCTTATAACTGATTAAACAAATCGAACAAAAATGTTATAATATCATGCTATGGCTTTATTGAATTTAAAGGATATACATCTGAATTTCGGCAGAGAGATCATCTTTTATGGTGCATCCCTGCAAATAAGCGAATCGGAAAAGATCGGGCTTATCGGCCCGAACGGCTCGGGCAAAACCTCGCTTCTAAAAATAATTGCAGGCTCACTTAAGGCTGACAAAGGGGACATAAACAGCCAGAAAGGCCTTTCAGTCGCCTACCTGCCCCAGGAACCGGAATTTGACGGTGATAAGACCATAACCGAAGAACTCTATGCATCTGCTGAGCACTTGAAGAAAATGGAGGAAAAAATACACCGGCTGACTGAGAAAATGTCCGAAGTCAGGGGCAAAGAACTCAAACAGACCATGAAAAAATTCGACCGCCTCAACCACGAGTTCGAGCTGGCAGGAGGCTACGACTTCGAGACGAAACTCAAAGAAGTAACCGCAGGCCTTGGCTTAAAAGAACAGCATCATAAACTCAAGACTTCACAGTTAAGCGGAGGCCAGCTTTCAAGGCTGGGCCTTGCCCAGGTCCTCTTAACCGATGCACAACTGCTTCTTTTGGATGAACCCACCAACCACCTTGACTGGAACGCCATAATATGGCTTGAAAAATATCTGAAAAACACCGACCGGGCGGCACTGATAGTAAGTCACGACCGCTTCCTGCTTGACCGTGTCATCACCAAAACGGCAGAGATAAATAATGCAAAGATCGATCTGTACACCGGCAACTTCTCCACATATAAAAAGCAGTCTGAGATAAAAAAACTGCAGCAGGAAAGACAAGCCGAAAAAAACGCCGAGTTCATCGAAAAACAGGAAAAATTCATCGAGATGAACCGCAACGAAAAAGGCATGCAGAAGATCGCCCGGGGAAGGAAAAAACACCTCGAAAAATTCAAGGAAAACCTCCCGGACCAGGATATCGTTACCAACAAGGACAGGACCCTGAAATTCAATTTCGGCAATATCCAGACCAAAAGCAACAGGCTTGATACTGCCTTTGAATGTCAAAACCTTACAAAAAAATACGGCGATCTGACCCTCTTTGAGAACCTCGACCTGGACCTCTTCACCTCAAGCAAGCTCGGAATCATAGGCCCAAACGGCACCGGCAAATCGACATTCCTTGAAATGGCAATCGGCAGAATAACACCGTCCTCCGGGACAATTAAATTGAAAAACGACCTGACCTTAGGCTACCTCGACCAGGCGGGAAAGGAACTTGTCCCCGAAAATACCGTTCTTGAGGAAATAAGGGACATCATGCCCTCATGGAAACCGGAAAAGGCACGCACTTACCTGGGAACATTTCTATTCTCAAAAGATGAAGTCTTCAAAAAGGTGGGCAATTTAAGCGGCGGGGAGAAAAACCGTCTTGCCTTTGCAAAGCTGGTACTGATCGGCCCGGATTTTCTAATCCTCGACGAACCGACAAACCACCTCGATATGCAGAGTATAGAGGCTTTGGAAAATGCTCTCACAGAATATTCCGGCACCGCTTTTATCGTAAGTCACGACCGCTATTTTTTAAATAAAATAGCAGACCGACTGCTTATCATCGGTGCAAATGAGCTCGGCAAAAAGCAGATGGGTTCTCATCAGACCTTCGACGGCACACTGGCGGAATATTTCGAACTGATCGAATCGAAGCCGGAACCGAAAGAAAAAGCTAAGACTAAAACGGAAAAGAAAAAGCAGAATAAAAAACAGCCCAGACCCGAATTCAAGAACGCAGCGCCTGCCGAACTGAAAAAATTCAACACCTGGACTCCCGAAAGAATCGAAAAAAATATTGAACAGACAGAAGGCAAGATCGCTGATCTAAAAAAAGGCTTCGAAAAAGAAGACATCTTCACCGATCACGTAAAATTGAACGAACTGCAAAAGAAAGTCCGAGAAAAGCAGAACTACCTCGAACTTCTATACCGGGCATACGAACGAAAGATCGGGTAAATCCTCTGAAGTATTTTATTTGTTTTTCATCGGGGAATTTATTATCATAAGAGTTTAAGGATTTAATTTTTCTAAGGAGGTCAAAATTGAATAGAAGATCATTTCTCAAAAGTTCTGCCCTGACCCTGGCGGCTGCATCGGCAGTAAAGGCGGGTATGGAAAATAAGAAACAGAAATACTTCCAGCCGAAATTCAAGGCAAAATTCGGCAAACAGCCCAATGTAGTATTCATTCTCAGTGACCAGCACAATGCAAAATGCATGGGCTATGCAGGCCACCCCGACGTAAAGACCCCCAACTTCGATCAGCTTGCAAAAGAAGGTACTCGCTTTGACGCCTGCATCACCGCAAATCCCATCTGCACCCCCAGCAGGGTTTCCTACCACTCAGGCCAGTACTGTAATAACCACGGCGTTTATGGACTTTCGGGACCGGCACCTCACGGCGTGCCGACAGTGTTCGGATACTTCAAAATGCACGGCTACAAAACCGCAGCCCTCGGCAAAATTCACTGCCCCGCTTACTGGATAGAAAACGACACCGACTACTTCCATGACACTTGCGGCACCAGCATCGAAGGCAGAAGCAAAGAATACACAAAATATCTGAAAGACAGGAACCTGGAAAAATTGGAAGACCACGGAGTAATGCGGGAATTCGGAAGAAAAGGCGCGCAGACCTGCGAAGGAAGACCCTCAAAAGTAAGCTTCGAAGACGGCCAGGAAGGATGGGCAACAAAAAAATCCATCGAATTTATGAAAAAATGCAGCAAAGAAAACCAGCCCTTCTTCGTTCACCTGAGCCTCCCCAAACCTCACCAGTGCTACACCCCCGCAAAAAGGTTCTGGGATCTCTATGACGAGGACAAATTAACTCTACCGCCAAGCTGCGATTACGACATGGAAAAGGCCCAAAAACCGCCGCATTTGATCAGAATGTCAAAAAGCTGGCAGACAGGAGGCTGGACGCTATTTGAACCTAAGACTTTCGAAGCGGGAAGACTCAGAAAACTCCACGGCTACCTCGGAAACATAAGTCACGTCGATCACGCCGTCGGCATGGTAAACGACTTCCTGAAGGAATCAGGCCTGGATGAAAATACCATAGTCATTTACGCAAGTGACCACGGCGACTACGCCGCAGAACATAATATCATGGAAAAGGCACCGGGTATCTGCTCCGATGCCATCACAAGGGTTCCGATGATCTGGAAGTGGCCCGGTAAAATAAGAAAAGGTCACGCAGTCAAAGAAGTTATCGAAACCGTTGATGTGACCCCGACACTCTGCTCCCTTGCAGGGATGAATATAATGGAAACCTGCGACGGACAGAATATCACCGACCTGCTTAAAGGACAGAAAGGAGACCCCGAACGCGTCGGAGTCACCCAGTTCCCCTGGAGCAAGTCGATAAGAAAAGGAAAATTCAGACTGGTTGAATACCCGAAACAGATGTTCAAGGAAGAGTATCCGGACGGCTTCGGCGAACTGTACGACCTCCAAAAAGACCCCTACGAAATGAAGAATCTCTACTTCGAAAAAGAATACCGGGAAAAAGTTACTGAACTGAAAAAAGACCTCTACGATTACATGATCGTAAAGGAAAGGCCGGTCTGCTTCCACCCGTCACAATTCAGCAAGGACCACTGTGACCAGGCAAAAGAAATATACCACCACAAGGTAAACAAAGACAACAAGATGAACTACAGAAGAGTAAAAGAAGTGGCAGAAAACCCAGGCTGGCTGAACTACATCTAATTAGCGATAATAATCCCGATTTCCAAAGCCCGTATCCGATTAACGTTTACGGGCTTTTTTAATACCCCCCCCTTAAATTCAAAGATCAGACGGTCAGAACTTAAATAGTTTTGAGTTTTCAGTGATAAGTTTACAGAAAATAAAAATAATTGCTTTGCAATCGGTCAGATAAGCGGATGCCGCAATTCTTTGGCGGGAGGTCTCTTTCCATTTTCCATTAACCTTTCAAATGGGTGGCACTATTCTAACTTTTTTTTAGAAGGGTGAATACATTATAATGCCATATTATCAGAATCTATTTTCAAAGGGCCATCGCCATTTTCATAACAATAATTATAGCTATAATAATACCACTTTCCAGGGTCTTTGACAAGGCCTTTTAATTTGTATCTCTTTACCTTTTTTCTATATCCCTTTTCGGTTTTCATTTTCAAGCTCCTGTCATAACAACACCCTTCTGTAAAGACTGACAGAAGGGTGCCACCCAAGCATTAATTTTTTAGTTTTTCAGAAAGAGTCCACCCGTCGGTATAAAGCAGAGTATTGCTGCAGTTCGTGGAAGTTCTTTACTGTGAGAAGTCGACATTGTAGATAATCAGCCCTTTCATTTATTTTTATGTTTAGAAAAAACAAAATTTAAATGATTCTTTGCCTTCTTTGATAAATTCAAACTTTCTTTAATATCTTTTTCTAAATTTTCAAAGTAGGAATCTGTTTTTAAATTATTTTTAAGAAAACCTTCTTTCATTTTTAAATGGCGTTCTAATGAATTTTTCAGTTCTTTAGTACTATTTGAATCTATTATTCGCTTGGATAATATTTTTAAATTAGAAGAGTATAAACTTACGTTTTGTTCATTGGCGTATCGTTTCCCTTTTACAAAGTAGCCATCTATTAACCCAATAAAATAACCGATAATTAAACATAAAAATAAAAGAGCAACTGTAGATTTCTTTATTTTCATTTAATTTCTCCTTTATTTTCATTTTGTTCAGAGTCTCTAAAATTATAAGTCATTATAATCTTTGAATTCCTCTGGATTTATTTCTAAATATCTTTTTACTATTTTTTCATTTTGTTTACCATAGTAAGACACTTGGAGAAAGCATCTATTCATTACTTCTTGTAAATTATTATAATAATAAAATTCTAGTGAAACCAATTCTTTAGTTTTGGGATTATACCAATCACTTGATAAATTGAACCGTTTAGTCTTTAAATCAGTCAGCTCCCATTTTTCGGGTATTCGAGAATTAGGGAGCTCTAAAAGATGTTTTAATTTTAAAAATTCATTTTTTTGCAAAGTTTTACTGAAATAGTTAACAATATTATTAACATCTTCTTTGCCAAAAGAGTATAAATAACCCCTTCTTATCTTCCTTTCAAGTTTTAGATCATTTGTGATATTTTTTTTAAGTTTTAAATAATTGGGGAATATTGATTTGTTATCATTTGTAATTTTTTTATTGTTTATTAAAATTACAAAAATGATGAAAAGAATAAATAATAATACTAAAGTTAAGTTTATATGTTTCTTTTTTTTTCATTCTTCACAATCCACAAATCTATTAGCTCCGACGGGTGGTCTCTTTCCATTTTCCATTAACCTTTCAAATGGGTGGCACCCTTCTAACTTTTTTTTAGAAGGGTGATTCCATTATAATGCCATATTATCAGAATCTATTTTCAAAGGGCCATTGTTTTCTGAATAAAACATTACTAATAAATATATACGGATTGTTGAAATATGCAAGTGATTATTCAACACCTGTCTTGAAATAAGGATTTAAAGCAATGACGCAGCCTGCAAATGAACGAACTCTTTCTGAGAAACTGAAAAGTGTGGCACCTTTCTAACTGTTTTTTAGAAAGGTGGAATGTCCAAGCCTGTCCCGATTCGTTGGTACTTATACTGTGTTCGTTAGAAACGCAGCATAATGTGAAAAAGACACTGGACAAAACAATTGCCCGAGGGGCCATTTCGAGCGATAGCGAATGGAATGAAAAAATCTTTACCGCTGATAAGAGGTTGTCACTATTAAAGATTTCCCGAATACGCAACTTGTAAAAGAATGGCAAAAGTTATGGCAGTCGTTGTGTTCGAAAAAACAGGATATTGCTGACGAATCAATTTGAATAACAAAGAGCGGCCTGTTTGGCATTTCAGCGGTAAAATTGCGGAATATTATTCGAGGTCGAAGCGGGAATTGTTTACGGGTTTGAACCAACCGAGTTTCATGTCGGATGATTCTACGCCGCGGTAGTTTTTGCCTTTTTGAGGAGCGAGTTTTTCTGATGAAACGTGACCGTCGCACCAACCGACGTTTGCCAAGCCGTCGTGCCTGAAGTGTATAGAGGGTGAGGGTTCGTATTTGTCGGTTATTTTGCCGCGGATGAGATAGTGTCTCGGTTCTGCGAAGGAGTATTCCATATAAAGAGAGGCGTCTTCAGCATTACCGTCTGCCATTGCGGTATCAGCGAACATGAGGGTCTCATCCGGCTGGCTGACCCATGATGCCCTTGTGCTTTTGTTGTAGATATCGGAGACCGACCCGCCTGCTGTCCAGAGTCTTGAGCCCAGATACAGCATGTTATAGCCGTATCCGCCGCATCCCTGCTCGTAGTTAAGGTTCCAATCGTCAATATCTCTGTATTTCCATTTATGGGGACATTCTTTTAATTCACCGTCCTGGTAGTAAGGCCAGAGTGGCCCTTTTTCCGGGTCGAAAGGTTCGTCGATATCTTCCCTTACGCCGTGCCAGCGGTGGAGATTTTTCGTGAAGTCCGGTGCTCCGCGTACGTAGTAGCCGTCGTTGTCCATGGTGTATGACGTGTTGGCAAAGACGAGTTGGCGGAGGTTGCTTGCGCATACGATCTCTTTGGCTTCGGATTTTGCCTTGGATAAAACAGGCAGCAGGATTCCCATTAAAATGCTGATAATCGATATTACCACCAGTAATTCGATCAGTGTAAATCCTTTTTTTGTTTCAGGGGATCTCATTATTTATTTCATCCATTCTTTGAACAGTATTTTCATATCTCTGAAATCTATAATTCCGTCGGCAGTTTCGGAAATATCACAAGCAGGATCGTAGCCGGCTTGTCCCTGTAATGTTCCGAATGCTTTTGCCATTCGCTGGAAATCGAAAAAATCGACGGTGTCGGTACTGTCGAAATCGGCGTAAAGAACCCGCATGTTCATCACTCCGACGGCGTCGAGATCAAAACCGCCGGCATAATTCAGGTACGGGTAATCTTCTTCGTTTGGCCAGGGGTCGTTTATTATGTTTCCCTGCGAGTCGTAGGATATCCAGTCTGAATAGTCGGGGCTGATGGTTCCGACGACATCAACGAGCTTGATGTGGGTTATTTTGTAAATATTCAGGTTCGGGTCCGCTCCTTTTAGTTCCGAAAGGTCGAACGGGGTGCCGTAGGTGTGTAAAAATTTTCCCGCCAGGTTGTGGATATTCGTGGTGTCTATAGTACCCGTCGTGTGTACCTGTTCGTCTGTAGGTGTTAAGGAAACGGAAGGGAACAGGACGTAATCTTCTTCATTTCCTGTGGAGCTGACATAAACGAATGCAAGTTCCAGGAAATCTCCGTCGAGTGAATTGATTGCATTTTCGAAAACTGCAAAATCGTAGCCTTCTCTATCCATTATCGGGGTGTCGAAGGTCAAAATGGCCTGGCCTGCGTCACCGAGACTACAAACGCCGTAAGAGGGATTGTCACCAGAACCGTCGTAAGCATGTCCCAAGCAGTGGTAAGGTTCGCCGTGATTCGCGTCGCCGTAATCGGGATCATTTATATCGTTTAGTCCACGTGTGATTTCTACTCCTGAAGCCCATTGCTGAATGTTCGGGTCGTACATGTCTACGGCAATCGAGCCTTCGACGCCTGCTTGCGGTGAATAGGGGCCTGCAAATGATTTACAGGCGAATAAAAATAATATTATTATAACCGTCCTTTTCATTTTTTGCCTTTATAAATTATGGTGGGACTGTGGCAGCAGCCCCACCCTTGTTGAGGTGACTTTAAGTCACTTTGTAAATTTCTTTCTTCTTAGAAATACCATTCCCAGTCCTAAAAGTCCAACGGTTGCAGGTTCAGGGACAGTGGTCTCGATAGTCAGGTCGTCCATAGCAAAGTAAGCCGGGTTGTTCATATAATTAAAATCACCAAGCTGAGATGAGCTCATAGCGAACTCAAGGCTTGCCACTTCTCCCAGGCCGGAAAGATCGACCCATGTCCATTCGTCGACTATGTAACTGTTTCCATTGCGGAAATCTGCCAGGTTGAAATCCACGGTGCCGGTTTGACTGCCGAGATCATCATAGCCATGAATGGTCACGGTTGTGAAATCTCCGGTATCGTAAGGGTCCGTGTAAGTATCGCCGTTAAGCATGCTGAGATAGCTGTAGGTGGTATTGGTAAGATAAACACCTGATACTACTGCAGGATCGCCGTAAATGTCTATCTTCGGGTGATTTCCTTCAAAATCACCGGTATTTTTTCCGTCATAAGCCAGTGCGAAATTGTCTGAGGCATTTGCACCTGAGCCGGCGATAACACTGTACTGATTTCCGTAGCCGGGAGTAGTGGTATCTGTCATGTTGGAATATGCAAAGTCTTGCCAAGACTGGTAAGTTGTATTAAAGTTATTGTAAAGTTTTGCTGCTCCGCTTTTGAACCAGCCGTTCAGGTTTGAACCGTTTTCATAGGATTCATCTGCAAGTGTCAGGTTTTCAAAATCCGAAACAACTGCGGCGCTGACACTAAAACATGAAATTGAAATTATCATTAATATTAAACTTATTCTCTTCATCAATATTTCTCCTTTATTTTCTTTCAAGTTTTCTTCTCTGTTTTTAACTAAACGATTACATTAGACATCTGAATTTTCTGTCAGGAACCTCCTTTCGTTTTTGACCCTTTGCGCGAGGGCAATAAAAAAACCGCCGTTCTCACGAAGAGAACGACGGTTGAA
Organism: uncultured Pirellulales bacterium; assembly: GCA_964508925.1. GTDB lineage: Bacteria > Planctomycetota > Phycisphaerae > Sedimentisphaerales > Anaerobacaceae > CAZDVM01. The sequence continues at coordinate 62,124 of CAZDVM010000008.1, read as the reverse complement.
TCCTTATCAGAATTTTCAGATACCTAAAGACGTTTTTTCAGCGGACTTTTTGTGTCTGAAGACACCATGTTCCAATCGCGAGAACATAAAATGTAAACTGCTTACAGGTAGGTTTTCTGACTTACGCCTTACCGAAAAAATCCTTCCCATCCATTAAAGAACAGTGGAACGGCTGTTTTCGGATTTCCGCTTACTTGCGAAACAGACGATTACAGCGGCGCGACCGTTGCGGAATTTCACCGCATTCCCTTTGGCTATTTCATAAAACGAATATGAAGCCTGTCGCAGAACGATATTCAATTTCAAAGAACGAATTAGATTATTACCCCAAGAAAAAGTTCTTGCAAGAAAAAAATCCAAATTATTTCAAGATATAGAAAATGACGCCGACCAGGACAGCAACGATTACTATGCTGAAGATGATGGTGAATGTCAGAAGCCAGGCGAATTTTCTGGTCTGTTTGGTCACGAGGAATTTCATGTACCTGTCACTGCTGGCGAAGGTTTTCCTCATCTGTGCAATGGTATCGGTATTGCCCTGGGTGGTTTTATTAAGTTCATCTATGGTGTCGTTGAAGCGGGAGAAGTTTTCGGCGACCTTGACGTTGGTCTGGGCGTTTTCCGCCATTTTTTTATCGAGACCGGTGATAGCTTCCGTCTGTCTCATAGCCTCTTCGGGAAGCCTTTCGACCGCCTGCATGAATTGATCTTCTTTTTCCTTAGTGTCTTCGATAGACTTTATCAGCTGTTCTGAGAGTTTCTTCTGGTTTTCGGTGGCTTCGGGGAATTTCTTTACGATGTCCGGGACCTCTTCGAGCTTGTCAATGAGTTCCTGCTGCTTGTCTGACTGTCTCTGCAGGTTCTGGTTGATGCCTTTGAGCTGGTCTATAAGGTCGGTGAAGCCTTTTTCGATCCTTTCGAGTTTCTGTTCGCGTGAATCCATTTTTTTGATCTCAACTGCCTCGTTTTTCACCTTTCCCTCGGCATCTTTGATTTCCGGATTCGTGCCTGAAAAGATAGATTTAATTTTCTGCCAGAAACTATCAGAACTCATGTTGAATATCTCCTCATAAATAACTTTGCCATTTATTTAAAGACACTGCCGCCTTTTTTTCAAGGAAAATATCACATGCAGTATAAATAGGATAAACCGCGGATGCTTCAGGCAGATATCATCCGGTTCCGTAAATAAGAAATCTTAATGTTACTTTTAAAAGTTTGCTCAACTTTAAACCAGGTCGCAGGCCTCCGGGGGCATCCAGTGGGCGTCCTTTCCTTCCCATTTGACGTTGCAGCCGATGGGATTTGTGACTTTTGTGGTTATCTCCTTTCCTGCAAGGTATTCCTGGATAGCATTTTCCAGGTCGTTTACCGTGGCCTTTTCAGGGTCTTTAGGGTTGTCAACTTCCCTTCCGGTATAGATCAGCTTTCTTTCATCATCGAAAAAGAAAAAGTGAGGCGTTCTCAGGGCACCGTATTTTTTCGCGATCTCCTGACTTCTGTCCTGCACGTAAACCCACGGAAATTCATGTTCTTTCATGCGGGCCACCATATTTTCGAACGAGTCCTCTTCATAAGTGTTGGGACTGTTGGAATTGACGGCAACGAATTTTATCATGGGCTGATATTTCAGGGCGACATTTTTAGTCAGCTCATCGGAGCCCTTGACGTAGGGACAGTGGTTGCAGGTGAAAAAGATGATAAGCCCCTTCGCATCGTCGAAATCACTTAACTTATAGCAGTTGCCGTCGGTTGCACAAAGTTCGAAGTCCGGAGCCTTCTGTCCTATCTCAAGTGTAAATGACATGTTCTTACCTCCCGTATTTAAACTAATTTTTCTCGTTTAATTAACATTAATTATAAGTCATTTTTGGAGAAGGTACAATATTTAATAAGAGTTAAAATAGCTGCGAAGTTACATTTTTGTAAGAAACAGCTGACAAATTTGTAGTTTTTTTGAATAATTTTGAAAAATTTCAGAAAATTTTGTTTCTACGCAAAAATACGGAAATTTTTGTTGCAAATAGCTCGACAAGGTCAATATAATCTTTCTTTACTGCCTTTTGAGGGCAGACAGCCCAATTCCAGGCTTATTTAAAAACTTAAAATCGCTTTGGGTCTTCTTAACGTTTGGCCAAAATCAATCCGTCTTTTCATGCGCAATCGGTCTGTTTGTAGTGCGCCAAAAAGGCGAGTGAGGATAAAAGTAAATAAAAACGGATATTATTTTTAGGAACTTAAAGGAGAATAATTATGACTAGTGTACCAGCATCTTATGTACGGGATGTGATGAACCTGGTTCAAAAAAAGAATCCGGGTCAGAAGGAATTTCTGCAGGCGGCAGAAGAAGTGATAGAGTCACTTGAGCCTGTAGTGAAAAAGAACCCCCAGTATTACGAAGGCAGGATACTTGACAGGCTCGTAGAGCCGGAACGTGTTATTATGTTCCGTGTTCCGTGGCTTGACGATAACGGCGACGTGCAGGTTAACCGCGGTTTCAGGATCGAGATGAACAGTGCGATAGGTCCTTACAAGGGCGGACTGAGATTTCACCCGACAGTCAACCTGAGTATTCTGAAATTTTTGGCCTTCGAGCAGGTCTTCAAGAATTCTCTTACCACTCTTCCCATCGGCGGCGGTAAGGGCGGTTCTGATTTTGATCCCAAGGGCAAATCGGACAATGAAGTTATGCGATTCTGTCAGTCTTTCATGACGGAACTCAGCAGACATATCGGCCCGCATACAGACGTACCCGCAGGTGATATCGGAGTAGGCGGAAGAGAGATCGGATTTCTGTTCGGCCAGTACAAGAGGATCAAAAATGAGTTCACCGGTGTTCTCACCGGTAAAGGTTTGAACTGGGGCGGTTCACTGATCAGACCAGAAGCTACAGGTTACGGAGCTACTTACTTTGCAGAGAATATGCTCGAAACACGCGGCGATTCACTGGAAGGCAAGGTCTGTGCGGTATCCGGTTCAGGTAACGTTGCACAGTTTACCGTTCAGAAGGTAAATGAGCTTGGCGGCAAGGTAGTGACACTTTCCGATTCAAGCGGAATGATCTACGATCCGACCGGGGTTGACGAGGAAAAGCTCGCATATGTAATGGAATTGAAGAACGTTCGCAGGGGCAGAATAAGAGAATATGCCGAGAAGTTCACCGGCGTTGAATATAAAGAAGGTATGCGTCCATGGGGCGTTGAATGTGATTGTGCATTCCCATCTGCAACACAGAACGAGATCTCTCCCAGCGAGGCACAGACATTGGTCGATAACGGCTGCATCCTGGTAAGTGAAGGCGCAAATATGCCGACAGAGCCGGGCGGAGTAGATGTATTCATCAAGAATAAGGTCCTCTACGGCCCGGGTAAGGCCGCAAATGCAGGCGGCGTTGCCGTTTCAGGTCTTGAAATGTCACAGAACGCACAGCACACCAACTGGACACGCCAGGAAGTTGACAGCAGGCTCAAGGACATCATGAAGGCTATCCATACGCAGGTAAGCGAAGCTGCCAAGGAATATGATATGGAAGGCAACTATGTTGCAGGTGCCAACATCGCAGGCTTCACCAAGGTTGCCGATGCCATGCTTGACCAGGGCGTTGTCTAAACAGCCTTGATATAAGTGGATTAATTCCACAAAAAACCAAAGCCGGGGCTTTTCGAAGTCCCGGTTTTTTTAATATCTCCGCCTGTTTTGTCGATATGAGTGTATAAAGTTACTTAACAGGGGGTTTGCCATGAGATTGAATGAAAACGTTTTAAATGACGTTATCAATAATATCCAAGACGGCATTTATATATTAAATCCGGACAGAGAAATCGTTTACTGGAACAAGGCGGCTGAGAATATATCCGGCTTTAAAAGTACAGAAGTGGTCGGGTCATGCTGCAGGGATAATATTTTAGAGCATGTTACAAGTGACGGCGTAAAGCTATGCAAAAAAGAGCTTTGCCCTGCCTACAAAACCTTAATGAGTGGACAGACATGCGAAAGCGACGATGTTTATCTGCACCATAAGCATGGGCATCGTGTCGGCGTTGTCGTCAGGACTTCTGCAATAAGAAACGAAAATGGTGAGATCGAAGGGGTGCTGGAGCTTTTCCAGGAAAAAAGAAGGAGAAGCGCAATAGAAGAAGAGCTTGCAGAACTGAGGGAGCTTTTGACGGTTGACGATCTGACGAAGGTGGGAAACAGGCAATTTGGCGAGAATAAGATCGAAGAATGCATAAAACAGTTCAACAGGTACCGTTGGCCGTTCGGGTTGATTTTTTTCGATATAGATCATTTTAAAAAGTTCAACGATGATTTCGGACACGATGCTGGTGACAGGGTTCTTAAGATGGTGGCAGAGACGGTGCGTTCGAATGTAAGGGCATTTGATCACGTGGTAAGATGGGGAGGGGAAGAGTTCGTGGTGATCAGCATTAACGTAGATGAAGAAAAACTCAAATCCATAGCAGAGAAGATAAGGGAACTGGTAGGCCATTCATTCTTTGAATTCGACGGGCAGAATCATTCGGTGACGGTATCGGTCGGCGGCACGATCTGCAGAAAAGACGATACCGTTGACAGTATTGTAAAACGGGCGGACGAATTGATGTACGAAAGCAAAAAAAACGGCAGGAATATGGTTACGATCGGTTAATACAGGAAAACGGAAAAATTTTAGCCGGGACTTGGAAAAGCCTCGGCCTTTTTATGCGCTTAAAGTTAAAGGTCTATATAAAATGTTTGCGTGTCGGGAGTTATGGTATTAAAATTTATGATCAAGAAATTTTAATTATCAATTAAAGGGGAGTTTTGATGTTAAAGCATTTGACGGTTTTTTGGGCGGTTTTTATTTTATTTCCGGCAGGTTTTTGTTCTGCTGAAGATAATGGAAAGGCTCTGTCTGCATGGAAAGAGGGGGGAGTTAAAGAGGTTATAGTTGATTTTGTAGAAAAGGTGACCGATCCGAAAGGTAAGTTTTACGTTGAACCTTCCGACAGGGTGGCGGTTTTCGACCTTGACGGGACTCTTATCTGCGAGAAGCCGGCATCTTTTCAGTTTCAGTTCGTATATGACCATTTTTTCGGCAGTGAAAAAGATAGAGACCCGAATTCAAAGCAGCGGTTTTGGGATAAAGTTATTCGAAAGGGAAGGCCGGTTTTTCAATGGCTCGATGAAAAAGGAATAGATGATTTTCAATTCACAATGCTTTGGACTCATCCCTGCCAGAGGCAGTCGGAATACCTGGCTGATCTTCGAGAGTATATCAAGGCTGCGGTTCATGAAAGGTTCGGGGTCGGCTACAGGAAGCTTTACTATGTACCGATGGCGGAGCTGGTCGAATATTTAAAGCAAAACGACTTTGCAGTTTATATATGTTCGGCTTCGGAGGTATGGGTGGTCAGGGAGTTTATGGATATTTTCGGACTGCCCGCAGAAAATGCGATCGGCACTAAGGTGCTCACTGAATTCAGGCAGAAAGACGGAAAGGACGTTTTCATCCGCAAGATAAAATTCATCGAGCCTGTTAATAAGAGTAAAGGCAAGCCGGTGAACGTTGATATCCACGTCGGCAAAAGGCCGGTTATTTCGGTGGGAAATTCCACTGATGATAAGTATATGCTGGATCATTGTGATGACGGCGACGCGAACACCCCCGACCTGCAGATGCTGGTGGTTCATGACGATAAAGAAAGGGAATATGAGTATTCTGCTGCAGAGGTAAGTCAGCTTGCCCGGCTGAAGAATTGGCATATCATCAGTATGAAAAATGATTTTGAGAAGATATTCCGGTTTGAAACACATGACATAAAGGACAAGGGGAAGAACTGATATTCAGGGTGTAAAAATGGCAGGTCAGCGGAAGAAAATTGGCAGGGATTTTGTAAAAATGGCAGTTGGGTGCAGTTCGGCAGGATTTTTATATTCATTCATAAGTTATTGCAGGAAATAGGTTTATAATCACTTCCGGGTTTGAGGCGGTCTTTGGCATAGTATTTGCAAGTTTTGTATTTGAAATGGGAATAGAGTATGTACAATTTGATGAAGTGAACGTTCTTGCAAGCGAAGGTGCCTGGGCATGGCCTGCAGCCCTGGATGGTATATTTAAGCCGAAAGGCATAAATCTTCTGATGGCACAGAACGTAAATGAGGTTCTTGACTGTATCGGCAAGAGAAGGATCCATACGATGATAATCGATATGGATTCGGAAAAGTCCAACGGGCTTGCATTGACCCGTGTAATAAAAAGTGAATATCCCTGGATGCCATGCATACTGCTGAAGAGTATCGAGAATAATTCGCTGCTGGTCGAGGCATTGAAACTGAATGTTTTCAGCGTAATTGATAAGCCTGTGGATATGAACCTGCTGAAAAGACAGCTGAACAGGCTTTTTAAGAAAGTGTATAAAAGTGACATATTTTCAGGATAGTTACTTTAAGTAAGGTATAAAAAAGATTTCTAACTGTAATTTTGAGAAGGAGTAAAAACAAATGAAAATTCGTCCATTGGCAGACAGAATACTGGTAGAACGAATGGAAGCCGAAAACAAGACAGCAGGCGGCATCGTACTGCCTGACACGGCTAAGGAAAAACCGAAACAGGGTAAAGTTGTCGCTGCAGGTAAGGGCAGAACACTGGATGACGGCAGTGTAAAGGAACTGCAGGTCAAAAAAGGTGACAAGGTTCTGTTCACCAGTTACGTGGGAACGGATATCACTATCGAAGGAAAAGAATATTTGATCATGGATGAAAAGGACGTACTTGCAGTGATCGAGTAAAGATTCTTTGAGATTGCATTGATGTAAATTTAGAAAAGGAGATATTTGAAATGGCAGCTAAAAAGATAGCTTTTGGAGTAGATGCGAGGTCGTCAATAAAAGACGGCGTGGAAAAACTCGCCAAAGCAGTTAAGATAACATTAGGACCTTGCGGCAGGAACGTAGTACTTGAAAAATCTTTCGGTTCGCCGACGGTTACTAAAGATGGCGTGACGGTCGCAAAAGAGATCGAACTTGAAGATGCCTATGAAAACATGGGCGCACAGATGGTAAAGGAAGTGGCAAGCAAAACATCATCAGTAGCAGGTGACGGCACGACCACTGCAACCATTCTTGCTGAGAGCATTTTCTGTGAAGGTCTGAAGAACATTACCGCAGGTGCAAATGCCATGCAGGTTAAAAGAGGTATAGATGCGGCTGTAGAGGCCATCGTCAAGGAGTACCAGAATAAATCCATCCAGATCGATTCAAGCAAGCAGATTGAACAGGTCGCCACCTGTTCTGCAAACCAGGATAAAGAGATTGGTAAAAAGCTGGCAGAGGCGATGGATAAGGTCGGTAAAGACGGCGTTATCACCGTCGAAGAAGGCCAGAGCCTTGAGACAACCGTTGAGCTGGTCGAGGGTATGCAGTTCGATAAAGGCTACCTCAGCCCGCACTTTGTCACTAACAATGAAAATATGACGGTTGAATTCGAAAAGCCTTACATCCTTATTCATGAAAAGAAGATCAGCTCGGTTAAATCGCTTGTACCGATACTTGAAAAGGTAGCAAAGCAGGGTAAACCCTTGCTTATCATCGCAGAGGACATCGAAGGCGAAGCACTGGCTACATTGGTGGTTAACAAGCTCAGGGGTGTATTGAACGTAGCTGCAGTTAAGGCGCCGGGATTCGGTGACAGAAGAAAAGCAATGCTCGGCGACATAGCTACACTTACCGGCGGACAGGCACTGTTCGAGGATCTGGGAATTCAGCTGGAAAACATCGAACTGTCTCAGCTGGGCCAGGCAAAGAAGATAACCATCGACAAGGAAAATACAACAATCATCGAAGGTGCAGGTTCAACCGGAGATATAAAGAGCAGGATCGATCAGGTCAAAAAAGAGATCGAAGCTTCAACCAGTGACTATGACACCGAAAAACTCCAGGAAAGACTTGCCAAGCTTTCAGGCGGCGTAGCACAGATCATGGTCGGTGCAGCAACCGAGGCAGAAATGAAGGAAAAGAAGGCAAGAGTCGAAGATGCACTTCACGCCTGCAGGGCTGCTGTTGAGGAAGGTATTCTTCCCGGCGGAGGAATAAGCCCGTTGAAGGCAGTCAAGGTTCTTGACAAAGTAAGAGTAACAGGCGATGCGAAGATCGGCGTCGATATCGTAAGAAGGGCACTGGTTGCTCCGATCAAACAGATTGTGATAAACGCAGGCTTGGACGGCTCTATCGTAGCCCAGGAAGTAATGGAAAGCAAAGAAGACAACTACGGCTATGACGCCATGAAGAAGAAATACGGTGATATGATAGAGTTCGGTGTTATCGTGCCGACCAAGGTTGAAAGATCGGCACTGCAAAACGGTGCATCGATTGCGTCACTGCTTCTGACTACCGATGCAATCGTAAGCGAGATCCCGGAAAAGGGAGATAATAAACAGGCAATGCCTCCGGGAGGCGGAATGTACTAAAATAAAGTGACAAAGCGGGTCTTAGCGGGCCCGCTTTTTATTTTTTAAGAGGTAAATTTATGTTCAGATACTACAGCAATATGATCTCGTCAGCCTCCAGGAACTTTGCTGCAGGGGTATTTATAGTTGGAATGCTTCTGATCGGGTTCGGATTTTTAGTCTGGGTGCTGAGAGAATTGTTTGCAATACTTGCCGCCATCATCTTCTGTATTGCAGGCATAGGCTGTATCGGAACAGCGGTAAGGATTTTTCTTGCTTCACGCAGAATGGACAAGGAGATGAAGGAAAGTGACAATGACTACCGCAGAAATGTCCGCATTCATCACGAAGATGATTTTGATTTTTAGCCTGTTTCTTTTTACTACCTGAGCTTCAATGTCGCTATTGCAGCTACTGCACAGGCTGCAGCTATCAGCCAGAATCTAACTACTACCTGAGGCTCACTCCAGCCTTTTAAGTGAAAATGATGATGAACAGGTGCGCACCTGAATATTCTTTTTCCACCGCTGTACTTGAAGTATCCTACCTGCATAACGACACTAAACAGTTCCATGACAAATACTCCGCCGATTATCAAAAGAAGAATCTCATTTCTTGTTACCAGTGCACCGTATCCCATGGCAGCACCTAACGGCAGGGAACCTACATCGCCCATGAACACCTGGGCGGGGTGACAGTTATACCATAAAAAGCCGATAACTGAACCTGCGATGGCAGCATAAAAAATGGTCAGCTCGCCTGCATGCGGGATATGAGGTATCAAAAGATAGCTCGCCCAAGTGACAGAAGTTGTCCGTGACATATTCTCCGAGGCGAAATAACACAACAGTGCCAGTACTATCGCTACCAGAGTCAGGCAGCCTGAAGCAAGGCCGTCCATGCCGTCGGTCAGATTGACTGCGTTGCTGGTTGCGGTGAGATAGAAAATGGAGATCAGCACTAAAATCCAGTTGGCAAGAGGAAGGCCGTGCTTGTAAAATGGAAGCCAGAAGAGCTGGCCGTCTTTAATATTGACAAAATCCGCGTAAAGAAAAGATGCGATCAGGACCGCTCCGCCGATCTGAAAAAGCAGTTTTTCCCACGGTTTCAAGCCATCCCTGCTTCTGTGTTTTATTTCACAGGTCAGTTTCAGCCAGTCGTCGACAGCTCCTATGCCGCCGAACCATACCACAAGGAACAAAGCCTTCTGAACGAATGGATTATTCAGTTTTGCCCATAATAAGGTTGTGGAGATAATCGCAAGGAGGATTATCAGGCCGCCCATGGTCGGAGTGTTTTCCTTGTTTTTGGTAAGTTCGTTCAGAGCCGCATTGTGAAATTCCGGCCTGTCACCGATCTTTTTGGTCATCAGCCAGCGGATTATCTTAGGCCCTATGAAGATTGCGATGAAAAATGCGGTAAGAGCCGCTGCGATGGCCCGGAACATCACGTCCTGATAGGCATAGAAACCTATTTTATGAGTAAAAACCTCTCTTAAATGCCAGAGTATATGGTAGATCAATTTTTCTTTATCTCCGTTTTGTGCTGTTGATTAAAATTCTGCAAAATCTTTTCAGTCAGACTCTCAAGCCGATTCGATCTTGAACCCTTTATAAGAACTATATCGTAATTTTGCAGCAGATTAGTCAAATTATTAGAGGCAGATTTCGTATCTTTATGGAATTTTATTTTCATGCCGTTTTTCGAATGTTTTTCGGCATTCTCTGCGGTATATTTTGAATCTTCTCCAATGGCTATCAGCAGGTCAACCTTGTTATCTGCTATTTGTTTGCCCAGTTTGCTGTGATATATTTTCGAGTCTTTGCCGAGTTCCTTCATTTCGCCGCAGATGAATACCAATCTTTTATTTTCTCTTTCAGATAAGCTTCTTGCGATGCCGAGGGCGTTTTCCATCGATGTGGGATTGGCATTATAGCAGTCGTTTATCAGTGTGATTTTATCGGCTTCAATGATCTCTGACCTCATGGAAATTGCCGGAAGGGTTTTTATCCCAGATGCGAATTCATCTATGCTGATTTGTGTATTTTTACAGACAGCCCAGCAGGCCAGAGCGTTTTCGATATTGCCGGATCCGTGTAGGGGCAGTTCAATCCTTTTACCGTTCAAACTGAAAGTTGTCCCTTCTTTTTGATACTCGATTTTTTCAGGGTTAATATCAGCGGGTTCAGAAATTGAAAATGTTGTGCTTTCCCTGTCGAGATAACCGTATAGCTGTTTGTTTATGATGAATTTTCCGCCCGGCTTAAGGCCTTCTGAGATGGAGACTTTTTCGTTGATAACCGTTTGAATCGAGCCGAAGCCTTCCAGATGAGCTGCCCGGGCATTTGTCACTACCGCAATGTCGGGTTTTGCTGTATTGGTTAAATATTCGATCTCGCCGGGTGAGTTGCTGCCTAGTTCAGCCACCAGGTATTCGGTATCTTCCGGGGCTGAAAGTAGGGTGATGGGCAGGCCGATCTTGTTGTTATAATTCTTTGGCGACTGGTGGACTTTGTATTTCTGCTTTAAAACATGGGATACCAGCTGCCGCGTGGTTGTTTTTCCCACCGAGCCGGTGATGGCGATCAGCTTATAGTCAGAAGTTTCCCTGAAGTAAGCCGCTATCTTTCCAAGAGCCTCTAAAGTGTCATTTACTTTTATGATCTCGGTATCAAAATCTTCAACTGAATTTTCTGCGATGATACACGATGTATTTTTATCTATGGCTTTCGGGATGTATTCATGTCCGTCAAAGTTTTCACCTTTCAAAGCGATAAATGCCTGGCCGGCTTTTAAGCTTCTGGTGTCGGTACTGATACCGGTGACTTTACGGTCTTTAAATCGTCCTGAAAAGTCCAGTATATCAGCTAACTTTTGTACCGTTAAGTTTTCCATAAGGATTCAAGTATTTCTTTTGCCGTCTCCACGTCACTGAAATGGATGGTCTTGTCTTTAAGTTCCTGGTAGTCTTCGTGACCTTTTCCCGCGATAAGAATGACATCTCCTTTTTGTGCCTGTGTTACGGCCATGCGGATTGCCTCTTTTCTGTTCAGTTCGTGGTCGATTATTTCCGATGCCGGGTTTTCAAAGCCCGCCATTATCTCACCGATTATAAGTTCAGGCGATTCTGTTCGCGGGTTGTCGGAAGTGACGATTATTTTATCAGCCATCTGTTCGGCGACTTTTGCCATGCGGGGGCGTTTTGTCCTGTCCCTGTCACCGCCGCATCCGAAAACCAGTATTAGTCTGCCTTCGCAAAGCGGCTTTAAGGTGGTCAGCACATTTTTAAGGGCATCATCGGTATGGGCATAATCAACCAGCACCGAAAAATCCTTTTCTGTAGTGACTTTTTCCAATCTTCCCGGTACGTTGGATCGTTTGCAAAGGGCCTTTGCGACGATTTTTAAGTCCAGACCAGCAGCCAGGCAAAGACCTGCCGCTGCCAGAAGGTTGCTTATATTGTGCTTACCTAAAAGATTGGTGGTGACAGTATGTTCCCGGCTGTCGTATTTGATCTTGAACTTCGAGCCTTCGGTGGTCATTTCGATGATTTCTGCTGAAAGGTCTGCAGGTTCATTGACCGCATACCATATTATTTTTGCGTCGGTGGCTTCCGCTATTTCATCAGAAGCAGAGTCCTGACGGTTCAGGATCGCCAAAGCATTGTGACTTAAATTTATAAACAGGTTGGCTTTTGCATTCAGGTAATTCTGCCTGGTCTTGTGGTAGTCAAGGTGATCTCCGGTAAGGTTGGTAAATGCGGCGGCCTTGAAGTCGATGGCGGATAAGCGGTTCTGGGCAAGTGCGTGACTGCTTGCCTCGATGACCATGTATTTTACGTCGTTATCGACCATCTCTTTTGCCATTTCAGCTATGATGACACTGTCCGGGGTGGTGAGTGACGCCTTTCTGACTTCCTTTCCTGTATCATATTTTATGGTACCGATAAGCCCGCAGTTTGCACCAGCTGAAGTTATTATCTGGTGAACAAGATAAGCCACCGTAGTCTTGCCGTTGGTCCCGGTTACTGCCAGGTTTATAGGTTTTGAGTTCGGATATCCGTTGACCGCCTGGGCAAGTTCCGCAGCTGCCCTTTTAGTGTTATCTACCAGTACAAGGGGGGTATCCTTTGTGTTGTGAATTTTTTCTGCCACCACGAAAGCGGCACCTGCCTGCACGACCTGCGGTATATAGTCATGACCGTCATAGCTCATCCCCTCGATGGCGACAAAGCAGTCACCTTTCTGTACTTTCCTTGAATCGGTTATGATCCGGGGTTTTTTCTTTTCTATTTCCTGTATAAGCTCTTCAAATTTCATTTTCTACTCGAATTGAATATCGATCAACTGCAACTGAACGTTCCTTGACCCATTATACTCATTTATCTGGGGTTCGTAAGCGACATTAAAAAAATCCGCCTCCAGCAGTTTCTTTTCATATTTTCCCATTCCGAAGCCGATGCACCTTATCGACGATGTGTTATCCGTTACTGCCAGCTGAAGGTGACTTCCGTTTGCCCCCACTTTCCGGGGAGGTGCCGCAAGGCGAACGCCTTTGGTGGCAAACATCGGCTTTGGATTCCCCTGTCCGAAGGGCTGCAGTCCTGCAAGCTGTGTTACCGTGTCATGGTCGAGCTGTGAAAGCTTGGTTTTGCCGTCGATTTTCAGTTTTTCCACCGCATCTTCGTGGCTCAAATTTTCCTGTGCGTATTTTTCGAATGCTTCGATGAAATCGCCGATATTTTCTGCCTTTATGGTCAGGCCTGCCGCCATTTTATGCCCTCCGAAGGATTCCAAGTACTCAGAGCATGTCTCAATGGCTCTGTATATATCAAAACCCGGTATCGACCTTGCCGAACCCTGTGCCAGGCCGTCGTCGATATTGATCATTATCGCGGGTCGGAAATATTTGTCCACAATTTTAGATGCCACGATGCCAACCACTCCGGTGTGCCAGTTTTCCTCTGCCAGTACAATGGTCTTTCTGTCCGGGTGGTTAAGGCCGCTTGCATTTATCATTTCCTTTGCATGCTTGAATATTTTCTTTTGGCATTTCTGTCTTTCAGTATTCTGTTCCTTCAGGTATTCAGCTATCCTCATCGAACGAACGTCACTGTTACTTGTCAGCAGTTCCACCGCCAGCCTGGCATGCCCCATCCTCCCCGCTGCATTGAGCATGGGAGCGAGTCGAAAGCCGATATGAAAGCTGTCCAGCCCCTTTCCCGTCAAGTTGGCTACTTCCACCAGTGCCTTTATTCCGGAAAGGTCACTTTGAGGTATCGACTTCAGGCCGAAGGTCGTTATCACCCGATTCTCACCAGTCAAATCGACCACGTCTGCTATAGTGCCGATAGCCGCAAGACTGGTTGCGTTTATCATGAACTTTCGAAGGTCACCTTTTAATTTGTCACCTTTTGTGAAATGATTGGCAAGTGCCCATGCCAGCTTGAATGCCACCATTGCACCGCATGATGCCTGGTTAGGATAACTTTCATCGAGATTGGGATGAACGATCGAATCTGCAGGGGGCATCTGTTTTGCCGGCCTGTGGTGGTCGGTTATCACAAGCGAAACATCATTTTGCTTTATCATTTTAGCAGGTTCTACTGCAGTTATACCGCAATCGACGGTGATGATCAGTTCCGTGCCTGAATCTATGATCTCCTTTACCGCCTCGGGGTTCATGCCGTATCCTTCATCGATGCGGTGGGGGATGTAGAAATCCACTTCGGCATCGAGCATTTTTAAAAGTTCCGAAAGAATGGCGATACTGGTTATGCCGTCGACATCATAATCTCCGTAGATGGTTATCTTTTCATCCTCTTCGATGGCCTTTGCTATTGCTTCCACCGCCTGGTCAATGCCGGGCATCTTCTCGGCCGGTATCAGTTCTGTAAGCTTAGGGTCCAAAAATGTCCTTGCCTGGTCTTCATCAATTATGCCCCGGTTTACAAGCACCTGCGAGACCAGCGGCGAAATACCTAATTTTTCCGCCAGTTGCTTTGCTTCTGCACTCAGCGACTTGATCGACCATTTCTTTTTTTGCATCCTTGCAGTAAGGCTCATTTTTCTTCAATCCGTTATGCATGGGAAATTTTACTCACAGTTCTTTTATACCAGAAAAACAAGGCGACTTGCAAGTATTAAGAGATAGTTAAAACAGGAAAAGCGGGAGTTTTTTCAGGTCTTCATAAAAGTTTCTTTTCCTGTCTTAGGCAATCATTTTTTTGAAGAGGATTTTTTTTGTCATCTGCGGTTGGATTTTTATTTTTTCTTATGAATTTGAATGCCCGGTAAAGGAATATAAACATAATTGCGTATCCCGCCATACCGTAGAGCACTCCTGCGGACCTACGGGCTGTCGGTCCCATTTCATTCATGTACTGGTTTAGCCAATGAAAAGGAATTGTAAGTTGACAAAAAAGAAAAAGGCAGATCAGACTTGCCGTAATTGCATATAACCACTGGTGGAGTTTGGTTTTAGGGATCAGAAATTTTTTCATCAGGGCCAGATAAGGTAATGTAAACACAGCGAAGAACGTAAATCTGAAGTATCTTGAACCTATGGTCGGCTGATCCAGAGCCGTACCTGCATGTATTCGGTTCCATTCTGCCTGAAATAACTGTCCGCTCAGAACATAAAGTATTACTTTGAAGACCTTGTCACCATACAGCCAGAAAACGCCGGCAATTGGAAGTGCCAGCAGAATTAAAGTTAAAAACAGCCTGAAATAAGTGTTGTGTAAAATCCTTTTCATTTTTTAATCCTTCCCTGGATAAATAAAAAAATGTTTACCAAAAGTATCTTTAGATTTATATTACAGTAAAGAAGAAAATTTGTTCTTTTGAATCGGGAAATATGTTGATATCACGCAGGGACTTTTATATTTTATTTTATATACCTTTTTCATGGAAGGAGAAATTATGAATTACGGACGGGTTACGAAGATCTTTTTGAAGGTTTTTCTGGGGTTCCTTGCGGTTACTGCCGTTGTCGCCATTTTTGCGGTATTAAAGGGTGATCTGGATGAAACTGATTTCAAGATAATTGCAACGAGCCTGACCATATCTGTTGCCAGTGTATGTGCCATGTCCTGTGCCGCCTTTATCGCCAAAAAAGGCAACTTCAAACTGGGCGCCCTCGGGATGATATTCGCTGTAATAGCTGCGGTTCTTTTGATAGCAGGACTCTGGCCGGATATCGACAGTGAGCCTTACTGGAAGGTTACATGGAGTTTTATCGTAGCTGCCTTTGCCTTCGCCCATGTCTTTCTGCTTTCACTGCCGAAACTCGATATTAACCATAAATGGGTGCAGTGGGTAACTGCCGCAACGATCATTGTGCTTGCCGGGTTGATAATCCACGGCATATGTGCCGAGATCGACGAAGATATTTACTGGCGAATAACCGCGGTTGCCGGAATAATAGTCGGGCTTGAGACCCTGGCTGTTCCGATAATGATGAAGCTCAGAAAAGATGAAACAAAAGAAGTCGAAAAACTCACACTGGAAATAATCGAAGGGGATATTTATACCGACGGGCAGGGAAATAAGTACAAAGTTGAGCAGGTATAATTTTAACGGATTTTCAGGAGATTTTCATGGACAGGATGACGGGCATAAGCACGCTGGTGGTCAGCCAGAAAAAGGAGTGGGGCGAGATATTGTCAGGTTTTGAGACGAAGAACAAGTACACGGTTTCCGATGAGAACGGAAGGCAGCTTTACCTGGCGGCAGAGGAGGGCGGATCGCTGATGCTGCAGTTGTTTTTAAGGGCCTTGCGTCCCTTTACCATTTCGGTTTTAACCGAGGACGGCCGGGATGTGCTAAAGGTCAAAAGGCCTTTCCGCTTTTACTTTCACCGGGCTGAGATCATAGATGCACAGGGTGAATTTCTTGGTACAATTGAAAAGCGGTTTTCACTTTTACGCAGGATTTATTCAGTTTATGATCAGAAAGGCGAGGAAGTTTTTCAACTTTTCGGGCCGATACTTCATCCCTGGACGTTTCATATCAAAAAAGACGGCCAAGAGCAAGGCAAGATCACAAAAAAATGGAGCGGGCTGTTAAAGGAAGGTTACACCGATGCGGACAATTTCGGTGTAATATTTCCGGCAGAATGGGACAATAAATTAAAAGGCCTTTTCCTGGGTGCAGTGTTCCTGATCGACTTCGTCCATTTCGAAAATAAAGGAAATTGATCCAGGAAAAAATAATTTAAAGCAACTAAGTAATTTGACGTGTAAAAAGCTGGAGAGTATTATGGCGGTGATTTTTGATACCTGAATTTGAGGTGTTTATATGAATATGGACAGGCGAGAGTTTTTGGGAAGTGCGGCAGCTGCAGGGGTTTTGAGTTTTGCAGGTAAGTCGATACTGGCGATGGGCGGTAATCAGAAGGTGACAGCAGGTGAGATAGATGCCGTACCGGGATACCTGGAGGATTACAGCGAGCTTTACAGGTGCGACCCGAGGCTGGCGGCCTTGAAGTGGTTTAAGAATGCGAAATTCGGCCTGTTCATGCATTACGGAATATACAGCGAACTGAAAAAGGGTGAATGGGTTCAGTTCAGAGAGCAGATACCGGTTGCCGAATATAAAAAGCTCAAAGATAAATTCACCGCCGAGAATTTCGATGCGGACTTTATTACCGATCTGGCTTGCCGGGCAGAAATGAAATATGTGAACATAACCGCAAAGCATCATGACGGTTTCTGCCTTTTCGATACGAAAACCAATAACTACAACAGTGTGTATTCACCGGCAGGGCGTGACCTTATTGGCGAACTGGCCCATCAGTGTCATAAAAAGAAGCTCGGGCTGTTTTTGTATTATTCCTATGCCGCCGACTGGCAGCATCCATACTACCTGCCGAGAAAATATAATAAATTCGCTCAGCCGGATTACGAAAAACCACAGCCGGGCTACAAGTGGAAAAAAGATGAGGATTTCAAAAAGTACCTTCAGGACGCAAATACGCATGTCAGGGAGCTTTTGACCAATTACGGCCCGATAGCGGGGATATGGTTCGATCCCTTGCTGGGTTATTACGGCAGGCCAGACCTTTTCCCCATGAACGAAACTTATGCCATGATCAGGACCATGAGACAGAATACCCTGATCAGCTTCAAGCAGGGAGTGACAGGAACGGAAGATTTCGCCGCACCCGAACGTAAGGGACATTCACTGGAAGACAGGATAAAGAAAAGATACGGCGACCTTTCTGGTGAGATCGCAAAGATGGCATGGGAAGGTAACAGGCAAAAATACAACGAGATCTGCGATACCCTGCAGAAGAAAAACTGGGGATATAATGAGGAAAGCGAACATAAGGGCCCAGATGAGGTCATGCAAATGCTGAAGGCCGCTGCCGATCAGAAATCCAACCTTCTGTTAAACACCGGCCCTCTGCCTGACGGTTCCATCCATCCCGAAGACGTCAAGACATTAAAAGAGGTTGGCAAAAGGATCCGAAAAGAAGGCCTGCCAGCCTAAAGTCATTCGAATGCGATGTTTTCTGTCTTTTTAATATCGGTTATATTGGCATCCTTAAGATTTTCGCATTTTTTGTTGCCGATGCGGAAATTCTCGAAAGTGACGTTTTTAACGGGGTGCTGATCATCAAACCCCTTGATGGTAGAGGGTTTAGGCCATTTTTTATAGAATTTACAGTCCTTTACTAGGATATCGCTTATAGAGCCGATATCTGAGTTTGGGTTTCTTTTCCTTATCCCGAAATCGACCATCCGCTGGCGGTTGTCATAGACGTGATCCTCGAAATGATTGCCGATGAAATTGACATAGGAAAGTCTGGTGCCGTCATGGATGTAAAGCGACATCCCCCGGTCGCAGAGCAGTATGTCATTGTTTTTAAAAGTGATGTTTTTGATCTCATCGGAATATGTTTCCGTTCCGACTTTCAAAGCGGATTTTTCGGTGAGCATGATATTGTCTTTTACGGTAATGTTCTCGCAGTTCTGAAGAAGCCCCGAGTTGCCGGTGGACTTGATGGCAAAGCAGTCATCGGAGCAGTAAAGGAAGTTGTTTTCCAGCAGTACGTTTTTTGAACCGTCGGGGTTGATGCCGTCTGCATTGGGGGTGTGCATATCGTTCAATATCTTTACGTTTTCAATCCTGATGTTTTCGCTGTGCAGGATATGGGTGTTCCAGGCGGCAGGGTCTCTCAGCGTGACGTTTTTTATCCTGATATCTTTACTGTTTCGTATCCTGATAAGATTAGACGGTTTGCCCTGGACTCGAAGCGCAAGGCCCGTGCCGTCGATGATGCCGTTTCCCCATATCGAGACATTCTCGCAGCCGTCTATAAATATTAGTCTGCTGAATGTCATACCCTTGCCTGAGTTTGACCATCCGGGGTAGCGGGTATCAGGTTCTGAGAAGCCTTCGTCAACCGGGTAGTCTGCAGGATTAGCGGAGCCCTTGATCACGGCACCTTCTAAAAGATGCAGGGACATGTTACTTTTCAATTTCAATGTTCCGGTCAGATAAATGCCGGGCGGAAAATATAGTCGAGTTCCTTCCGGGAGCTGATCGATAGCATTTTGTATTTTTTGGGTTTGAATTTCAGAGCCGGTGTTGTCCACGCCGTAATCTAGAATGTTCTTTCCGACACCGAGTTTGTACATAATGAAAGGTTCCGGAAATATGAAAAATCGCATGTGGTCGTTTATTTTCACCACCAGTTTTTGCGATTCGGCCAGTTTGAATGATAAGGTTTTATTTTCAATTTCCGGTTCGATATTCAGCCTTTTGGGACTAATAGTGACATTTTTTATTTTTTCTTCTGCCTTGATCTTTACAGTAAAAGGTAAGGGTTCCTGGGTGTAGAACTGGGCATACTGAATATCTTTATACAGCTGTATCTTTACCGGTACGCCTTCGACGGTCATTTTCAGGTTTGCACTTTCGT
Source organism: uncultured Pirellulales bacterium (assembly GCA_964508925.1). Lineage (GTDB taxonomy): Bacteria > Planctomycetota > Phycisphaerae > Sedimentisphaerales > Anaerobacaceae > CAZDVM01. The sequence goes on along the minus strand of CAZDVM010000008.1, from coordinate 42,769 downwards.
GGACATTGTAGGGAAACTTGAAATCACGGACAGGCGGCCGGGCTTGTATAACTGCATTGGAGGCAATAACCAGAACGAATATTATTTTAATCAAACTTTTACTTTTTTCATAAGCTCCCATTTTCTTATTTCCTTAAAAAATATTTTTTATAAGCATAGCAGAATTTTCAGAATTGCTTAAGAATTTTCCGTGCCCGGTTTTCAGAATTAATATTTTTCTTATTGTCAGCTAATTCTCTTGTTATGCAGATTTAATTTGTTAATATCGTTGCCTTTGGGAGCGGAGTTGAATCCAGGACAGATATGGAAAACAGTAAATCTACAATTAGATCTAAATGGGCTGATTTCCCGTTTTCACCGAAAAAGTGGCCTTTTTTCTACGGCTGGGTGATCGTGATCGCAGCTACCGTCGGTGCGGTGGCAAGCATCCCTGGCCAGACCATCGGGGTCGGTGTATTTACGGATAAACTGATCAACGCCTTGAATTTGAGCAGAACACAGCTCAGTGCCGCCTATATGTTCGGCACCATAACCAGCAGTCTGCTTTTGCCGTTTGCGGGGACATTCATCGATAAATGGGGGACGCGGGTATCGGTTGTATTAAGTGCCTGCGGACTCGGGATAAGTTTATTCGTGCTTTCTAATTCCGATACGATAGCCGGTGCCTTCAGTACGGTTCCGGTGATAATCGGGATAGCTGCGGTATGTTTTCTTTTGATAAGGTTTTTCGGGCAGGGGTGCCTGACACTTGTTTCAAGGATAATGATCGGCAAATGGTTCAATCACCGCAGGGGACTTGCGACAGGGATATCCACGGTAATAATTTCTTATACATTCAATGCCTCACCGACTTTTTTAAATGAAGTGCTGCAGACCACTGGCTGGCAGGATACCTATCTTATTCTTGCAGTTGCGGTGGGAATCGGCATGAGCATTTTAGGGTGGATATTTTACCGTGACAATCCTGAAGAATGCGGACTGATTATGGACGGTAAGGACGATCCGGAATGGGTCGAAAGGGTAGCAGCGAGAGTGCCGGAAACGGTTAAGCAGTTCACCAGAAGAGAGGCCATAAAGACACTTGAATTCTGGAATTTTGCCATTGCGACCGGCTGGCAGGCATTATTGATGACGGCAGTGACTTTTCATATAACCTCCATGGGTGCAGAGATGGGGCTTAATCGGGACCAGTCTTACGCGGTATTTCCGATGATAGGTTTCGGCAGTATGTTCGTGGTGATGATCGGCGGCTGGCTCAGTGACAGGATAAGGCTGAAATGGCTTCTGCAGGCGACTATAATTGCCCAGTTTCTGACTACTTTCGGCCTGCTTGATTTTTCTACCTTCTTCGGGAAGATATTCTTCGTAGGCGGTTATTCGGTATCCAGCGGACTTTTCGGTCTGCTTTTGACGGTAACCTGGCCTCGCTATTTCGGCAGGGATCATCTCGGGGCGATAAGCGGGCTTGTAACTTCGATACTGGTTTTCTCAAGTGCGATAGGACCTTTCATGTTCAGTTCAATCCGTGACCTTACTGACAGTTTCAGGGCGGTTACCCTCATATCCTTGTGTGTGCCGGTGTTGATGTTCATCCCTTCTTTCTTTGTGGAAAATCCGCAGACCAAACTCAGGCGGATTATTGTCAGGAAAATAGAAGATTAAAAACAGTTTTTTCAATTTTAACAATTTTCTAATTAACATTTTTCATTTTGTTCTGTATAATTCGATATATGGCGAATTATAGAAATAACAATCTGGATAAATATCTCAAGGCAACCAAGGCCCTTTCAGATAAAAGCCGGGTCAGGCTTTTGATGTGTTTGGCCGAGGGTGAACTTTGCGTCTGTCAGATCAATGAACTTTTCGAACTGGCTCCATCGACCATATCAAAGCACCTGTCAATTTTGAAAGAAGCGGGGTTGATAGAGTCAAGAAAAGAGGGCAGGTGGATACATTATCGAGTTTGCCAAGATGCAGACGAGGCGGTTGAAGGCATCCTGAAAATGAGTAAAAAATGCCTGAAAAATGATGAAAAAATCGGAAAAGATAAACAAAAATTGCAAAAAATCATGAAAATAAACAAGGAAAAATTATGCAAAAAGAACAGAAGTTAAAGGTTTTGTTTTTGTGTACGGGTAATTCCTGCCGGAGCCAGATGGCAGAAGGCTGGGCGAGGTATTTGAAGGGAGATGCTATAGAGGCTTATTCTGCCGGTGTAGAGACGCACGGGCTTAATCCGAATGCGGTCAAGGTGATGAAGGAAGCGGGGGTGGATATAACGGGGCAGGAAAGTGAGCATATCGATAAGTATAAAGATGCAAACCTGGATTACGTGGTGACGGTTTGTGATCATGCCCATGAAAGCTGTCCTGTATTTTCAGGAGATACGAAGGTGGTTCATGTCAGTTTCGAAGATCCTCCTAAACTTGCGGAAAGGGCTGAAAATGAAGAGGAGGCACTAAATTGTTATCGAAAAGTCCGTGATGAGATAAAGGAATTTGTGACGAAAATGCCTGAAAATCTGACTAAAAAGGAAAACCGATGAGTGAAAATGAAAAGATCAAAACAGGGATAACCGAGCCTCCTTTGGGGGAAACGAACGAGCTAAACTTTTTTGAAAAGTACCTGACGGTTTGGGTGGGTTTGTGTATTGCAGGCGGAATTGCTTTGGGGAAGCTTGCTCCGGGTTTTTCCGAATATCTTGACGGGATGGCGATATATGTCAACAAGGCTCCGGTAATATCAATACCGATCGCGATTTGTTTGTTTTTTATGATGTACCCGATCATGGTGAAGATCGATTTCGGAGAGGTTATTAAGGCGGGTAAAAGTGTTAAGCCGGTGAGTCTGACGTTAGTTTTGAACTGGGCGATCAAGCCTTTTACGATGTATGCGATATCTTTTTTGTTTCTGGGAGTGTTGTTTTACAACTTCATAGGTCCTGAGGCGGTGGATATCGTTAAGATGCCGTTCGGCCTTGATCTTGCGGTAGGTGAGACTTACGGGGCGGGAGAGGTGATAATGAAAAGCGGTGTCAAGATGTTAGAGGTGCCGTTGTGGAGGAGTTACCTGGCGGGGTGTATCTTGCTGGGGATCGCGCCTTGTACGGCGATGGTGCTTGTTTGGGGGTATCTTGCCAGAGGAAATGACGGGCATACGCTGGTTATGGTGGCTATAAATTCGCTAACGATGCTGCTTTTGTATGGTGTTTTAGGGGGATTTTTGCTTGGAGTGGGCAAGCTGCCGGTACCGTGGCAGGCTCTTTTATTATCGATATCTGTTTATGTGGCGCTGCCGCTGGTTGCGGGATATTTTTCAAGGCGGCTTATAATTGCGCATAAAGGGGAAGCCTGGTTCAAGGATAAATTCCTGCATTACCTGACGCCGGTTACGATCATTGCGTTGCTAATTACGCTGGTATTGCTGTTCAGCTTCAAGGGTGAGACGATACTGGATAATCCTCTGACTATTGTCTGGATAGCGATACCGCTGTTTATTCAGACGGTTTTTATTTTTGGTCTTGGGTACGGTTTGAGCAGGGTGTTTAAACTGAGTTATGAGGATGCTGCACCAACGGCGATGATAGGAGCTTCTAATCATTTTGAGGTAGCTATTGCAACTGCGACGATGCTGTTCGGGTTGTCTTCGGGAGCGGCACTGGCGACGGTGGTGGGTGTTCTTATCGAGGTTCCGGTTATGCTGATGCTGGTGAGGATATGCCTAAAGACTCAAAAGATGTTCAAGCCTGAATAGCTATTTCCAGTTACCTGGTTTAAACTTGAAAAATATGGCGTAGAGTGATAGAATTCAGAGTTTCGGCAATAAAGATTCTTTTGCACCGTCTTATTTTCTAAAGGACTAAACAGGTTATTGGAGGTAACATGAACAGAAGGGAATTCATAAAGAAAACGGCTCTGAGCGTTGGAGTTATGGCGGCCGGCGGCTGTTTAGAAATGGAAGCAAGCCAAGAGGGTAAGAACCAGAGCAGGCCTAATATCATGGTGATAACCGCAGATGATATGGGTTTTGAGACGCCGGGCTGTTTTGGAAATACGACGCCTGATATCACGCCGAATATCGATAAGCTGGCAGATGAGGGCCTGAAATTCGAGCATGCTTACGTGACATCTTCAATATGTATGCCCACCAGAACTTCCTGGATCAGCGGAAGGCTTCCCTATCGAAGCGGGTCGATAGGTTTTAACCCGGTAGCTCCCGGTATCCCGAGGCTCGGTAAGATGATGAAAGAGGCCGGATACTATACGGGTATTGTTCAGAAGGTATGGCATTTTTCACCGGCGACCGAGGAGGATTGGGATTATATAGTGGATCATTTAGACCACGGCGGACGCGACCCGAAGGCCTATCCTGCAATGATCAGGGAATTTACACAAAAGGCCGAAAAGGCAGGTAAACCCTGCTTTCTGATAGTAAATATCACCGACCCTCACAGGGCATTCTGCGGAAGCCCGAAAGAACAAAACAAGTTCCCGAACCGTCCCCCTGCCTCGCGAATGTACAAACCTTCGGAAGTTGATGTCCCGGGGTATCTGCCGGATGTGCCGGCAATGAGGGAAGAGCTTTCTTACTATTACAATTCATCCAAGCGCTGTGATGATTCCGTAGGTAAGATTCTCGATACCATGGATGAACTTGGCATCAGCGGAAAGGAAACGATCACTATGTTTCTTTCTGATAACGGTGCACCGCTTCCGTTCGCTAAGGGAAGCGTTTACAGGCAGAGCGTGCAGACGCCGTGGATAATCCGCTGGCCGGGTAAGATCAAGCCGGGTACCATCGATGACGAGAACTTCGTGAATGGCGTTGATTTTATGCCGACCATTCTCGACCTGGCAGGTTCTAAGACTCCTGACACCATCGACGGCAAGTCTTTTGCCCCCGTTCTTTTCGGAAAGAAAGTGGACGGTTTTGATTTCGGTTTCGGTGTGTTTATCAGGGGACATTCACATTTCGTCAATCAGCGGGGAATACATACCAAAAAATACGGATACATCTTTAACGAATGGGTGGCCTTCGAAGATGGTGACGTATATTTCGTTGCCGATAATATGACACCGATACTCTACCCTGCAGCAGACAGGGATCCGGAACTTGCAAAGCGGATAGAATTCTATCTGGACAGGGCACCGGAGGAATTGTATGACTATGAAAAGGACCCTTGGGCAACATGCAACCTGGTCCATGACCCGGAATATTTCGATGCGCTGAAAACGATGCGAAAGAAGATGATAGACTGGATGGATCAGCACGGCGATCCTTCGGGTAGAAGTCTGAAGGTTACAGCAAGAAGGAACCCCAAAAGAAAGCCGGTAAGTGACAGAAATTACATGGAAAACGGCGGATTCGAAGATGTCAGCGGCAATCGGGCTATCGGCTGGAGCGGTGACGGAAAGCTCACTAAGGATAGTGCTTCAGGCAAATATGCGATGAAGTTCGCTGATCTCGAATGGGAAAGGAACAGTAACAAGTCGTTCGGCAGTAAGAGGATCGCAGTTGACGGAGGCAGGCATTACGGCTGCTGGTTCAAGGCCAAGACCGTTGAAGCAAAAGAGGTTTATGTTAACCTGAGATTCTTCGACGCCGAGGGCAAGTTCCTCACACAGTCACGGGCCCAGCTTCCGGTAGATTACAAGGTGTTCAAGCAGTTGGAAATACCGCCGATAAAGGCACCTGAGAAAGCAAAATTCATGGACTTTTTTGTTCACTCAGCAGGACAGAGCACCGGCTGGGTTTTCATCGACGACGTAGATGTGCGAGAAGTTAAATAGTTTCAAACTAGATAGTTATTTCAGGGTGCACTTAATGGTGCACCCTTTTTTTATTACATTTATCTGAAGTAATCGGCCAGAGGACGTAGTCGCCGTCTTTGGTATTCCAACTGTCATGCTTGCCGCCGTCATCGTCGAAGTCTGAGGCATAAGAGTAGAGGATAAAAGAATCATCAGTTTTTTTGTAGGTCAGGCCTTGTTTATTATAAGGGTCCATCGGTTTTTTATCCAGCAGGCCTTTTTCGAGCAAGGGATGGAGAGTTTCGGGTAAGTTTCCGAATTGTTTTTTATAAATGTGCAGAGCGAGGATCGTATCCAAAGCCTGTTTTCTGCTTTTAATTTCATAATCCATGCAATGCATCGAATCATAGGGGGACACCATTAGATATGTCATCATCTCAGCGAAAGTTTCAGGATCGTTTTCTTTTAATTCAATGTCCCTTTCTTTTAATTCAGCTGGAGTGAATTCAGCAATCTTTTTATAATAATCATAAACTTTTTCAAAACCTTTTATTGCGTTTTCTCTTTTGAAAGGGAGATTGATGAAGGTGGCCTTTATCGGAGGTACCGGCATGTTTTGCACTTCGGACATATATCGATACATGCCTGCGGGTGAAAAATTACCGTTGCCTCGGCCGTTATCTGTATAGCAGTTCTGGATGAAATCATAATAAAGGAATTTTTCGAAAGTCAAATCTATTTGAGGCTTCTTCAAATTTGGATTTTCTAGTTCGGCTCGTATTTCAGTTAATTTATCCCGGGGGAGGTCCTTGTAGAAAATCAATCTTTTGATATTTTTTTCCGCTTTTGCGTTAATTGCAATACCGACCAACTGTTCTACAATGGATCGGGGGCCTTTAAGGTGGTAACCAATTCTTTTCATTTTAAAAATAAGATCGATAGATTTGTCCAGATCATTATTTATGGCTAAAAGCTGGGATTTATAACTAAGTATTTTTGCACCTTTCCTGAACTTTGACAGATTGGAAAGGTTGCTAGATTCCACCATATCAAAAAAGTTTAAAGTGTAGTCCTTGTTCCAATAATAGGGCTGTTGGGAAGCTTTCTTAAGATAATCAATGGTTTGCTCATTAGAATTGATGATCTCTTTTGCTTTATTGAGTTCTATACTGTTTGCATCGAATAAACTTGAAACATGAGGAAGGGAATTAATATCAGTGAGCTTTGCAAAGGCTTTTTCGTAATAGGGTTCAGCATTGTCGTTTGGATCGGCGTTTTCAGGTACAATTTTTTTCTTGAGAATCTTAACATAATCTTTTTTGACCTTGACCTGATCTTGCGGCAGTGGCAAGAGTGCTATAAGCCAGCAGGTGAGCGGTATGATCAGAGCTTTGCCAAACAGTTTCCGGTTGACTTTTCTGACAGGCCAGCTTTTTTCAAAAGAATATCTGAGAAGGACATAAATAGCAGGGGCTAGAAAAAGTATCGGCAACAAGTTTAAAATTGCTGCTAATGAGAAATTTAAAAAGTCCGGAACTAAAAGGAAGTTCAGCAAAAAGGCAGACCAGATAATAACCAGGATGAAACCTGCGGTTATTATTTTACTCATTTTTTGAAGGTTTTCTCGTCTGAAATTGAAGATGTAAAAAGCTATGATGACCCCGGTGAACAGATAAAGGCAGGCGTTCATCCAGAAGTTGACTTTGTAAGCGCTTAAGGATAAAAAATTTGCCATGTAGCCGATAAAAAATCCGATGCCAAGCCAGATAAATAGGTAAATCGTTAGGGAAAACTTTTTTAATATCCTAAACTTCAATCCTGATTTTTCATTTTCAGAAAATTGATTATTGCCTGAGTTTTTTTCTTCCTGATTTTCATTTTGCATGGTTTAGCCCTCTTTTAATTTAATATTTTTTTATTTTAAATATTTGGGGATAAAAATCCAGTATTTTTACTGATCGTTTTCTGTTGAGATTTCCTGCTGCTGGATCTGTTCGAGGTTGAGGGTGAAGCGGTCGAGGCGTTTGCCAGCCTCGTCGTATTTATTGGATGAATTTCTGAGGTGCTTGCCGAGAACCTCGAAATCGTCAAGAAACCTGGCGAAATCATCATTGAGTTTATTCAGATTCTGCCGGATATTCTCAGCCTGCTGTTCGATCTGCATGCCGTGCAGGCCCATGACCACCGTCATAAGGTATGCATAAAGCAGGTTCGGGGAGACGGGAATTATCTTTTTATCCAGAGCCAGCCTGGTCAAATCCTTGGTATCGTCATTTTCCTTGATTATTGTCTCATAGTAAACGTTTTCAGCGGGGATGTACATCATCGCAAAATCCACGGTTCCCTCTGCCGGCTGGATGTATGATTCTGAGATCTTATTTATATGACTGTTGACATCACGGATGAACTGTTTCCTTAGTTTCTTTCTTTCATCGTCGGATTGGGCCTTGCACATATTCTCGAAACTGGGCAGTGGAAATTTAGCATCTATCGGAATCGAAAAGCTGTTTAAATGGATAATGGCATCGACCATTTTGCCGTTTTTCATGGTGTACTGCATTTCATATGTATCCTGTGGTAGTACCTGTGAAAGCAGGTTTTCCAGCGATGTCTCGCCCATCTGGCCCCGCAGCTTTGGGGAATTGAGTATGTCATGAAGTCGGCGGACGTCGGTGCCTAGCTGTTTCATCTGCTCATTACTTTTGGACAAAGATCCGATTTGCTTATGGAGATCGTTTAGCACCTTCTGGCTTGACTGGAGATTCTTGTTAAGGTTGGTCTGACCCTCGGATAGTGATTTCTGCAGGGTCTGCTTGGTCTCATTCTGAGAGGATTTAAGCGCTTCTATCTGCTGCTGCAAAAGGCCGAGCCCGGAAGACTGACTTGTAATGTTCTCGCGGTTTGCGAAGGTGGTATTTATCAGCCATACCAGAAGGCCGACGATGATCAACGCTAAGACTAATATTATTGCGATAAGTATCTGTATCATTTTATCATCCCTGAAATTTCAAAATCTCATTATAATTTTAAAACCGTTAGAGGTCAAAGCAATGATTTTGATTTGCCAAAAAAGATAATCCGGGTTATTTTTAAATTATGAATTACCACCTTGTAATATTGAAAAAGAAGTACCTGGACCTGATCCTGTCAGGCGAAAAGACAGTAGAATCCCGTTTTACCAGAACCCGCAAGGAGCCTTTCGGCAGTATAGATGCAGGCGACAGACTGTTTTTGAAGTACAGCTCCGGGCCGGTTTGTGCGGTTGCAAAGGTAAAAAGAGCAGAAAACTTTGAAAATTTAACAACCTCGGAAATTCGTAAATTAAAAAAACTGTACAACCATCTTATCCGTGCAGATTCCGATTACTGGAAACAGAAGCGGAAAAGTAAAGTGGGGGTTCTGGTCTGGATAGATGGGGTTAAGCCGATCGAACCTTTCGATATCGACAAGAAAGACTGGCGTGCGTGGGTGGTTTTAAGTAAAAAGAAGGATTTTGGCCTGCTCAAAAAAGCGAGAACCTGTTTCGGATGAAAATTCAGTTCCAGGAATCGGGATAGTAAATATTTTCCGGCGTGATCTGGAATTTCCTGTACAAAAGTTCAACCAGGGCTTCGGTTCTCTTCATCTGGGTATCGGTCAAAGACTCCTGGTCGGAGATAACGCATATCCTTATAGTCTGGGCAGAACCGAAAAAGGTAACGGAAGGGATAGCAGACCACTGTTTTTGCCATTTTTCTGTAACTTCTATCTGGCCGTCGCTTCCGCCTAGGCCGTTACAGACAACAAAGTGACAGTTAAGGTCTTTTACGCTGGCAAGTCCTTTCAGGGATGCAAGCTGCTTTTTATTGCCTGCCCTGGTATTGCTGAAGTAAACTTCGATGGCCTTCCACCTGGAAGGAGACTGAGGGGCCTCTGAAAGAACTGTCTTTTCTATTGAATTCAATCTATAATAACTTGAAAGGCAAAAGGCACCGGCAGAAGGAGGGTTGTTTCCAAGTGCCATTAGAACGATCGCGCCGATAGTCATGGATACTAAAAGCGCACTTAATACTTTGACCGTCCTTGGCTGATCCGCCATATTTTAACTTCCCTGTTAAATGGTTTCCATAAAAATGACCCTAACATGATGGTCTACAATACTTTATACATAATTCATCGGCAATTTCCAACAGTTTACTGTATATTTTAACAGAATTTTTTAAAAAATATGAGTGACATTAAAAAACAGGTACTTTATAAATTAAAAAAATACTTGACTAACTTATTATAAAATAGTTATTATGAGAGCAGTTTAGAGAAGGGAAAAGCTATTATGTCTGATTCAGAGACAATTATTGGTATTGCAGACCAGGCTTACAAAGAGCTGGGGAATAACACGGGAGTCGAAAATTACATCTGGGATAAGGTAAAAAGAATCGTTGCCAACGCCCGAACCATTTCGAAAATGCCGGAAATAGCAGAATCTAACATTAATGCTGATAGTTTAAGAACTGCTGCTTATTTCTGCGAAACCGGGATCCTGGGAAAAGACAGGGACAAAGGTTATCATCTTAATTCTAAAAATAATTCATTCGATTATCTTTCTGTTTCGGTAGACATTGCCCAGGAAAAACTTAAAAGCAAACTTGACAGTGCCAAACTTAAAAAAGTATGTCTGATAATAAAGGAATGCGGGAATAATATCTCCAACGTCCCCGAGGCGATGATCCTTTCCGATGCCAGGAACCTGGAGGATATGGGGGCGATAGGGCTGTTTAACCAGTTCAGAACCAACGCCTTCGCAAACAAAAGCGTCTCCGACGTACTCAAAAGCTGGAAAAGAAAGCTTGATTATATGTACTGGGAGGCAAGGTTGCAGGAGGGATTTCATTTCGAATCCGTTAAAAAACTTGCAAATGAGCGGCTTCAGCAGGCACAGTATTTCATGGATCAGCTCAAGAGGGAAAATACAAGAGCAGATATTGCTGAATTCATAGAAGACACTGTCCGATAAATAAACAGGGGGTCGTTAAAAGACACTTTATTATCGGAACTTAAACGTATTCATAAAGGCACAACCCATACCGGTCGATATAATAAATCGGTAAATTCTTTTTTGAGGATATAAATGGCATCAGATTACAGAAAATTAACCCCAACCGAAAAAGATGTCCTGAAAGAACAGGGCTGTGAATCAGAGAACTGGGCAAATATAGAAGTCAAAGAGGGCTTTAACCCCAGAAAGATCACGGACTGCTATTTCGGCGGCTATGTAAAAATGGGAAAATTCGATGAGCTGGTTAATTTTGAGGGCGGCGTGGTACTGGATGCAGGCATATCATATGCAAAAATATTCAATTGCACCCTCGGCGACAACGTTTATATCAGCAACGTAAGACAATATATCGCCAATTACCATATAGGGGACAAGACGGTAATCGAAAACGCTGGAAAAATTTGCACAGAGGGCATCAGCACCTTCGGCAACGGAGTAAAAGCAGCGGTAATAAACGAAGCCGGCGGCAGGGAGATAATAATATTTGAAGAACTTACCAGCCAGATCGCCTACCTCCAGGCGATTTACAGGCACCGTAATAAACTTCAGGAAAAACTGACTTCGATAATAGAAAAATTCTGCAAGGGCATAAGATCAAAAACCGGATACATCGGAGACGGGTGCAGAATCAAAAACTGCAGAACCATAAGGAACGTGAAACTCGAAGATAATTGTATAGTCGAAGGTGCGAGTCTGCTTGAAAACGGCACGGTGAAAACCGACCGAAACAGTGAAACATTAATAGGAAGTGATGTAATAGCCCGTGACTTTATAATAAAAGACGGGGCCGAAGTTTCCGACGGGGCTGTAATCGAAAAATGCTTTGTCGGCCAGGTCTGCAAGATATCCGGAGGGTTCACTGCCGAAAATTCGGTATTCTTTGCAAACAGTGAAATGCTCTTGGGAGAGGCCTGTTCGGTATTTGCAGGACCCTACACGGTGACACACCATAAATCGACACTGCTTATCGCAGGCATGTTTTCTTTCTACAATGCAGGTTCAGGAACCAATCAGAGCAACCATTTATACAAATCAGGACCGGTTCACCAGGGCGTTCTGGAAAGAGGTTCCAAAACCGGAAGCGAAAGCTATCTGCTCTGGCCCTCTAAGGCAGGGCCGTTCTCAGTAGTCGTAGGAAAGCATTACCGGCATTTCGATTTGGGTGAGATGCCTTTTTCATATATCATCAGCAGGAACGGCGAAAGTATAATAGTACCAGGTGTCAATTTAAGAAACGTGGGGACATTCAGGGACTCGCAGAAATGGAAGCAAAGGGATAAAAGAACTTCCAGCAAAGAAGACATCATCAATTTTGAAATCTTTAACCCCTTTACAGTCAGTAAAATGATCCAGGCGAAAAAAGTTATCCGGCAGCATCTGCAGGAAAAGACCGAAGAAATTTTCGACTTCAGAGGACTGAAGATGCGCAGGTCTTCGGCTCAGAATGCCCTTAAATTATATGACACTGCTATCAATATTTTTATCGGGGAAGTTCTGCTGAGAAAAGCCGATTCTCTGACCTCGGATATTTCCTTTAACGAAAGCAAGGCCTCATCGGAAATAAAGTGGTGTGATATCGGTGGCATGATAGTAAGCGATGAAGATATCGATAATATTTGCAGTGACATAGAATCGGAAAAAACAGATGAAGTTCCGGATTTGAAAGCCGCCTTCATTAACATAAAAAAAGACACCGCAAAAAAATGGATGGGATACGGCTTGTTACTTCTAGGTGATAAACTCGATAAATCAGTCAACAATCTTAGGGGAAAAGATTTTATCACAGCCCTTAATGATTATAAAAACGCCCTGAACACGCTTCAGAACCTTCACATTAGTGATGCCGAAAAGGAATTTGACGACGATAAGAAGATAAGTTACGGTCTTGACGGTGATATGCAGGTAAAAGAAAAAGATTTCATAGCCGTCAGAGGGGATTTGGAAAAAAACCTGCTGCTGAAAAATATAAAACAAAAATACGAAAAAGACATCAAAGACGCAGACAAAATGATCAAAAGATTGAAAAAGAAAGTAAAGTAAAAAAAGGGAAATCCCATAAACGGATTTCCCTTTTCGGATATTAAGTTTCAGCTGTTTTTACATGCCCATTTGAGGCCTGTTGGCGTCCATTTCCATGAAGATCTCCAAGTTGCCTGCTTTTTCTGCATCTTCTTTGAGCTTTTCAATATATTCCTGTGCCAGTTTCTGACGTTTTTGCTGTGTTAACTGTTGAATGATGTTTTCCTTAGCTTCAACAAAAGGAATGGTCCTGGCATCCTTTTTGCCTGTAACTTTAATGATGTGATAACCGAAATCGGTTTTGACCGGTTCATCTGAAACGTTGTTGACGTCCATTGCAAATGCAGCCTTTTCAAATTCCGGAACCATTCTTCCTTTGCCGAACCAGCCAAGCTGGCCGCCTTTTTCCCCGGAAGGACCTTCAGAATATTTCTTTGCCATTTCCGCAAAGTCAGCACCTTCCTTGATCTTTTTCAAGACTTCCTGTGCTTCGGCCTTAACTTCGTTTGGATCGGAGTTAGGGTCAGTCTTAAAGAGTATGTGCCTTGCCTGTACCTGTTCTGCCTGCTGGAACTGCTTCGGATTTTCAGCGTAATATTTGTTAGCATCATCTACTGTAACTTCTATATCGCTTCCGAGCTCTTGTTCCAGAAGTTTCTGATACTTAAGTCCCTTCTTGACCTGCTCTTTTACCTCATCGAAAGACATACCTCTCTGCTGGATCATTTGCTTGTACTGGTCCATGCTGACACCTGACTGCGAAAGTGACTTTTCGAGATTCTCCTGCACTTCCTGGTCAGTGACAGCTAAGCCTTTTTCCTCAACCTGTTTATTAAGCAGTTTTTCGGTGACGATGCTTTCGACAACTTGTCCCTTCATCTGCTTAATGTAGGATTGCTTGTACTGCTCGGGGATCTGACCGCCCATTTTTTCAAGCTGAGGCTGGATCTTTTCCATAATGTCACCTTCTGTGATAGTTTCGCCGTAGATCTTGGCAACCGGCTCATTGGGATCGAAGGCGGGTTCAGTTTCAGCGGCTTTAGTCTCCGCTTTTTCAATTTTTTCAGCCGTCTCTTCTGTCTCTTGTGCTTTTTGCTTTACTTCCTGTTCCGATTCTCCCAAAGCCTCTGAAATGGCCTTGCTGACATCTTCCTCTTTCTGCTCGGCTTTTTCTTTGGTTTCTTCTTCCGGTTGGGCCGATTTTATCTCTTTATCTGGAACTTCCGGTGCCTCTTTATTATCAGAATTTTCCTTTTTGCAGCCTGCCAGAACAGTGGTCAAAACGATCAAAGAAATAATTAGCATCAGTTTCTTCATAAATTCTATCCTTTCTATATTTTAAATTCTCGATTTCCTGTTGCAAAAACGCATTATTTCATTGATAAAAGTAGAAGTCAATACAAATTTTGTTATTTAAATGTTTGCTTAATATTTACTTTTTGCCGAATTTTTTCCGGAACTGTCTGGGCGTCAGGGACTTCTCTTTTTTAAAGAACCTGGATATATTGTCAATATCGACGCATCCCAACTCATATGAAATTTCTGATATCGTCAAATTAGTATTTATCAGTAATTTTGAAATGAGTTCGATCCGGGTCTGCTTGATCTGCTGATAAACGGTTCTGGAGAGAACTTTTTTGAACCTCAATTCCAGCGACCTTCTTGTCAATGGTACCTGTTCGACCACATCGGTAACCTGAATGTTATTTTTTATATTCTTATTTATGAAATCAATTGCCCTGGCGATGTAAGGGTCGTCTATGGCGAGAATGGAAGTGGACTGCCTTTGAACCACTTCGACGGGATGAACCGGTATTTCCTGTATGCTGCTTTCTCCGTAACTCATCAGGCTGCTGAGGCACTGTGCGGCCAGGTATCCTGCCCGCTGGATATTAAGCGAAATGCTTGAAAGCGGCGGCATCGAAAGATCACAGATCAGGTCGTCATTATCCACCCCTAAAAGGGCCACCTCTTCAGGTATTTTTATTTCAGCTATCTTGCACGCCTCGATCACGTGCTGGGCAAAATCGTCGTTGCATGCCATTATTGCGATGGGTTTAGGCAGTTTCAGCAGCCATTCTATCATAAGATTCTGCTCTTGGTTCCAGGAATATTTTACCTTGCTAAGCGGTCTTTGGTAGATACAGGTTTCTGCACCCATCTCAGAGGTGAATTTTTTAAAGTACTCCGATCTTTCCTTCGCCCAGAACATATCCTCGAAACCGCAAAAACCCATTCTCTCAAAACCCATAGATTTGAAATGGTCAACAGCCATTTTAGTTATGGCTTCGCTGTCGGCTCTGATATTTGTAACACCTTCTACGGTTTCGGTTATGCCGTTTACCACCGCAGGAATATCAGAATCCAAGATCTGCTCAATGACATCGGAATCAGAGGTATGGGCTATAATGCCGTCGGCCTTGATGTTTTTAAACCATTCCCTTCGGCTGTTTTGCCTGTCTGCATAAAAGGGTGCCTGCCTGTAAAAGTTCCATCCACCGTGCAGATTAGCATATTTGCCTACCGCCCTCAAAAGCCCACGGCCGTAAGAGCGGGAACTTTCTATGATCAAGATTACCTTGGGAATATTTTTCATATGTCATTTTTATATAAAAATTAGTGCTGCAATTCAAATAGATTTTGCGCAATATGAAGGATATTTATTGATAATTTACGTTATTTTTAGTTAGAAATACCTTAGAATTGATATGTATAATATAATTTTATTTTTCACATGTTATTCAAAGCAAATTAAAATAAGGATCGAATAAATCAATGGAGTTTGATTATGACAAGCAGAGAAAGAATTTTAAAGACTTTAAACCGTGAACCCACCGACAGGATCCCCGTTGACCTAGGCGGAACTTTCTGTTCCGGTGCACATGTAAGCGTGATAGCTAATCTGAGGCAGGCACTAGGCCTGGATGAACCGGGAACCCCGGTAAAGGTCTGGGACCCTTACCAGATGCTGGGGGAAGTGAAATTAGATCTTATCGAAAAACTCGATTTAGACTTCATGTCACTTCCTGCTACTAAAAATTTCTTCGGCTTTGAAAACAAGGACTGGAAGGAATGGACAACTTTTGACGGCACTAAGGTACTGGTTCCGGGTAAATTCAATACCGAACCCGAAGAAAACGGTGACATTCTTCAGTACCCCGAAGGTGATAAAACCGCTGCACCTTCTGCAAGGATGCCCAAAGGAGGATATTATTTCGACGCGATCATAAGACAAAAGCCCATTGACGAAGAGAATCTGAATCCCGAGGATAACGTGGAAGAATTCGGCCCTCTGCCGGAAGAGGATCTGAGATTTGCAGAACAACAGGCCCAAAAATGGTACAAAGAAACCGACCTCGCCATCGTTGGAGGAATTCCCGGCACAGGCTTCGGTGACATTGCATTTGTCCCTGCACCCTTCCTTAAAGACCCCAAAGGCATTCGTGACATTGAAGAATGGTACATAAGTACCGTAACAAGAACCGAATACGTAAAAGAGGTCTTTGACAGACAGGCTGATATAGCGCTTGAAAACCTCAAGAAATACTATCAGGCAGTAGGTGATAAAATTCAGCTTATCTGGATGGACGGAACCGACCTTTCTTCTCAGGATTCACTTTTCTGCAGTCCGGACAATTACCGCGATCTTTATATGCCTTATGTCAAAAGGCTGAACGACTGGATACATGAAAACACGAATTGGAAGACCATTAAACATTGCTGCGGCGGATGCGAACCCCTGATTTCATGCTTCATCGAAGCGGGCTATGACGTTCTTAACCCGGTCCAATTGTCCGCAAAGGGTATGAATGCAAATGACTTGGTGGAAAAATACGGCGATGATATCATTTTCTGGGGCGGTGGCGTCGATACGCAGCAGACACTGCCTTTCGGCACTCCGGAAGAAGTTTACGAGCAGGTTAAGGAAAGAAAAGAAATACTTAATAAAAAGAACGGATATGTTTTCAATACCATCCATAACGTTCAGTGCAATACACCTGTTGAAAATATGCTGGCCATGTTCCGTGCTTTAGGCAGGGATGTTTAAAAAAGGTTAAAGGAGATAATCATGGAAGAGAATTTGAATATTCAACAGCAGGAAGCGACCAAGGGTACAGGATATGTCGTTCTGATTTGTATAGTAGCTACTCTGGGCGGTCTTCTGTTCGGCTATGATACTGCGGTAATTTCAGGTGCCATCGGTTTCGTTCAGGACAACTTCGAATTGACTGCCGCCATGAAGGGCTGGGCTGCATCCAGTGCCTTACTGGGCTGTGTAATAGGGGTTGCAACTGCCGGTATTTTAAGTGACCTTTTCGGCAGGAAAAAAGTACTCATTCTTGCCGCGGTTTTTTTTCTGATTTCTGCCATAGGAACGGCATTACCCCGAACACTTACCCAGTTCGTTATCTTCAGGATAATCGGAGGCGTCGGTGTAGGAGCAGCATCGATCATTTCTCCTTTATATATTGCAGAGATAACCCCTGCACGGATAAGGGGCCGGATGGTTTCTGTTAACCAGTTTACTATCATATTCGGCATGCTGGTGGTTTATTTCGTCAATTTTTTCATTGCAAGAAGCGGCACCAGCGATTGGAACGTTGAAGTCGGATGGAGATGGATGTTCGGCTCGGAAAGTCTGCCCGCCATTCTGTTTCTGGCAGCCCTTTTACTGGTACCCGAAAGTCCAAGGTGGCTTGCTGAACAGAATTTAAAGGAAAAAGCTCTTGGGATTTTGACCAGGATCGGCGGAAGAAGCCATGCAGAAAAGGAAATGAACGAAATAGAAAAAGTTATCGCTCAGGAAGAAACTCCCTTGGCAATGCTTTTTAATCCGAGAATGAGGATCGTTCTTTTGATCGGGATAGTACTTGCTGTACTGCAGCAGGTGACGGGTATAAATGTATTTTTGTATTATGCACCGGAGATATTCAAGCAGATCAGCGGCTCCGGCACAAGTGCCGCATTACTGCAGACCATAATCGTCGGTGTGGTTAATCTCACTTTTACAGTTGTGGCTATCTGGACTGTGGATAAGCTCGGAAGAAAACCTTTAATGATAGTCGGAGCAGCAGGCATGGGGCTGTGCCTTACCGCAATGGGCATCACCGCATTCATGGGTGAAACAACCGTCTGGATTCTTATATTCGTACTCGGCTATATCGCCGCTTTTGCACTTTCGGTAGGTCCGGTTACATGGGTAATACTTTCGGAGATATTCCCCACCAAGATAAGAGGAAGGGCGATGGCTATCGCCGCTTTTTTCCTCTGGACTGCAAACTATATAGTATCACAGACATTTCCCATGCTCGATGAAAATCCGTGGCTGGTGGAAAAATTCAATCATGCTTTTCCCTTCTGGCTCTATGCGGGACTTTGCTTTGTTGAAGTGATTTTCGTATGGATGGTGCTGCCGGAAACCAAGGGAAAGACCCTGGAAGAAATCGAAGAACACTGGATCAGCTGACCATGAGCGCTATAAAATTTCAGCGGCTGACAGTTTTGTACTTTCAGCCGCTTTTTTTATTCATAAGAATACTTGAAAAATTTCTTTTATCTGGTATTTTCTTACTTTTAAGGGCTTACTGAAATGGATTTCCCCGAAAAAATAAAAGTAAACGAACATGAAATAGAGATCACTCCCCGCTATAATGAGACCGACCAGGGAGGTGTGGTTCATCATAGCATATATCCGGTATATTTCGAGATGGGCAGAACCGAGCTTTTACGTACCAACGGCCTGGCTTATAAGAATCTGGAGAAAGCGGGAGTCTACTTCGTGGTCGCCGAACTGAATATAAAATTTCGCCGCCCCTGCTTCTATGACGAGAAATTGAAACTCAAAACAAGCTGTTCGAACGTAACCGCAAGCAAAGTCGAACATGAATATGAACTTAAGAAGGCAGATGAAGGTATCATGGTAGCTGAGGGCAAAAGTATTTTAGCCTGTATTAGCAAGGAAGGCGGGGTAAGAAGAATTCCGGGATTTATGTATCCTGTCGAATAATCGATAAAATTTGTTATTTTCGAAAATAAAATAAGGTTGAGTCTTATATGAACCCAGATAAAAAAGAAAATTGCGGTCTTTTCGGGATTTACGGAGACCCGGAAGCAGTAGAAAAGACCTTTTTCGGCCTGTTCAGCCTCCAGCACAGAGGCCAGGAATCGGCAGGCATCGCGACCACGGACGGAACAAGATTGAAAAGATATGCCGGCATGGGAACCGTCCAGAGGGTCTTTAGAAAAGGTTCCGGCACAATGCAGAAACTGAAAAATCCCGTAGCTATAGGCCATGTCAGATATTCCACCACCGGCTCAAGTAACATGATAAACAGCCAGCCCTTTTTAGTTGAATATTCCCAGGGCCAGGTAGCTTTAGCTCATAACGGCAACCTGATAAATGCAGAACTTTTAAGAGCCGAATACGAGGCTTACGGCAGTATCTTTAAATCCTCAAGCGATACCGAGGTCATAGCCCATCTGCTGGCAAAACCGACCCACATTCACAAATCCGATACCCTCGCACACGTTCTCGAACATCTCCAGGGGGCTTTCTGCCTTCTGTTTTTATATCCCGACAGGATCGAGGCAGCCAGGGACCCTTACGGCGTGCATCCGCTGAGTATAGGAAAAACTCCCGAAGGAGCCTATGTCGTCGCAAGTGAAACATGCGCCTTCGATGCAACCGGTGTAGAGTTCGTTCGCGAAGTGGAGCCGGGAGAGATCATAACACTGAACAAAGACGGCATCTCAAGCAGGCATTTTGTTCAGCCGGGCTCGGTAAAACTGGGGCACTGCATTTTCGAACACGTGTATTTCTCCCGTCAGAACAGCAGAATATTCGGTGAAAACGTACATGAATACAGAAAAAAGATCGGTGCTCAGATCGCAAAGGAACATCCCGTAGAAGCGGATGTCGTAATTCCCGTACCTGATTCGGGTACTTCGGCTGCGGTAGGATATTCCGAGGAAAGTGGAATCCCCTTCGACATGGGATTCGTTAGAAGTCACTACGTCGGAAGAAGCTTTATTGCACCCACCCAGGACTTGCGCGAAAACGTGGTAAACCTTAAACTGGCGGTTATAAAGGAAGCGGTCAAGGACAAAAAGGTGGTTGTTGTCGATGATTCCATCGTTAGAGGCACCACCACAAGGGGCAAGATAAAAGCCCTCAGGCAGGCAGGTGCCAGGGAAATTCATATGCGTGTCAGCTGCCCGCCCATTCGTTATCCCTGCTTTTACGGCATCGATTTTCCCACTAAAACAGAACTCCTCGCAAATAAAAGGAATATGGACCAGATAAAGGAATTTCTGAACGTAGACAGTATAGGCTACCTGTCACTTGATGGAATGCTTGATTGTGCCTGCAAGCCCAACGACCATTACTGCACTGCATGCTGGAGCGGAAAATATAAGATACCCATCGACAAGGCAGTCAGTAAATTCGCTCTGGAAAAATATCAGTTGCAAATGTTCGATGAAGAGACGGGGGACTATGAGTAAATACCTGAGCTACGCAGAATCAGGCGTAGATATTGACGCCGGAGAACAAATGGTTGACCGGATACACGGTGCCGTCAAAAGCACCTTCGGTCCCAGGGTTATGGACTTAAAAGGTGGATTTGCAGGACTCTTCAGGCTAGATTACGACGAAAAATTATTCAAAAAAAATTACAAAGAACCCGTCCTTGTCTCCTGCACCGATGGAGTAGGCAGTAAGGTGCAGATCGCATCCAGGATGAAAAAATTCGACACCGTAGGCATAGACCTTGTCGCCATGAGTGTAAACGATATGCTCGTTCAGGGAGCAGAACCGCTGTTCTTTCTGGACTATATAGCTCTCAACAAACTTGATCCCGCAAATGTCGCTGAAATGGTAAAGGGGATAGCAGCAGGCTGCAGATTATCCGACTGTGCGCTGATCGGCGGGGAAACCGCGGAAATGCCGGATACTTACAAAAAGAACGATTTCGATATGGCAGGCTTTGCAGTCGGTGTCGTTGAAAGAAAAAAGATCATCACCGGAAGCAAAATAGAAAGCGGTGACGTCATTCTCGGACTGGCATCTTCGGGTGTTCATTCGAATGGCTTTACCCTGGCAAGAAAGATATGCTTTGAAAAAGAAAAACTAAAATACAACGATACGGTCTATCAGCTCGAAGGCAGGGCGATAGGGGAGGTACTTTTAGAACCGACACGCATCTATGTAAAACCCGTAGTAAGGCTGCTTGCAAAATACAAGGTCAAGCAGGTGGTACACGGCATGTCACACATTACCGGCGGGGGACTGGTTGGTAATGTCCCCAGAGTACTTCCGGATGACTGCAATGCGGTAATAGAAAAGGAAAACTGGCCGAAGCCGAAAATATTCGAATACCTTCGAAAAACAGGGCCCGTCGAAGAAGAGGAAATGTATCGCGTGTTCAACATGGGTATCGGTTTTGTGCTGATCGTCGCAAAGGACTTCGCAAATTCCATAACTAAAAAATTGACAAGATACGGCGAGAAAGTATATAAAATAGGCACGGTAAAAAAGGGAAACGGTAAGGTTATACTTAAATAGTGAGCCTTGAATGAAAAAAGATCTCGGTAAGACAATTCTTGCAGGGGCGGGATTCACGGCTCTTGCAGTTTATATTTATTTTCCCCACATCAAGTACTTCAACCTCGACGATTTCATTTACATCATAAACATGATCCTGGCAGGTGCCGGCTGTCTGCTGGTTCTAAGAAGATGGTTCGTCTCCTATACCTGTGCGTTCTTTGCGGGATGCTTTTTTGCTTTCGGCCCGTATTTCATCGGTATGAGCAGGTTTCATCCATCCGCCGGATTTGCCATCGCAATGGTGCCGTGGCTGTTCCTGCCGGCAGTTTATTGTCCCAGAAAATGGAACTTCTTACGGATACCTCTGGCGATGATCCCTTTTATATTTATTCCGGTATTTTTCATAGTATCGTCGCGCTTCGGCCTGTTTGCAATACCCATAAGCTACAAACTCCGGGCACCCGATCTGATAGCATTTGTCTTTCCGCTCTTTTCGATCGTGAAAGATAAGATCAGCCTCGGCTTCTATCACACCGGCCTGCCTCTTCTTATCATCGGCCTGGTAATGCTCATCAAGGCAAGAAGATGGTGGCTCTTGGGGGTGCTTTTTGCAGGCCTCATCCTTTCCGCAGCAAACCCGGTTTTCAAGGTAAGTCCCCTCATCTGGCTGAGCTTTACCGTTCTCTGTTTTGCAGGTGCCATAGGCCTGGGCGCAGAAGGTATGATAATGGCTGGCTACAACGACCGGAAATGGATACTTGCTCAGACGGCACTTCTGGTGGGACTGGAGGCCATTTCGCTTTTTTATTACTTCCGCTGCTCAAAGATTTTCCTGAACCTCGGACACAAATACGCCGGCATATTCCTCATGGAAGCGAAACTTTACGGCCTTGCTCTTCTGGCTTTTGCGATTATATTCTTCCTGGTAAAAAGCCGCGTCCGCCAGCATTGGCTCAGATGGACTGTATTACTTACCGCCCTCACCCTCGACCTTGTCCTTAGTTCCACCTTCATGCTAGACCGGATATTCTAAAAAAAAGGTTTTTAATAAATTTTTGCTTATTAAAAAAGACCGGGACATTGAAACATCCCGGCCTTGTAATTCATTTACAAAGTCGTCAGACCACTTTTTGATCCACAAAACCTTCCAGCTTTCTCGACCTTACCGGATGCTGCAGTTTCCTGATGGCTTTTGCTTCTACCTGTCTGACACGCTCACGCGTCACCTTAAATATCCTGCCCACTTCCTCGAGGGTGTAGGTATAGCCGTCACCGATTCCGTAACGCAGTTTGATAATCTCACGTTCACGGTAGGAAAGCGTCTTCAAAACACTGTGAATCCTGTCCTTGAGCATTTCTTGGGTAGCCGATGCCACCGGAGAATCCACCGCATCATCCTCGATAAAGTCACCGAAGTAACTGTCTTCGCTTTCGCCGATGGGCCTGTCCAGGCTGATCGGATGCTTGGAAATCTTCAGCACTCTTCTTGATTCTTCGATACTCATTTCTGCCTTCTTTGCGATCTCTTCGATCGTCGGTTCCCGTCCCAGAGTCTGTGACAGATGCTTGCTTATGGCCCTGAGCTTACTCATCGTCTCGATCATATGAACAGGAATACGGATGGTCCTGGCGTGATCGGCAATAGCCCTGGTGATCGCCTGCCTTATCCACCATGTCGCATAGGTACTGAACTTATATCCACGCCTGTACTCATATTTGTCCACAGCCCTCATCAGGCCGGTGTTACCTTCCTGGATTATATCAAGAAAACTCAAACCGCGGTTCCTGTATTTCTTGGCGATCGAAACCACCAGCCTCAGGTTGGCACTGGAAAGTGACCTCTTCGCCTCTTCGTACTGTCTGTAAACTCTTTCGATGGCACGCAGCCTTTTCTTAAGCTGCTTGGGCGTCTCCATTACCAGTTCCTGCAGACCTTCGAGCTCCTGCTTCATGGATTCAATATCTTCTTCAGTGAAATACTCGGTCGGGCCTTCATCGATCTTCTTCTGCAGGTCACCCATCTTAAATGCGATGTCATGCAGCTTGTCCTTCATCGGCTGAATTCTGCTGGTTCTCAAACTCAGTTCCTCCAGTAGTGTCGCCACCTTTCTCCTGTTCCTGTAAGTCCGCTTTATTATCTTCTTCAGTTCCTTCTTGCTATTGGTTTCCTGGGATTTTCTGAAAAGTTCTGCACAATTATCAAGCAGCTTTTCCGCAGTCGCTACATTTTCAGGAAGTCTCTTTTTAATGATCGACCTGACCAGGTTCTCTGCCGTACTTATCTTCATCGTCCTGTCGAAAGAAAGTGACCCTTCATCGACCTGCTTTAAAATATCGATCGCGTTCCTTGCGCAATAGTCACTTTCCAGCATTTTCCTGCGAAAGGCCATCCTCGCAAGCTCGATCTTTCTGGCAAGTGCGATCTCCTTTTCCCTGGTCAAAAGCGGAATCTCACCCATCTGCGTCAGATACATTCTTATGGGATCGTCGATCTTCTTGCTGGACTCACCCATCAGCTGTTTTTCAAGCTCTTCGTCGTCATCATCTTCATCTACATCATCGACATCGAAGTCTTCATCATCGAGCTTTGCGACATCCGCCTCATCGAGGATAGATATCCCCATTTCATCCAGTGTCGCAAGAAGACTGTCCAGCCTTGATGGAGAAACCAGGTCCTCCGGCAGAAGATCATTGACCTGATCATAGGTCAGATAACCCTTTTCTTTACCCTTTTCTATCAGGGTCTTGACATGCTTTTCCGTCGCCTGGTTCTTTTCCGCAGAGGACATCTGCTCTTTTTCTTCTTCCGTGAACTCACGCTGTTGGTCGTTCTTTTCTTCCTGAGTTTGTTTCTGATTTTTTTCCTGTGCTTCTTCCTGAACTTTCTGTTTTTCCTTCTGTGTCTTTTGTTCTTTTTTTGTCTTTTTTGCCACAGCAGCTTCCCTTTAAATTAAAGTTAAAATATTAACCTTACTTTTTCTGATAAAATATATGTTATCGCCAATTACTTGGAAATCATTCCAGTATTTCTCAAATTTTTCTTACCTCTCTTTGCCTTGAGTTTTTTAAGAAGCTCATCTTCTTTATTCTCTCCCTGCGAAGTATCACCTTCTTTTTTGATTTCCTCCAGTATCACTTCCAGTGCCCCCTCGAACCTTTCCTTGTAATTTGCCTTTCTCTCTGACGCCTCTGTAAGCATCACGATCAGGTTGCTGAGTTCCACGCTTTCTACATTCGATAAAATATTCGCTGTAGATGCCTCGATATCATCATCCAGCACATCGAATAATATTTCTGTAATCTGTCTTAATTCCGGAACTGAAAAATCTTTCGGGGTTAATTTATCTTTTACCTGCCTGTAAAATACCGGTGCCGCCAAAAGCACCTCAATTATCTCTCTCTGGGCAAGTGCAAAACTCCCTTCACCCAGATGAAAACTTTTAACGGTACTATTTTCGTTCACATAGCTGTTTGTGTTCGCTTTTCTTTGCAATCTTTTCTTTATTTCCGAATTTATTTCCGGTACAGACAGCCCTGTAACCTTTGAAAACTTGTTTATTATGATTCCCTTGTCCAGAGAACTTATCTTTCTGCTGCGGATCGCCGTTACGATCATATTCAGGTATTCTTCCAGTGCAGCCTTTTTATCAGAGTGTGAATCGCCCTTTTCCAGGTTCTCCAGCATCCTCTGCCACTTAAAATCGAAGACGTCAACAGCATTGTCGATTATCTCCTGCATTTTTTCTTTACCTTGAGCAAGCAGATAATCGCACGGGTCTTTGCCTTCCGGCACCTGCGCGATCTGGATATCTATATGCTCAGAAAGGCATACATCCAGTGCCCGGTTGGCAGCTTCGATGCCCGCAACGTCGCTGTCAAACAAAAGAACTACCTTTTTTGCGTATCTTCTGAGTATTCTCGCATGGCCGTCGGTGAAACTGGTTCCCAAAGCGGCAACCACATTATCTATGCCGAACTGATGGGCCATTATGCAGTCCATATACCCCTCTACAACCACTGCAATGCCGGTTTTGACAATGCTGTGCCTTGCCTTATCCAGCCCGTAAACCGAATTGCTCTTGTCAAAAAGCACCGTAGAGGGCGAATTCAGGTACTTAGCCGGGTTATTATCCAGCGTCCTGCCGCCGAAACCGATAACCCTGCCCGTAACATCTTTTATCGGGAACATAAGGCGATTTACGAATTTATCGCCGTATCCGTTCAACCCGCTTTTATAAACCGTCAGCCCTGCTTTCTGGAGGATATTAAGGTCGGCATTTTTCTTTTTAGCCGCTTTTACCAGGCCGTTATCGCCGTCTGCAAGCCCGAGCTGCCAGTTTTCAACGGTTTCTGCCGAAATACTGCGTTCTTTGATGTAATTTCTTGCATATTCACCGGTCTTTTCATCTTTAAGGTTGTTTTGAAACAGTTCTGCCGCCCATTTGTTCGCCTTGGCAAGCCGGTTCGGATCGACATCGTTCTTCCTGTCCTTTTTACCCTTAGTAACCGTTTTAAGCTCGATGCCTGCTCTTTCTGCCAGCCGCTCAACCGCTTCGGGGAACCGCAGGTTTTCCCTCATCTGGATAAACTTGAACACATCCCCGCCCGCACCGCATGCGAAGCACTTAAAAATCTGCTTTTCCGGGTTGACGTACATGCTGGGCCGGTGATCATTATGAAAAGGGCAGAGACCTACCATTTCACGTCCCTTTTTCGACAGGCTGACATGCTCGCTTACGACATCTATAATGTCCGTAGCATGCTGTATCCTGCTTATTATGGTATTATCAAATCTGGGCATAAAAGTTTCTTTTTCCGTTCCCGAATTTTAAAGAAACACCAAAACCCGCTCAACAAGCCGATTTAAAGGTTTCCTTACAGACAACACTTCCACTGCGTTAAAAAATTAATTTATTTCTTCCTCTACCCGAAAATAATCACTGGTGAAATATTGTACTATATTTATAGAAGTCAAATGCAAAAAGTCAAATCGAGCTTTAAAAACCCGTTTTAATGCTGATAAAAGCGTTTTTAATTAAATTAGACACCTGGGTATGTGGGAAATATATCTGGCCGTAAAACAAATCCGGTTTCAAATTAAATTCACCACCCAAGCCCCTGTCCTCTTTGTTTAATGAATATTTTAACAATTCACCTTATTTTTTAAATAACAATTCTTCTAACTTACTTGTCTGTCATTTATTATTTTATGTTGAATTGCAAAGATTAATTTTCTAAATGCTTTTTTGATAAAAAAGACTTGCCCGAAAATGATTTTTCGCTAAAATTCATTATCTCTCAGCCCAGGTGGCGGAATTGGCAGACGCGTCAGGTTGAGGGCCTGATGAGGATAAAACCTCGTGCTGGTTCGACTCCAGTCCTGGGCATTTTTAAAACCTGCCTGAATCAATCCTGCCGAATCATTTGACCGAGGGGTCATTCCGGATAAAGCAACAGACATACCTCACATCATTCCGAGCGGAGCAAAGCGGAGCCGAGAAATCTTTTAACTTGCAAATCGTTATACAACAGAAAACCTTTCATAACCTCCCGACGGGTGAATTTAACGTTCCTCCAATTGTGACGCCTCAGCAGGATACATCACTGTTATATGCAGGTGAATACTTTGCCCCTGCCCCGCAGATAATGGCCTCTGCCATTGATAATCCTTACATGTTCACCGGCAGAAGACTTGATGCCGAAAGCGGGCTTTACTATTACCGTTTCAGGTATTATAATCCTGACATCGGCAGGTTCCTCCAGACCGACCCGCTGGACTACATCGACGGCCTGAATATGTACACCTATGTCGGAAATAGCTCCATCAATAGAATTGATCCATATGGAAAAGCATGGAGTTGGGCAGGCGGTGCAGTTGGAGCTGGCGTTGGTGCATTAGGTGGATTTACAGGTGGTGTCGTTCATGAAGCCATCGATTGGGGTTGTGGTGGTGATTTTAGTTGGGGAGATGTAGGTACAGCTACTGCTGGTGGTGCAGCAGCTGGTTTCGTAGGTGGGGCAGCTTTTGGAGCTGCAACAGGAGATCCTTCAGCATTAGCCGCTGCCGCAATTGTTACTGGTGCAGTAGGAGGAGGTGTTACTGGAGCGCTTGATAATTTACCTGATGAAAATAATCCAGATGGAATACTCAATCCCGGGATTCCGGATCCTGACGATGTTCCTTTCCCACAAGATGATGGAGGGAATATAGATTCAAGATCTAGCTAAGATTGAATTGACATCGAGAGCTTTTAGTTGATTATAAAATTTAATATTTAAAATAATGTGAGGTTACAATGAGTGTTTCTAATTTCATAAAAATGCAACTAATTGTGATTAGCGCAGTGTTAATAATATTGATATTTCTATATCTATTGGAAACTTTGGTGAAAATTCAAATTCCAGCTTATATCAAAGTTGCACTATGTGTTTTTGTGGTATTTCCAATAAACTATATTTGTAATAGAAATAGAGGAGATTAGCCCCGTAGTCGCTACCCACCTATGTCGGAAATAACCCGCTGAATTACGTTGATCCGTTAGGGTTATGGAGTGGAGAAGATCACCGCAACTTGGGTAATATGGGAGGTGGTGAACCGAATGATCCTTTTGATTATGGAAGTTTGGATGAAGGGTGGACATCCCCTTTGAATCCACTTAGCACTCATAGACATTTTAGAAGCAGAGAGGATGTTAATCGTGACATGGAAAGAGCAGTAAGAAACGGTGATCGCCAGGCTTTTGAAGAGCATATGCATGAAGGGCAAGATAGTTTTTGCCATTATGATAACGGCTACCGATGGTATACAGGAGGGCATGTTCTAGATTCTGTATTAAATGAATTAAACAACAATTGGGGAAATGATCCCGATAATGTGGGAGATAATCGAGATGCTTACCAAGATGCAAGGGAATGGACTCAGCAATGGGAAGACCGATGGAATGAAGAAAACAATCAGGACACAAGAAGCGAAGAATAGAAATCTTGAATAATAAGATTAATAAGTAAGTTTTTAGAATTTTTTAGTATCCTTGATATTAATTTTGAAAGGCTTGAAGATGAAAAAAATTTTATTTTTATTCATTTTTACTTTTTTAATTGTTTCAAATTTAGAAGGAAGTAATATTTTGGATAAACAATTTTTCAATATAAAACCTGCATATTTAAGTGGCTTAAATTTTGTCGAAAGAGAAGGCAAAGAGAACCTGATATTCTTATACGAAGGTTTTTTCGATCCTTACCATAAAACTAAAATCACTTTATGGTCTAAATCTACTGGCATAAAAATTCAAGAATTAAAAGGTCATTTTCAATGCGGCTTTTTAGATATGCCAAAAGCTTGGATTTTTTATGGCATTGAATTAGGAAAAGAAGGAAATACAGTTAAAGTAAATGAGCTTACCGAAAAGTTAACATTTAAAAATGAACGAAACTTACTAAAAGATACACACACCTCTCATTTTGATAAACTAATTTATAATAAAGGGAAATATTATCTCGTTGGTGATATAAAAAAAGCTAGATGGGAAAATCCGCTGGAGGTTGTAAAGTTTATAATCTCCGGCGGGCATGGAGCATATGAAGAAAAACTACGTGTCGTACAAATAAAAGGTAAAAAAATCATAACAGATAAATGTCTTGATCAGAGGGCTCCTGTTAATACTAACATAGGTGAAATTATTTCTCATTTAAAAAACGATAAAATCTATTTTGCTTGGACGGAAGGAATTGATTTTAAATCTTCGCCTCCAAAATTCAAAACCTGTGAATATTCTTTGAATACAAATGAATTTACAGAGGTCACAGACTTAACAAATATTTTAAAAAACAAGAATTTGAATTTTATCAGTTCCGGCCTTTTTTCTATGTCATTTAAGGGTGACAATACATATTATGCTCTTCCTTATTGGGATGGAGATAAATCAAAAAGAGGTATAATAGTCCTTAAAAAAAGCCCAGACAAATCTGAAATTCTAAAAAAAATTGAAGTTCATGGCTATTGTCCAAAGATAATAATTAAGAAAAATAAAATATACCTCTTCTGGTTTACAAAAAATGGAATCAGTTTTATTACAAAAAAGAATAATAAATGGAGTATCCCAAAGAAAATTATTAACGATTATATCGGTAAAGATGAACCTCTATTTAACATTCGAACTTATGATGTCTTGTTAGACCAAGAAAACAATTTTCATTTATTATATCTTACAAAAAAAGGCGCTGTATATGAAAAGATAAAAACAAAGGAAGAAATATAATTTATCAGATTCATAAGGATGAATATTCGCAGAATACGACGGCAATGACGATCTGCTCAGAAAATTCATCTACGGCCCAAAGATAGATGAGCCGATCTGTATGATAGACTGCACCGGTGCAAGTGAAGTGGTTTACTATTATCACTACAATGCCCTGGGTTCTGTGAATCGAGAAATCTTTCATGGTGACAACCTCTTCTTGGCGGTAAAGGTTTCTCCATTCTGTACACTCTGTCATTCCGAGCGCAGCGCCAGCGGAGCCGAGAAATCTTTATGCTTAAGGCAAGTCAATATGAGTATCAATTTTAAAAATCGGTAGTCTTTACCAAAGAAAGATTTAACGAACGACACGTTGCAATAAACGGCATTGGCTCCATTCCGTTCGCTATCGCTCTCTCCAGTCGAAATGACGTGGACGGCGGCAGTTTGCCTTTCTCTTGTCGAAATAGCACGGTAAAATCACTTCACTCACTTCGGTCGAGGATACATACATGGTTTGTAAAAGGTTTCCTAACTCACGTCATTTCGAGCGCAGCGAAGCGAAGTCGAGAAATCTTTCACGGTGTGATATGATAACATTCATTAAAACCTTTGAACCTCGCCCAGTACTTTCAATTAGACTCAAGTCGTTCCGAACAAACGTGAGGAATCCGCTTATTCGGCATCGCGACAGCGATTCAAATCAAGCTCCAACAGAGCGACATATCATTAGCCGGGTACTTTAGTGCCCGGAATAAATATCCATTGCAAAGCGATGCCACTACACCCACGTTTAAGATAGAGCATAAGCTCGTTTCGAAAATTTAATAAGTTAGAACTTAGATATTGTTTCGTAATCCGTGCTTAGGATTTCGGTTTTTTATAAAAACTTCAAAACCCCATTTAAACCCCATTTAAAACCCTTTTAAAAGCATAAATTTATCAAATTTAGGATTGTTAAGGCTCTGATTTTATTGTAAACTGGCGGCTTTAAAACAGGAGGTTTTATATGAAGGTAAATTTTAACACAGCAGCATTAGCAGAGGCACTTTCGCTACTGGCGCCGGTTGTGCCTTCAAGAACGCCTAAACCCATTTTGCGTTGCATAAAAATAACCGCAGAAAAGGACGAAGTGCGGATTTGTGCAACCGATCTTGAAGTCGGCATAAACTACCTCGTTTCCGAGGTTCAGATAGAACAGCCGGGCTGCATAGTGATCCCTGCTGACAAACTTAACGCGATCGTACGCGAAACCGTCGATGAGGTAATAACCCTCGAAGCAGACGAAGCGGCCTGCAAGGTCATCGGCTCGGACAGTAACTTTACCATCTACGGCCATGATGCCGACCAGTACCCCGAAGTTCCCGGTTTTGACGGCGAGGCGGACCTGAAGGTCAACCTGGAGAATATGCAGGCCGGTATTGAACAGAGCCTGTTTGCAACCGCAAAGGAAAGCACCCGCTACGCCCTTAACGGAGTACTCTGGGAAGTGGACGGCAAAAAGCTTTCCCTGGTAGCAACTGACGGCAGGAGACTGGCCAAGGTAAAGGTAAACCTCGCAGAGGCGGCAACCAAAGAGATCCAGGAAGCAAAGATAATCGTTCCCGCAAAGACGATGGGCCTTCTGGACAAGGTCGGCGGAACAGAAAAAGATGTTGTTACCGTTAAAATGGCCGATAACCAGATTGTTATAAACTGTGCAAACGTGGTTATGAGCTCCAACCTGGTCGAAGGAAACTTCCCCAAGTACGAGGATATAATCCCTTCCGATTACGATAAAAAACTCACCCTCTCAACCGAACCTGCATTAAGTGCGGTTAAAAGGGCTTCGCTTCTAACCAGCGAGGAATCAAGGGGAATAAAGCTGGCAATCGAAAAAGACCAGGTAACATTCTCTGCAAGGGCTCCGGAAACCGGCGATGCAGTCGTGAACATGAAGATCAAATACGACGGCGATCCGCTTGAAATAGGCTTTAATCCGCAGTTTATCATGGACTGCCTCAGGGTTCTGAAAACTCCGGAATTCGATTTCGAACTGAGCCAGCCCGACAGGCCTGGCATGATAAAAAGCGGAAGCAGCTTCATTTACGTGCTTATGCCCATTAATCTGGGTTGATCATGGAAGATCGGGAATTTGAGAACCTGGTTCGATGGAAAAAGGCCGGCAAAAACCGTAAACCGGAGAAACTCGCGGTTACCCTGGAAAATTTCATGAATTCCATTAATATCCAACAGAAAAAGCTCGGCAGCGTAATAGAACTATGGGATAATATCCTGCCGGTTAATTTAAAAAAACATTGTAAACTTGCCGATTCAAAAGGCGGAAAACTGAAAGTGATCGTGGACTCGCCGTCGCATCGGATGGAACTTAACTGGTGTGCAGATGAACTTATTGAAGAGATAAACAAGCACTGCCCGTCGGCAAGGATAAAGGAAATCAGAACTGTTATAGGAAAAATTTAAAACATTCAGCACTGCTGAATTTCGCTTCGAAAGGAGTAAAAAAGTGCAAGACGGACATTTATATGATGCTGCGAATATCAAGATCCTGGAGGGCCTCGAGGCCGTAAGGAAAAGACCCGACATGTATATAGGCGACAGGGGGATCAACGGCCTTCACCACTTGGTTTACGAGGTCATGGATAATTCAATCGACGAAGCCCTCGCAGGTCATTGCGATACTATCCTGATACACATTCAGGCCGACGGAAGCTGTACCATCGAAGATAACGGAAGGGGCATTCCCGTCTCTATGCACAAAGATGCCAACGTAAGCGCACTGGAAGTGGTTTTGACCACCCTGCACTCCGGCGGAAAATTCGATGCAGACAGCTACAAGGTCTCAGGCGGTTTGCACGGCGTGGGAGTAAGCTGTGTGAACGCACTTTCAGAATGGCTGGAAGCGGACGTTTACCGTGATGGAAAGCACTACCATTTCGAATGCGAAAAGGGATTCGCAAAAGACCGCGTTCAGGAAGTCGGACCGACCGACAAAAGAGGAACTAAAATATCATTTAAGCCCGATGAAGAGATTTTCAAGGAAACTGACTTCAGCCATGACACCCTCTTAAAACGCATTCGTGAAATGGCATATTTAAACGCTGGCATTAAGATAATATTCAAAGACGACCGTGTGAACAAAAAGGAAATTTTCAAATATGACGAGGGAATTAAGGCATTCGTAAAACATTTGAACGAAGGTAAGGACACCCTTCACAAAGACGTGATGTACTTTTCCAACAAAGACGAAGAAGGCAACATGGAATGCGAGATCGCAATGCAGTACAACGACGGCTTCAGTGAAAACGTACTGGTATTTGCAAACAATATTCGTAACATCGACGGCGGCACGCACCTTTCCGGCTTCAGGTCCGCTCTGACACGAACCATGAACACATACGCCAGGAACAACAACCTGATAAAAGGTGACACCAGCACAACCGGTGACGATCTGCGTGAAGGTTTAACCGCCATCGTATCCGTGAAACTGGCAGACCCGCATTTCGAGGCACAGACAAAGGTAAGACTTTCAAACCCCGAAGTCGCCAGCTTCGTGGAAACCACCGTGAACGAACAGCTCGGCTCATATATGGAGGAAAACCCAACTGACGCGAAAAGAATATTGAACAAGGCGATCCAGGCAGCAAAGGCAAGAGAAGCCGCCAGGAAGGCGCGTGAACTGACACGGCGTAAGGGGGCATTGAGCACCTCAAGCCTGCCCGGAAAGCTCTGGGACTGTGCCAGCAGGAAAAAAGACACCACGGAAATATTCATCGTAGAGGGTGACTCTGCAGGCGGATCAGCAAAAGCGGGCAGAGACAGGAATATCCAGGCCATCCTGCCGCTTAAAGGTAAGATACTGAATGTCGAAAAAGCGAGACTTGAAAAAATGCTCGGCCACGACGAAATAAGAACCATGATCAGCGCACTTGGCACCGGCATAGGACAGGACGAATTCGACCTTGAAAAATGCAGGTACGGAAAAGTCGTACTAATGACAGATGCCGACGTCGACGGAGCACATATCCGAACTCTGTTACTGACGTTCTTCTTCAGACAGATGCCTCAGCTGTTTGCAAACAATATGATCTACATCGCCCAGCCTCCGCTGTATGAAATAAGGAAAAAGGGGCAGAAAAAAACCGAATACATTCTCAACGAAGGCGAGATGAACCGCAGGATGATAAACCGAGGACTGGAAGGCACCACCCTTGTTATAAGAAAAGAAAAAGGTGACGAAATCATCGATGAAGAAAAACTCGAAAAACTCGCCGCTGACCTTACAAAACTGGGCCGGAACATTGACGTGCTGTCAAGAAGAGGGGTTATATTCGAAGATTTCCTCCAGAAATACTACGACGGCAAAAACCTGCCTGTATATCGCATCAGTAACCAGGGACAGGAAGAGGTCTTTTACGATAAGGTAGAATATGAAAAAAGACTCGACGAACTCAGCGGGCTGGAAGCTGACAAAACCGAGGAAATCGTCGTCGGAGAAGAAATGCACGAAGTCGGAAGGATCAACAGGATTAGCGAAAAGATAAACGAAAAATTCGGAATCGACCTCAAAGACTACCTGCTCAAACAGGAAAAAACCGTCTCCGGCGAAACAAAACCCACAAAATTTCAGCTGAAAAATGAAGACGATGAATACGAAATAGCAAACATCGGCCAGATATGCCCGGGAATAAGGCAGATCGGAGCAAAGGGAATAAGCATAAAACGCTTCAAAGGCCTCGGAGAGATGAATTCTGACCAGCTATGGGAAACAACAATGAATCCTGAAACAAGAACTCTTTTGCAGGTAAAACTCGATGATGCAGGCGAAGCGGACAGGCTCTTCAGCATACTCATGGGAAGCAATGTCAGCGACAGAAGGAAATTTATTCAGGACCATGCCCTTGAAGTGCAGAACCTTGATGTGTAAAATATAAATATGATGAAAAGAACGATTTTTAACATTATCACAGTAATTATCATACTTGCAGCACCTAAACTGCAGGCAGATACCTTTACGAATAAACAGAGCGGCGAAAAACTTACCGGCTATACTCTCCATAAGATCGAAGGCAGCCAGACATATCTGCAGACAAAGGAAAAAGGGAAGATAAAGGTCAATCTGGCAAACTGGAAAGTTGAAAAAAATTTCGAAGGCAGAAATAACAAGATCATTACCTTAAGGGTCGAAGACGCTATAATGTATAAATTCGAAACCGAGGCCCTGGTAGAAGAGATCAAAAAAAGCTCTGACAAAGGCCCTCTGTTCATACTGCTGGAAATTGACACCCCCGGCGGCAGAACCGACCTTGCAAGGCAGATAGGATCTGCAATAAGAGACCCATTAAATTGCCCGATATACGCCTATATTTCCGGGAAGGAACACGGCGGTGCGATTTCAGCAGGAGCCTATGTTGCTCTTTCCTGCGACAAGATATTCATGCAGAAAAATTCCGTTATCGGTGCTGCAACACCCTGGATGGATTCAAAAGACGGGCCCCAGAGCCTCAGGGACAAATTCGGCGATGATGTCGGCGAAAAGTTTCTCTCTGCATGGAAGGGTGTTTTTGCATCTGCTGCAGAAGCTCACGGCAAATCCGGCCTTCTGGCAAAGGCTATGATCGACAAGGATATCGAAGTACTGGAAGTTAAAGAAGGCAGCAAAACGGATTTCATTGAGCCCCAAAATAGACTCTCATCACAGCAGATAGTCAAGACATGGACTAAAAAAGACGACCTGCTGACACTTACAGGCCAGCAGGCCATTGGATGTAAAATGGCAGACGGACTGGTCACATCAAGACAGGAAATTTTGAAAAAAATAAATGCCTCTGACGCCAGGATCGAGGAAAACAATGAACCACAGGATGCACGCGAAGAGGTTGAGAGAGCCCAGAAAAGACTGCAAAGACTGATGGAACGTATCGATTATTATTATGAAAAATTAAAGCAAAGCAGACACCGTGCCAAATCATTAAGGCTGTTAAGAAAACTGCGTTCCGGCCTGAAACGGGTAATGATAACGGCGAAAAAATATCCCGATCTTCAAATGGATGAACAGCAGATACAGGCCCGCATTAACGAGGTCGAAGCGATCTACAAAGAACACACTCGAAGATAAAAGATCATAAGTTTACTATCTTAGTAAGGTGTTGAGGTTATTTTATTTCACTCCTAATTCAATGGAATTGCTTTCATTAACCTTCTTATTCCCGCAGGTTTTCGGAGGCCTTTTGGGCAAAGAATCCAGAACACCAACTATAGAACCCGGCACTTTATCACCAGATATTTCATAATACCTTTGAACTTCCCAAAGAGGACTGTATCTGGCTGTGCTGTCTTCTGCATAATATTTTAAAAAAATGCCTTTATAGGTATTCACCAAACCCGGCATCGCCTGCACTTTTCTTTTTAATACATGCTCATGTTCGCCCTTGCTAAGCTGCTGAGCATCGATCGCTATTTCCAGAAGCCCGGCATTATACAAAGGTGCGATCATTCTTTTATTAAATTGAAAAGCAGTAAACCAGCCACCCGCCAATACACCCAACACAAAAACAGCTGTCAGCAAAGCAATCAACTTGAATTTCTTTTTCATAAATTATTTACCTCTCAACTCCTCAACCGTCTTTTCCAGTACCTCATATCTACTTTTCATTTTGGCCCACACCATTAAACTTATCGAGTTCGAAGCAGCTATTGCCAGCCAGATAGCAGAACCGTAATTATTTCCGATCAAAGAAACCAGAATCGCAACACAAAAAATTAAAAAAATAGACCCGTATAAATTCTCAAGTGTTTTATTAATCTTAATATCTGCCATATTTATCTCCTCTAATTTTTTGATTTACCTCTGTATTACCATCCAAAATACCCATACCGCAAATGCAGCATAAAGCAAAAACATTACCTTATCCCGAACTTTTTCATCCTTGATCCATCCGGTCAGAAATGGGGGAATTGAAAGAACGATCACAATCGGCCAGTAAAGGCCGATAAAAATAATAGACAGTACCGACACCGACCATGAATACTCGAACTTCCAAGCCTTGACCCAAGCTCTGCTCAAAGTACCGTAAATATACTTTATACTTTCAAATGGCATATAAGATGCCAGCGGATTATTCACCTGCTCTGATCCGCAGTTCTCGCAATAATTCTGTCTGGGGTCAAGCTCTTTCAAACAGTTCGGGCACACAGGTTTTGCTCCCTCCGCCAGCTCGCCTTCTGTCTCACTTCCGGCCTCGATACCCTCAACATTCTTTTCAAATTCATCTTCTGCCATCATCATCTCTTTGCATAAGTAATAAAATAAACAAAATATCTTTCTAGAACTTAAATACCATTTTTTCTGTCAAATGTAAAAATAAAAATCACCCTCCTGAATTCTCAGAAGGGTGAGATCATCATCGCTTATCCATTCTTGTTTCAATCCATTATCAGCTTATCAACTGCATCTTCCAGCTGGGTGTACTGAAGCTTTTCGAATATCAGTTTTCCGCTTGCATCATATACCTGGTATGCCATATTGTTGAAGGTAATTTCAAAAAGATCCGGCCTGTCCATAAATTCACCGAGATCGACCGAAACCATCTGCCAGGGATATTCATATTCTTTTATATAGTCTTTAAAAGTGATCAATCCGAAACCGCTGTCCTGAACGGCAAAGATTACTTTCACACCTTCCATGTCGTTTAATAATTCTATCACCCCGATTTCTTTTTCCGGGATTTCCATAAAAGGATGAACGACCTTAAATAGAGTTATTTTCCCTGCAAACGATATTTCAGAAATCGTATTACCGTTTTCATCACTGCATGCCTTTAATACATCTTTAAGCCTTACGGGATTATCTAATTCATAGTCAAGCTGTGAAATTGCTTTTAAATTTCCAATATCTAAAAGCCTCTCCTGAGAATTATACTCTTCAGGCGAAATAGAGAAATCAGCATAATATGTCCCTATCCTTTCTCCTCGCCATTGATTACCCTCTGGCATTTCATAAAGTTCAAGCCTTATCTGGTAATTGCCTTCTCTTGCATTGAATATACGGAAATTCCCGTCAGAATTCATGAAATGACCAGTAGAGGCCTTCAGATGGTTTTCCTGTCTTCCGAGTTCAGGATATTGCTTTTTGACCTCCTGGTACATTTTCTGCATTTTCTGCTGTAATTCGGCTCCTTGTTCCGTTTTGTATATATCCTGGTACCATTGCAGCTTATCTTTTAATGAATAGCTCTGCCAGTTGGTTGGTATATATTTTTTTAACATCCGGGCCGCTTCATCCTGTATCTGCATGGAAATTTTATACATTATCATCCTGTCTGTCATACCCGTGCTTTCTGTCCCGGCGTCTGTTCTAATAGCCCTTAAATTACTCCTCTCAAGGTCAACCTTTTGCAAAATATCAGCAGGCAGTATTATCTTACCTCTTATCTCAAGGCCGTCATTTATTATCTCTTGATAAGTCGTCTCTCCGGGATAAATTTCAAAGTTGCAGTGATTAATATGTGTATAGCTTCTTTCATTCTTTCTTACCATCTGGGACAGGCTCCATCCTGAATTTTCTGAATCTACCGCGGCTACCTTTTCAAAGCAGAAATACCCGTTATCCTGAACCTCTTCAGAATAATTGAAATGTAAAGTATTCATGTTTCGGTGACTCTCTTCATCATTATTTGCCTGATATCTGAGCGATCTGCTAAGGGAAAGTTTTCTGCCGTCCCCGCCCGGAAGAATATCCGCATAACCTTCCACCTTCGCCCAGGGTTTAAGGAAAATGTCATTGCCGTCCTGCACCAGTTCCTCTGCCCGTGTGAAAAGATAGCCGGCATCAGAATTTACAAATACATATCCCTTTTCATCCGCATAACTCGGTATCTTAACCCTTCCGTCACTTGTTTCCTGCTTGCTCAGGTAATATTGATCACGGACTTTATTATTCTGAATGGTTGCATAATTTTCTTTAAGAAAATAAACTTCTGCATCATTAACCGCATTACCGTTGGGGTCAAATACTCGGCAGTAAACAGGGTCGCCCTTTGATAGCTTAACATCTATATTTAAAAAAGGATCATTCGGGTCATAATAGAAAGGTCCTTTTTCAGCCAATTGATAATCTTCCGCAATAAAACGGAAATAATATTCATAACTTTGGTTAGTAAGCTGAAGATCAAATTTACCGCCAGAAAAAGTTTTTATAGAATGTTCATCATTCTGCCAGCTTGTATTAGACCTTTCAGAGTACCGTGACCCCCTTACTACTTTAAAGGTTTTGATCCTTTCTCTGGTTTCTGCATCAGTAACAATTCCCTCAACTTCAAGTGCCGGATAAAGAACGACAGCATCCCTGAACTCTTCAGGCAGATTAAGTCGCTTTGACATGAAGTTTTGCCTGGAAATATTCATGCGGATTTGATTTTCATCATCTAAACGAACGCTGAAAAATCCCTGGTCATCTGTTTTTAAACCCTTATTTATATTTATGCGGTTTATTTCCCATATATTGACATAAGAATTTTTCAAAGGTTCGCCGTTTTTATCTACCACTTGAATTGTGTACTCCCGCCCTTTTTGCATTGCAATATTTAATGGTGATTTCACCATCTGTTTATTGAATTTAAAAGCCTTTAAAGCAAAACCGTCTTTTTCAAGTAGAAGAGTATTTTTGCCGACCAGGTTTATATTGGATTTCATGTCAATAAGCCCGCAGTTAAAATACCCCTTTTCATCGGTTTTGAAATGGAACTTTTTATCACAGTACTTTTCGCCCAAAGCAACCTTGGCATCTTTTAAAGGATTTCCCGCTTCATCGGTTACAAATCCGTCAATAACAGTCCCGTAACTAAGCGTCTTGGTGTACTTTTGTTCTTTGAGCTGCTTTAATTCTTCTTCATCGTTTTCACCAATATATTCTTCAGCAGAGGCAAAGTTTTCATGGCTGAACTCAAGGCCTGCATATTCATAATTTTCTGGCATTAGGCCGAACGTCCATCTGCCGTCTTTATCCGTGCGGACCTTCCTTTTTCTTATATTTGCTCTCTGAACAGGATCGTATTTTTTATTGGTGCTCACTTCTACAAGGACATTTTCGATCGGGTTGCCGTTCGGATCTACCACTTTTCCGCCGATCGTAGTTCCCTTTTCCATATTTACGATGTAAGTTTTGGGCAGATTGAAAGGTCGCCCTTTTTGGTTGTGCCACACCGTCCTCATGGGAACAAAGCCCGGCTTATATGCCCTTACCGCAAGCCGGTGACCTTCCCGGTTGGGATCTGTTTTGCCGAAATGAAACTCGCACAATCCTTTTTTGTCACTAACTGCCTGTAATTTCACCTTCGGCTTTCGCATATGGAACTTGAACTGAACATCCTCCATAGGTCTGCCCGTGGCTTTATTTATTGCCATGAATTTAATGACACCTTCTTTGACCTCCTGCGACTTAAAGCCCTCAACTGCCGATTTGTCTGCCGCGTTCATATCTTTCACTTCCGGGACCTCTCCCGGCTGACTTTTATTTGGATTTTCTTTTGGAATCTCCCCTTGTATTTCTGCCTCCGTACCGGAATCTTCAGGCTGATTTTCTTCGATAAATTTCTGTACTGCCTCTATGGCATCTTCTCTTTGCGTCTGAGCCAGTATCTGGGCTGCCGCCAGTTTTCCCTCGAATGTATATTCGTCACTGTCTAGCACCGCCATCAATCCCCTGACATTCTCTTGCTCTTTCATCTCTTTTATTTTCGCAAGGTCCTCCGTGACTTTTTGCTGTTGTGCTTTTTCTTCTTCGGTCTGTTTTTCGTCACCTGTTTTTGCCGTGACTTTCGTTCCCTGTTCACCGATCCCTGTATCCTGCATAACGGGCTTGTCCGCACCGATGTTCCACCACCCGAAAATACCTGCTAAAAAGAACACTATTACCGCTGCTATTTTTGTAAAAATACCCATTGCTTTGACCCTTTCTTTTATGCTGATTTTTTCTGATTTCAAGGCTGCATCGGACCCTCCCGATTCAGCGATCTTTCTTTTTAATGCTTTTACAGCCTCAGGCGGCGGCCCGTCAGGAATGCGGCCTTTTTTCAGGCCATCGATGGCTTTATCAAGATTATTCATTTCTTTATTCATTTGTCCCCCGATCATCTATATCCAGAAGACTTTTCAGTTTCTTTCTTGCTCTGTGAAGCAGAACTCCCACAGTGTTTCTGTTAATTTCCAGCTGCCTTGCAATCTGTCTGTAACTCAACTCATCGAAATATCTCAAACAGAAAACCTCTGTCTCAAGCGGCGGCAATTCCCCGAGACTCATCCTCAATCTCCCTGCAAGCTCCTCCTTTTCCAGCTCCCTTTCCGGCCCGTTATCATCCGTTACCGTTTCCACCTGGAAACTGTAGATCCGGTTTTTGTTCTCCCTTGCCATTTTCCGTATCCGGTCGATGGCCTTGGTCGTTGCTACTTTGCTCAATAACGCGGGCATGTTCCTTATCCTCTGCTGCCTTGATAGCTCGAACACCGCTGCGAACGTCTCCTGAAAGCATTCGCTTGCCTCGGAACTGTCCCCAAGAAGCCTGTATGAAGCCTTCCACACAAGCCCTCCGTATTCATCTATTAATTTTTTCCAGTCAGTCACAAAAACCACAACTCCCGACTTTTTGCCGCCTTTAATCTTATTGTCGATATCCGGTTCATTTTATTACAAAAAATGCGAAAAAATAACAAAAAAATTCATTTTTGCCGCTTCATACCCTCAGACAGCTTTTAAATATCTCATCTCAGCACTCTAATCATTTAAGTTGCTGAGAATTTGCTTGAAAATATTCCCGTTTCGGGGCAAAATAAAACAACTTCGCAGGTTGGCGCAGAAATTATAATTTATTGGCACGGAGGGGGTTAAAAAATTTATATGGAGGTAAATATGAAAACTTTCGCGAAAGTCTTGATACTGTCTTTATTCACAATGGTGTTTGTCCTTTCCGGGTGTCAGAGTCTTGAGGAAAAAGAAAAGAAGATGCTCAAGGAAATAGACGAGAAGCAGATCACCCCAGAGGAAAAGCAGAAAGAGAAGCTAAAGGCCAGGATAGAAAAGAATTATCAGGATGCAGAGGCCCATTATAAGCTGGGGAGAATATACCAGAAGCAGGGGCTTTGGTCGCAGGCTGAATTCGAGTATAATGTCACGCTGTCTTTCGAGCCGACCCACAGGGAGGCTCAGGCAGGAGTGGTTCGCGCATTAAAGGAAATGGGCGATGAGAACAGGGCCCAGATGGCAGCGGATATATACATGAACCAGGTGTCGGGATCGGCCAAGGAGTCGCTTTTACTGGCTATAGCATTTCAGCATCAGGACTTAGAGAACCTGGCAATAAAGTGCTACAGAAAGGCCTTAAACCTTGCTCCGGATTCATACAAGGTAAACAGGCAGATGGGTTTTTATTACCTTAACAAGGGTGACAAGGCCAAGGCACAGCAGTATCTGACACGCAGTTTTCAGATAAATCCGAATCAGCCGGAAGTCGCTGAAGAACTGGGTAAAATGGGCGTTCAGGTTCAGATACCAAAGCAGAAGGAAAAAGGGTCCTTTCTGGATAAGCTGTTCGAAAAGAAGGAAAAAGAAGCACAGGAGCAGCAGAATCAATAATTAAAAGTCCCCGTCAATTTCGGCCCTGAGAGTTAAGCTCTCGGGGCTTTTTTATTCAGGATGTATTTAGTGGTAAACCTTGCGCAGTTTTTGCGAGAGGGTCCTTGCAGATCTTTATAATTTCAGGATGCTTTAAGGGGTGTTATCAGGCCTAAAAAAGACATTTGGTATTGTGGGAAAGCGGCATTGATTAGCTGTAAGTTAGTATTATATATGTATTTATAGAAAAAGCAGTTGGCTTTGGGGGAGTTTACAGAATTTGGCATTTTTGGCAAATTTCGGGCAAATTTTAAGATTTTCGGCCTAAATTGAGATTTTTGAAGGCTCTTCACGCATTCTGAAGGAACTGCCCGCATATTGCGCAAT
The DNA here is from genome assembly GCA_964508925.1 of uncultured Pirellulales bacterium. Taxonomy (GTDB): domain Bacteria; phylum Planctomycetota; class Phycisphaerae; order Sedimentisphaerales; family Anaerobacaceae; genus CAZDVM01. Next base: position 189 of record CAZDVM010000008.1, on the reverse strand, counting down.
ATATGAGTCAAGTGGAAAAATTAAGTTTTTTTAAGAAAAAGATGTCAGGGGATTAGAAATTGGAGGGTAGATATTTTTAGCTCACCTTTGCGTGGGTGTAGATGTGGATTGCTTCTCAATCGTTATTTTAGCGGATTCCTCACATTCGTTCGGGGCGACTTGAGTCTTATTGAAAGTGCTGGGCGAGGT
>CAZDVM010000007.1:0-187805 GCA_964508925.1 uncultured Pirellulales bacterium | reverse complement strand
AAAAGGTTGGTAACTCTCTAGTTGCATGTGGTACATAAAATGGGGTCAGAGCAAAAGTGTCTTTATAAGCTATCTCGTCGGAGTTACCATAGCTAATAGTAGAAGTCCTATTATTAGTGTAACGAAAAATAGTATTAGTAGCAAATGGCGGATCAATATAAACAAGGTCTAATGTATTACCAAGTCCTTGATTTAATAAATATTTCATTACCTTTAAATTATCTCCTTGAATTAAAAGGTTTTTTGTATTGCTTTGGCCAATCCTTTCAATTTCTTCTAATTCACTAGCAGGTAAATTTAATATTTCCTTTTCTGTTTTTTTGTTCTCATAAGTTAGATACACGAGATACTACCCCATTTATTTAAGCTATATTTGGTACAAAAATTCCCTCAAAACAAGCGCACTCATTATGTTATATCGAGGGTTATTTTCTAAATACTTATAAAATTTTGTTCTTCTTGGTATATATAATACTCCATCTAATATTGCAACTGTTTCCGCTTTAACTTGTTTATCTTTTAATATATATTTTGCATCTTCAAATTGAGCATTTTGATGCCCGCCAAAATCAGTTAAAAATTTAGCTTCACCTATTATATATTTTTCATTAAACCTAGCAACAAAATCCAATCCTTTGTTTCGAGTGTAATTTAAGTTTTCTTTTGCGAAAGCTAGTAAATCATTATCTGAACCCTCAAGAATGGCATTTTATTTTGTATTTTTAAAATCTTCTAAGTTTAAAACATTAGCACCTAGTGTTCCTTTTTGTAGCCATTGCCGAAAGAGTGGACCTATTTGCCTATTAGTTTCTTTAGGTTTAGTACATTCTTTAAAAATTCTATCTAAACCCATTTCATAAAGTTGCCCACATATGCGGTCAACAGTTTTGGGGTTTCTTTCAATTGCGGTTGGATCTTTCCTTAAATAAGCGATATAGGAATTTTTAATAGGGAAAAGATCCAGTTTAAGCAGGTTGTTTAAAAGTTTTATTTTTTCGTTTTCTTTGTAAGCATTTTCAACTTTTGTCCAAACATCTTTGTCAATCTCCCTAATCCCTTGAGGGATTGTTGGATAAACAGTATAAAGGTCATCTAGGTAATTACGTTGATTTGCATAATCAATACTTAGTTTTGTCCAATGATTCATTTCTTTCCTTATGCTTATTAAGTTTCTTTTTTAAAACGAAAATTAAAGAATAGCATTTTTGAGAATAATTGCCAGAATATTTTGTCCGGTTATGTGGAAATATCTCATTATAAAAATTTCTCCTCTTAACTTTTTGAATTTCTTAATTTTAGCTTATTTCTTAAATCGTTCATTAACCTTCATTAAAAAGCTCTTTACTGACAACTTCTTATTTTTTTCTGAATTTTTTGGGAAAGAGGGTTTATTATTTTCGGTTTGATTATAAATAATTTTGGGGTTAAAATTAAAGGCCATGAATTTAAAGAATAAAAAATCAAAAAAAGCGTTCGAAAAAGCATGCAAATATATCCCCGGCGGAGTGAATTCGCCGGTAAGGGCGTTCGGCTCGGTGGATGTCGATCCTTTGTTCATTAAAAAGGGTAAAGGCTGCCGGATATGGGATATCGACGGAAACGAGTACATTGACTACGTCGGCTCCTGGGGACCCATGATACTGGGGCATAACCACCCTGCCGTCATCAAGGCGGTAAAAAAACAATTGAAAAAAGGCATGTCCTTCGGAGCTGCGACAAAAGGCGAAGTGAAACTGGCGAAAATGATAACCGAAGCCGTCGAAAGCATCGACAAGGTCCGTATGGTAAACAGCGGCACCGAAGCCGTCATGACCGCCATCCGCCTTGCCCGCGCATACACCGGTAAGGACATGATCCTTAAAATGGTCGGCTGCTATCACGGCCACAGCGATCCATTGCTGATATCGGCAGGTTCCGGCATAGCGGAATTCTCCGAACCCTCCAGCCCCGGCGTACCGAAAGACGCCGCAAAACACACCGTCGCAGTACAGTACAACGATATTGAAGCAGTCAAAAAGGCCTTCGATATCCATAAAAATAAGATCGCCGCCGTCATCATCGAGCCGGTGGCTGCCAATATGGGGGTCATCCTCCCCGAAGATGGATATTTAAAATCACTTCGCAAAATCTGCGATGAAAACGACACTCTGCTGATCTTCGATGAAGTCATCACCGGCTTCCGACTGACATACGGCGGAGCGCAGGATGTCTTCGGAGTAAAACCGGACCTGACCTGTCTTGGAAAGATCATCGGGGGCGGATTGCCGGCTGCCGCTTTCGGCGGAAAAAAGGAAATAATGGATATGCTCGCACCGAAAGGTAATGTTTATCAGGCCGGCACTTTGAGCGGCAATCCACTGGCGACAGCGGCTGCTGTAGCCACCCTGAAAATGTTAAAAAAACGCGATTTTTATCAAAAAATCGCGAAAAAAGGCGAATTTATTGAAAATTCGTTCAAAATTTGCGCCCGAAATACCGGTATATCCGTTAGAGTCAATAGAATCGGGTCACTTTTGAGTTGTTTTTTCACCGATAAACCGGTCAAAAACTTCCTGGATGTGCAGAAATCAGACACCGCAAAATTCAAGAAATTCTTCGCCGAAATGCTCAATAACGGCATATATCTGGCCGCTAGCCCCTATGAAGCCATGTTTATTTCACAGGCCCATGAAGAAAATGACCTCAATAAGACGATAAATGCTATAGAACAAAGCTTTAAGGTGTTAAAATGACAAAAATACCATTAGAATCGGAAGAAAATGAACAAAATTTAGGAGATGAGAAAATGCTTAGTGAAGGTCAGAACGATCAGAACAAGCTTGTTGATACCACAGATTCACTTGAGGCCCTGAGCGTCTTTCGCGGATGGAAGAATCTGTTTTTCATTATTATTTTTCTTTGCCTGCTGATAATACAGGCGTGTTTCTGGGCATTTGACCTGGGTATGGTCAAAGCAAAACCCGCAGGGCCCAAGTCGTGTATAACGGCCGATCAGAACATCGAGACCTCTCGGTCGGTACTGCAGGCAAAGCAGGATACCGAAAACGTTACTCAGAAAGCCGAAGATGCAAATCAGCCGGAGCAGAAAACTGCCGCCGAAAAGGAATCCGAAGAAGTCGAAAAGGTCAAAGATACTGTCGAAAAAGCATCTGAAGATGCAAATATAGCGGTTGAGGACAAGCAGGAGGAAATTGCCGAAACGGCAAAGGCACTTGCTGCCGAGAAAAAGACGGAAAAAGAAAAGAAAGAAAGCAAAGAGGGGTTTATACCCTTTAAAATAAATTTCGAAGTTTATTCGATCATTTTGAAAATCGTCAATTTCATTTTGATACCGGCAGCCGTGCTTTATGTTCTGACTTTGCTTTTCTGTCTGAAGCTTTCATTTTACGGAAGGCTTGGCGGTGTCAACCATATTTCACGGGCATTTTTTCTGTCGCTTATAATGCTGGTGATTTTACTTCCGTGGCAGCTTTTATTCGGGAATTTCACCTGCGGCTATATGTTCACCCCGACGGATATTTTAAATTCTTATCAGAATCTTGCCGGGATTTTCAGTGTCGGTTTTCTTTATTTGAGATATGTGGGCTACTGGATTATCATATTGCTGCTTTTGATCTTTGCACAGTCAAGGGGCGGCAGATGGTCCAGAGTAATATTGAAACGGCTGGAAGTGGTTTAGCGGAATGGCCGGTAAATTTAACTTCAGCCGAATTTAATTTAAAGCCGGGAGGAAGTTTTCAGCCGGCCGGGAGTATAATCTAATGTCTTTGACATCAAGAGAGATAATTTACGGAACACTGCGTTTTGAATCTCCGCCTCGTATCGGGCGTGACTTATGGGTCCTTCCGTGGGCTCGCCAGAACCACCCTCAGGCGGTACGAGACATTCTTGCAGACTATCCGCAGGATATTACAGTACCTCAAAGGCCTTACCGGAAATCCGAACATGCACATGGTGACCCTTATACCGAGGGTGAATATACGGATGAATGGGACTGTAAATTTAAAAACGTCCAGGCGGGTATCGAAGGAGAAATGCGGGAACCGCTTATCGAAAACCTCAGTGACATTAGTAATATTAAACCGCCTTACGAAATTCTGCCGGATGATGTCGAAAGTTCTGTAGAAAGCATAAACAGTTTCTGCCGGCAGACGGATAAATTCACCCTTGCACCGACATCCGCCCGGCCCTGGGAACGCTATCAGTTTATCCGCGGGACAGAAAATGCTTTGATGGATATTGCAGCATCAGATGATAATATGCGGGCACTTTTGAATAAGATACATGACTTTTATATAGAAGAAATGAAATACTGGGCGAAGACGAAGGTAGATGCTTTGTTTTTTGCTGATGACTGGGGACAGCAGAAACAGATGCTCGTTTCGCCCAAAACCTGGCGTGACATTTTTAAGCCCTTATACAGTCAGTATGTACGGATAGCCCATGACAGCGGAAAATTTATTTTTTACCGCTCCAACGGTTATATAATCGAGATCCTTCCTGACCTGATTGAAATGGGAGTAGATGCGATCAACTGCCAGCTTGGCTGTATGCCTCTTGATAAGGTTGCAGAGGTCGGGAAAGGCAGGGTCACTTTCTGGGGTGAGATAGACCGGCAAAATGTGCTTCCTGCTTCTGATCCTGAAATTGCAAGGCAGGAAGTGAAACGAATAGCAGAAAATCTTTATGATCCTTCAGGCGGCATCATCGCTCAGTGTCAGTTCGGGCCGGCAGCAAATCCAGCTTGCATCAGGGCGGTATTCGAAGAATGGGAAAGATTGCATTCGGAGTTATAAAATTTTCAGGTGAGTTTTTTTATCAGTTCGATCTTGTCTGGATGTTTTTTTATTAGAGACTCTTTATCAGCCGGCTGAAAATCTTCAAATTCAAAGCCGGGAGCAACGGAGCATCCCAGTAATGCGAATTTTCCTCCTTTTACAAGGTGTGCACCCTGCCAGACATTTCTTTTCACCAGCAGCTGGGGTTTCATTCCCTTAAGGATGTCACTTCCGAGGATGAAAGTTTCAGCTGTTCTGTCGGGGTAAAGCTGCAGCATCTGTACGGGATCTCCCATATAGAAATGGAAAAATTCATCGGTATTTACTTTGTGTAACTTTGAGAAACTGTCCGGGGTCAAAAGGTACAATATCTGTGTTGAGAAGCAGCGGCTTTTTTCATATCTTTCAGGAAGGGCATTTTCAGAAATAATTTCATCGGAGCGGTACGTTTCGGCATAATAGCCGCCCTCTTCAGGCAGCGTTTTCATGTCGAATATTTCGATGATCTTTTCAGCGGTAAGTTCGTTGGTCATTTTATTTCTTTCAGTTTATCCCTGGTTTCTTCAAGTTTACCTTCTTGCTCTGTTTGAGAATAAATATTAATCAAATCTGAAAGTGCATTTTTCATGATAGCTTTTCCGGCGATGCGCAAAGTGGGAAGGGAGTCCGGTTTTGCCAGAAATCGGCCGCATTCATAAATTGAATTGAATTTTGTTTCCGCCCTTCTGAAATCCTCAGCTGCGAAAGTCTTGATTGCCCTGTTTCGGGCATGATAAGCGATTTTTCTCATATCCTTTGAAAGCTTAATAGCTTTTCTGTGAACCTCGGCCCGTTCTCTTTTTCCAAGGGTATTATATTGGGATTCCGAAATTTTTAATACGGAATCATTTGAAATGATATTCTTTTTTTGCCAATCGATCTTAAAGAATTTATCTAAGGCCAGATTATTTTGTTTTTTATTCCACAGGTCAAGGGTCTGATCAAGGATTCCCTTTTCATCTGAATTGTTGGTTAAGCTGTAATTTCCTTCTCTCAATATCTCCGCTTTTAAGAGTACATACTCATTTCCTTCCTTTTTATTCATCTGGCCTATTATGGAAGAACTTCCGGGATTTACTTTTACTCTTGTTTTTATAGAGTTCGGTGTCAAATAGGGCCTTCCAATGCGAATGGATGTATTCGGGTCCACTTTTTCAGCCGGTAAGGCAGTGGTGAACTGAAAATCCAGATCGACTATGATCTTTCCGTCTTCATCTATTACGGGTGTCGCTTCCATGACCGCTCCTACAGCTTTTCCGGTGTTTTTCTTTACCATTGAGCCGCCAGGCTGTTGTTCCATATACTCAACTTCCCGTCTTATGTCAATTTTTCTGGTCTGGGCATTGTATGTGATCAGCTGAGTATTTGCCATCAGATTTGCAGATGTCTGATCGGCAAGTGCATAAATCAGGTCAGCAACTGATACCTTTATCTTTTGGTCAGCTTCGGGTTTTTGAAGGTTGAATTTTTCTACAAGTTTTTTATTCACTTGAATTATCGATACTTCAACTTTGATGGGCAGCAGAAGATTTTCCTGCGCAAAAAGCAGATTCGGGTTTGCAAAAAATAAAAGGATTGCCAGAAGAACGAGCATTTGAATTTTTAAAAATTTCATATGTTAAAAAATACGTCTTTAATTGTTCATTTCCTGAATAAATTTTTCGGCATACTGGGCCTGTTTTTCCAATTCAGTCTTTTTCCAGCGGTTATTGAGAAATATTTCATACCATTTTTTTGCCTGCTGGATATCGTCCAGATAAACATAGCAGTTGCCGATCACATAAGCAAGTTTATAATTTTCCAGGCAAACCCCTCTTTCCTCCCACAACTTATTATATAGGTCTAACGCTTTGTCATATTCGAGGTTTTTTAAGTATGCATTTGCGGTATATTTAAGTGCATCTTCATAATAAGCAGAATCGGGGTCAGAGATCAAAGATTCGCCGATTTCGATAGCCTTGAAATAATCTTTACCTCTGAAATAAGTTTTCAAAAGCTCCAGTCTTGCCTTGTCGTAATATGGAAAATCCTCGGCGAGTTTTATAAGGGTTTCTTTTCTTTCCTTTAAATCAACGATTTTTTGGGCTTCATAGAGCCTTCTCTGCTCTGTAAAATCCCTTTCATAATAATCACCTAAATTTTTATTTATCTTGCCGAAAGGCTCACCAAGCGTTTTTTCCAGGGTTTCGAGTTTGTAGCCGTATTCGGAAATATTTTTCAGATAAATTTTGAAGTAATTATTTTCACTAAGCCAGTAGAAAAAAGTCTGTGCAAATGGCGATCCCAATTCCCAGTTCATAAAAGTGGAATCAGAGTAGGGGAACAGTTTTTTTACGATTAATCTCTTTCCCTCGGCCACGTTCTTTTTTATGGGCTGATAATATTTATAATTCGGTTCCCTGAAAACCACTTCATCGTCTTTGAAACAGGCATTTTCCGAAAAGAACTTACATAACTCATTTTTGAACCAGTAAGGTGTATTCTCGAGATTCACTTCAATAAAATGCCTTGTAACCTGTCTTAGAAGTTCGTCTTCGGCGTTTTTGATCGAGGAAACATAAGCGGCGGGTATAGAGGATGCGTACAGGTCGGGGAGTTCTTCCATCTTCAGGTGGTTGTCATATACGGTTTCCCTGAAGCTGTCCTTATCCTTTTGATAATGTATTACCAGTTTACTGAAACTTCTTTCGAAATAATTAGAAAATAAGGCTTTGTAATACTGTTCACACTTTTCGCTTACCATTTCAGCGTGATTTTCTTCCAGCTCCGTTTTTATCTCAAAACGAGAAGCAAAGCTATTCGAAAATGAGAAGCAGGTAATGGTGAGTATCACAGCTGTCAAAATACGTGTTTTTTGAAGCCTAATCACTTTCATAACCTTTCCAAAACTAATCAAACCATTTCTCCCAGAAACAGGGCTAAAATGAGTATATAAAATTATTTGTAATAAATCAATTAAATAAGGATTTTAAATCAGGCATAAATTCAGATATTCAAATTCGATCGTCGGCTTATAAATTTATTTTAAAATTTCAGGGTTTCAGGCTTTAATTCGGACTTTTACACAGGTTTAATTCAAAATTTTTCTGAATCAATGTTAATATAAAGTGAAGCTTTTTTTAATTTTGTATGATCTTAATTTTTTCGATAATGCATTTTTGAGGATTTAAAAATTTCACCTTTTAATCGATTTCTGTTAACCTGACGTTGATTTTTTTGAAATTTTAATGGGAGATTTGATATGTCCAAGAAAGTACTGGTACCTATAGCAAACGGATCTGAGGAGATCGAAGCAAGCTGTATAATCGATACATTAAGGAGAGCCGATGCGGAGGTTACCGTTGCGGCGGTAGGAGGAGATAAGCAGGTTAAATGCAGCAGGGAAGTTCTAATAACGGCTGACAGGCTGATCGAAGAATGCACCGAGGAATATGACCTGGTCGCTTTGCCGGGTGGAATGCCGGGTGCGGAAAATCTGAAAAATTGCGAGAAATTGACAGAAATCTTAAAAAATCAGAAAAATTCGGGAAAATTTTATGCTGCGATCTGTGCCTCTCCTGCAGTTGTACTGCAGGCTCACGGTTTGCTTGAGGGTAAGAAAGCAACCTGTTATCCTGCGATGCAGGAAAAGCTCGATAATCCGGTCGAAAATGAAAAGGTGGTAATAGACGGCAACTGCATAACCAGCCAGGGGCCGGGGACTGCACTTTTATTTGCCTTGGAACTGTTGGGAGTCCTTTGCAGCGAAAATATTAAAGAGGAGACAGCAAAGGCGATGCTGGTTGAGCTTTGAGGCGGATTTAAAATGGGAAAAGCAGTTTCGATTTTGAATGCAGATTATCTTTGCAGGGGAAAGCGGATATTGAGTTCCATCAACTGGGAGGTCAAAAGGGGAAGCTGTAATGCCCTGCTGGGTGCCAACGGCGCGGGAAAATCGACTATCATTTCCATAGTCTGCGGTTATACCTGGCCCAGTGAGGGTTCTGTTGAAGTCCTGGGAGAAAGGCTGGGTAAGACGGATATTTCAAAAATTCGTGAAAAGATCGGGCTGGTAGAAACTTCAAGGGTGCCGGAGTTTTCTGGGAGGATATTATTGAATGAACTGGTGGGGACAGGGTTTTTCGGCACACTGATCCTGCCGTGGTATAAGGATATGACTGAAAAGATGTGGGAAAAGGTTCATGAAGAGCTGGGACATTTCGGACTGTATGATCTAAGGGATCAGTTTTTCGGTGAATTGAGTACCGGTGAAAAGGCAAAGGCGCTGATCGCACGGGCGATGGTAAGTGAGCCTGAATTACTGGTTTTGGATGAGCCGACTGCAGGACTTGATATAAAAGGAAGAGCCGAGGTGGTTGATATACTGGAAAGGATAAAAGAGCGGGACGATAATCCCACTTTGATCGTCGTGTCACATCACCTGGATGAGCTTCCGGTAAATATCGACAAAGTGACGTTGCTTAAAGAGGGTAGAATTTTAAAAGACGGTAAACCTGCCGAGGTCATTACCTCGAAAAACCTGAGTGAGGCCTTCGGTTGTAATATTTCCGTTGTTAAAAACGACGGCAGATTCACCGCAGCTGCACGTATATGATCAATTATTGAGTTTCCGTTTCACTTTCTATTTCTTCCTGCAGTTTCTGCAGTTCCTCGTCCATATTTTCCTCGCTGATCTCTTTTTCAGCCTGTTGTTTGTATTCCTGTTTACTTTTGACTTCAATCTCCTGAGGCTCTTCTTTTTTCTTGCAGGAATAAAGCGAGATAGTAAGAATTGCTATCAAAATAACAAGTGCTAATTTTTTTAATTTCATTTTAGGCCTCCTTTAGTCCTGATCTTTTTGTTGGTCTTGTGATTCATCGGAATCTTCGTCTTCATCGTCTTGCTCGTCTTCGTCATCTTTGTCTTTTTCTTCTTTTTCCTTTCTGCCTTTTCGTTCTTCGGTTATTTTTTGCATTCGTTCTTTTTGTTCTTTCATTTTTGCGACTCTGCGCTGGTACCGCTGATTCTCCTTTTCAATCAGTTTATCAACTACTTCGACCTTTCTGGTATTATCCTGTTCCTGTGCGAGTTCCTTTATTCTTTCAAGGCGGGCCAGTCTTCGGTTGTGTTTATCTTCTTCGCGTGCCATCCTTCTTTCAATTGCTTCTAGCTGTTTTTGACGGCCTTTGCCTGCCCGTTCGGCTTGTTGACTTTTTTCTTCTGCTTTACCTCTGCCTTTTTGTTTTCGTTTTTGTCTGCCTTCGCCTTTTTGTTCATCGCGATCTTCACGTTCCTGTTCTTCTCGTTCTTCACGCTCCTCTCTTTCCCGTTCTTCTCGTTCTTTGCGTTCCTCTCTTTCATGCTCTTGCTGCTCTTCACGTTCTTCCCGCTGTTTTTCCTGTTCATCGCTGGGTCGTTCCGGTTTTTGGGATTTTCCGCGCTGTTTAGCTTCGTTTTTTTGAGAATTGCCTCTACCTTTTCCCTTGCCCCTGTTATCGGGTTTTGCCTTGACAAAGGAACAAAGAAGCAGAATCGTAATCAGAATGATGGATTTTTTGATAATCTGCATTGTAACCTCCCATTAATAGTTAACATTATTTTTCCGTATAAAACTATTAAAAACCCTAAGGATAACTTTTTCAACTCCTAATTTATAAGTTTATCAGGATATCTTTTTCGAATTTTTTGAGAATGTTTTTTAAGTTTTGTTCATAGGCGGCCAAGATGGCGGGTACTTTTCTTTGGGGGATTTCGGTTGTTTCAGTGTAATGTTCAGACATGAGGAGGTTTTCTTCTGTATCGGTGATCTTGAAAATGACAAATTTTATTACTGTTTGGGCAAGCGGTGAGTCGGGGTTCCTGAAATCGGCGTACATGGATTCGACACTGCCTGACAGGTAAAGGTCGGGGGTCAGGAAAGATTCGGGGTTAATGACTTCTTTGAAAATGCCGGCATTTGTCACCCAGCTTTTTATATTCTGAGTTATCATTTCGGAAGGGGAGATTATGAACCTGTTGTAAAAATCCTGTTCGTATTCATTGGCGGATTTTCGATAAACCAGTGACTGGCTGTCAAAGGGGGGAGTGACCTGGAAGTTCTGTATCTGCAGGATTTTGTTAATCCGTTTGTCGGTTTTTTCTGAAGGTCTTCTGGTCTCCAGCATATAGACATTTTTGTCGTACTGTCTTACGCAGCCGGCAGTTAAAACTACTGTCATTAAGAATGTGATCAGTTTTTTCATTTTAATACCTCCGATTTTTCGGGCGGTTTGGTAAAGATAAGGTCCGAGGGACTTTGTTTAAGGTCGCTTATAACCTGTTTTAGGTCAGCGGTCAATATTCTAATATTTCTCATTATTTCTGCAATTTTAGGATCATTTTTCGTCAGGAGTTTATTAATTTTTTTCAAAGAAGCGTTTAATTGAGCGATGGTTTCAGGCAAGTTCGCAGATTTTTCTTTTTCTTGCGGTGCCTTAAGGATATTCTGAAGGCTTTTATTGGTTTCTCTGGCTTCAGCAAGCAAGCCGGTAAGCTGGTCAGTCAATTGAGGGATGTTCGCATCCTGAACGGTTTTATCCATAGTTGTGAGTAAGCTGGAAATCTTATCGTTTATTTCTTTCAGTTCCAGTTTTTCCAGTTCGGAGAGGATGTTTTCGACGGATGCTTTCAGGGAAGTTATGACGCCGGGTGCAGAGGGAATGTAAATGTGTTCGGGCTGCCATGCAATTTCAAGCGGTGGGTATTTATCCGAATCGAGGAAGACGGCATCGAGGAAGGCCTGTCCGGTTAACAGATTTGATGCCATTTGAAGACGGAATCCGTTTTCTATGAGAATGTCGATTTGCCGCTGTATGTCTTCTCTTTTTTTAGCTGTCTGGGGTATTTTCTGCATATCAGCTGAACAGACTACACGTACGTATTTTTGAAACTGGCTGAATCCGTTTTTCGTTTTCGGAAGTTCGTATTCGTGGGTGACAAAGGTAATGCTTTCCACTTTACCAATTCTTACGCCCCTGCTTTCTACTGGTGAGCCGACGGTGAGGCCGCTGACGGAGTTATCGAAATATGTCTCGAAGCAGAATTTTTCTTCTCTTAATATGCCAGAGCCGAGAACGATGACGCCGGCTATTATGAGGGCGAGGGTGAATATTACGAACATTCCCAATTTAAAGTAATTCGGCTTTGTACTCATTTGTCTCCTTTTTTCATAATTTCATTCTGTTCGGGAAGCCGGTTAAAAAACTGTCTTACCCACGGGTTGTCACTTGAATCCCGCAATTGTCGAGGGTTACCCGAAGCAATGATGTTCCTGGTTCTATTATCCAGCATAATGACGCGGTCTGCAACAGTGAAAATGCTGGGCAGTTCGTGACTTACTATTACGAATGTGGCGTCGAGGTTTCGGGCGAGAGTAATTATTAATTCGTCCATCTGTGCTGAGGTTATGGGGTCAAGTCCAGCGGACGGTTCATCAAGGAAAATTATTTCCGGGTCTAGTGCGAGAGCGCGTGCGATGGCTGCTCTTTTTCTCATTCCGCCGCTAATTTCTGAGGGCATTTTAAATGCGCTTTCCTTGAGTCCCACCAGTTTTAGTTTTGTGTATGCTATGAAATCGCGGGCATCTTTGGGCAGTTCGGTAAATTCTTCCAGTACGAGGGTAATATTTTCAAGCAGGTTCATCGAGCCGAAGAGTGCGCCGTTCTGGTACATGATGCCGATCTTGCTTAAGATGTTTTTAAGTTGTTTTCCGGAAGCTTCCAGGATGTTATCGTGATTTATGAATACGCTGCCTTGAATAGGTTTCAAGAGTGTGATCATGTTTTTCATGAGGGTGCTTTTTCCGCAGCCTGACCCGCCGAGGATTACGAAGATCTCGCCTTTGTAGATATCGAAGCTGATATCTTCCAGGATGATGTTGTCGTCGTATCCTGCTGTGAGGTTTCTTACTTTTATTATCGGTTCTTTTTCTGTCATATCATATTCCGAGGATATAATAAACGACCGCAAAGATTCCGTCGATAACGATTATTGAAACGATGCTTGTCACTACGGCACTGGTTGCGGACTGGCCAACGGCCCTTGGGCCGGTTTTAGTCTGCATTCCGCGCATACACCCGATAGATGCGATGAAAATTCCGAAGACGAATGTTTTTGCCAGTCCGCCGATAAAATCGGACATGGTGACAGCTTCTTTGATCTGGTTTATATAGGTGACAGTGGGGAATCCCAGGCTTGACATTACCACAGCCAGTCCGAGGAGGCCAAAAAGATTATTTACCATGGTAAGAAGCGGAGTAATAAAAACGGCTGCGATTATTCGAGGTACTACCAGAAATACCATTGGGTCTAGTCCCATAGTTTTCATTGCGTCGATCTCTTCGTTTATTTTCATAGTGCCTATCTCTGCGGCGAAGGCGGAGCTGCTTCTGCTTGCGAGAATGAAGGCGGTCAGGAGTGGGCCGAGTTCCCTGAAGATGGAGATTGAGACGATGTCTGCAACAAAGATCTGTACGCCGAAACGCTGAAGCGGTATTGCAGACTGGAAAGCCAGGATCAGTCCCACCAAAAAGCCCAAGAGAGCGGTAATGCCGAAGGCATCTGCACCGGCGTTTTCTGCAAGGAGGACGGTGTCCTTAATTCTCAGCCTTTTGGGGAATATGAGGGTTTTGGTGAGTTTTGCAGTGACTTCTCCCAGAAACGAGATGTAAGCTGCAAGGTCGTTTAATATCCGGCTGAGAATCCGGCCTGCTTTTTCGACGGAGTGTTTTACGGTTTTTCGCTGTTTTTCGGTTTCGGGAAGTTTTCCGGGGTCGAGTATGTTACAAAGGTCCCTGTATTTCTGATCGAGTCCGACGATCTCGCAATCGCAGCCCTTTTGTTTCTGTAAGTTTCTGATGTTTAGTAACAGGCCGCTGCCTGCGGAATCGAGGTATTCGACGTTTTCGGCGTTAACGGTGAGGTGGGCGGGTTTATTCTTTTTAATTTCGGGGAGGACCTTTTTCCAGAGGGAGGCAGAATTTTTGGTATCGATCCTTCCTGAAAGGATCAATTCGGTTCTGTTCTTGCCAATTTTTTTAAACTCCGCTTCGGGCATAAGGTTAATTTTAAAAATTATTTAATTATTTTCCATGTAAATCCCTATGATTTTAGACATAAAAAGAGGGTTTGCTCAAGAATATTTTTTTTTAATTTGAAACAAAGAAGGCCGACGTTTAAAAGCCGGCCTTTGTCGTAGTGTGTAACAATTTCGATCAATCCATATTTTCAAGATCATTTCTGAATTTTAAATATTCTTCTTCTGTTATATAGTCGCTCAATTCACCTTCGTACCAGAGGGTGTCGTCTGAGGTTAAAAACAGAGAGTGACTTTCGCCTGCTCCGAGCATTTTAACCTTTGCGTTGTCTCTCCAGTCGGCAAGGCAAAAAGTTGAAATTAAAAGATAGACAGTTACTGTAACTAGAGATAGTTTTGTTTTAGACATAATAAGATCCCTCTTAAAAAATTAGAATTGATTTAATTTACTTATTTTTCCTTTTCAAAAACAATGAACTTAATCCAAATAATAGGATTGTAGAAGGTTCGGGTACCTTGGTTGCTGATGTTACTTCGCCTCTGATACTAAAGTTTCTGTCACTTGTTATGTCTAAATCATTGAATTCCCAACCGGCAGATAAATCAGGTGCATAGTCAATCAGGTTTGTACTATCGAAATAAAGGCAATCAATATCTTGCAAACCCCAGTATATCCTGTTTAGAATCACACCATTAATTGAAGATAAGTTATTATCACTTTTAATCCCGTATGCATCTACTCCTGTATGATCATTCAGAATGGTTACTTTGAAGTTAGAATTGTTTTGGTCTGTTCGAAAATCTAATCCATTACAAGATAAGTAAATTCCACCAGAATAATAGTCACCAACGCTTTCTGAAGGATTGCTGTCGGGAGTTTCGGTATCATAAATATAGTAGCCGGTGATGGTATCGCCGACGTTTATGTTGCCTTCAAGATAGTTGCCGCTGTCATCGACGGAGGTTACCTCTGCTTCGATATTGATCTGAACGATCTCGGCATTTACGAAACCTGCAAGCAAGATAACTGCAAGGATTGAAATAATTGCGTACTTTTTCATGTTTTCTCCTTCACTTTAATTTTATCAATAAATCGATTATATATATTTACTTTTCCTTTTTCAAGTAAATTTACGTTAAATGGCGATTTCTTCCCCACGCCCACGCAAAGCCGTTAACATCGACGGCTACAGAATGAAACCAGCCGCCGTCGAAGTGCATGATATTATCCATTATTTCAACGGGGGTTGCCTGGTTCCCTGATATACCTATACCGAGCTGATAATCACCTGCTCCATTTAATCCGAAGCCCCAAATTTTGTCATCTGAGGTTAAAAACAGGGAATGGCTTTCGCCTGCTCCGAGCATTTTAACCTTGGCGTTATCTCTCCAGTCGGCGAAACAAAAATTTGAAATTAAAAGATAGACGGTTACTGTAACTAGAGTTAGTTTTGTTTTACTCATGATAAGATCCCTCTTAAAAAAGTTAGAATTGATTTAATTTACTTGTTTTTTCTTTTGATTAACATACTTCCCAGACCTAAAAGAAGAATAGATGAAGGTTCTGGGATGACTTCAGCGAATGTTACTTCAGCATGGATATTAAAATTCCTATCACTTCTAATATCCAACTGATTGAAATCCCATTCTAAAAGATCTGGCGCATACGTAAAAAGGTTATCTGTATGTAAATTATTTAGGTTTTTATCTTCTAAATACCACCTAATTGTATCAACTGGAGTATCATTTGCAGTTAAATTATTGTAACTATTGAATAAATACCCCTCAAAATCATATAATGAAGAATTATCTGCTAATTGCAATAGAAATTCAGTATCTTCTGGATCAGTCTGAAATTCAAGGTCATTGCATGCCAGATAAACCCCACAAGGATAAGAGTAATGCCAGTACCTTCCCAGACTTTCTGATGGTTCACTATCTTGGGTAGATGTATCATAGATATAATACCCGGTGATGGTATCGCCGACATTTATGTTGCTTTCAAGGTAATTGCCCTCGTCAGTTATACCGGTAACGTTTGCTTCAATGGCGATTTTGACTATTTCTGCGGATGCGAAACCCGTAACAAACATTAAGATTAATAGTATTACAAAACTATTTTTCATATTTCTCCCTTTCAAAAATATATAGTTTTTAAAACTTTTTGTTTTTATAATAAGATCCCTCTTAAAAAATTAGAATTGATTTAATTTACTTATTTTTCCTTTTCAAAAACAATGAACTTAATCCAAATAATAGGATTGTAGAAGGCTCAGGTACTTTGGTTGCTGATGTTACTTCTGCTCCGATATTGTACATTCGGTCACCAGTGATTGATAAATCATTAAATTCCCATTCTGATAAATCAGGAGCATAAGTTATTAATTCATCATTAACAAAAGACGAACAGTCATAATCTTTTAGTCCCAATGATATGTGATCCACTTGCGAACCATTTGAAAGCAATGAATTACTGTAACTTCTGAATGTATATCCTTCATAATCTTTTATAGGTGAATCATCATTAATATGTAATAGAAATTCAGTATCTTTTGGATCAGTCTGAAATTCAAGGTCATTGCATGCCAGATAAACACCGAAAGGTGATGAATAATGCCAATATTCTCCTGCAGTTTCATCAGGATTGCTGTCTGGTGTATCGGTGTCATAGGTGTAGTAACCGGTAATGGTATCGCCGACGTTTATGTTGCCTTCAAGATAGTTGCCGCTGTCATCGACGGAGGTAACCTCTGCCTCGATATTGATCTGAACGATCTCGGCGTGTGCGAAACCTGCAAAAAAGATTACTGCTAAAACTGAAATAATTGCGTACTTTTTCATGTTTTTCTCCTTCACTTTAATTTTATCAATAAATCGATTATACATATTTACTTTTCCTTTTTCAAGTAAATTTACGTTAAATGGCGATTTCTTCCCCACGCCCAGGCAAAGCCGTTTACATCGACGGCTACGGTATGATACCAACCGCCGTCGAAGTGCATGATATTATCCATTATTTCGGTGGGAAAATACCGGCTGTTTCTTATGCCGATACCCAACTGATAATCGCTGTTCAATCCAAAACCCCAGAGGGTGTCGTCTGAGGTTAAAAATAAAGAGTGACTTTCGCCTGCTCCGAGCATTTTAACCTTGGCGTTATCTCTCCAGTCGGCAAGGCAAAAAGCTGAAATTAAAAGATAGACAGTTACTGTAACTAGAGATAGTTTTGTTTTAGACATAATAAGATCCCTCTTAAATTAAGATTTGAAAAAATTAATTACTTCTTCCTCTTTAACATTAACGTACCTAAACCCAAAAGTAAAACTGTTGAAGGTTCAGGTACTTTAGTAGCCGATTTAACCTCAGCTCTAATATTGTATTTCCTGTCACCTCTAATCGACAATGCATTCATATCCCATTCTGATAAGTCAGGAGCATAAGCTATTAGTTTATCACTATCAAAATGCGACAAATCATTTTTATATTGTATTGACCAAGCAATACTATCTAAATCTGCATTACTTGAAAGTGATAGATTATTGTAACTTCTAAAAAGATATGCTTCATGGGCATAAATCTCAGAATTATTGACTATTTCCATCAAAAAGTTCATATTATCCGGATCTGTCTGGAATTCCAGGCCGTTACATTCCAGATAGACACCGAAAGGCGATGAGTAATGCCAGTAATCTCCTACATCTTCATTATCCGGATTGCTGTCTGGGGTTTCGGTATCATAAATATAGTAGCCGGTGATGGTATCGCCGACGTTTATGTTGCCTTCAAGATAGTTGCCGCTGTCATCGACGGAGGTAACCTCTGCCTCGATATTGATCTGAACGATCTCGGCGTGTGCGAAACCTGCAAAAAAGATTACTGCTAAAACTGAAATAATTGCGTACTTTTTCATGTTTTTCTCCTTCACTTTAATTTTGAATTAAATAATTTATATTAATATTTATATAATACCAAATTTTTCCAAATAATTCAATTAAAACCACATTAAATATTTTGAATTCCGGGTATAAAGAAGAGATTTCTCAGCCCGGCTTTGCCTCGGTCAAAATGACCGGGGAAAATTTACGGCAACCATTTTCTATATATATAGCCGTCGCCGAAAGATGAAATGTTGATAAAATTTTGCGAAATTTTCAGAAATATTGCCAATAATTCCGAAGTAGATAAGAGTTTTGGCAGATTAGGAGAATTTAATGGAAACCCAAAATAATATACAGAAGATCCAGACGGGATGTCTTATAATTCTTACTTCGATCGTTGCGGCGTCGGCGTTGAAGATGTTCAGCTCGGTTTTGATCCCTTTCGTTCTGGCGATATTCATCAGTTTCTGTCTTAGGCCTTTGATCGAACTTCAGATGAAATGGGAGAAGATGCCGCGGGGAGTTGCGATAGGTAACACGTTCATATTCGGGTGTATTCTTCTGGCAGTTTTCGGATTGTTCGTAAGCGCCACGGTGGTTCAGGTGACGGAGAATAAGGATGAATACCAGCAGCAGCTTGAGAGGTCACTGAATAAGGCTATCGAACTTGTTGACATGGAAAGGTTCGGGATGAGCAAGGCGGAGCTTAAAAGTTATGCCCTTAACGGGGTGGGCAACAGTGCCAAGCGGGTTCTTTCGGGAATGGTGAGCGGTATTTTGAATATCGTTTCGAATTTTATTCTGGTGCTGGTTTTTCTGGTTTTCATGCTTTGCGGTAAAGGTGACGTTGAGCACAAGGCGGCAGAGACGTGGGATAAAATTCAGTACAACATCAAGCGTTATATAATAACTCTTCTTATCACTTCCGGTCTTACGGGTTCGCTGGTGGGATTGACGCTGTTTCTTCTGGGTGTGAAATTTGCCTGGATGTTCGGCTTTCTGGCATTTTTCCTTAATTTTATTCCGAATATCGGTTCGATCATAGCGACTATGCTACCTTTGCCGGTGATTTTGCTGAGTCCGGATCTAACTGTAGGTGCCAAGGGTCTTGCGGTCATAATTCCGGGGCTGATACAGTTTACAATAGGCAATATCGTTCAGCCTAAGATGATGGGGACATCGCTTGATCTTCACCCGGTGACTGTTCTGCTTTCGCTGATATTTTTCGGTGCCATCTGGGGTATAGTGGGGATGTTTTTGGCGACGCCGATAATTGTGTGCATAAAGATATTTCTTGATAAAATAGATTACACCCGGCCGATGGCGGATATGATGGCGGGCAGATTTTAAATGCCTGAGGTTATTGCTTAAAGGTTCCTATTTCTTTACCGTCTTTGAGTTTTACGCGGGTAATTATTCCCTTTTTTTCTTCAGGTGAATACCATGTCACGCGGGGGACGGGGTATTTACGTATTTTCAAATTCCACCAGTCGTAATCGGGGCCCTTGCTGAAGAGTACCCAAGTGACGGGAGATGAAAGTGGATCTGAGTATTTTTTTCCGTTTCTTATTCCTTCTTTCGGATCGTTATTGGGGAAATGGTTCGGCACCCAGAGTTCATTGCCCATATCGGGCGGCGGGCCGTAGCCAGGCCTGGTCATTGTCTGGCCGAACATGGGTTTGCCGTTTCTATAGTGCTGTCCGACAGACCAGTATTTGTAGGTATGTCCCCTGCTGAAGACGTCTTCCATATTTACGCTCATGCCTGTATCGGGTTCGGGTTTGGGAAGATAGCCGTACCTTGCCAGTTCCGGGGGCAGGACGTGGTCTTCCCAGCCGAGATTACAATCCAGCCTTGTGGGCGGGTGCTTGCCATTGTTATCTTCGGTGTACATTCGGATGGAGATAGATATCTGCCTGAGATCGGAGTTTGCATTAAGGACCCTTGACTGAAGGCGTACTCGTGACGTCACGGGCAAGAGGATGCCCATCAGAAGTGCTATGATCGCAATTACGACCAGCAGTTCTATCAGAGTAAAGCCTTTTTTCACTTTTTCCGCCTCGATATAAGTTATTATTCTTCCTCGATATATAAGCCGTCGGTTTCCATAAGCCACTGCTCAGCAAATTTTTCAAAATCCCTGAGATCGACCTTATAATCGTTATTTGCATCAACGGGGAGATTTCCTCTTTTTTTGTCCCGGTCTGTAAGTACCATGCCGTTGCCGTCGTAATCCATAACCAGCAATCTGTATCCTCTGGTATGATCCAAGTTCGGTTTTTGGCCTGGTGACAGCTGGTCAAGAATCCCAATGACATCGATCTGTCCTGTCGGGCAGGGGTAGGTACTGAAACCTCTTCCGAGTCTAGTATAAACGTCGAATGTCAGGCCGTTTGCATCTCTTACGGTCAGCATGGTATCCGGGCCCCAGTTTTCCGTATTTACGATATTTACGTCATTTATTCTTATTCTTCTTGCCTGGTAGTATTCGCAGCCGGTCTGTCTTGTGGGGTCGAAGATGGGGTCATCATTCTGGTCTTTAAGGTCCGAAAGATCAACTGTTTCGGGCTGGGGTAGGCCGACGGCGGGTTCTAAAAGATGGACTTCAAAATTATAATAAGGTTCGGTATTATGATTTTCATTTATATTCAGTTTGCCTTTGTAAAAAAGGTAAGTACCTCTGACCATGACCCTGTCGCCTGCAGTGAAGGTGTAGCCGGTGTTTGGATCATAGTTAATTCTCTGGAGTTCGGAAATCCATTCATCGTTGGGATAGTTTGCATCGCCGGGGCCGTTGCCGTAATTCTGACCTATCCATACGGCGGTACCTGCGTGGTCGTCGCCTTCGCCCTGGATGAAAATTTCCCATTCTCCGCCGAGGTTCCAGGGTTGTGAAATTTCCTCTGCTGTGGGGTCAAGCCATTTTTCGGGAGTGTTTAGAATTATACCTTCTATCTGTACCCAAGTTTGGCCGGTGAAAGTAGTTTCTCCGTCAGAATTTACTGCCTGAAATTCCTCGTGTGTTACCTTCTGATAGAAGCTCGAAAAAGCGGCTGCAGTAAGGCACAGTGTTACCGCCAAAATCATTTTTTTCATCTTAATTCCTCCGTATTTTGAATGATAATTATTTTACGTATGTCAAAATATCAAATTCGTGCTACTAAGGCAACTTAATTTTTGTATTTTTATTATCCTCCCGTTTTGCGGTATGTATCTGATTTATATTTTTCGATCACTCCGTAAATTTAAAAACACCGATTTCGTAAGGTTTCAGTTCGACAGCTGCCTTTATTTTTTTGTTCTGTTTTTTCAGGTTTACTTCTTTTCCCTGCAGAAGTTCTCTGCAATTATTAAATTTTTTGATTTTGTTATCCAAAATAATGCTGCCCTGCCATTTTACCGAGTTGTTGTTTGAAATTACAATTATCTTTTCTTCGCCAATAGCGGATGAGAGCCACTGAACGGGAAGGCCCCGGATGTCTGCGGGCTGAATTTGTTTAAAAATCTCATCAAATAATGAGGCAGCGGGGCCGGCGAGGTTTCTATTTACACCTTCGAACCAGGGTATGGTGCAGGTATAGACATTTCCTTTGCCGAATTCAGTTTTTACAATTAAGGGTAAATCGGCTGCGGACTTGCAGAGGATATCGGATTTTTTTTCATCGATAACCCAGGAGGGCAGACAGTGAAAGGCTTCATGGTTATACTGACCGTTTTTATATTTCCATGCCCTTGCAAGTCTGAACTCCGGTTTTATTTCCAAGCCGGTGATGTCTTTGTGCTGGGGAGTGAAAACCCCTGCCGATGCGATCAATATCCCGCCGTTTGAAACATATTGTTTTAACTCCTTTTTTAATTTTTCATCCAGGTTAACCGGACCGAGGAGCACTACTGCTTTGTAATTTTTTAAAAGCGAAGTGTCGAGGTTATCGGTGAAGACATCAAATATCTGGCCGAACCTGCTGTCTCCCATGGGTCTGTAGGGTGAAGGGTCGGTATTATTTTCATACATGTCTTTTCTTGCGGTGTCACGACTGTCATATTTGCCGAAGGGAATAGGCGGTTCTGCGTAAAATACGTCGTTCGGTTCCGGTGCAAAATAAGGGGTCACGCAGGATAATGCAAAGGGACTTGCGGGGGGATCGTCTTTTCGGTACTTTCCGAACGGGAAGGGTTCCTGTGCGAATTGCGAGCCGGGAAAGACATAGCCGAAAAATCCGTCGATACCTTTCTGGCCCTGTTTGTACGGGATGCGGGCGTAGTTCCAGGCGGCTTTCCGGGTTCTCCAGTAGGCCGGTGTCATCCAGCCGCTTTTTTCCGGGATGATGACCGCTGCGGGAATTTCCGGTTTACCGGGTTTGTTTTCAATGGTGAACTTCCCGAAGTCATCCACAATTTCTGCGAGTTTGTTAAAGCGTTTTTCTGATGTGTTGTAGAAAAGATTTCCGCCTTCGATGCGGTATGTGGAAGCACCTGCATAGTAGGACAGATACAGGTGTCGTTTGTGGTATGATGCTGGAAGGTCCTGGACACAGCCGTATATGGGCCCCCACCATAGGGAGAGGTCTATACCCCACTGCGTGTCGTACTGTCGGGCAGCTCCTCGGGTGAAGGCCAGGCCGGTCTGGAGTCCTTCGACGTCGTCATTTGCTCTTTCCAGGATGATGCAGTCAAGCCCGGCTTTAGCATAAGGGTGCGGACCGGAAGCGAAACCTGCCAGGCCCCATTTTTTGACTTTCGGAAAATCGGAAGCGGTATTCATGACCTTTTTCATGTGGTTTTGGAAAAGTTCGTAAGCACGGCTGTGGGTTTTCGGGTCTGCTTTTAAGAGGTCGTGTGGATGGCCGACGCCGGAAGAATCATTTTCGATAAGTATCTGCCATATCAGTTTTTCGGCGTCGTTATCCAAGGCGGAAACGAATTTTTTTATAACTTCGTTTACATCGGGGATCGGCTGTTTTTTATAATTCCAGTGACGTTTGAGGACTTCGGGGTGGCCGTGCAAGTGCAGCAGGATCTGGAAGCCTTTTTCATCTATCATTTTTATGGTTTCTTTTGATGAAAAATGTGGAAGTTCGATGCCCCAGCACCACTCTGATTTTTCCAGCCAGTTAATTACAGGCTTAAATTCCCTGTGGTGGCTTTTAAGCTCGAAGAATATGTGTGTGCCGGGTTTTTTTGCCTGATCGGAAAGAGTTCTTTGATTTGACATAAGCAATACCAAAAAAAACAATGAAATGATTTTTATGTTTGCCTTCATTATTTTACTCCAATATTCTGTAAGATGAATTGTGAATATTTTAGATTAATCTTTTTTATATTCAAGTAATAAAACCGATGGGCGAAAAGGAATGTCGATGAAAAAAGCAGTCATATTTTTTATTTTGACAGTCTCAATACTGTTTTGCAGCTGTTTTAATGAAAAGAGTTGTGTGAAAAGCAATCTCGATGATCAAATAGGTCAGATGCTTATGGTAGGTTTCAGGGGGACTGAGTTTGGTTTGAATTCATGGGTTGTTGAGGCCATAAGGGAGGAAAATACAGGAGGGGTGGTGCTGTTCGATTATGACATACAGACAGGAAGATATAAAAGAAACATCGAATCTAAGGATCAGCTTAAGAAATTGACCTTTAAATTGCAGAAGTTCGCTGGTGGGAATCTTTTTATCGCAGTCGATCAGGAGGGAGGGGAAGTTGTCAGGCTGAAGCCGGAATACGGATTCGGGGAGACGGTAAGTGCAGAGAGGCTGGGAGAAATTAACGACCCGGAGTTTACTTATGAAAAGGCATTTGAGCTTGCCGGAGAGCTTAGGGAGTGCGGAATAAATATGAACCTTGCACCGGTGGTGGATCTGAATGTCAATCCGGAGAGTCCTGCCATCGGTAAATTAGAGAGGAGTTTTTCTGCTGATCCTGATAAGGCGGCTGTCCATTCTGGTGAATTCATAAAGGCCTGTCACAAAAATAAGGTGCTTTGTGTGCTCAAGCATTATCCGGGTCACGGCAGTGCAAAGGCGGATTCGCATAAAGGATTTACAGATGTCACGGACACGTGGAGCAAAGAGGAGCTGGTGCCTTACCGAAGACTGACAGATAAAGGACTAGCAGATGCGGTAATGACCGCCCATGTATTTAACGGCAGGGTCGATGAGAATTACCCTTCTACGTTATCGAAAGAAACAATCGATATATTGAGAGATGAGATGGGGTTTGAGGGAGTTATCATATCAGATGATATGCAGATGGGGGCGATCCGGGAAAATTACACATTAAATGAGGCAGTGATAAGAGCAGTTAATGCGGATGTCGATATGCTTCTTTTCGGGAACAATCTGGTTTATGAAAAAGATATCGTCAGAAAAGTAAAAAGCATTATCAGGCAAGCAGTGACTGAAGGCAAAATTTCGGTTGAGGAAATTAATGATTCCGTGGAGAGAATTCAGAGGTTAAAGCGAAAATTATAAGTTAAAAATGAATAGTTTTAAGTTCTAAGTTTTAAGTTTACAGTAGGGATAAGGTATCGCTTCGCGATGCTTAACAGGTGGACTCCTCACGTTCGTTCGGAGCGACGGCAAAAGAAGGGATGAGGAGGGTTAAATTTGTTTTTTATCCGGCCGGTTCTATGACTCAGGAAAAGTTAAACGACATCTGTTCGTTGTCACTCACTCCAGTCGAAATGGCGTAAATTTTGGTTTCGCTTACTACGGTTGAAATGATAACGGTTCATTGCTGAAAGTTTTTAATAAAAGTAATTACACCCTGAAGCGATGTCAATCATCTCCTCGTTATTTCGAGTGAAGCGGAGCCGAGGAATCTTTCGCTGCCATAGCTTTTAAATCTGTGTAAAGATTTAACGAATTCACCCAAATGAGTAATTGCCAGACGACCTTACTTTTACACTTACGTAAGGGTGAACTCAAACTGTTTCTCATCTATTTTTTAATTATCTAATTTCTGCCGTTTAAATTTCCCTTGCAATCCACAACAAAACAAATATCATCTTTATTTATTATGAATCGCAGGGCACGATATTTGTCAATTCTCACAGAAACTTTCATAGTTTCACTTCTTCTGGCGATTATTTTATTAGTAAAAGATTCCTTTAACACAGAAGGATTTTTATTAGGCATTGGCCCGGGAATAATAATTTCGATTATAGAATTGAGAAGATGTTACCGTTCAGCAGAAAAAGAGATTTTTGTTTCAGCGGTCAGCAAGCGAAAAACAAGGATGTTTTTTATAATTATGATTTCGGTAAGTTTTTTTGCGGGAGGAATTATTTTCTTCGCCCTGAAAAAGTATTTTCCTGATTATGATATTTTTAAAACACTTGCAGCGGCTATAGTGCCATTGGGTATGTGCAGTGCCATCGGTGCAATCGGGATATGGAAACTTGAAAGACAATACGGAAAAAGTTTTTATATTGAAAAGTCAAAAAGCTGAAATATTATGCGGCATTATAATCTGATATGGATATTGATTTTGACTGTAATTTTCTGCTTGATACCTGTTCTTACAGGTTGGCTGATCCCTTTTATTATCAGATTAATACAGAAATAATACTTTAAACCTGCCCTTACCCAAAATCCGGCTGAAAAGTTTTGATTTTATCTTACCGTTGTTCTATACTTTAAGTTTCAGTGTTTAGTGAAAAGAAATTTCAAATTACAAGGGTGATAAAATGAGAAAATTAATCTGGTTACTTATAATCGGCCTTCTGGTATTTACCGGTTGTCTTGAAACCACGCAGGAATACTTCATCAATCCCGACAACTCGGGAAAAATGATAATGGATCTAAAAATGAATCCCGCACAGGGTATGGGTCAGCAGGCTCAGATCAACGAAGAATCCATGAGACAGCAGGTTTCTCAGATGATCAGCCAGACAGAAGGGATAAGGGCATGGAGCGATGTCAGCTGGGAAAAAACAGAAGATGGTGCTATGCACATTCAGGCTACTGCCTATTTCGATGACATAAACAAGGTAAACAGCAAGCAGAACCCCATGAACCTGAGCTTCGGAAAAAATGCAGATGAAAAGTTCGTCCTCGAAGTCGTCGAGGCAGAAAACCCCCAGCAAATGCCGGGACAACAGCAGAGTAAGTACGAAGGCAAAGAATGGACCGAAGAAGAACTTGATGCCGAGGTCAAAAAGATAAAAAGCCAGTACAATCAGCAGAAGATGATGCTGAGTATGTTTTTATCGAATTTTAAAAATGAACAGATCTTCCACCTTCCCGGCAAGGTGGAAGAAACCACCAACTTCAAAAAGGCAGGTGAAAAATCCGTTACACTCACCGTTTCGGGAAGCCAGCTGCTGGCGACTATGGATGAAATGATGGCAGATGAACAGTATCTAAAGGAACAACTCAAAAAAGGCAAGGACCCCATGAGCAGCTCGCCGGAGGATACTTCCGAGTTCAATAAAATGATGTTTGGCGAAAAAGGCGCCATTAAAACCGTTGCAGGCCAGGGCCAGCCCCTTTTCAATTATAAATCGGAGGTTAAAGCCGCCGAAAGCGAATTCAGAAAACTGAAACAAGAGCTTAACCTGGCACAGGAAAGTCAGATGAACACACCGTTTGAAATGACGGCTGAAAAAGAAGAAACAGAAGATGTAAATAACGCCGAGATCGAAACCCATGAAGATTCAGCAGAAGATGAAAAGACCTTCGATAGAAGTGAGTACAGTAAAATGATGAAACAGGCACTGACTCACAGAAGACGCAATGAATATGAAAAAGCTGTCGAGATCTACCAGACGCTCGCTGAAAACGAATCCATCCCCGAAAAATTCTCCGCAGGCGCACAATACAGGAAAGCATCCTGCTACATGAGAATGAAGGATTACCAAAAGGCACTGGAGGAATTCAAGTACCTGATAAAGAAGTTCCCGGAGCAGGAATATTCGGTGAAAACCGCTAAAAGAAGGATAAAGGTCCTTGAAAAGTATCTGGAGAAAAGATAATTTGAAATTTAATGAGGAGTTTCGATTCCGGTCGATATAATTAATTTATTGGCAGGAATATCAGGAAGAAATATGAGCGATTTTGTAATAGAACCGACAACCAGAATTAAGCGTCTGCCCCCCTACCTTTTCGGAAGACTCAATGCCCTTAAGCATTCGATGAGACAGCAGGGAGCGGACATCATAGATCTGGGGATGGGAAATCCTTCCGATCCTGCACCACGGATGGTCATCGATAAGCTTTGCGAATGCGCACAGGATCCGCGAAATCACCGCTACAGCGCTTCCAAAGGCATAAAGAACCTGAGGCGGGAAATGGCAAGGAAATATAAAAGAAGATGGAGCTGTGAGCTGGATTACGAAACGGAAGTGCTGGCATGCCTGGGCTCGAAAGAGGGTTTCAGCCACATGTGCCTTGCGCTTATAGAAACCGGCGATACTGCGATCGTCCCTGATCCGGCATTTCCCATACATAATTATTCCATAGCCATCGCAGGAGGAAATGTTATTTCCATTCCGCTGGGCTGTGACGAGGATTTTATAAAAAGAGTGGTGTGGGTCTGTGAAAATACATATCCAAAGCCCAAGATGCTGGTTTTGAATTATCCGCATAACCCCACTGCAATGACCGTTGATGAAGGGTTCTTCGAATCGGTGGTTGAAGTGGCGAAAAAATACAACCTTATCGTGATAAACGATTTCGCTTACGGCGATACCTGTTTCGACGGTTACCAGGCCCCAAGTTTTTTGGCGGCAAAGGGTGCAAAGGATGTGGGCGTTGAATTTTCCACCATGAGCAAGCCCTACAACATGGCAGGTTTCAGGGTTGGTTTTGTGGCAGGCAATACCAAGATGATCGACCACCTTGCAACCATCAAAGGTTACTATGATTACGGTATCTTCCAGGCCATCCAGATAGCAAGTATTATCGCGTTAAGGGACGGCGATGAGTTCGTCAAAAAGCAGAATAAGGTATACCAGGAAAGAAGGGATATAATCTGCGACGGGCTTGAAAGGATAGGCTGGGAAGTCGAAAAGCCAAGGGGTACTATGTTCGTATGGGCAAGAGTTCCGGATGATCAGCTGGAAGGAAAAGGAACCATCGATTATTCGCTGGAACTTATGGAACATGCCGAGGTGGCAGTTGCACCGGGAAGGGCATTCGGTGAAAACGGCGAAAAATATGTCCGGATAGCCCTGGTAGAAAACGATCAGAGAATTAAACAGGCTATTAGAAATATACGCAGGTATATAAACAAAAGGCCTATAAGAAAAGGCAAACCGGTAAGAAAATGAGCGATATGTCACATGGTAAGAATGTTTTCCATTGAAAAATATTTGCAAAAAAGCATGAAGATCGGTTTCAGTTTTGAAATTGTAAGTCAATGAAATACAATGGTTTATGTAATATGAAAAAATTACTCACAGAAAAATTTTTAAGATAGGTAAGATTTTTAGATTTTTTTCTTGATTTACAAAGACCATTTTAGTTAAATTAGTATCGAAGGCTTGGGGGTGGATGAGAAAACTCACCTGCAAAGCTATGGGAAGCTTTGCTAAAAATAACTGCTATTTTCAGGCAGTTATTTTCTAAACTCTTCAGGGAGTAAGAAGACTCACCAAACAGGTCGAAGGTCTGTTATTGACTTTGGATCTCATATCAGGGGCAAGAAAACTCACCGAAATGTGCCTAAAGGCTTTATGTCTTTTGTGCTGCATGTCAATTGGGGATAGAAAACTCACCGAAAAGTTGTGCTGAAATTAATTCGCCAGAGTGGCGAGTTATTTGAAATATGAGTTTTTTCCTTAATAGGAGGTAACAATGGTGAGTTTGAGAAGTTTTAAATGGGTAATGGCCTTGGTAGTATTGTTTACACTGCCCGCCTTAGCCATGCCGACAGGTGCACTGACCGGCTGGTCAGGAAATGTGCCGATAAATGTTGTCGGTACCGACGGAAAGACACTGCAGGGAAGTATTGATTACGCCGTTTACGATTCAAGCGTATTCAATCCCGGTCTTACAGGCGGTCAATATATCTATGTTTATCAGGTCCACAACTCAGGACAGTCTGATGTAAGTATTAATCATTTCGCAGTTTCCATCAAGAATTGGGATTCCATTTCAGTCGGGACTATAAACTGGTCTGAAGACGGCGGTGTAACACCATTCATGGAATTTTTCAGTCCTGATTCTTCAAATGCTCAAAGTGCTGAATTCATGTTCCTCTTTGATCTTATCGATGCAGGAGACCATTCCAACCTGCTTGCTTTCAGCAGCGATCATGCTCCTGTCTACAACTACGGCAGTGTGATGGCAGGTGGAATGGCAGATACAATTGAAGAACTGGCAGCGCCGGGTCTTCCTGAACCTGCAACTCTTGCCATGCTTTCTATAGGAAGTCTTGCACTGGTCGCAAGAAGAAATCTGAAGGATTAAATATGAGGATAAGGTTTATGGATGATTTCAGGATTAATAATGAAAAGCTTGGGGGCTGGAAAGGGTATATGATGAAAAGATTAATCGTATTATCAGTAATAGTGTTGGCATTTGCCGTTAATTCAAATGCAGTATTAGTAAGCTCATTTGACGACCATTACGGAACAGCAAGTTACAGCAAAGTTAATTTCACAGGAAGCATCGATTACGCAGTCTATAACGATACAGAAGATTTTGAAAACTGGACAGGTTTTGAAGCTCCGGGATCAGGTGCTTATATTTACGCCTACCAGATATTCAACGATGCCGGGCCGGAAAATCTGCCCGTGGAGTCGTTTGAAATACTGGGAAGTACCGGTCAGAGTCTTGCAGGAGCTGTTACCGGGACCACGGCTATGGATGACGGTTCAGGCGGTGTAGAACCAGCTACTGCAGAGGATGCAAAATGGACCTGGACAAGTGAAAACGGCTTTATCCATAAGGGTGAGCATTCATGGCTTCTTGCATTTTCTTCTAACGCAGGGCCCTCTAAAGGTACTTTTGATATCCAACCGGTTGAAAATGATGAAATAGATGTTCCGGATGATGATGACGTCGAGATCCCGGAACCGGCCACTGTAATGCTTTTCGGACTCGGCGGATTAATCGCAATGAAAAAAAGAACAAAAGCCGCTTATGTTAAGTAAATTATTTTATATAGTTTACTTAAAAGGTTATATATATTTTGGGGGTGGCCATGAATAAAATAACAATTACTGTTGTTTCGGCGTTGTTAATATTCAGTGTTTTAAGTGCAGGGACTGCTTTTGGAAGGGATGCTGCGTTGATAGTACAGGCAAGTCCTCCGAATGGGGGAAGTGTATCACCCGGTCTGGGTGTGCATAAGATGGAGTCGGGGTCTGATATCAGTCTCTCTGCTACTCCAAAGCCCGGCTATCAATTCGTGTACTGGCTCGGGGATGTAGCGAGCTCTGACTCAAGCAGTACCAGCGCTTATCTGGATTCGCCAAAGATCGTAGTAGCTGTTTTCGAAAGAAGCGAGTACGATTTTATCGATATGACCCCTGAGGATATCAAAGGTACCGGAAGAGGACCTGTCGGCGGTGGCGGATTGTTACCCGACTACCGGGAAAGATCCGCACCTGTAACCGGCGGCGGCGGAGGTGTCAGGCCGGAATACGATATACACCAACATATTCACAACTGGCCTGACCCAAATGATGATACAGATAACGGCGACGATATAGATACCCCTGATGTACCTGAGCCGTCAACAATGCTTCTTTTAGGAGCGGGTGCTTTCGCCCTGCTTAAAAGAAGAAGGGAAAAATAATGGGAAACTCACCATAAAAAATAAAAGCCGGGTTTTATCCCGGCTTTTTTTGTAACCTGAATCTATTTCCCGGCTTATGCTTTTCTGAAAACCGCAACCACGTTCTCTATATCCACCACGAACAGCCTGTTATCACCTTCAAAGTCCACGGGTATCGCACCTTTTGGATTAAACAGGACTTTGTCGTATTTGGCTAAAGGCACCATTGGATCGTTTTCAAGCTCTGCCGATACCTCTACTATTCTTCCTGTAATGGTCGGTATCTCTATATTATCGGGAAGCTCAATTCCGCCTTTAGTGGTTTTCTTATCTTCATCTTTTCTGATGAGAACTCTTTTACCCAGCGGTTCAACCGTTTCGAATACATCGCCCGGATTTTTGTCCTGTTTTGCCATAATGTACCTTAGATTATTCTTTTTCTTTGGATTTTTTCTTCTTTTTCTTGTTCTTCAGCATTTCCTTAGCTTCTTCTTCGGTCTTAGGAGGCCATTTGCCCTCTTTCTGAAGTTTTTCCAGTTCCTCACGTTTATTGATATTAATGATCGTCCTGCATTTGGGGAACTTGTTGCAGCCCAAAAACTCCCCTCTTTTACTCTTTCTTACGACCATCTCGCCTTTTTTACATTTATAACATTTTATCCCGGTATTTTCCGGCGGAGCCTTGGGCGGAAGCACATTGCCCTCTTTGTCTATCTTCTGGATGCTTTTGCAGTTCGGATAATCAGAACATCCCAGAAATTTACCGTACCTGCCGTGTTTTTCGACCATCGGTTTTCCGCATTTGGGGCATTTATGTTCGGTAGTCTTTTCCTCAACCATCTTACCTTCCCTGTCGCAGGGAGCAGCGAACTTACAATCCGGATATCCCGAACAGCTTAAAAACCTTCCGTTCTTGCCGAACCGGTAAACCATTTCTTTGCCGCATTTAGGGCACTCATAATCACTTGGCTGGGTTTCCGCCTTGGCGTGCTTCATCTCCTCTGATGCCTTTTCCAGGTTTTCCTTGAAAGGCCCGTAAAATTCGTTCAGGACCTTCAGCCAGTCTAGGTGTTTTTCCTCGATCTCATCCAGCCTTTCCTCCATCTTGCGGGTAAACTGCATGTCCATGATCTTGGGGAAGTATTTGTCCAGTTTATTTGTAACCACTTCACCCAGGTCAGTGGCGTAAAATTTTCTTTCGACCTGCTCGGCGTACTTTCTGTCCTGGATTGTACTGATAATACTGGCATAGGTGCTGGGCCTGCCGATGCCCTCTTTTTCAAGTGCCTTGACCAGTGATGCCTCGGTGTATCTTGCCGGCGGCTTGGTGAAGTGCTGTTCTGCGGTTATATCCACTGCACCGATCTGCTGGCCCTCGGCTGCTTCCGGAAGATCCTGCTGATTGGAATAGGTCGGCCAGATCTTTGTATATCCGCCAAAGACCATTGTTCTTCCGGTTGCCCTGTAAAGGCAGTCGAAATCGGTATCGGGCTTTATCTCTAAAGTAGTTACATTATAAATTGCCGGCTTCATCTGGCTGGCTATGAATCTTCTCCAGATAAGATCGTAAAGCCTGTACTGATCTTTTTTCAGGTATTGTTTGATATTGTCAGGTTCCAGGTTAGGGTCTGTTGCCCTGATGGCTTCGTGTGCTTCCTGGGCCTGTTTTTTGGAGGTATAAATATTCGCCTTTTCAGGCAGGTAATTTTCGCCGACCTTATCTTTTATATATCCTCTGGATGCACCCAGCGCCTCTCTTGAAAGATTGGTGCTGTCCGTTCTCATGTAGGTTATCAGTCCTACCGCACCGGATGAACCCAGTTCGATACCCTCATAAAGCTGCTGGGCGACACGCATGGTCTTTTTAGCGGAAAATCCGAGCTTACTTGCTGCGGTCTGCTGAAGTGTGGAAGTAATAAACGGCGGCGAAGGCCTGGATGTCGACTTTTTGTTCTGTATTCCGGAAATATGAAAATCCGCATTATTCAGGGCATTTTTTATCTGCTCTGCCTTATCAGCCTTGATGTTCTCTGCCTTTTGGCCTTCGATCCTGTAGAGCGATGCCCGAAAGGCGTTACGCTTTGCCATCCATTCATATTTTTCCTTCAGTGCAGGTTCCTTGTCACCTTCACCTGTCTTAAGAAATTCCTGCCACTGGTCTGAATAGTCCCTGTCAAGATCGGTGGTGAACACGGCGGGGATAAGCCAGTATTCTTGGGGGTCAAAGGCCCTTATCTGGCGTTCCTTTTCCACTATCATTTTGACGGCAACAGACTGCACTCTTCCTGCAGAAAGCCCTCTTGCCACCTTTTTCCACAAAAGCGGGCTTATCTTGTAACCCACAATCCGGTCAAGTATTCGCCTTGCCTGCTGAGCAAGTACTTTGTTTTCATCAAGTTTACCCGGATTTTCGAATGCATTATTTATAGCCGACTTGGTTATAGCGTTGAAGATTACTCTGTACGTCTTTTCTTCAGGGAATTTAAGTATCTTGGTAAGATGCCATGCAATTGCCTCCCCTTCCCGGTCGAGGTCAGTTGCCAGGTAAAGACTGTCGCAGTTTTTGGCTGCCTTCTTTAAGGAACTTACCGTCCTCTTTTTTCCCGGCATGATCTTGTATGTCGGCTCGAAGTCATGTTCTATATCTACTGAAAGACCCTTGGATGGCAGATCTCTTACGTGTCCCATCGACGCCATTACCTTGTATGAATTGCCCAGGTATTTGTTGATCGTCTTCGATTTGGCGGGTGACTCAACTATCACCAGTGATTTTTCGTTATTGCTTTTGATCATAATTAGAAAAATATAAAGTTTAAAAAATTCTGCTTTGGCTTCTTATATCGTGAAATAAATTTATTCTGTTCAAAAAATTTTCGAAAATTATAAATCAGGACAAATACAGCCGAAGCGAAGGAATGTCAAGAAAAAAGCATTATTTAAGCATTTTTATACTACTTTTAACGAATCTTTTAACTAAAGTCCGATAATATAACCAGGAAAAATTTTTTGAAATTATTTTATCGGACAAAAAGTTACCCCTGAAAAGTTAGCTGCTATTTTTCCCGCCCTGCCAGAAATTCCTTAAGCAACGGCTTAAGTTTCCTGATAGCATTTCCCCGGTGGGATATCCTGTTTTTTTCCTGAGAACTCAGCTGTGCAACGGTCTTGTCATACTCCGGCAGGTAAAATATCGGGTCATAGCCGAACCCGTTGTTGCCCTTTTCTTCTTCAGCTATTAAACCCTCAACCGTCCCTTCGGTTTCTATAAGTACTTTTTCAGGGTCTGCAAGGCAGATATGACATACGAACCGGGCTGTTCTTTTTTCTTTCGGAGTTTCTTTTAACTGTCTCAGCACCTTGGCCATGTTGCTGTGATCTAAAAGTGTTCGGTCTTTTTCTGCAGGCTTTTCACCGCTGTACCTTGCCGAATGTACCCCCGGTTCACCGCCGAGTGCATCAACCGCCAGCCCCGAATCATCCGCTATGGTCAATACACCGGTCTGCTTTGCATAGCCGATCGCTTTTTTCCTTGCGTTTTCCGTAAAATTATCGCCGTCTTCGACTACCTCTTTAATATTATCGAAATCAGATAGCTTCAGCCAGTCGATATCCAAATCAAGCATTTCCGAAAGCTCCCTGATCTTTCCCGGGTTTGTTGTAGCTACCAGAATCTTTGTCATATCATCTCTCAGCTGAGAAGTTTCTTTAAAAGTGCCCTTTGAAAATGCAGCCGGTTTTCAGCCTCATCGAAAATGATGGAATGCTCGCTTTCCACCACTTCGTCGGTTATCTCGAAATTTCGGTAAGCAGGCAGGCAGTGCATCACCTTTACATTATTCTTTGCGGATTTAAGAAGGTTCATATCCACCTGGAATCCTTCGAAGGCCTTGACCCGTTCTGCCTTTTCATCTTCCTGACCCATGCTTACCCACGTGTCGGTGTAAACCACATCAGCATCTTCGACAGCTTTTACGAGGTCATTGAACTGTTTTACAGAATCCCCTGCTATTTCATTGCAGGCTTCGATCGATTCATCATCAAGCTCAAAACCTTCCGGCGAACCGAGGGTCATCTGCATTCCCAGTTTTGCGCAAGAATACGCAAGAGACCTTGCCACGTTATTGCCGTCGCCTATAAACGCCAGCTTCAAACCCTCCAGGTCCTGCAGGTGTTCTTCGATGGTCATGATATCCGCCATCGCCTGGCACGGGTGCGACCAGTTCGATAGAGCATTTATTACCGGCTGATCGGAATATTTGGCAAGTTCTTCAAGGGTGGAATGTGAAAAGGTCCTCGCCATGATACCGTCCACATACCTGTCATACACCCTTGCCATATCCTTGATCGGTTCTCTTTCTCCCAAAAGTCCGCCGATATCGGTCGGCTTAACGTAGATCGCATGCCCTCCAAGGTCTGTCATCGCAACCTGAAAACTCATCCTGGTTCTAAGGCTGGGCTTTTCGAAGAGCATAACGAGATCTTTGCCTGACAGGCAGTCATCTTTTTTGCCTTCTTTGTACAATCTCTTGAGACTCCTGCTAAGCTGCAGAAGTTCCCTGAGTTCATCAGTAGAGCATTCACTTATCCCGATAAAATCATTCATATTCTTCCTCCGACAGTACCGAATCAAATATTTCAACAGCCTGGTCGATCTGTTCTCTGGACGTGATCATTGCAGGCATAAAACGGATTACAGTCCCTTGTGTACAGTTAAGTCTCAATCCCTTTTCAAGACATTTGTTTACGATATCGGCTCCATCGCCGTTCAGCTGAACGCCGATCATCATCCCTATGCCGCGGACATGGTCGATGATATCGTGTTTTTCCTTCAGCTGGTTCAGTTTATCCTGTGCATACTGACCTGTATTAACGGCATTTTCAAGAAGGTCATCTTCCTCTATCGCTTCGATAACACCTATTGCAGCAGCACATGCCAGTGAATTTCCGCCGAATGTCGATGCATGCTTTCCCGGCACCAGTGATTCTGCGATCTCATTCGTTGCCATCATAGCACCGATCGCAGTCCCGCCTCCAAGTGCTTTTGCCATTGTAATGATATCCGGCTCAACATCGAAATGCTGATAGCCGAACCACCTGCCGGTTCTGCCGATGCCGGTCTGAACTTCATCGAGTATCATAACAGCCTCGTGCTCATTGCATAGATCGCGAATGGTCTGCATGTATTCATCTGTTGCAACATTTATACCGCCCTCTCCCTGTATAGGCTCGATCATCACTGCTGCTACTTCATCAGTAAAGGAATTCTTCATCGCCTCTATGTCATTGAAGGGGACATAAGTGAATCCCGGCAGCAGGGGCATGAAACCCTCGTGATATTTTGGCTGTGCTGTGGCAGTTACCGTTGCAAAAGTCCTGCCGTGAAAACTGCCCTCTGCGGTGATGAATTTGTATTTGTCCTTGCCTGTATGAAGCCGTGCAAGCTTTAGAGCTGCTTCGTTTGCTTCTGCCCCGCTGTTGCAGTAAAAGCATTTACCACCGAACGCTCTTTCGCTTAAAAGTTTGGATAATACTCCCTGTGGTTCAGAATAAAATGTGTTGTCTATATGCAGAAGTTCGCCTGCCTGTTTTCTTATCGCCTCGACCACTTTCGGATGGCAGTGCCCTATTCCGCTTACCGCCCAGCCGGGGAACATATCAAGGATTCTGTTTCCGTCGGCATCATAAAGGTAAACACCTTCGCCTTTGGTTATGACCTTGGGCAGTCTGCCGTAATTGGAGATGACGTATTTGTCAAAAAGTTCTATAACCTCTTGTGTATTCATTACTTATGCCTTTCCGATGCTTTAATCTATTTTATTATCTGGGTTCCTATCCCTTTGCTTGTATATATCTCAAGCAGCAGCGAATGCTCTATCCTGCCGTCAATAATATGTGCCTTTTTTACCCCGGAATCAAGCGCCTCGATGCATGCATCTATCTTCGGCAGCATTGGGCCGGTTATTATACCCTCTTCGATCGGTTTTTTGATCTTTTCTTCATTTAAAGAAGAGATAATGCTGTCCGGGTCGTCGATATCCTTCCTGATTCCGTGAGTATCAGTCACAAAAACGATCTTCTCTGCCCGAAGTACCGATGCCACCTTCCCGGCTGCGCTGTCTGCGTTAACATTTAACTTTCCACCCGCCCTGTCAAGTGCGATAGGTGCGATGACAGGCACGGTAAAGGCATTGCAGAGAGTCTTTAACAGATGGCCGTTGACATCGTACATCTGCCCTACCCTGCCGAGGTCGAGCTTTCTGCCCTCTTCGTTTTTGAGTTTCATCTTGTCTGCAAAAAGAACGCAGCTGCTTAAAGAATGAAGGCCCATCGGCTGGGCTCCAAGTTCCGTCAACGTTTCGCAGATAGGGGTGTTTACCTTGTGAACCAGCGTGTATTCGGCAATATTCAATGTCCTTTCATCGGTGTACCTTCTGCCCTGCACCCATTCAGGTTCGATACCGCTTTCGTTCATCGCCCTGCTGATTGCCTTTCCCCCGCCGTGGACGATAATCGGTTGAATACCCACGGTTGCCATGAATGCAACATCGGTAAGCAGTTTTTTCTGAAGTTCCAGGTCATCAAGAACGCTTCCGCCGAGCTTTACGACTATGACCTTGCCTGAAAACTCCCTGATATAGCCCATGGCCTCGATAAGGGCAGCTGATTTTCTGATCGCCTTTTCCACTTTTTTCTCCAGTTTAATTCATGTGTAAACAGAAAAGTTTATTTATTCAGACCATGACAGTCAAGAGAAAGATGAAATGAAAATAATTGACAAAATGAAAAAATTCTGCAAATTTTTCCCTTCTCTGGCTGGTTTATGCAAAATTATGCATATTTACAAAGCCGGTCAGAAGGTTTTTCTGCTGTCTACCAAGAAATTTATAGGACCGTCATTTACGCTGGATACATGCATGTGGGCGGCAAAAACACCGTTTTTAACCCTGATATCGAGGTTTTTCAAGATTTCTGCAACCTTTTCAAACAGTTGATTGGCCTTATCCGGCCCCCCTGCCATATCAAATCCCGGCCTTCTGCCCTTTCTGCAGTCGCCGTATAATGTGAAATTTGGAACAAGCATTATTTCCGAACCTGTATCTATGCAGGAAAGGTTCATTTTTCCGACATCATCTTCGAAGATCCTCATATTTGCGATCTTCTCTGCCGTCCATCTGGCATCTTTTTGGGTATCATTTTTGGAAACCCCGATATATACAAGCAGGCCGGCACCGGTTTCAGATACGTTTTTGCCGTCAACGTTAACCTCAGCATTTTTGACCCTTTGTATAACCGCCCTCATAGTATACTTTCCGTATGCATATTTATGTATTTATAAATGCCTGATATATAACCACTTACAGGAATAATCAGTAAACCTCTGTGTCCTCGTTGAGTCCCATCTTGTCTGTTATCCTGTCAAAATCATCGATGGAATAGAATTCTATGACGATCCTGCCCTTCTGCATATTCTTATTAGTTTTTATATTCACCTTAGTGCCCAGTCTGTCAGTCATTCTTTTTTCTAAGTCCAGCACGTTAGCGGGTTTTTCTTTTTTCTTTTTTTTCTTTTCATCGCCTGAAAGATATTTTTTGACCTGCTTTTCGACTTCACGAACACTCAGCCTCCCTGCCATCGCCCTATTGGCAAGTTTCTTCCTTAGATCATCATCTGGAAGGGAAAGCAGTGCCCTGGCATGGCCCATGGAAAGCCTTTCTCCTGTCAGCATTTTTTTGACTTCCTGAGGTAAGTCCAGTAACCGCAAGTGGTTAGCGATAACTGAACGGTTTTCCCCAAGTCTTTCAGCAGCCTCTGTCTGGCTGATGGAGAAATTCTGAATGTAGTTTTTATAGGCCTTCGCCCTTTCGATCGGGTTTAAGTTTGATCTATGGATATTCTCAACTAAGGCAAGCTCAAGCATCTGCTCATCGCTTGCTTGTCTGATTACTGCAGGGATCTTATCAAGGCCCACCATCTTAGCTGCCCGAAACCTTCTTTCACCGGCTACTATCTCGTAATGTGTGGTGTTCTTTCTTAGAATAACAGGCTGAATGATACCGTTTGCCTGGATGGATTCTGCAAGTTCCTCCAACTCTTCTTCTTTCCATTCGCTTCTGGGCTGGTAAGGGTTGGGTTTTATTTCATCAAGGCTGATCTGCACGAGAAGCTCTTTTCTTGTGCTTCCTGCATCAGACTGCTGAAGTGCAGTTCCTGCAGGAGATTGAGCTTCCGGGCTGTCGAATGAACCCAGAAGGGATTCAAGGCCTCTACCTAAGTGTTTTTGCTTTTCTTTTTTTGCAGCTGACATTTTTTAACTCCGTTTAAAAGAATGACAATCCTTTTTATTAACTGAAAATAAATTTATCACAGTCAGGAAATTATTCCAGTAAAAATTCAAAATATTTTTTATGTTCCACGTGAAACAAACTAGAAGGGCGGTAAAGCAACTGTTTCACGTGAAACAATTTCTTCAAGTATACCAAAAAGTTTAAATATGTTCCACGTGGAACAATGAACAGGGCGAGTATAAAACATAACAGCTCCAATAAGTTTAATTATATATTTCTTGATTTTAAAAACATAGTGGGTATATTAAATTTTTAAATTTATTTCAGGAGAAATTAAATGGAATTACCGGCGACATACCAACCGTCATTCCTAGAATCCTTTGGAGCTGTTTTGTTTTTGTTGTTTCGTGCGGCTTTACTGGTCTTTTTTGTAATTATCATATTGCGTATATATAAAAGGCTCGGCAGGATCGAAAAAAAGCTCAACGGGTTGAAAAGTTCAAATGAAACTTCAGAGACGTAAACAGTCCGGCAGACCTGAGTAAATTCAAAAGCTGAACAATTCTTTTACCTGCAAGTACAAAGCAGGTATTATACACAAACCTTTTTATTTAACTTGCCTGTGTTGCAAGTATTAATGTAATTTGTTATAAAAAGCCGAGTTAGTTATTTTGAAGATTTAAAGGTGTCTGATGGAAACAGCAGAAATAAAACAGGAAATTGAACAATTAGAGGCCCGGATAGAAAATGTCCGGGAGTGGCTTTGACCTGCCTTCCAAAAAGTCAAGCTTAAAACAGATACAGTCAAAAATGGAAAAGCCTGACTTCTGGGACGACCAGGAAAAGGCACAGTCCACCGTACAAAAGTTAAGCGCACTTAAGTCCGTAGTTGAACCCGTAGAAGAAGCGATTACCGGTATAAAAGACCTTTCCGAACTTTTCGAACTTGCTGAAGCTGAAGACGACCGGGAAGTGCTGGATACCATCGAAACCGACTTGGAAAAATTAAAGAAAAAGTGCGACAAAATAGAACTGCAGGGACTTTTGAACAGACCCGAAGACATGAAGGACTGCTACTTCAGCATCCACGCAGGGGCAGGGGGGACAGAAAGCTGTGACTGGGCGAGCATGCTCCTTAGAATGTACACCCGGTATTTCGAAAGCAGCGGCTTTAAGTACGAGGAACTGGATATAACCCCCGGCGAAGAGGCAGGCATAAGGTCTATCACCTTATCTGTCAAGGGGGCCTTTGCATTTGGCAAGCTTTCATGTGAGACAGGGGTACACCGGCTGGTCAGGATAAGTCCCTTCGATTCCAACTCCAGACGTCACACCAGTTTCGTTGCGGTCGATGTTGTGCCGCAGTTCGATGAAGATATAGACATAGAAATCAACGATGATGACATCAGGATGGACTTTTACCGGGCAAGCGGAGCAGGGGGCCAGCATGTGAACAAAACCAGTTCCGCGGTCAGGATCACTCACCAGCCCACAGGTATCGTGGTGCAGTGTCAGAACGAAAGGAGCCAACACAAAAACAAGGCACAGGCGATGAAGATGCTCCGCTCAAAACTTTATGTTCTCGAACAGCAGAAAAGGGATGAGAAAATCGAGGCACTGTATGGTGACAAGGGCGAGATCGCCTGGGGAAGCCAGATAAGAAGTTACGTCATGCAGCCTTACCAGATGGTAAAGGATCACCGAACAGATCTTCAGGTGGGAAATGTCGATGCAGTTCTGGATGGTGACATCGATCAGTTTATAGAAAGTTATCTAAGGCACAGAGCAAAGAAGAAAACCAAAACCAGGAAGTAAAGAAAGGAATAAAAACAATGAAGGATTTGATCTCAGTTAGCGTTTCAGCGAAAAAATTTAACCTCGGTAAGCTCAAGACCGACCTGCTTGCAGTCGGTATGTTTTCAGATGACAAAAAGCCGAAAAGACTTGCAGCGGATATCAACAAAAAACTCGATAACAGTATTGAAAAGCTGCTTTCTCTCGGTGACTTCAAGGGAAAGGAAGGTTCAACCGCAGTTATCTACACCAACGATAAGATAGGAGCAAAAAGGGTTCTGCTGGTTGGGCTGGGTGACAAAAAGGACTTCAAGTTAAACTCCTTAAGAAAGGCTGCAACCGCCGCAGCTAACAAGGCAGTCGACATCGAAGCGAAGGACCTCACCCTGGCACTTCATCAGAACATAGAGGATCAGGACATCCAGAAGGTGGGTCAGGCAATTACAGAGGGGGCCTACTTCGGCTCATACAGGTACGATGAATATGTAAGTGACAATAAGAAAAGCAAGCGCAAAAGAAAGATAAATATCCAGCTGACAGATGCCGAAAACAAGGTGCTTACCAAACTGCGAAAAGGTATCAAGGCAGGAAGTGTCATAGGCGAGGCCCAGAATTACGGCAGGACTATTGCAAACCGTCCCGGCAATATCATAAATCCCCCCGAACTTGCAAAAGAAGCCAGAAAAATGGCACGGGACTCGAAAAATCTTACCTGTACCGTATTCACCGAAAAGCAGCTCAAGCAGAAGAAGATGGGCGGAATTCTTGCAGTCGGTTCCGGCTCTAAATCTGCTCCCAGGCTGATCGTCCTGAAATACAAGGCCTCCAAAAGCGCACCGACCATAGGCTTTGTGGGTAAGGCGGTAACCTTCGACTCGGGCGGTATCAGCATCAAACCTTCAAAGGGTATGCACGAGATGAAGTTCGATAAATCAGGCGGAATAGCGGTTCTGGCTGCCATGAAGGCAATCGCGGGATTAAAACCGAAAGTCAACGTTACTGCATACATACCGTCTGCAGAGAACATGCCGGGCGGATCAAGTTACAGGCCGGGTGACATAATCGAGACCTTCAGCGGAAAAACCGTCGAGGTTCAGAACACAGATGCAGAAGGGCGGATGATCATGTGTGACGCTCTTGCATATGCAGATAAGCAGAAATGTGACCGGATAATCGACATCGCGACACTTACCGGTGCCTGCATGGTGGCACTTGGCCATCATAAGGCCGGCCTGATGGGTAATGACACCGATCTTATCGAACAGATAAAAGCCTCTGCCGAAGAAACCGGGGAACCGGTTTGGCACTTGCCTTCAGGGGATGAATATACCAAGGAAATGAAAAGTAAGATCGCAGACTTAAAGAATATCGGCGGAAGGTGGGGCGGTGCCTGCACAGCGGCATCCTTCCTTGGCGAGTTCGTAGGTGACAGGAAATGGGCCCATATCGACATGGCGGGGGTTGACCTTTTCAAGGACGGGTCCGACGGGCTGATAGGCTCTACCGGTTTCGGCGTAAGACTTCTGACAACTTTCGTAATGAATTTCAAAAAATAATTCGGGAAGAAAATGACTATGGACAAAAACAGGCAGATAGATTTTGAAAAAGTCGAAAAGGCGGTTAAGGATATCCTCCAGGCTATTGGTGAAGATCCCGATAGAGAAGGGCTTAAGCACACCCCGAAGAGAGTAGCCAATATGTACGCGGAGCTGTTTGCGGGTATGGATGATAACCCTTCAGAGCACGTAAAGTCAGTATTTACAGAACCTTATGATGAGATAGTGCTGTTAAGGGACATTCCCTTCTATAGTGTCTGCGAACATCATATTATGCCGTTTATCGGTACTGCGCACGTTGCCTATCTGCCGGACGGCAAGGTCATCGGTATAAGTAAACTGGCACGCATAGTTGATTCTTTTGCAAGAAGGCTCCAGGTACAGGAAAGGCTCACCGACCAGATATCTGATTTTATCATGCAGAATCTTCAGCCGAAAGGAGTAGCAACCGTCATCGAAGCTTCACACAGCTGCGTAACTATCAGGGGTGTAAAAAAGCCCAGTTCGGTCATGGTGACATCTTCGCTGAGAGGTATTTTTATTAAGGACTCAAGATCCAGAAACGAAGTTATGGACCTTATCCACAGCGGCAAGAAGTAAAATGCATAAACTGTCACGGCAAATAAGATTTTCTATCAACCCTTTCCTGGATGAAACGCCGAGAGGGGCAAATTCATACTGCTCCGAACCCGCCGGTTCAGGTCTTGCACTTTATCTGCAGCTCAGGGTCAGTCTTGTAGGCAGTATCGAAAATGACACCGGCTTTTTCGTGAACGTCCATGAAGTTGACCAGGTGCTTAAGAAACATGCCGTGCCGGTATTTTCGGAATATATTTCGGATGCTTACCGAAGCCGAAATCATGTCACTTTATCAGAACTTAAGACTTTGATGATAAAAACCTCCCGGCTGTTAAAAGATAAAATCGACAATGTTACAGTCAGTGACATAACTCTTGAACTCAACCCGAACAGGAAACTTGAAATGGATTGTGAGGATAATTCGATGGTCTATTTAAGTGAAAAATACGAATTTGCTGCCATGCATAAACTGTGGAACGAAAAATTCTCTGATGAAAAGAACAGACAGATATTCGGCAAATGCGCCCATCCTTCAGGTCACGGTCACAATTACATCGTCGAGGTGACAGTAAAGGCCAATGAAAACATCGATAAAATAAATTACGGCCTGTTGGAACAGACAGTTACCGACAATCTCATTGACCTCCTGGATCACCGCAATCTCAATGCCGATATCGAATACTTTAAGGAAAACAATCCCACCATCGAAAACCTGGCGGTTTTTGCCTGGAACCAGCTTGCAGATAAATTTCAGGATATAAAGCTCCACGCAGTTACCGTATGGGAGACAGACAAGACATTCTGCACTTATTACGGTTAATAATTTTACTTATTAATTAAACGTTAATCAAAGCTGCATATAAAAATGATAAACCTGAAAAAAGGTATTTTATCGGACTTTCAAGGTCTTTTCATTAAGAAGTGAAAGGGTTTAGATAAGAAAATTGCGGGAACTTTTTTGTGCTGTTTTTCGTAAAGTTGTTTTTGGTTTTAAAAGGTTTCAGAAGGCTTTTGGGTTAAAGCTATCTTCTTGATTAGTCGATATTTATGATAAATCGCTGAAGGTTTAGGCTTACCTTTTTCGAATTATTTTTTAATGTTTCCATAAGGGAGGACCGGCTGGTATTTATTACAGCCGACGGGGACGAAGTCTGTTTTTAAAATTATTGAGGAAAATATTTTGAAGGCACTTATCACAGGCGGCGCAGGTTTCATCGGTTCGCACCTAGCAGAAAAACTGCTGAAAGAAAACTGGACCGTATCGATCATTGACGATCTCAGCACGGGGTCGGAAGAAAACCTGAAACACATAATAGATGA
This sequence comes from uncultured Pirellulales bacterium, assembly GCA_964508925.1. Taxonomy (GTDB): domain Bacteria; phylum Planctomycetota; class Phycisphaerae; order Sedimentisphaerales; family Anaerobacaceae; genus CAZDVM01. Next base: position 143,805 of record CAZDVM010000007.1, on the reverse strand, counting down.
ACCGGAACTGAAGTTCGTTCAGGGCGATATTAATGATGAAACCGTACTGGACAAGCTCATCTGCGATTGCGACTGCATTTTTCACCTGGCGGCAGCGGTAGGTGTCAGGCTTATAGCAGAACAGCCCGTCAAAACAATCGAAACCAATATCGGCGGAACGGAGACCGTTCTGGACCTTGCAAACAAATACGCAAAAAAAATCCTTATTGCATCATCCAGCGAGGTCTACGGCAAGACCGAGTCAGTGCCTTTTAAGGAAGACGACGACCTGGTATTAGGCAGTACCACCGTAAGCAGGTGGTCTTATGCGTGCAGCAAGGCTATAGATGAATTTCTGGGGCTTGCATTTTATAACGAATACGAACTTCCGGTAATTATCGCAAGATTTTTCAATACCATTGGCCCAAGGCAGACCGGGGATTACGGAATGGTGGTACCGCGTTTTGTCAAAAGGGCGTTAAACGACCAACCTGTTGAGATTTACGGCACCGGAAAACAGACCAGGTGTTTTACGGATGTAGATGATGTTGTAAAGGCAGTATTTTCCCTTGTAAATTCGGATAAAACAGCAGGTCAGGTGTTCAATATTGGTTCTGAAAACGAAATATCCATCGAAGACCTTGCAGATAAAGTAATCAAAATAACCAACAGCAAGAGCGAAAAGAAGCACATATCATACGAAGAAGCTTACAGCAGGCTCATAGAAGACATGAAAAGAAGGGTTCCCTCCATAGAAAAGATAAAAAATGCCGTAAACTGGCAGCCCGAAATTACACTCGAACAGAGTATAAATAAAATAATCGGATTCTATAAGTGAGTTGAAGAATGAAAAAAGCATTAATTACAGGTATTACAGGGCAGGACGGGTCTTATCTGGCGGAATTATTGCTGGATAAAGGCTACGAAGTTTGGGGCGTAAAAAGAAGAAGTGCTTCATTGAACACCGAAAGGATCGATCATTTATATATTGATCCTCATTACCACCCTAAACTGCGTCTTGTATATGGAGACCTGACGGACGGCGGTAATCTATCTTCTATCGTTTACGACATCATGCCGGATGAAATTTACAACCTGGGAGCACAGAGCCATGTAAGGGTCAGCTTCGATATGCCCATTTATACGGTGAACGTGGATGCACTGGGGACATTAAGGCTCCTTGAGGCATTGAGGAAGATGAAAAGACCGCCCAGATTCTACCAGGCATCCAGCAGTGAAATGTACGGCAAGGTCGTGGAAACCCCTCAGACAGAAAAAACGCCCTTCTATCCGCGAAGTCCTTACGGCTGTGCAAAAGTTTACAGCTTCTGGCAAACAGTAAACTACCGTGAGGCGTATGACCTTTTCGCATGTAACGGCATACTTTTCAACCATGAATCGCCGAGAAGGGGTGAAACATTCGTAACGAGAAAGATCACCAGGGCGGCAGCAAGGATAAAGCTGGGCCTGCAGGAAAAACTTTACCTCGGTAATCTCGATGCAAAGAGGGACTGGGGTTTTGCAGGCGACTACGTGGAGGCGATGTGGAGAATGCTCCAAGTCGATCATCCCGATGATTATGTAATCGCAACCGGTGAAACACATTCGGTGAGGGAATTTCTCGATGAGGTCTTCGGGTATCTGGACCTTGACTGGGAGAAATATGTAGAGATCGACCCCAGGTACTACCGACCGACGGAAGTTGATATTCTTTTGGGAGACCCCGAAAAGGCCAAAAAGGTCCTGAACTGGGAACCTAAGGTAACATTCAAGGGACTTGCGAAAATAATGGTGGATGCAGACATGGAAAAAGCCCAGGACGAAAAAGCCGTAAAAGATTACAGGGAAAACAATCATGACTGATTTCTTTGAGGATAAACGCGTTGTAGTTACCGGCGGTGCAGGTTTTCTCGGTCAGTATGTTCAAAAAGGTCTGGAAAAAAGAGGCTGCAAGAATATCCTCGTGCCGAAAATAGAAGACTACGATCTGGTAAGTATAGAAGATATAAAAAGAATGTACGATGACATGAAGCCGGATGTCGTTATCCATCTGGCAGCTGTAGTAGGGGGGATAGGAGCAAACAGGGAGCATCCAGGCGAATTTTTCTACAAAAACCTCATGATGGGCGTTCAGCTGATAGAAGAAGGCAGGAAAAGAAATATCGAGAAATTTGTCGCCATCGGAACAGTCTGTGCATATCCTAAATTCACCCCGGTACCTTTCAGGGAGGAAGACCTCTGGAAAGGATATCCGGAAGAAACCAATGCACCTTACGGCCTTGCAAAAAAAATGCTGCTCGTTCAGTCCCAGGCTTACAGGCAGGAATATGATTTTAATTCGATATTTCTTTTGCCGGTGAATCTTTACGGGCCGGGGGACAACTTCGACCCCGAAAGCAGTCATGTAATACCGGCATTAATCAAAAAATGTGTCGAAGCGGTGGAAAATAAAAAACAATATATCCAATGCTGGGGAACCGGAAGTGCTTCAAGAGAATTCATCTATGCAGAAGATGCAGCGGAAGGCATTCTTCTGGCGACTGAAAAATACAACGGTCCGGAAGCTGTAAATATAGGATCGGGCTTTGAGATAAAAATCAGGGACCTTGTGGAAAAGATAGCTGATCTGACAGGCTTTAAAGGCGAGATCAGGTGGGATACTTCCAAACCCGACGGCCAGCCGAGAAGGTGCCTTGATACGACAAAGGCAAAAGAGTATTTCGGCTTCGAGGCAAAAACCGATTTCGATGAAGGTCTGAAAGCAACTATCGACTGGTATAAGACTAACAGACCCTGCTAACTGTTTTATTTTTCTTGCTTTTCGGCCTTTTCCATTAGATCTTTAAGCTCTCGAATTAAACTTCCCGCGGTGAAATGCCCCTGCAGAGGGCCGAGCAGTTTTTCAGAATCCGGAAGCCGGATAATATAAGTTGGATAATAATTTACCTCATATTCTTCAGCCACTTTCGGATGTTTAGTAACATCGATAAGGATTGGAATATAATTGGCTTCAAGATATTCTTTAAGCTTATCCGATTTAAAAGTCTGTTCCAGGGTCGGGGTAGTATACTGGGTAAAGAGTTTGTAAAAGCACAGCATGGCAGGCTTATTCTGCTCTTCTGACATTTTTATTCCTCTTTCATAATCTTTTACCCAGTTAATATCGGCACCCTGCTGAGTAAGGAATACGAATATTGTAAAGGCCAGAAAGATTATGATTATTGCCAGAAAACCTTTGTTTTTTGACGATTTCTTTTTGGCAGATTTATCAGTATTATCTTCCATGAAAAAGACTCCAAAAACTTTTTAAATACTGCAGTATTATATTAGAGATTTTTTAAAGGTCAAGAACAAGAGTTCCTGAATGTCTGTAAAGAACTTCAAAGCTCAGGTATCTGAGAATCCTAAAATTCAATATTTAATAGTCTTCGTATTTGCTCTGGCCGTGTATTCGGTAAGCTGTGCCCCGACAATTCTCTGGCAGGACAGCGGCTTATTCATTTATCGAATCTGGCATCATGATTTTCAGGGCCCGCTGGGACTTGCCCTTGCACACCCCGTTTATATCCTTATCGGCATATTATTGAAATATGTCCAGATAGGCGAATTCGCTGCCAGGATTAATTTAATTTCCTCGATTTTCGGGGCGGTTACGATAGCAAATGTATTTCTCCTTTCAAAATTTCTTTTCCAAAAATCAAAACCTGCAATCATAGCAGCGACAGCACTTACTTTCTCATGGACGTTCTGGTTTCATTCGGCAGTGGCGGAGGTCTATACCCTGTATTCTGCCCAGATGACAGGCGTTTTGATCCTTCTTTTCTTATACATCAAAAACAGGGAAATAAAGTTCCTGTATTCTGCAGCGTTACTCAACGGCCTGGCGGTAGCAAATCACATGTGGGGAACATTTACCCTTGCCTGCCTCGGTATATACTGGCTTTACCTGCTGAAAAACAAAGATATAAAACCAAAACAGTTTCTTATTCTTATTGTTCTATGGGTCATTGGATGCCTGCCTTATGAAATTCTGATCATAAGAGAACTTATCCAGGGAACTGCATTTTTAGAAGTGATGTACTCGACCTTTTTCGGTTCTCACTGGGATGCTTCTGTAACTAATCCGTCATTTACCCTGAAGATCGTCCTTGAAAACTTCATCTTCATAGCTCTTAATTTTCCTTCGCCGTTGATAATTCTGATTTTTGCAGGGCTTTACTTCTTTATTAAAAGTGATATCCCGAAAGCCTTCAAGAGTATTACATTGATCTTGTTTTTGCTGTTTTTTGCCTTTGCCTTCAGGTACAAGGTACCCGACAGACATGCCTTTTTCCTCCCTGCTTATGTAATTGCATCTGTATTTCTTGCCTGCGGGGTGAACTGGCTTTTAAACAAGACTCAAAAAAAATATATTTTTACTATATTGTTTATGTTTGCAATTTTACCAACAATAGTGTATACTCTTACACCTTATTTAGCTAAAAAGGTTTATCCCGTTTTAGGTAAAAGAAGACAAAGGCCTTACAGGGATGAATATGTGTATTTCCTTCAGCCCTGGAAGACCTGCTATTACGGGGCGGAAAGGTTTGCGACAGAGGCACTGAATTCAGTTGAAAAAGATGCAGCAATTTACTGTGATTTTACTTCCGTGCATACTTTGTACTATGTTCAGGAAGTTAAGAAAATCCGGCAGGATGTGAAAATACTTACCTCTTATGGAATAAGAGAAAAATTAACTGAGGAAAAAGCTGAAAATCTCGTAAAAAATTCGAATTTATATGTTTTCACACCGGTTGAAGGCTATTGTCCGGATTTTCTGCTGGAAAATTATGAGTTCGTTAAAAAAGGAGTATTATATAAAGTAGTCAGAAAATAATGTTACTAGAGCAACTTATATTTAGAGTTGTTCGCAATTAAAAGAGGGTTAAAAAATGAATTTAAAACCCGTAAGTAAAGTTGTTTTTGCAGTAGTATTTGTTGTCAGTATTTTTTTAATTTCAAGCAGTTTTGCAGCAACCGATCCCCAGCCGGTTTATCAGCAAAACGAAATCCAGTATTCTCCGGATATCCATGAAGGTGTCGTAATCTGGGCAAGAAATGATAAGGATGTGGAAGGGTATAATCTGAATATCCAGAATTATTTCAGTGTTTGCTCTGAAAGTAAAGATCAGAAACACTCTGCAATAGCGGAAGATTATGCTGTCTGGACAGATACCCGAAATGGAAATTACGATATTTTTGCAAAAGACCTGGTAACAGGAGATGAAATTTCTGTCTGCACTCTGGATTCTTTACAAGTTTATCCGAGTATAAGCGGCAATATTATTGTCTGGCAGGACAGAAGATCGGAAAACGATTATGATATTTACGGCTATGATTTAAGTACTGATACTGAATTTGTAATTTGTGATGATCCTTCCAATCAATATTATCCTTTTATTTTTGGTAATAAAGTAGTCTGGCACGATACAAGAAACGGCGATGCAGACATTTTTTATTATAACCTGGATACAGGGCAGACAACAGCCGTCTGTACAGCTTCCGGCCATCAGATGAGACCTAAAGTTTATCAGAATTACATAGTATGGCAGGATGCAAGAAGTTCAGATTATGACATATATTGTCATGACCTTGATTCAGGTAACACCTTTGTTGTTTGTGATGCAGCAGAAGACCAGCAAAATCCTGCAATTTTCGGTGATATTATTGTCTGGCAGGATAAAAGAACAGGAGAAAATAATATAAGGGGCTACAAGATTTCAGGCAGTACGGAGTTTGTTATATGTGATGATACCGGGCAGCAGATAGAGCCTGAAATTTATAACAATATCGTAGTTTGGGAACATGAAATTTCGATCTACAGAAATATTTATTATATTGAAATAGTCGAACCCACCAGTTTTGATATTACAAAACCGAACGGCGGTGAGATGCTCCTGGCAGGTTCGAATTTGGAAATTACATGGGATATATCCGGAGAACCGGCAGATAACGTGGTTTTAAAATACTCAGATGATAACGGCTCAAACTGGAATGTTATTGATGCTAACGCTCCTGAAACTGGAAACTATATATGGGATACAAATGATGTGGCGGATTCTAATGAATACCTGGTAAAAATAAGCAGAAAAGATGATCCGTCTTTGAGCGATGTCAGTGACAGCAATTTTACAATTTTCCAGTGTTCAGAAGATTTAGATGCCGATACCAACGGTGACTGTATCGTAGATTTCAAAGATTTACTTGATTTTTGCGCACAATGGTTAAAATCAGGAAATCCGTATGACGAAAACTGGAAACCTTAAATACGAGGAATATTTATGAGAATAGCAGTTGTAGGCGTCGGCTATGTCGGTCTCGTAGCCGCCGCATGCCTGTCAGAAGCAGGTAACCACGTGATATGTGTCGATAACGATCAAAAGAAGATCGATGACCTGAATAACGGCATTATCCCTATCTATGAACCGGGCCTTACCGAACTGGTAAAAAACAATGAACAGGCGGGAAGGCTCAAATTCACCACAGATTTAAAAGAAGGTGTAGATGAATCATTGCTGATATTTCTCGGCGTAGGTACCCCCAGCGCAGAAGACGGCTCGGCAGATATTTCTGCTGTTTTGAGCGTATCTGAACAGATCGCCGAATTGATGAACGAATATAAGATCATCGTTACAAAAAGCACTGTACCTGTCGGTACCAGCAAAAGGGTTACTGATCTTATCAAAAACAAAACAGAAATTCCCTTCGATTATGTCAGCAACCCGGAATTTTTAAAGGAAGGTTCTGCGGTTGAGGATTTCATGAAACCTGACCGTGTCATAATAGGGACCGAAAACCATGCAGTCCGGGAACTTATGAAACAGTTGTATTCTCCCTTTATGCGTAAAAGCAGCAGGATAATATTTATGGACCCGCCTAGTGCGGAAATGTCAAAATATGCAGCTAATGTGATGCTAGCAACAAGAATTTCATTTATGAATGAACTCTCCGAACTCTGCAACCGTTTCGGGGCAAATATCGAATATGTCCGCCACGGCATCGGCTCGGATTCCAGGATCGGAACTTCTTTTCTTTTTGCCGGTGTAGGTTACGGCGGAAGCTGTTTTCCCAAGGATGTAAAGGCTTTGATCCATATGGGAAAAGAGCAGGAATGTCCCATGACCATCGCAGAATCGGTACAGGATGCAAATTATCTCCAGCATGACAGATTTGCAAACAGGATAATGGAATACTTCAAGGGAAATTACGAGGATACAACTCTTGCAGTATGGGGACTTTCCTTCAAGGCCAAAACAGACGACATTCGCGAATCACCTGCCATCTGGTGTATTAGAAAGTTTCTTGAAAAAGGGATAAAGATAAAGGCTTTCGACCCCGAAGCCATGTCGGCAGCCAAAGAACAGCTGGACGGAAAGATTGAAACAAGCGACGACGATTACGGGATCATGGAAGATGCCGATGCACTGGTTATCTTCACCGACTGGCAGCAGTTCCGGGCACCTGACTTTAACCTGATAAATACCAAGCTTAAAAAAGCAGTGATCTTTGACGGCAGAAACCTCTACGACCCCTCCCACATCAGAAAGCTCGGCTTTGAATACTACAGCATCGGCAGACCGTAAAAAAACAGAGATTAGACATTAGAAAATAGATAATAGAAAGCAGCTAACAGGCATCTTTAGAATAGATTGCTGAAATAAATATTAAAACTTCAGTTTAAGATTTGGCTTATTTGAAGATATGCAGGATTATCGAAATTTGAATGTCTGGCAAAAAGCACATAAATTCGCATTGAAGATTTATGAAATAACTTCCTGCTTTCCAAAAGAAGAAACTTATTCACTGGTAAGCCAGATAAGAAGATCGGTAGTATCTATCCCTTCAAATATATGCGAAGGTTGCGGGAGGGGAGGAAAAAAGGAGCTAAAACAGTTTATGAGAATTTCACTTGGTTCTGCCAATGAATTAGAATACCAGCTTTTATTATCCCATGACCTGGGATATATTTGCAAAGTAGATTATAAAAATTTAAAAGATGAAATTTTGGAAATCCGAAAAATGTTAATAAGTTATATTAATAAAATAAACTAACTCTCAGCTTATGAAAATCTAACTTCTAATATCTAATTTCTATTGTCTAAATTTTTGGAAAAAATTTGATATGACTAAAAAAATACTGATCACCGGAACGGCCGGTTTTATAGGCTATCACTTAGCAAAAAAGCTGATTGAAAGAGGCGATGAGGTAACAGGGCTTGATAACATCAATGATTATTACGATGTCAGGATAAAGCACGGCAGACTCGAGGATACCGGCATTGAAACTGCTGATATCGAATATAACAAGGTACTTGAAAGTACAAAATATCCGAACTACCGCTTTGTAAAACTTGACTTAAAGGACAAGGAAAACATCGATCGGCTTTTCAAAGAGGAAAAATTCGATATGGTCTGCAACCTGGCCGCCCAGGCAGGTGTCCGCTACAGCCTGATAAACCCGAATGCTTATATAGATGCAAATATTGTCGGTTTTGCAAATATACTTGAAGCATGCAGGCATAATGAAGTCAAGCACTTAAGTTACGCCAGCAGTTCCAGCGTTTACGGGATGAATGAATCCATGCCTTTTTCCACCAGCGATAATGTCGATCACCCGGTAAGCCTGTATGCCGCCAGCAAAAAGAGCAATGAGCTTATGGCCCATTGCTACAGTCATTTATACGGCCTGCCGACTACGGGACTTCGTTTTTTCACCGTTTACGGCCCGTGGGGAAGGCCTGATATGGCTCTGTTTTTATTTACAAAGGCGATCCTGGAAGACAAACCCATCGACGTCTTTAACTTCGGCAATATGAAAAGGGATTTTACTTATATAGATGATATCGTCGAGGGAGTTATCCGGGTAACAGACAACCCCCCGAAAGGTAATGAAAACTGGTCGGGTCAAAACCCCGATCCCGCCTGTTCAAAGGCACCCTATAAAGTTTACAACATTGGAAACAGTTCGCCTGTGCTTTTAATGGATTTTATAGAAGCCATTGAAAAGGCCCTGGGCAAAAAGGCTGAAAAGAACATGATGCCCATCCAGCCCGGCGACGTTCCCGCAACCTGGGCCGATGTTACAGATCTCAAACGCGATGTCGGATACAAGCCCGATACCCCCATACAGGAGGGTATAAACAGGTTCGTAGAGTGGTACAGGGATTTTTATAATATTTAACTTTGCGGTTTTTCATTCAATATTTCATAAAATCCGCACATTACCTTAATATTACGAACATATGGCCGATATATACGGTAAATCTAACTGAAATTCCGGGCTTAAAATTTTAAAAATATTTGTGAAAAATAAAGCACTTGATTTTTACAAGCCAATTTTGGTAAATTGTAAGGCTCTGTATTATGGAGGATGGATTGAACGATAATGGAAAATATAAAGGCCAGCAATAACGACAATTCATTTGTAATATGGCTTACCGGTCTTTCCGGTTCGGGCAAGACCACCATTGCAAAAAGGCTCTATTCTGAACTTGCCCGTAAAAACAGAAAAGTCGAAAGGCTGGACGGCGATGTAATAAGAGGCCTTTTCCCCTCCACCGGTTTTTCAAAGCAGGACAGGGACGATCATATCAAAAGGATCGGCTTCATGGCCTCCCGCCTGGAAAATCACGGAGTTGCCGTAATTGCATCCTTCATTTCCCCTTACACCGAAACGAGAAATTTCGTACGGGATATGTGCAGGAACTTTATCGAAGTTTACGTCTCTGCCCCCCTTTCTGTATGCGAGAAGCGCGATGTTAAGGGGTTGTATAAAAAAGCAAGAGCCGGCGAGATAGAGAACTTTACCGGCATCGATGACCCTTACGAAGCACCCGACAAGCCGGAAATAATTATAGATTCGGAAAAAGAAACAGTCGAGGAATCTGTTTCTAAGATTTTGAAATATATTGAAGAAAATATTGAAAGATAAGTTATGGATCATCTTGAACAACTTGAAAGTACAAGTATTTATATTTTAAGGGAAGCATACGCTAATTTTAAAAACCTCTGCATGCTCTGGTCGATCGGAAAGGACAGCACGGTTATGCTCTGGCTTGCACGAAAAGCGTTCCTGGGCCATGTACCTTTTCCCCTGGTTCATATCGATACCAGCTATAAGATTCCCGAAATGATCAAATACCGGGACAGGCTCACCAAAAAATGGGGCCTGAACATGATCTACGGCCAGAACAAAGAGGCGATCAAAGATAAAAAGACCTTCCCCGAAGGAAATGTTGACCATTTGACCTGCTGCAAGCTGCTGAAAACAAATGCACTGAAAAACACCCTGAGCGGCAAATGGCCACGTTATCGCTTCAACCATTCCAAGGGCAAATACGAAGTTGACCCCAATCGTGAGGCTTTTACCGGGGTTATCGTCGGTGCAAGATCAGATGAAGAAGGTTCAAGATCGAAGGAAAGATACTTTTCCAGCAGGGACGATGAAAACCAGTGGGATATAGCCGACCAGCCTCCGGAATTCTGGAACTATTACAAGACAGACTTCGCACCCGGCGAACATGTAAGGATACATCCATTGCTTGACTGGACGGAACTTAATATCTGGGAATACATCGACAGGGAAAACATCCCCACCGTATCACTTTATTACAACCAGGGCGACGGTAAACGTTATCGCTCTTTGGGCTGTGCTCCCTGCACTACCCCGATCGAATCCGAATCCAAAAATGTAAAAGAGATCGTCGAAGAACTCAAGAGCGGAAAGCTCTCCAACATAGCAGAAAGAAGCGGACGCGAACAGGACAAGGAAGACGGCGGGGGCCTTGAGACCTTAAGAAGAGACGGCTATATGTAATCGATTTACCGATAAGATTTTTAAATGCAATTCTGTTAAAGATTAAGGGATATTGAAATTGAAGAAAAAAGAACAGATGAACATTGTGATCGCCGGACACGTTGACCACGGCAAAAGTACGATCATCGGAAGACTGCTGGCAGATACCGATTCCCTGCCGGAAGGCAAGCTCGAACAGGTAAAGCAGACATGCGAGCGAAACTCAAAGCCCTTTGAGTACGCATTTCTTTTAGATGCCCTGAAGGATGAACAGTCCCAGGGTATCACCATCGATTCTGCAAGGGTCTTTTTCAGTACAGACAAGCGTGATTACATCATCATCGATGCCCCCGGCCATATAGAATTTTTAAAAAACATGGTTACAGGCGCTTCCCGTGCAGAAGCGGCACTACTGGTCATCGATGCAGACGAAGGCGTTCAGGAGAATTCCAAACGTCACGGCTATATGATATCAATGCTCGGCATCGAGCAGATGGTCGTCCTGGTAAACAAGATGGACCTGGTAGATTACAGCCGGGAAGTTTACGAAAGGGTCAAAGAAGAATACAGGGAATTTCTCTCAGAGATAAACCTGGAATGTGAATTTGTACCCGTATCAGGAATGTGCGGCGACAATCTGGCAGGACTCAGTGACAATATGCCCTGGTATAAGGACAAGACCGTTTTTGAGGTTATAGACAGTTTCGAAAAAGCACCCGCAGATATCGACAAACCCTTCAGGATGCCGGTTCAGGGAGTATATAAATTTACAAAACAGGGCGACAACAGGAGGATCGTGGCAGGAAACGTCCAGTCAGGCCAGATAAAAGTAGGCGACGACGTAGTATTTTATCCTTCCGGTAAAAAAAGCAGGGTAAATACAATTGAGGCATTCAACAGCCCGCCTCTAAAAAAGGCCTATGCCGGCCAGGCAACCGCCTTTACCATGGATGAACAGATATACATTTCACGAGGTGAAGTGGCGGCTTTGACTTCCCAAAAGACCCCCAGGGTAAGCACCCGTGTAAGGGCCAATCTTTTCTGGATGGCAAAAGCCCCTCTGATAAAAGACAAGACATATTACCTCAAAACAGGAACGGCAAAACAGGAAGTAAAGCTGGAAGAGATATGCAAGATCATTGATGCTTCCGATCTGGATTTTGAGCAGAAGAAAAAATGCGTGGAACATCACGATGTGGCAGAATGTATTTTGAACCTGAAAAAACCCCTTGCCTTCGACCTTACAGAAGACCTGGCAGGCATGAGCAGGTTCGTCATCGTTGATGATTACGAGATCGCAGGCGGCGGGATCATGAGAGAGGCGCTGCCTGATAAACAGGTGTGGGTGCGTGACAAAGTTATGACCAGAAACTTAAAATGGGAACCCAGCACCATCACAAGAGAACAGAGAGCCGAAAGATACAACCAGAAAGCTTCACTGGTCGTGATCACCGGCCGGAAAAACGTCGGCAAAAAGACACTTGCAAAGGCACTTGAAAGCAGACTCTTTTCTGAAGGAAAGATCGTTTACTTCCTGGGCATTGGTAACGTCCTTTACGGCGTGGATGCAGATATCAAAGAACCCGGCAAAAACGAGCACCACGATGAGCATTTAAGGAGACTGGCGGAGGTTTCCAACCTTATGCTGGATGCGGGAGTGATCGTGATCGTCACGGCAATCGGCCTGAAACAGGATGACCTTAATCTTATCGAAGCGGCAGTAGATACCGACATGGTAAACGTGGTCTGGATAGGCGATGAACCGACCGATATAACCTATGATGTGAAACTTCCCCTTAAACCGGAGCCCCAGGAAGCTACCGAGAACATAAAATCCATTATGCAGAAAAAAGGTGTCATCTTCACCCCGTAAATCATTGTTATTAAAAGGTTTCAAATGATCGATAAATTTCTAGAAAGAATAGACAGGGCTTTGGATATTGCAGGTGAGGCAGCGGCAGAATACACCCCCGGCAAGATCGAGGCAGAAGTAAAATCAGGAGGCGATCCGGTAACCGAACTGGACCTTAAACTCGACGATCTTCTGAAAAAAGAACTTTGCAGGGACGGTGAGGGCTGGCTTTCGGAGGAAACGGCAGACGACCCTTCCCGCCTTGATCATAAATGGGTATGGATAGTTGACCCTTTGGACGGCACAAGGGAATTTGTGGAAGGCATTAATCAGTGGTGCATTTCCATAGGCCTTGCAAAAGAAGGAAAAGTAGTGGCAGGGGGGATACTAAACCCGGCAGCGGATGAAAAATTCATAGGCTCTGTGGAAACGGGCGTTCTTCTGAACGGCGAAAAAGCAAGCGTAACTGAAAGGACCGAACTTCCCGGCTCTACGATACTTGCAAGCAGGACGGAAGTAAAAAGAGGCCAGTGGGACTGGTTCGAAGATGCAGGCTGCAATGTAATCCCCATGGGCTCGGTAGCCTATAAACTGGCAAGGGTCTCTGCGGGCCTTGCCGATGCAACCTTTACCCTGGTACCGAAAAATGAATGGGATATCGCCGCAGGAACCCTGCTTGTGGAAGCTGCAGGCGGTTTTGTGATAAATAAAAAGGGAAACAAGCCCGCCTTCAACCGGGCCGATACTTTAACCAGCGGCCTGATAGCATGCGGTATCAAGCTAAGTCCCGCTTTGAAGGAGTATCTGAAGCCCCGGATGGATCGTTCTTAAATTGCTTTTATGCAAGGCTTTATGCTTAACACATTGAACAAATTGCCGATATATATGGTAAAAGCAGTGCGTCTTTGCGGAAAATCAATTTACGAATGATCACTTGGCGGTTTGAGCGCAACCGACGGGGACGAAGTGCATCAATTTCTCTTAGAGGAGTATGGTATTTTGCAGATTTTAATTACAGGCGGAGCGGGTTTTATCGGAAGTCATATCGCAGAACACTTCCAAGAAAAAGCCCATGTAAAGATCCTCGATAATTTCAGGACCGGCTTTAAGGGAAATATCGCCGGTCTCGATGTAGAACTTATCGAAGGGTCGGTAACCGATGAAAAACTGGTAAAACAGGCGGTTAAGGGAAGCGATTACGTATTCCACCTGGCAGCTCTGGTATCGGTTCCTGAATCCATGGAAAACCCCAAAGAATGCGTCGATATCAACGTTTCAGGCCTTTTGAACGTCTTGAAGGCAGCCGCCGATTCAGACGTTAAGAAACTGTGCTTCAGCTCCTCAAGTGCTATATACGGCAATGATCCGACTCTGCCGAAAACTGAAAACATGAAACCAGAGCCCATGAGCCCCTATGCGGTTACCAAACTGGACGGCGAGTATTACTGCAAAATGTTTTCCGATAACGGCTGGCTGGATACGGTCTGTTTAAGATACTTCAACGTCTTCGGCCCCAGACAGAACCCCAAAAGCCAGTACGCAGCCGCCATCCCGATCTTCGTAACCAGGGCCTTAGGAGATGAAAAGATAGACATCTTCGGCGACGGCGAGCAGACCAGGGATTTCGTTTATGTCGATGACGTGGTAGCTGCCAATGCATTCTTAGCTGAAAACGATTTTAAAGGTGTATACAATGTAGCCTACGGCCGGAGCATTACCATCCAGAACCTTGCAGAGAACATCGTTGATCTGACGGCATCTAATTCCGATATTCAAAACGTTGCAGAAAGACCGGGTGAAGTGAAACATTCCGTGGCAGATATAAGCAGACTCAAAGAAACCGGCTTTAAGCCTTCAAATACCTTCAAAGCCGGCCTCGATGAAACAATAAACTACTTCAAAAACTCAGGATAACTTTGTAAGCGGAGAAATCTATTTCTTCAAAGCACAAATTAATTATCAGGAGGGTTAAGTGATGAGTCAAAAGAGGGTGGTTGTTTTTATTTTTATTTTATTCTTTTCATTTGAAAACTGCTTTTCAGACCTTCCGGTCGGTTACGAAGGTTTTACCGACTGGCAGGGCTGGGCAAGGCTAAGGCGGGGTGTAAGCAGCAGGCTTGCATCAAGCTATGACAGGAGTGATGGAAACAGGGATTACAGCTATTACGAATTTCCGGAAGGGCCGCTGGTCGAACCGCAGGAAGTTACGGTTAAGACCATCGACGGCCCGGGAGTTATAACCCGTTTCTGGATGCCTCACTGCATGGCAAGGCGGCAGTTTACGGTCAAGATGTTCTTTGACGGCCAGCAGTCCCCGACCATAGATACCGACAGCACCCAGATAATGGAAGGAAATTATGACTATTTCGGCTGGCCTTTCGTAGAAACCTGTGCCGGCGGCCAGGTTTGCTATGAGCCGATATTCTTTGAGGATTCACTGGTGATAAAAAGCTACAATAAAGATGTGGATGCAACCTGGTACAACCGCCATTATTACCAGTACACTTATTCTCTCTATCCGGAAGGAACAGATATTAATTCCTATACCCCCGGTTTAAATACAGAGCAGAGCCAGCTGAGAAACGATGCATCGGCGATCTTATCTGATCCCGGTTATCATCCTGCAGGTGAAAGTGAAACAGCTATCGATGTAAATACGGTTTCTAAAGTAATAGATCCAAACGAAGAATTGATAATGGCAGATATCACGGGCCCGGGGATAATAAGAAGGCTGAACGTCAAAATGCCCTCAGCGACGGATGCCGAACTGAAAGGCGTTAACCTGAAGGTCTTTTACGACGGTTTGGCAGACCCTGCGATCGATGTGCCGGTAGCTCTTTTCTTTGGTGCAGGCCGGCAGAGGGCCGCCTATAAAAGTCTGGTAATGGGTACAGATTCGGTAAGCGATGAGGGTTTTTACTGCTTTCTGCCGATGCCATTCAGAGAATCGGTGAAAGTTGCCCTTTATAACACCCTCGATTCGGCGGTTAATATCGATTTTACAAGGGTGGAATATGAACCCTGCCAGGTTTCCGATGACCTTTGCTACCTTCATGCCCAGGTAAATACGACAGAAAGACAAAGCAGCAGCCAGATATACCACACATTAGTTTCAGACCAGGGCTGCGGCCATTACATAGGCAGTATGCTTTACTGCGTTCAGGATGTAAACAGTTTCAGGTTTCTTGAAGGAGACGATCATATAACCGTTGACGGCGAGGTGGTTCAGTACGGAACGGGCCTTGAAGATGCCTATAACGGCGGAGCTTACTACAACTGGGTGGCGGTGCAGGAGGATGAACCTGAAGGCGGATACCCGCAATCTGCCACAAGGCCTTTGAACGGGATTCTTTATATCCAGAAGGAACCTTTCGGCCGAGCCGATCAGTACAGGTGGCGGATCCCTGACTGCATACCTTATTTTGATTCCATAAATGCTAAGGTCGAAATAAGTCATGCATATACATCGTACAACCCCGTCTGGACATCGGTGGGATTCTTTTATAAATATCACTGCCTCAGGGCGGATTTAAACGATGACTGCGTAGTTGATTTCAAGGATTTTTCAAAATTTGCGGAAAAATGGCTTTATTGAGTAATATGATTTTTAAATTAGATAGTCTAAACAAGCTGTCAGTAATTTCGAATGCAGTGGGAAATGAACCCGCTTTTGTTATTCAATTTGCAGAAAGAGCGAACAGCTCCTGTAATTCTGACTGGAAAAAAAGAGACGACTCAGCCTGTCATTCTAACGGAAGTGGTAGCGAAACCATAAGTATTTCGACGGCAGTGAAAGATTTCTGTCATATCGACGGCAGAGATAGCGAACCCACTCCTGTCATTTCGACCGAAGTGAGCGATAGCGAACGAAGCGGAGAAATCTCTAACGAAAAAAATCTTCAAAATCACCCTCGGGCAGAAAAATTAAATTCAACTTGAAAAGAACAGAACCAATATAATTAACATGACAATATTTACAGTTTTTAACTTAAAGAATAAAAAACTCACTGAAAACAGGGAAAAAGCTGCTCCTGTCAGCGAAAGATTCCCTGAAGTCGGCGAAGACTTCACTCCTTTCAGCGGATCTTTCCCGCCGGCCAGCGAACTATTCGCTCCGAACAGCGAAGCATTGGCTCCTTTCAGCGGACTTTTCACTGATATCAGCGAACTTTCCGCTGACCGGAATGAACTATCCGTTCCGCCCAGCGAATTCTTCGTTCCCTCAAAAACCTTATTTTCAGCCCAAAAACAGGGGTTTGGATATTTTGAAAACGAAACTGAATTAAAAGGCAAAAAACACTTTTAATGACAATTAATAATTCAGCAAAATTGAATCAATGGGATTATCTGGTTGTAACTGCCTCCAATGACAATCAGGCGGCTGGGTATGAAAACCAGCTGCAGCTTAGAAAAAAACTGGGTCTTCTCGCAGGTATAAGGAAAACATTGATAGTAACTGACCTTGACGGTAAAAGAGTGGGAAGCGGAGGAAGTACTCTTCAATGCCTTATCGAAATACTTAATTGCGAAAGCAAGGACCAAAGCGATTCAAGAGAACCTCAGGAAATTTTAAAGGATCTTAGAGTATTGATTATTCATGCAGGAGGAGATTCGAAAAGACTCCCTGCATACGGTGCCTGCGGTAAGATATTCTGTCCTGTGCCCGGGGAAAATGATTCTCCATTAAATCTAACCTTGTTTGATCGCCAGTTAAAGACATATCTTGATCTGCCGAAACCCTCTGACTTCAACGGGCAGTTTGTCATTACTTCCGGTGATGTATTGCTAAAGTTCGATCCTTCTGAACTTGATTTTTCTTCTAAGGGGTTTACAGGCGTAGCTTGCAGGGCAACTCCGGAACAGGCCTCAAGACATGGGGTATTCTGCATCGATGAAAATAAAGGAGTAAGGATATATCTTCAGAAACCACCTATAGAATTGCAGCATAAATATGGTGCGATAAATAATTTTGATCAGTCATCTATGGATATCGGGATAATAAATTTCGATTCTGAAGCAGCTGCTGAACTTCTGAGGCTGTTTAAAGTTAGCCTAAAAGATGACCACTTTGAATTCTCTAGTGATTTCAGGGAACTGTTAAAACAAAAAGGTATTGATTTTTATCGTGAAATTTGCTGTGCAATGGGCCTGGAAACATCCGAAGATGAATACATTGATTTTGCCTTACAAAGCGGTTCAGAGTGGGAAAAAGAAAAACTTTCTGAATTTTTCAAAGTCTTATCGAATATTAAGTTTTCAGCTGAATTGGTTAAAAGCTGTGAATTTCTGGATTTCGGAAACACAAAACTGATCATCGACAGCGGCAGAAGGCTTATAAAGGAAAATAAAGGGCAGACCTCAGTTAAGACGGTAATAAATATAAACAATAATATAACCGATAACGGTTCGATAGCAGGTGCTTTCGGATGGGTCGAAGGATGCAGGATAAATTCAAGCCTGAAGTTAAATGGCGAAAATTATATTGTCGGAGCTGACATTAATACCCCTGTAGAACTCTCAAAGGGAATTTGTGTAGACATAAACGAAGGCAAAAGCAATGAGGGAGATGAGGTTTCATTTGTAAAAATTTACGGCATTTATGACGATTTTAAAAATTCTGTACAAGAAGGAATAAAATTCTGTGGACATGATTTCAAAAACTGGCTAAGCCATATGGGAGTTAAGGAAAACGCTGTTTGGGATGGTGAAATACCCGCCGAATTCAGAAGCTTATGGAACGCAAAAATTTTCCCCGCCGTTAAAAATAACCGGAATTTTGCAGACTGGCTCTGGATGGCTGACCCCTTTTCTGCTGAAAAAAAACATAAAAAGGCATGGAAAAAGGCCGACAGGTACAGTTTTAAAGAGATCGCTTTACTGACAGATTATGATAAATTTAGCAACAGAAGAATAAATTTAAAATTCCAAGAGATAAGGGGATATTTGAATAAATTGTTCAGACCCGAAAGTAACTTTTCAAGCGATGAACTCAGTTTCTTTTTAGAAAAGTATGACAATAGACTTCTGGGTATATTAGAGATAATTGAAGTAGCAAAAGAACATTATAACAATATAGAACAAGGCAATAATGAGGCTTTGATTTTTCCCAGAGTGATATATTCGCTGGCCGATGCTTTAGGCAGTTTAACCGGCCATGAAGTTTTTGGTGAACTTGGAAATTCAGAGTTATTTGAAGATAAATTACATCTAATTCAATGGCTGCAAAGGATCGGCCTTGAAATAAACCCGAAAACAAAAATTCAAGAATGGATACAAAAGGCAAAAGACAGATCTTTTCAGATACTGGAATCTGCTATTATTACCGGAACGATTTCTTATTCCAAAAAGCCCGAAAATAATCTAAGATCAGACGAGATCGTTTGGTCAAGAGCACCGGCGAGACTTGATATTTCCGGCGGCTGGACAGATACTCCGCCTTATACCCTTGAAAATGGGGGTTGTGTGTTAAATATTGCAGTGAATTTGAACGGCCAGCCACCCATACAGGCATACGCTAGAGTTATAGAAGAGCCGGTTATAAAAATTGGATCGATCGATCTGGGAAAACAGATCAGGATCGAAACTCTTCAACAGCTGATGGATTATAAAGACGTTGCCAGCGGATTTTCTCTGGCAAAAGCTGCCTTCGCATTTGCCGGCTTTTCACCTAATGCAAATTTCTGGCGAGATAACTTGTCCCTTAAGCAAATGCTTGAAGAATTTGGGGGCGGCATAGAACTTACCACTCTGGCGGTTATTCCCAAAGGCAGCGGATTAGGTACTTCAAGTATTATGGGAGCAGTTATCCTTTCAGCCATAAGCAAGGTGGTAGGGCTGGAATTAACGAAAACCGAATTATTTAATTCAGTATTGGCACTGGAACAGGCACTTACCACCGGCGGCGGATGGCAGGACCAGATCGGTGGTGTTATTAGCGGTGCAAAATTGATAAAAACAGATCCGGGATTTGTACCCGATCCTATGATAAAATATATCATCCCTGACGTGATCGACCCTGAAAAGAACAACGGCTGTACCCTGCTTTACTATACAGGTATCACAAGACTCGCCAAAAATATCCTTAAGGAAGTTGTAGGAAAATATCTTAATAGAAAACGGGATTCAATGCATACGCTTAACGAAATTTACAGAACCGGTATCGAGGCCTCGGAAGCGATGTCACAAAAAGACCTCAAGGAATTTGGATATCTGGTTGACAAAGCCTGGAAATTGAATAAAAAACTTGACCCCAATTCCAGCAACCGTGAAGTCGAGGAATTAATGGATTTCATAGAACCCTATATTTATGGTGCTAAGCTTTTAGGTGCCGGCGGAGGCGGGTTCCTGCTGATGGTATGTAAATCTCCTGAACATGCAAGAAAGTTAAAAGCGGAACTGAAAAATAACCAGCCTAATGAAAGAGCAAGATTCTTTAACATGGATATCAGCCACACCGGCCTTGAAGTCTCCGTCTGTTAACTTAAGTATAATTTTAGATTTAAAAAATTAATGGAAATAAATAAAAAATCTAACATAGCGATACTCGTAGTTTCCTGCGACAATTACAGTGATCTTTGGGAACCTTTTTTCCAGTGTTTTAAAAGGTTTTGGAAAGATTGCCATTATAAAGTTTACCTCCTAAGCAATTATAAAGATTATAATTCTCCCGATGTTGAAACCATAAAAGTCGGTGAAGACAGATCATGGTCGGATAATCTGATAAATGCTTTGAAAAAGATGGATGAAGATTATGTATTTATGTTCCTGGAGGACCTTTTTCTTTATAAACCTGTCGATAATGAGCAGGTAATTGACCTGTTCAACTGGGCGGTTGGGGAGGACGTAAATTATTTACGAACAACCTTGAGATTCCACAGGGCAGATAAACCGTATAATGAAAAAGTTGGTGTTTTAAAAAAAGGTTCGCTATACAGAGCCTCTACTGTGATGGCTTTATGGAAAAAATCAGTTTTACTTGATCTGCTTGAACCCGGAGAAACTGCCTGGCAATTTGAAATAGGCGGTACTGAAAGATCGAATAAATACGATAAGTTTTTTGCTACTTATGAAAATTATTTCCATACTCTTAATACGGTGGTAAGAGGTAAATGGGTTCCTTCAGCTTTGAAAAAAGTTAAAGCAATGGGGATAGAAATTGATTTAGCAAAAAGAGAAGTAATGACTTTCTTTGAATATTTTAAACTTCTATTTATGGAATTGCGATCCTATATTCTAAGCCTTCTGCCGAAAAAGTGGCGTAAAAAAATTAGGAATTTTTTAATCAAATAAAATTAGGTTTTTTGTAAGTAATATGAAAAATATTATTATAGTTGGTTATCCGAAAAGTGGTTGTACCTGGGTCACAAGATTGACTGCAGAATTACTAAAATGTCCGGTTGAAGGTTTTTGGCCTAATTGCCGTAAAGAAATTGGACTTGAGGGAAGAAAAAGAAAATCAAATTATCGTTGCTTTAAAGCACATCATCAGCTCAAAGATCTTGACTTAACAAAACGAGAGGGAGATTCTTCGATAATATATGTCATAAGAGATCCCAGAGATATAATAGTTTCAGGATCAAAATATTTCGATTTTGCAAATAAAAAATACCGAAATATTTTATTAAACATTCCCTATGGTCTTGGGATTTACAGGAGAACCATAGGAAAGATAACACCAAGCAAAAACAAAAAAATAGATATGATTATTCAGGATATACTTTACGGAAAGAGTGTAGTCGGCTATTGGCATAATGTTTCATGGCGAAATCATTATAAACCATATCTGGATGCGGGAGTGTTATTTGTAAAGTATGAGGATATGCTCGAAAGGCCTAAAATAGAATGTAAAAGAATTTTAGAATATTTAAAGGTCAGCCGTGAGGAAAAATTTATTGAAAAGTCAATTTACAACCAATCTTTTGAAAAGAAGAAAAAAGATTTATTGAAAAAAGGGAAGTTTCGTAAAGCTATGTTTTTAAAAAGTGGTAAAAAAGCTCAATGGAAAACGGTTTTTACTGATGATCAGAAAGAAAAATTAAATAATGAGTTGGAAAAAGATTTAGAATTCTTTTCATATGAAGTTTAGAAAAACATTTTTATTTTTTGTCTTTATAGCATTGTTTTTTTGCACAAATCTTGCTTGTTCAGAAGACAGTAAAGATGTACCTGTCGCGAAGAACAATAAAATAGAAAACGCTATCATTCCCATGTCAAAAGCAATGATACCTGATAATATAAAAGAAAAGGCAGAAAATAACACAAAATATATATTGAAATTTTTCAACACTCCCGAACAGCAGATGTTACCGCTTGGAATTTATGCAATGGTTGAAGATATGAGAAATGTTAGGGTTTTAAAAGAACTTAGAAGTAATCATATTAATTTTGTGCATAAATATTTTAGTGCACAGACACTTGAATCTGCTCTCAAAGACCTGGCAGCTGCAAGAGAGGCCGGGATGCCAGTAATGCTTCATTTGCCTAAGAAAAAAATTAGAGAAGGAAGAGCTTATTGGGAAAACCTTATCTCTGGTCTCGTAGATGATCAACAGCTTCTTTTATGGTACTTACCCGAAGAAATAGGTCTGGATAAAGTCAGCTATATAAAACCTATTGCGAAAATGATTGAACAAAAAGATAAGTTTAACAGGCCCTTAATAACTTATCTTGATAATTATGTTGAAGGTTACTGGGAAAGTGTTTCGGAAATAACTGATGCTCTTATATTCGGCCTTTACCCTATATTATATTCCGATTGCCCTCGAATTAACTGCAAAAGAGTAATAGACAAGGCCTATCAGGTGGGTGTTCCGGTTGTCTTCAAATCTGTCGAAGCATATCAGTATAAAGGAAGATGGACTACACCAAAAGAAGTTCGTTGTGACACATATCTGGCTTTGATCAGTGGAACCAAAGGTATCATATGGTATTGCTATGCTCAAGCAAGAAACAACCAAAAACTTATGAATGAACTTTATAAATTAGGCGAAGAACTTAACGGTGAAAAAAGACTTGGTGAAGTGATACTTACCGGAGATAAAAATGTAGATATTACTTGTAGACTGTTAAAAGGTGATAAATATTCACCTCCTGCAACTGCTTTTGAAAATCGAAATCGTAAAATAAAAAGGTTATATGCATCTCTCCAATGGACTGCCCGAAAATATAAAAATAGTCTTTACATATTTGCTGTAAACGTTAATCAGAAAGTGGATAAGAATGATCACGGCGGTGAAGAGTATGCAGTTGAAGTCAGTTTTGAAAGTAAAGATTTCTCCGATGGTGATGTTACTTTGATTTCAGAAGGCAGGATTTTAGAAATACAAAAAAATAAGTTTAAAGATAAGTTTTTTCCACTTGAAACTCACATCTATAAAGTTGAATTAAAAAATCAAGAAAGATAAGTATTGAACCCGCAAGTTTTATTCGTCTTATTTTCTAAAAAGAAAAATATAATATGATAGAAAGTAACAATATTGAAATTATTTTTATTGCTTGTGTTTCCAGATCTGGATCTACACTCTTAGACCATATGCTAAGCAATTCTAATGAAATAGAATGCGTCGGAGAACTTAGTTATCTTAATGAGCATCTTAATAGAAAAGGAACTCATAAATCTACAAATTGGTTATGTACCTGCGGGGAGCCTCTTGAAAAATGTAATTTATGGTCAAAAGTTATCAACATATACCAAGAACGCGAAAAAACTGAACTGACTGGCATTGAAACCTTTGTAGAAAGAAAAATAAACACAAAAATAGATATTTTATTGTCATTTATTGTTTTTTTTGCTTTCTTACCTTCATTGAGAAGAAAATTAATAAACTTTTTTTATATGAATAAAGATAACCAAAAAAGAGCAAAAAATTGTTTGAATGTACATCATTATGTGGCTTTGACAACTGGAAAAAAAATTATTCTCGACTCTTCCAAACGTCCTGAATATCTTTACGGGTTGTTAACAGCAAAAACTGATAAAGAAAAAATAAAAGTTGTTCATTTAACCAGAGATGCAAGAGCAGTGAGCCATTCTTTATTAAAAAGGCGTGGTGAAAATTCTAGTTTCTTTTATGCGATTCTTAGCTGGTTGGTTATTAACGTTAAGATTCTTAATCTCAAGTCCTTTTTTACAAAGAAAGACTATATTAGAGTCAGATACGAAGATATTTGTATGAACCCTGATAAACAGATAAAATTAATTTGTGATCAACTTAGTCTCCCCTATGATTCTGGTATGGGTAAATTAAGCAAGGAACATAAACACAATATTGGGGGCAGTCCGCACAGATTTGAGAAAACAACAGAAATTAAACTGGATGAAAAATGGAAAGCACTGATGAGTTTGAGAAAAAAAATAATTTATTACTTAATTTCATGGCCGTTAAATAAATTTTTTGGTTACTAATATATTAATTTTAGAGTTTTAGAAATTTATGCGACAGTCTTACCGTCTTATATGGAATAGTTTTGCGATTTGGATATTGCGAATCTTAAGGACTATTCCGGAAATAATTCTTCTGCCTTTCATTATCCACAGGCTTGGAGAAGCCCAGTACGGCATATATATTCTAGGCTGGTCATTAATACCTGTTTTTGAACTACTTCGCATGGGAATGAGCTCCGGCATAGTAAAATATTCTGCCGAATATTTTGAGAAAAATAATATTGAAAAGATCAACCAGATTCTAAGCACCTCTTGTTTAATGTGCGGTATTTTAGGGTTTATAGCAGGTGTAGGAATTTTGCTTGCAACAAACCTTAACCCCGGCTTAATTAACTCTGTTAGCCCTGAAAACCCAGAGCTTTTGAAATTTACCTGCAATGCTGTTGGGATAATAATAATAATAACATTTCCCATAATGCCGTATGCTGGAATTTTACATTCAATACAGCGTTATGATCTATGGCATTTTGTTATTGTTATTTCAATTTATATTCGGCTTTTTATTATAATAGGGTGGTTCTGGATTTTCGGTAAATCTTTTGAAGTATTAATAATCGCATCAGCTCTTTATTATATAATTTCCAATTATGTACATGTTTTGTTTGCTAAAAGGCTTGTATCTGGGATTAAATTCCATTTCAATAAGGTAAACAAAAAAAGTGCTAAAATATTGTTTGGTTTCGGAAGTGTTGTTGTTCTTTGTTCGCTTTGCACTGTTGTTAATACAAGTGGTGTTAAATGGATAACAGGTGCAATGATATCACCAGCCTTTGTAGCGGTTTTGGCGATAATTTATAAACCCGCTTCTTTATTAAAGCAATTAGTCCAGGCTATGGCGTTGTCAATTATGCCAGCAGCAAGCCGCTATTCAGGTAAGAATGAGATTAAAATTTTAAAAGAACTTTTTATAAGAAGCACGCGTTATATAACTATCTTTCTTTCAATATGTATGATTGAAATTTTATATCTGATGACGCCTGTAGTAACTCTTTGGCTCGGAGATAAATATGGATACCTGGGTCCTCTGATTATAGTTTTCTGCGGAGGGATGGCAGTTTGGATGAGCACCGCTGCAGCTGAGCAGATTTTAAGAGGAATTTTAATGCTAAAAGAAACTTTTTTAACATATCTTGTAGGGCCTGTACTTATAACCGTAGGCATTATTATAACGTCAATTATATTAGGGTATACTAATTATTGGCCAATTGTTATTGCTTATTGCATCGGTTTTTTTATATCTGCGGCAATGAGAATATATTTTTGTGCGGATAAGTTTAAAATAAAACTCTCGTATTTATTATGGCACTCATATGGAGAGCCTATTTTATTGTTAATTCCGGTAATTACATTATTTTACTTTGCTATTTATTATATCGGTATAAAAGGTTTAATCGAAAGACAAATTATGGCAGCAGTAAGCATATTGTTTTTTATAGTTTTATTTTTTATCTTTTTCACTACAGAAAAAGAAAAGCAGTTAATAAAAAATATAAGGATCTCTTTGTTTAATAGGCTAAAAGCTATTTCTAGAAATTTTAAAACAATAAAATGATTTTTGCCTTAATAATTATAAGTCATAAAATTTTTTAAAAATTAGAAATTAGTTTATGAATAATCAATTTTCAAATCTTGTTTATGAAGATAACAATATAATGCAGACTTCTGACATTACTTTGCCTGCAGCAATGAACTATTTGCTTATAGGGCTCTGGATTGGTTTGAGTCTTTTCGGTATTGCCGTTATAAAATTAATGGATTTACCTGTAATAGGGGCAGTAATTATAGGCATACCTTCTTTTGTAATAATGGTTCTTAAGCCGACTTTTGCTCTTTCAGTATTTATGCTTGTATTGCCAACCGGAGCAGGTTTCAGTTATGGAGGAATGTTTACACTTACAAAGGGTGTGGGCTGGGCACTTGGTTTTTCCTTTCTTTTAAATATAATGGTAAGTCGTCCACGTCTTAAAGTAAACCACAAAACTCTCTGGTTAGCTATATGTTTTATGGTATGGTTGTTTATTTCTACGCTTTCATTTTTATATTTAAAAAACGAAATGGTGAGAGTTTTGAGTTCCTTACAACTTTTAGCACTTTTATTTATAACATATTGGATAATTGAAACAAATACCCAAAAAACTTTGATTTGGGCATTAAGAGCCTATGTTTTAGGAGCTGTAGGTACAAATTTACTTGCAATATTGACAGGAGCTGCTCTGCGTTCTGTTGAGATGACATCTCAGGGACGTTATACCGCTACGCTGGGTGAAATGATAGATGCTAATTTTCTGGCCAGTTTAACTGCCTTATCTTTCCTTTCGGCGATTTATTTATTTGTACGAGATAAATCGCATTTTTGGAAAATATTTTATTTTGGAGCTTTAATTTTATTACCGTTGATTTTGTTAAGAATCGGTTCTCGTTCTGCCTTCTTGGGACTAGGAGGTGCATTTTTAGTCGCTTTGACTTTAAGAAAAAGAATATGGGGTAAAAATAAGCTTATACCTATCGTTGTTATTTCTATGGCTATTGCAGCAATATTAGGTTTTTCCTATATTCAAATTTTGGGTCTACAAGAGGATGTGGCTGAAAGACTTACCAGTTTAGAAGCTTTTGAAACTAGTCTTGCTGGTAGAATTTCTTACATAAAAGCCGCGCTTGAAGCTGCAGCAAAATATCCATTAGGTGCAGGCTATTTCGGTTGGTTTGAGAGGACAGGTATAGATCATTGGCCACATACTGATTTTATTTTTATTCTTGGAATTTACGGTGTACCGGGGTTGGTAATATTCTCCTTTATGATCTTATTCACGATTATTGCAATAATAAGAATGGCTCGAGGTCCGGAAAAATTTTTCAGTGTTTTGGCAATAACCTATTTATTAGTAGCAGGGCAGGGAAATCCTTCTGCTTTTAAGAAATTTTACTGGTTATTCCTAGGAATTATACTGGCCTGCGAAAGGATAAGCTGGATTTACAAACAATCAGAAGAAATTATAGAATTGACACCGGAAGAAGCGGAAGCTTATTTGCAATCCGGAGATTCACAATACTTGATCTTAAATTAATATAAATTTTGGCTTAACTATAAATCTTTTAAGAAAAAAATCTTTTTTAAAAATAACATGAGTTATGAGAGTTTTAGCAATATCACACAATTATCCTCACAAAGATGATCCTACATGCGGCATGTTTGCAGCACGTCAATTAAGGGAAATGCACAACCAGGGAGCTGAAATCAAAACGATTGTGCCATTGGCGTACATGCCGGGTTTTATTTCGCAGTTGGAAAGATATGGGTTGTTTCGATACAGGGACTTGATTCAGTATGAAGGTATTGATGCTGATTTAGCTTATTACATTCACTTACCAATTAAAGGAGCACACAAATGGGATGGTTTGACAGGTTATTTGATTTCCAAAAATAAAATTAAGCGTTGGCATAAAGAAAAACCTTTTGATGTGATATTTGCCATACAGCTGTTCCCTGAAGCAGACATGGCAGTAAGGTTTTCAAGATTATTAAATATACCCGCTGTAGGACTTGGGATAGGAACAGATGTCAATAGTATTACGTCTCAAGAAGAAGTTAAATATAATAAATTTGTTCGAATTTGCAAAAATTTAGAGGGTACCCTAGCTTGCGGTAAATCGGTAGCAAGAAAGATAGATTCAGTTTGCGACAAAAATACAGAGACAGTTTATGGTGTGCTGGATCCGGAAGTTTTTAAGCCGGTAGAAGATAAAAAACGGCTAAGAGAAGAATTAGTTATTTCTACCGACAAATTTATACTTTTATTTGCGGGACATCTAAATAAGGCAAAGGGTATCTACGAGTTAGTTGATGCTTTTAATGATTTGAAAAAAAACATCCCGAATACTTTGCTGTATATTTGCGGAGACGGGGGCGAACGAAATAATCTGAGTGATTATATTGAAAAAAAAGAATTGAATGGGCAAGTTAATGCCTTAGGTAATGTTCATCCTGAAAAAATGCACAAATGGATGCAGGCTTCAGATATTTTTGTTTTGCCTTCTCATACTGAAGGAGTACCAAATGTGGTAATGGAAGCGATGGCTTGCGGGACACCAGTGGTTACAACTCGAGTGGGCGGAATTCCGGATGCCATCGGTGAAAATAATGGAGCAATTCTCATTGAACCGAAAAAAGTCGATGAATTAACCGAAGCGTTAATTAAGATTCTTGAAAATGATTCTTTACGCAAAGAATTGTCTGTAAAAGCTCGCGAAAAAGCTCTTAAAGATTTTACTGTTCAGCATAATGCCAGAAAGGTATTGACATGTTTGAAAACAGCGATCAAAAATCATGAAAACAAACAGTAATAAAAAAATAGATAAAAAAAACATTAAAGTTGCTTATTTTGCAGTTGTCCATTCCTTGCATGATCATAGATTTCTTTACAAACAATGTAAAGGGCTTGCAGATCAGGGTTTTGATGTGTCTTACCTGGTTAAGCATAACCAGGAAGAAACAATTCAAGGAGTTAAAATTGTACCTATCAGTGTTCCCGAAAACAGGTTAAGACGTTTTCTGAATACATTTAAATTATTTGGAAAAGCTAGAAAATTCGAGGCAATACATCTGGCAGATCCGGAATTATTGCCCCTTGGTATCTTGGTAAGATTATTTACAGGAACTAAAGTGATATTCGATGCCCATGAAGATTACATTGATTTCATGAAATATAAATATTATCTTCCTAAATGGGTCAGGGGGACAGTTTCTTTTCTTTTGAGAATATTATTCAAAATAAGCGGTTTTGTTTTAGATGGATTTGTTTTTGCGGATGAAGGAACCGCTAAAGAATATAGACTTTCTGAAAAAAAGAAATTTATTTTCTATAACTTTCCAAGGAAAAGCCTGTTTCCTGATAGTCACAAGGAGTGGGATAAAAGAAAATATGACCTCGTTTTTTTAGGAAGCATGTCAGAGACAAGCGGAACCTTTGTTATTTTGAATTCGATAAAAAAACTTAAAACAAAGTTTCCGAATTTGCGAGTACTATTCATAGGACAGCCCGGCAAAGAAATACAGGATGAAGTTCAACATTTTATTGAAGAAAACCAAATTAAGGAAAATGTTCATTTTACCGGTAGAATTCCTCATGGTGATGTTCCTAATTTGCTTCAGGATTGTAAAATAGGATTAATTGCACTTTTGGATTTGCCGAAATTTCATAAAAATATCGCTACAAAAATGTTTGAGTATATGGCTTCGGGTATTCCTGTAGTTTCATCAGATCTGCCTCCGGAGAGAAGATTTCTGATCGAAGATAAAACAGCTAAACTTTTTGAACCTGGCGACCCGGATTCTTTGACAGATGCTATTGATGAAATTTTATCTGATGTTGAATTTGGTAAAAGATTGCATTTTAACTGTTTAGAAATTATGGATGAAAAAGGGTACTATGCTGAAACTCAAATCGAGGGTTTGGCAGCTTTCTATGAAAAGATTTTAGAAAAAGGTTAGAGTAGATGAAAAAATTGATAGTTAATGCAGATGACTTTGGGTTTAATCGTCAAATTACGGATGCGATAGTAGAATGTCATAAACTTGGGACCATAACCAGTACAACTTTGATGACGAATATGCCTGCCTTCGATTATGCTGTCGAATTTGCAAAGTCTCTGCCGGATCTTTCTGTCGGTATTCATCTAAATCTTACTTTAGGGAAACCCGTCAGCCCGCCAGAACAAATACCTGACCTTGTAGACGAAAACTGTAATTTTCAAAACCAGGATTTGGTATTCAGCAAAAGCAATAGATTTTCTCTTCCTTCGGAACAAGTAAAAAAAGAGTTCAAAGCACAAATACAGAAATTTTTAGATAGTGGCATTTTTCCATCACATTGCGATACGCATCACCATGTCGGGGCGACATTGCAAACATTTTTTCTCAAAATGAAAATGTTGAAAAAATACAAGATCAATAGAATCAGAACACATAGAAGTTTTTTTCACAGTAATAACCAAAGTCAAAATCGATTTCCACTTTTTGTTAAAGCCGCTAAATTAAATTTTAAAACACTTCCCATTAGATGTGCTTATGAATTCGAACATTTGTATGCAAAGTTACAAGATTATAAACTTCCTGATGCCAGGTTCAGCCTCCCCAGAATTATTTGCTCTAAACCGTTGGATTACAATATTGAAGGATGGAAAACATTTATAGCTAACTTGCCTAAGGGAATCATTGAAACGACGGTACATCCTTCTAAACCCAGCGAAGACCCAATGGATAGAAAGGAATATCGTGAACACCGTGTTATTGAGTATGAACTTTTATCCAATCCAGAGACTGTCGAAATTTTTAAGCAGCAAAACATAGAATTGATAAATTTCAATCAACTTGACTAACATGAATGTGAATTTATATAAGGAGACAGTATGAATGACAGAGAGAATATTTTTACTGATGAGTATTGGAGTACCACCGGCGGCGGAAAAATGTTGATCTATAATGGTCCATATTTAAAAGAAAATCTGGATAAAAAGGAGGTTAAAATTTACACAAAAAAAAGAAATGCAAAAGCTGCAATGTGGACCTATGATTATGACTGTGACGAAGAAACCTGCTGGTACCATTTAATCTGCGACGATCCTACCTTTGAAATAGATAACATTTCCAGAAAAAAGACAAGATATTATGTACGGCGGTGCTTTAGGGAATGTGAAATAAAAGAAATAAGTTGTGAGTATTTGCTGGAACATGGATACGAGGTTTATTTAAAGGCTTCTTCTCGTTATACAAACTTTACCCCAAAATCTGAAAAAACTTTCAAAAAAGAGATTCGGGAAGCTTGTGAAGAAAGGGACGGCCAACCGATAGGAGTATTTTATGAAGATAAGTTAATTGCATACTCGATGGTTTATTTGAGATTCAAAAGTTTGAAAATCGCTACAGCCTTTTTTGATCCAGACTATTCAAAGTCCAATCCAATGTACGGCCTGTACTTTTATTTCCAACAGTATTTGAAAAACGATAATTGTAATGAAGTGACGAATGGTGCAAGGCCTTTGCTCCATGAAACTAATATAGACAGGTTTTTACTAAGAATGGAGTGGCGAAAAGCATATGCAAGATTAGGGCTTTACTTGCCTGCACCTATAAATTTTGCACTTGCTGGCGCTAAAATTGCCAGGCCTCTATGGAAGCCTGTTTTCCCAAATAAATATGCAAATTTAATTGATTCTCTGTTAAAGGCAAAAGACATTGCAAATACTACTTCAATAAAATGATACCTATATCTTAAGAAAAGTTCAAAATGATAGGTTACAGCGAAAAAGAAAATATTGTTTTTACAATTAAAAAAGAAGATACAAATACACCTTTTGAGCCCAAAATAGAAACAAAAACGATTATAGAAAAAATTAATAATTTAAAACTTATTCATTATCATAAGCTAAAGAAACTAATTGGGCCTGTAAATTATTTTTATATGAGATTTAAGTATGGATTTAAAGATACATACATTCTTCTTTGTTTATCAAATAATAAAATTGCTCACATAGAGTGGATAATTCCGGCGAAAAATATAAAAAAAAGGTATAAATTTGTTACGAATGGTTCATATGCAATAATTGGTTGCGTAACCACTCCTGAATTTCGTGGCAATGGATTATTTCCCACTCAAATACAAAAGGTTGTGAACTCCAAAATTCCAGCAGAAAAATACTGGATATGGGCAGGTGTTTCAAATACTCCCAGTTTAAAGGGTATTCGTAGAGCTAATGCTCAAGAGGTTGGAATTGCAAAAAGAAGAAAGTGGCTTTTTGGGTTGTTTTCAAAAGCCGAATTGGTAAGTAAAATTCAAAGTAAGTAAGGAAAATTTTTAAAAAGGTTTTTTCATGAGCGAAACAAAATTGAAACGCTTGATTTACGATCATTCACCTGTATTTATGCAAAACATAATGGCATCTGTTTATGGATGGCAAAAAAATAAATACAGATTCGGCTCAAAGGAAGCAAAAAAGTGGTTTAATTTTTACAAAGAAACTGAAAACTGGGATGAGAAAAAGAGGCGTCAATACCAAACCGAGCAACTTCGTAAAATTATTAATTACTCCTATGAACATGTGCCTTTTTATAAAAAACGGTTTGATTCTTGCGGCGTTAAACCCGATGACATAAAAAACAAAGAAGATTTGAAGAAACTCCCTTATCTGACTAAGGATGATATAAGAAAAGCAGGCACTGACTTGATCAGTGATGAATATGAAATAGACGATCTTTTTATACATCCTACCAGCGGAAGCACCGGAACGCCACTGACACTATATAGTGGACACGATGCTGTTATAAAAAGCTTTAATTTTGCATGGGCAAAATGTAGGCCGGGCGTACGAAGGAATGTGGATAAACTGGCTCACTTTACCGGTCTGGAAATAGTTAAACCTGAACAAAAGAAACCACCTTTCTGGAGAATGAACTATGCCAGCAAGCAAAGGTTATACTCCATATTTCATATGAATGATAATACCATTCCCTATTACCTGGAAGACTTAAAAAAATTCAAACCTGTTTGGTTACAAGGTTATCCATCTGCAATTTACACTTTGGCAGAATATATTATTAGAAATAATTATGATTTTTCCTATTCCCCTAAAGCAGTTATAACAAGTGCTGAACAATGCTTACCTGAATACAGACAGGCAATTGAAAAAGCTTTCAATACTCGGATTTGGGATGAATACGGCCAAGGGGAAATGTGCGGATTTGCTTTTGAGTGCGAATGCGGCAAATTACATGAAAAAATTGTTTATTCAGTAATGGAGTTTATCCCTGTTCGAGAAGAGAACGGAATGCAGGTTTATGAACTTATTTGCACTTCCTTTATAAATAAAGCTTGGCCATTG
Organism: uncultured Pirellulales bacterium; assembly: GCA_964508925.1. GTDB lineage: Bacteria > Planctomycetota > Phycisphaerae > Sedimentisphaerales > Anaerobacaceae > CAZDVM01. Next base: position 110,823 of record CAZDVM010000007.1, on the reverse strand, counting down.
ATACGCTATAGAGTTGGTGATTTGGCATTGATTGATCCTAATGCTAAATGTCCCTACAATAATCCAGGGAGGATTATAGAAAAAATTTATGGTCGAACTTCACATTTTCTATTAACCTCAAATGGTTTTAAGATATCAAACATCAGTGTAATGGCAAAAAAATGCAGAAATGTTAAATTTTTACAGGCAATTCAAAAAGAAAAAGGAAAAGTTATACTAAATGCTGTTCCTGAACCTGAATACGATAAAGAAAATGATGAACCATTTATGGTTGAGCAGTTCCGTAAAAAACTGGGAGGTGACGAGAGAATGCAAATTTCTGTAGAATATTCCAGTGAACCGGTACTTACTAAACGCGGAAAATTTCTAATGATCATTTCAGAAATCTGACTAATATGCATATTCTTTATTTACATCAGCATTTTGCAGTCCCTTCAGGTACGACAGGGACACGCAGCTATGAATTTGCAAAAAGATGGGTAAAAGCCGGCCATAAAGTAACAGTCATTTCCGGCAAGTATGATATAAGCGGGTTGGCGGATAATAAAAAATTCTTATTCGAAAAACAGATTGAAGGCATAAGGGTTATCGTTGTCGGAACAAGGTACAGTAACAAGCAGAACTTTATAAAAAGGGTTTTGTCATTTTTTACCTTCATGTTCTTCAGCATTTTTGCTGCCTTTAAAGCCAAAAAGGTCGATGTTATATTTGCAACAAGCACCCCTTTAACGATCGGAATACCCGCCATGGTCTTAAAAAAGATCAAAAGAGCACCTTTTGTTTTCGAAGTCCGTGACCAATGGCCAGAGATCCCGATCGAAATGGGATATATAAAAAATCACATTCTTCAAAAGATGCTTCTAAAACTTGAAGAAATGATCTACAAGAGTGCTGCCGGAATTGTTGCTCTTTCTCCAGGCATGGCAGAGGGGGTTCGATCAGTGCTTGGGAATGAAAAAAGGGCGATGGTGGTTGCACCGAACAGTTCAGATGTTGATCTGTTTCATCCTGAAGTTGACAGTTCAGAAATAAGAAAAGAATACGGATGGAATGATAAATTCGTAATTCTTCATTTCGGTGCCATGGGTAAGGCAAACGGCCTGGACTTTTTGGTCAATGCCGCTGAAAAGTTAAAGGAAAATCCTGAGATATTGTTTGTCATTTTGGGAGACGGCTCTGAAAGAACAAAAATTGAACAGATGATAGAAAATAACAAGTTGGAAAACGTTCAGCTTATTGAATCCAAACCTAAATCCATTTTGCCGAAGTTTGTATCGGCATGTGATGTTTCTACTGTTATTTTTGCTGATTACTCTATTTTGGAACATAATTCAGCAAATAAATTCTTTGATTCTCTTAGTGCCGGCAAGCCTGTCCTGCTTAACTATTCCGGCTGGCAGAGAAAAGTAATAGAAGAAAATAATGCAGGTTTGGGTTGTGAGCAGTATAACCTGGATGAATATGTTAAAAAAGTAAAGCAGTTATCGAGTCAAAAGGAAGAGTTATCAGAAATGGGAAAAAATGCAAGGAAACTTGCTGGAAATGAATTTAGCCGGGATTTGCTTTCGGATCGTGTTATAAATTTTTTGCAAAAGGTGGAAAAAAATGAACAGTGAATCTGATCAAAATAAAAATTGGCCTGTGGTCAGTATCTTGGCACCTTGCCGAAATGAGGTCGATTTCATTGAAAATGCCGTAAAATCCATACTTGAAAATGATTACCCCGATGAAAAAATTGAGGTTTTAGTTTTAGATGGAATGAGCGATGACGGAACTCGTGATATTGTAAAGAACATGTCTGAACAGGATAGCAGAATTAAACTTGTGGATAATCCTAATAAAATTGTACCAACTGCTATGAATATAGGAATCATGCAGGCCAAAGGAGAATACATTATTCGGATTGATTGTCATTCCGAATTTAGCAAAAGTTATATAAAAAAATGCATAGAAGTTCATCAGCGAACAAATGCTGAAAATGTAGGGGGCTATTGGAATACTTTACCCGGAGAAGATACTAAAATTGCAAAGGCAATCGCGGCTGCAACTACATGTAAATTTGGTGTCGGCAATTCGGCATTCAGGTTAACAGACCGTTCAGTTGAAAAAGAGGTAGATACTGTTCCTTTTGGAACATATAAAAAGGAAATTTTTGATAAAATCGGTAATTATGATGAAAGGCTGGTTCGCAATCAGGATATCGAACTTAATTCCAGGATCAGAAAAGCCGGTGGTAAAATTATTATCTCGCCGGAAATAAAACTTTCTTATTTTAACAGGGCAACTTTTAAAGGCCTCTGGCAGCAATCTTTTAATAACGGTTTGTGGAATCCCTACACGATCTGGCTGGTTGGAAGTGGGCTATACATCAGACATTTCATACCTATGTTTTTTGTTCTCGGGTTAATTGTTTTAATAACAGCTTCAATCTTCCATATATATTGTTTATATCTTTTGGTTTTATATTTGGCTTTGTATCTTTCAGCAGCGGTTTATTTCTCTTTAAATACTTTTAATGAGAAAAAAGTTAATCCTTTTCTGGTTTTAATATCTTTTGTAATACTCCATACTGCTTACGGCTTAGGATCTATTTGGGCAATTCTCACAATTCCCTTCAAATTTCACAGGCGAAAAGCTCAACATGTGGGCCAGGTTCTTGCTGACCGCAAAAAATAAGTTCTAATTTTTCATAAAATGAACCCATTTCTTAAAAGAATTTTTGATCTTGTCCTGGTAATTCCTGCGATTATCGTACTTTTGCCGATATTTCTGATAATTTTTTTAATCATCAAATTAACCGACAGAGGCCCGGCGATCTTCAGGCAGCAAAGGGCAGGAAAACACGGAAAACCCTTCATACTGTACAAATTCCGCACTATGAAGGCCGATGTCGATCCTTTCGGCCACAGTCCCAAACACGGCAAAGACCCCCGCATAACCCCCATCGGCAGGCTTCTGCGGGAAACTTCACTTGACGAACTGCCCCAATTGTTTAATATATTAAAAGGCGATATGAGCATGGTCGGACCAAGACCTTTATATGTTTCGCAGGTTTCAGAATGGAACGAGACACAAAAAAAACGCCTCCTCGTTAAACCCGGACTCACGGGCCTGGCCCAGATTTCCGGAAGAGGGGGTCTTACTCGCGAACAAAAACTCGATCTTGACGTTAAATATGTTATGTCAGCCGGTTTCCGACAGGACGTCAAGATCCTATTTCGCACCTTTTTGCAGATTTTCAGCCGTAAAGGCATATACGAACAAAGGTATTCCGAGGATCAGTACACAAGAAGCGAAAACGGCGAGAATGCCTCGTAATGTTGTTTTGTAAGGAGATTAACAGTGAAAAATCCCAGATTTTATACGGATATAAAGCATATTCCGCAGATAAAGGACGACGAGAATATAAAGGATGTAGCCGAAAGGTTCAGTTTCAAGGTAAATGAGTATTACCTGTCTCTGATCGACTGGAACGACCCCGATGATCCGATCAGAAGAATTATCATACCCCACGAAGAAGAGATCGACAACTGGGGGAGAATGGACCCCAGCGACGAGCATAAATACACCGTAATGCCCGGCGTTGAACATAAATATAATTCTACCGCTCTATTTCTTGTAAGTAATAATTGCGGCGGTATCTGCAGATACTGCTTCAGGAAAAGGGTATTCAGGCAAACAAACGAAGAAATATTAAAGGATCGCGACATACCCGCAGCCGTCGATTACGTCAGAGACCATCCCGAGATAACCAATATTCTTTTAACCGGCGGCGACCCGCTGATGCTGCCCACAAAAAAACTGGAATATATTATATCCGAACTCAGAAAGATAGATCACGTTCAGATCATCAGAATCGGAACCAGGATGCTGTCTTTTAATCCGTACAGGGTAATAAACGACGCTGCGATCCCGGAAATGATCAGAAAATACAGCAAACCTGACAAAAGAATTTACATCATGACGCATTTTTCCCATCCAAACGAGATAACCATGTCTGCCGTAAAGGCAGTTGAGATTATGCAGGATGCCGGAGCTGTGTTTGCCAACCAGACACCGTTGATCAGGGGGGTAAATGACGATCCGCACGTACTCGCCCAACTGTTAGATGAATGTTCCTTCATGGGCGTAACGCCATATTACATTTTCCAGTGCAGGCCTGCCTCGGGAAACAGGATTTACACCGTGCCGATCAGCGAGGCTTACGAGATAATCGAGCAGGCAAAGTCACTGGTTTCCGGCCTTGCAAAAAGAGTCCGGTACGTTATGTCACATTCAACGGGAAAGATCGAGATAATCGGAAAGACAAAAGAATTCATATTCTTTAAATATCACCGAACTGCAGATGACCCTTCCAGCGGCGAATTTCTGTGTTTCAGGAACAAACCGGATGCCTGCTGGCTGGATGATTACGATGAACTTATAGAAGAAATGTCCGAACTGCCATGCGAAGATTTTACATTGGAAAAAGGCGAATACCCCGACTGATGATCAGGTCGGTTATTTTAAAGGCCATTATAATATTGATTTTCACCGGCCGGGTTTTATCTTTAGAGCCCGGCCAGGTTCTTATTATAGCAAACGGTGACATCCCTGAATCCGTAGAACTTGCAGAGTACTACTGTTCCAAAAGAAATGTCCCCGAATCAAACATCCTCAAACTTCCCCTGAAAAAAGAACTCACCTATGCCATTTCCCGAAAAGATTATAATGAAAAAATTGCAAAACCGGTCAGAAAAAGGATCTATGACCACCCCGGCTCAGACAGGATAAAATGCATTGTGACCCTGTACGGAGTGCCCGTAAAAGTAAGCGGACGGGGAGTGCGAGAAAAAGACAAGCCCCTTTTAAATGAAGTTTCAGCAAAACTGCGTGACAAAATAAAACTCGTAGGACTTCTAAAACAGAATAAATCCACCTCTGCAGAAATCCAGCTGAAAAAACATCAGAACGAACTTAAGCTCCTTGAAATGCGGGTTGATAAATTAAAAGGCAAGGAAACCGATGCCGCTTTAGACAGCGAACTGTCACTTGTACTTTACGATGACTATCCGCTATACAGGTGGCGGAAAAACAAGCTGGCAAACCTGGCACTTTACTACGATTTCAAGACCATGATGACATCCAGGATAGACGGCCCCGATATCGATATTTGCAGGCGAATAATAGACGATTCGGTCAAGGCAGAAAATAAAGGCCCTGAGGGAAATGTATATATCGACATAGGCTTCGACAAAACCATCTCAAAGAGCAAGGCCTATGATGATTTCGATGAACACTTAAAGGCCGCCGCGGAAATGTTCAAAGAAAAAGGATTCGAGGTCAAAACCGAAACCACCCAGCAGCTTTTCCAGCCCGGAAACTGTCCTGACACCCTCTTTTACACCGGCTGGTACAAGCTGCAGAAATACGTGGATGCTTTCGATTTTGTCCCCGGCTCGGTGGGATATCATATAGCAAGCCTGGAAGCAACGGATTTAAGAAATCCCGACAGTACCGAGTGGTGCCCTGCAATGCTCAAAGACGGCGTCACTGCAACCATCGGCGCAGTGGCAGAACCGTACCTGATCGCATTTCCAAAGCCGGAAGCTTTTTTCCAAGAACTGATCGAAGGTAAGACCCTGGCAGAAAGCTACTACCGCACAAAACCCTTCAATTCATGGAGAATGATGCTCATCGGCGACCCTCTCTATCGGCCGTTTAAAGACTAACGGATATTGTTAATATCACTTAGCCAGCTTTCAAGAAGCCCCATTTCCTCCTTGCCCACGTGACCCGCAGAGATCAGAGCATCATAACAGATCCTTAGATTGTCACCGTTATATTCCCTGCCCTTTTTTAAATTCAACTCCGAAAGAATTTCCCAGATCCTGGCATTGTTCAAATATCCCGGCACTTCATCCTCGAAATCCTTCATAAGATCGTGCACGTTTCGCTTCTGGTAAACGGTAGGGCCGTGAAAAATAACAGGCCAGCCGTTTTCTTGAGCAATACGCTGAGCAACGAAACTCCGCCAGATATCCGTCATCCGAAATGAACAGTAAAAAGGCAGGTACATCAGCTCAAAGCACTCTGAAAACCAGGTCGTGTTCTGGCTGTTAAAAGGACAAACACTTCCCTTTGAAAGCCCAAGCACCGGTTCCTTATCGAACATAACAGGCAGCGGCAGAACGAGCCTGTAAACCGCATCCACATCGGGATTTTCATCGGCAAGGCCCTGCTGGATTGGACTTTCCAACTGTATTCGTGACAGTTTTTTTAACTCCGGCAGTTCTTTTTTCAGTTCCTCCAACGCAAAACCCCTCGGCCAGATATTCTCATAAGTGAAATATTTATAGGCATTCACCCATCCGGAATCTTCGATGACACTTGCCTCTTTTTTTCTGCTTCTTTCAGACCAGAACTCCTTGTTCGGGAAATTATCGTCGTCGGTTTCCACGATGACATTTGCTTTCCGCCTTAAGGCAGTAAGATACCCGATGTTCTTTCTTGCGTAGTGACGCACGGGACATTTGCGGGCAAATTCGAATTCCAGCTCCCTCTGCCTTTCAAGGCTGTAAAAGTCACATCCTTCTATATAAAAATCCGAAGGACTTTTCTCATCGCCGATCACGATAAAATCCCAGCCCTTTTTCCGGCATCCTTCCGCCAGCTGTCTCATTACCTCGTTGGGTTTTGCTATCGAAGTGACTATTAATGCGGTTTTATTTTCCATAACGATTACAGTTGCCCCTTTAATCTCTTTACAAAAAGATAGAACAGGTTTTTAAAAGAATCCATTATCACAGAACTGCTGACATTCTCGCTGGGTTCGCTGTAATGGATCGGCACTTCCGCGATCTTGTACTTCCTGCAGTATGCCTTGATCTCGGTCTGAAAGAAATGTCCCTTCGACCTGATCCCTTTTTCCAGAACCTCCTGAAGCACTTCCTTTTTAAACAGCTCAAAGCCGCTGGTCATGTCCTTTAATTTCGTCCCTAAAAGCAAATTGGCAAGAAATGTCCCGCCTTTGCTGATGAATTTCCTTGAAAGCGGGGCATTGGTGAACTTGCCGCCCTCACAGAATCTGCTGCCGAAAACACAGTCATAACCCTGGCTCATCTTTTCAATGAATTTCGGTATTTCCTCCGGCTTGTGACTGAAGCCCGCATCCATTTCCAGTATCCAGTCGCAGTCCTCTGCTATCGCTGTTTTGTATCCCCTGACATAGGCATCGACCACACACCTGTTTTCCGGTGCAAAAACCACCTCCAGCCGATCATCTTCTTTGACGTGCTCATCCAGCAATCCTCTCGTGCCGTCCCTTGAAACGTTATCCAGTATCGCAAAGAACTTGACTTCCTTGAATCCTTCGCATTTATCCAAGACTTCCCGCACCAGGTTCACCGCGGACTTCTCTTCGTTTGCCATCGGACAGACAACGCCGAGTTTGATATCACTTATATGGATATTATTATTTTGCATCCTTATTTCGCTTTCCGGGGCCCTAATTTACGATAATTTACTCTAAACTATCCATTCTGGCAAGCCATTACTTTATCCCGTCCGAAAACCAGCAGATTGAAAATAATTATCCCCGCTAAGGCCCCTGCGACAGTACTTATCTCAAACCCTCCGCCGACCGCAATACTGATCACTTCGCCGCATGCCAGTATGATCACAGGCAGGATAAAACTTCTCAGTGTAATAGTTTTTTTCACCTCTTTATGATTTAAAAGGTAGAGCCTCCAGATAAGACTCAGGGCAAAAAATCCGCAGCCCACGATAGCATCCATGAACAGCGGATTTACGATTATCGCATCTTTGGCACAAAGCCAGAAAAAAAGAAATATCAGTCCCGAAAGGACTATCATCGCCCCCGTCAGGAATTCAAAAAGCGTCAGCATCAAAAGACAGATCAATGCACCGCCGAGATCACTTAAAAGGTCTAAAAACTCAGGACTCCTGCCGAAAAAACCCTGCAGGGCTTCATCGATCATCGCATAAACCAGGATTATAAAAAGAACGAACCAGGGCCTCGGACTTTTCCATGAAACCCTGCCCTTCGGCTTCAGCGAAAACCAGAAAAGAAATGCCAGCACAAAATAAGCCGAAAAATGCAGAACCTTATCCAAATACACCACATGCCTTACAAACCGGCTGATCTTCTCCGGCGATGCATGCATCCCGAAAAACAGAAAAGGCCAGTACAACAGCAGAAGAAAAAACACTATTTTATGCCGGATATACTTTTCCAAATCCAACCTCTGAACATACTAAAAATACAAAGGTAACTATTATCGACTTTTACTTTATTAACTACAAGGATTTGTTATCATATTTAAAGGTTAATTTACAGGGAGGCTTTAAAAAATGACTGAATATTTCAGAACTTTCATTTACGAATACTTCGTTATACCTTTCAGCGAAGAACCCGTATGGATGATCGTACTTTTAATCGGACAGTCTATATTTGCGTCGCGATTTCTAATCCAGTGGATCGCAAGCGAATACAAAAAACGTTCCCACGTCCCCGACATCTTCTGGTACCTTTCACTCTGCGGCAGTGGCATCAGCCTCCTGTATTTCCTGCATGTAAAAAACCCCATTCTCATCATCGGCTACACCCTAAGCTCGATCATATACATAAGAAACATCCACCTTATCAGGGTGCATGCAAAACAGGGCAGGGTAACACCTATCGAATACGAGGAGGACTGAAATTTTCAAGATGCATGTTTGATTAACTGCCGAAATTATAATAAATTGAAATGTTTCGCCCGGAGGGGTGTCCGAGTGGCTTATGGAGCCGGTTTCGAAAACCGGAGTGCGGCCTCTGATTCCGCACCGCGGGTTCGAATCCCGCCCCCTCCGTTATATATCTTAGAATGCCATTCTCGACGGTCTAAGCTGTCTTTGGGTGCGTTTTTGATTTTGCCTGCTTTTGAAATTTCATTTTGTAAGTTTGCATTATTTCGAAATGAATTGCATTGAATTGTGTAAATTTTGTCCAAGCTGACGTCCAAGTTGAAACTTTGACAATTTTCCTTCTTATCACATGTCCCTGTAGCTTTTTGTTTATTCTTTTTGCTTGGCTGATCTAAATCCGGTAGTTCACTTACAGCTTTCGCTGTTTGCCCTCTTAAGGTGTGAGTATAACGTGACATTGTCAAGTTGATATCTGAGTGACGCATTAATTCTTGTGCCGTTTTTGGGTTTACCCCGCTGTTTGCCAGCATGGTCGCAAAAGAGTGTCGTAAGCTGTGGAAGTCTATTATTTTGCCGTCTTTATCCTTGCGATTAATGTCAACTCTTTTAAGGTCTTTTCTTAGCATCTTAGCCAGGTTTTTAACTCGCGGCATTTTAATAGCCTTTGCTTTCGGCAGTTTGTTCGATAGATAATATTGAAGTATAGCGGCAGTCCGTTTTCTCAAGGGTAGCGTTGCCTCTTTTCTATTCTTGGAATAACCTGCTTCAACGGTAACGGTGTTGTTTTTAAAATCAAAACTGTCCACTGTCAAACTATCGAGCTCAGAGGCTCTCAGCCCTGTCTCTACAGCCAGACGGTAAAGAACCGCCCGGTCATGCCCTGATACTCCATAAATCTCCTCTGCCGACTCTGTGGCCTCTAAAAGTTCTCTTATCTCATCCGGCTCTAAAGCTCTGCGTTTGTATCTCAAGTGCGGTTTTACGTTTACCTTTTGAAGGTACTTCAGCGGATTTTCAGTTACCCTTCTGTCTTTTACCATAAAGTTACAGAATTGCTTAACAGCCTGAACATAAAAATTAAAGGTCTGCGCCGAGATTCCCTTTTTCTTTTTCTTGCCTTTTCTTAAATCAGAAAGGTAATTCTCAACCCGACTCAGTGATATATCCTTAAAGTATATGAAGTTACACTCTTCCAAAGTCTTATTAGCCCTGTAGTACATGAGATTAGCGTGTTTTTCAGTATTGCCCTTGGCGATCAGGCTTTGCTTAAAATCTTCAAGGTGTTCTGAAAGGGGTTTCCCCGCTGTTGCCCTGTGAGAATCAAGTAGCCCCCATTTTACTAACTTCTTGGTAAACCTCTCCGGCAAACCCTCTATCCACCTCTGAAGATCAACAGATAGCACCTGATCACCTGACATCCTTATAGTTATCAGTTTACTAAGTCTCTCCTTGAATTCTTTGGAAGCTCTCTTATGGGTGAACAGAGCCATTTTGTGGCGACGGTCGAGATGGTCGGGAAAGTCAAGATACCATTTTTTGGTCTTTCGAGTATTACCTTTTTTGTCCTTGTAAGTAGCTTTGAACAACCTCATATTTCACCTTACCTTTCTACACTTAAGTGAAACGACTATGTCTACCCTATAAAACATTATACCTCCTGTATATCTTATTGCAAGGCCTTATTTACTTTTTTATATCCCAACAATCAATGCCGAAGCCTGCCTACCTTAAAAGGCAAAGGCAAGGCATTGTTGTAAAGTGTAAATTTTTTTGATTTTGCTCTTATATTTTCTTTTAATTTCTATGATTTTGTAAAATCATGTGATTCTTTAATTCTATGAATCTATAAGGTCTATAACTCTATAAGTCATGGTTCTAAATATTTGTGGAATTCCACAAAATGGTAATAATTGGCTTCGTTTAGATTGCCTGTTTTAGTATGGTTTAAAACACCTTCGAAACAAAGTCTGTATAGAAAACGGTAAACCGTTTTTTGTGGAATCTTAATAAAAGTATCATCTTCGAATGCATAACTAGACAGATAGAAAGGTTGACCTGAGCCTTTTATCTTTTGTAGTTCTATGCATACGGCAGCTATATATCGTCTTTCCTTTCCAAAATGTTTTAATGCTTGTATATTATTCATACTTTTTTCAGCTAGTGTTTTAGCTGTTTTTAAGGGATTTGGGTATTTAACCTTGCCCCATGATTCTACGAATTGGTCTAAAAAATCCTCAAATGATAAAGGACTTTTGGTTTCATCAATAAGATTTGCCTGCTCTTTAAAATAAAAAGGTTGGATAACATTTTTTTCGAATTTCATTGGATTCATATTTTCTGGAAATACTTTTTTCAATTCAACAGCCAGTTTGAACGCAATTTCATTTCCGATGAGGACCTTTTTTCTTTGAATGGTTCGTCTTGTATTTAAGATAACCTTTTCCAGTTGTTTTTTAGAAACTCGCATAAAAATGTTAATTTATAAGTTTTTATTTTTTAAATTTTGAAACTGTTCCCTATTTGGAAAGTTATAGTCAACCCACAGTTTCAAATCGTTAAGTCTCCACACTTTGCAACGTCCTAATTTATGGCAGGGCGGAAGTTTTCCCTGTGCTTGCAGATCAGCCCATTTGCGAGGACTGATAGAGCAGATTTCCGCAGCTTGCTTCGCTCGAACCAGTAACGGCTCAAGGGTGATTTCGTTGTGTTTTGGCATATTTTCCTCTTAAGTAAAAATAACTATGCGTGCAAAAATAAAATAAAGGGACGCGAAGTCAAAAAATTGGTCGATATTGTTCGATTTGGGTCGATTTGCCGGACTATTTTTTGTAAGACTGCCTTCTTTGATATAACTGATCAGCCTCGGATACTTTTATCCAATGTTTGCCTTTTGGTTTTTTTCTATAGTCGTTAAGCTTGCCATTTTTAATATCACGTTTAAATGTATTTCTCGAGGCATCGAACCTCTTTACAGCTTCGGCAAGATCAATAATTTCCTCAGAGTCTGACGGCGTAAAATCAGTAAGGTTGGATTTAAACTTCTTCGAGATCGGTTCGAGGAAATGGCAGCCCGAAAAAGAAAAACTCGTCGGCATAGACTTCGATGAACTTGGCATCAATGAGATTATTGATACTTTAAAAAATAAAAATACCGACTTTGACGCCATATTAAGGGACTTCGGCAACAAGAACATAAATGAAGACCCCGTAATTCACTTTTACGAACTCTTTCTTAAAGAATATGATTCGATAATTCGAAAATCCAGAGGTGTTTATTATACTCCTCAGCCTGTGGTGAACTTCATCGTTCGAAGTGTACACGAGGCACTGAAAAATGACTTTGACCTTCCCCTCGGCCTTGCAGATACCACAACCTGGGGCGAAATGATCAAAAAAAATCCTGATATTAAACTCCCCGAAGGAGTATCTGAAGATGAGTTCTTTGTTCAGATCCTTGATCCTGCTATTGGCACAGGAACCTTTCTCGTAGAGACCATAGATGTAATCCACAAAACCATGACCGAATACTGGAAAAACCAGGGACACACAGATAGCCATATCGAAGGATTGTGGCGTAAATATGTTCCAGAAGAACTCCTGCCCCGTCTTTACGGATTTGAACTCATGATGGCACCATATGCGATCTCTCATATGAAAATAGGAATAAAGCTCTTTGAGACAGGATACAGAGGCTTTGCAGAAGACAAAAAAAGAGTTCAGGTATATCTGACCAATACCCTCGAAGGACCGATTGATGTATCAGAGTACCTCGACAATCTCGATCCTGCAATGGCAGAAGAAACCAGAGAAGCAAACGAGATTAAAAAGAAAAATTCCGTTACTGTTGTAATTGGAAATCCGCCGTACTCTGGACACTCTTTCAATGCCAGCAAAATCAGAAGACACATTGAGCCTGGTCAAACTTATAAGACATTTTCCAAAAAGAAAAACAGATATATAACTAAAACAGCTGGCCCAAGAGGAGCTACCGAAGAAAAAGTAACGTGGGTAGGTGATCTAATACAACCTTATTTCTTTGTTGATGGAGAACCGCTCGGAGAACGAAATCCCAAATGGCTCAATGATGATTATGTTAAGTTTATCAGATATGCACAATACAGATTAGATAATGCAGGAACAGGAACTTTAGGGTTTATAACCAATCATGCATATTTCGATAATCCCACCTTCAGAGGGATGCGAGAATCAATTTTAAATAGTTTTAAAAGAATAAAAGTATTGGATTTACATGGAAATGCTAAGAAAAAAGAAAAATGTCCCGATGGATCAAAAGATGAAAATGTTTTTCAAATACAGCAAGGTGTAGGGGTTATTATTTCTGAGAAAACATGTGATAAAGTTCAAGTTTCTCATTCTGATTTGTGGGGTCAAAAAGAACACAAATACAATATCTGTCAATCAGAAAATAGCTTTAGTTTAGCGGATGTTGATCTAAAACCTTCTTCTGAAATGTACCTCTTCACTCCGCAGGATTGTACGCTTAAAAAAGAATACAATGAATTCATTAAAATACAAAATATTCTAAAGGAAAATTCGGTCGGAATTGTAACAGGGCAAGATAATAATGCGATAGTGGATGATCTAAAACAGGCGAAGTTACATTTAAAGAAATTCAGGGTTAAAGAAGAAAAAGTTAAGTCTATTTTATATAGACCATTTGATAAAAAATACATAATTTATAACTCTAAGCTAGTCACAAGAATGCGTGAAGAAATTATGCGACACATGCTGGCTGGTGAAAATTTGGGACTTGCATATAGTAGGCAATGCTCCACTGATTGGAGGTATGTATTTGTTTCAAATACAATCGTGTGTTTTAATTTAACTGGTACAGCAGGAAGATATGGTTCTTGTACTTTTTCTCCTCTCTATATTTATCCAGAAGAAGGAATGCTTGATTTCAACTCCAGCCAATGGCCACAGGGAAAAGACGGCAGGACACCTAATCTGGATAAAAAATGGGTAATAGGTTTTGCTGAACTGCTTGATCTGGATTTTATCTCAGATGGTAAAGGCGATCTTGATAAAACATTTGGACCAGAGGATTTATTTTACTACATCTATGCTGTTCTTCACAGCCCTGAATACAGGGAAAGGTATTCAGAATTTTTAAAGATTGATTTTCCCCGAATACCCACCACTTCAGATAAGAATATGTTCAAAGAACTGTGCGATCTGGGAAATAAGTTATCTTCGCTGCACCTGATGGAATCTGATAAGCTCAATAGTCATATCACAAGCTTTCCTGTAGAGGGAAGTAATGATGTTACGAAAGTCGGCGAACGTAAAAAACAGTTAAAAGATGTTCAGGACGGCAAAGGCAAGCTGTATATTAATGAAACACAATATTTTGATAATTTACCTGTCGAAGTCTGGAACTTCCAAATAGGCGGCTACCAGGTATGCTACAAATGGCTATACGACCGCAAGAGAGCAAAAAGAAAGCTGTCCGATGAAGACATCCAGCATTACCACAAGATCGTCGTAGCCTTGAATGAAACCATAAAACTGATGACCCAGATCGACGAGATAATAAACGCCCACGGCGGCTGGCCCGACGCTTTTAAAGTAGGAAAATAACGGGAATAAGCTTTTTTAACATAATTATTGCACGCTAACAGCCTATATGTTAATGTGCAAATAATATGTTAATATCAGGAGATATCATGTTAAACATAATAAAATCCCTACAGAAGTATATTTATGATTGCACAGGTATTCAAATTAATTGTAAATCAAAGAAACCATCATCGCTTCCATATTTTATTCTTAATGAGTACAATTTTTATAAAGCCAGAATACATAATAAAGATATGATTCTTTTAGTGCCTAAGTCAGGGGGAGAAATACCCCCGTTAACAATTAAAAGACATATAAAAATTGTCCAACAGAAACTTAAGCAAGATGCTGTGTTTGTTTGTTCATTCATTACCTCTTACAATCGCAAACGTCTTATTGAAAATAAATTGCCATTTATAGTACCAAATAATCAGATGTATCTGCCAGATTTAATGATAGATTTACGAGAGCATTTTTTGTCTACTCGATCCAAAAAAGATTATTTCAGCCCTTCAACTCAGGCTGTATTTCTTTATATTTTACATCATTTTCGAGAGCATCCTTTCACCCCAACTGATTTGGCAAAAAAACTGGACTACTCCAATATGACAATGACTCGCTCTTTTGATGAACTTGAGAGTGCTAATTTGGGGCAGATAAATTTCGAGGGGCGAGAGCGCTGGTTATTAGTTCAAAACAATAGACTGCAATTTTGGGAAACCGCATTAAATTATTTGAAAACACCTGTAAAGAAAAAATTATGGGTTCGATCAGTTCCAGAAGAACTTAAAAAATTCAAAGCTGGTTTAACAGCACTGAGCCGCTATTCAATGATAAATCCTACTAAATATACTACTTTCGCTACAACAAAAAAAGATTGGGAAAACTGTTATAGCAATAATAATATCAAGGTCGTAAAGTTTGAAGAAGAAGCAAAATCTGAACTTCAAATTTGGAAATATCCTCCTGAATTATTTGCCAATGGTGATACAGTAGATAAATTTTCGCTTTACCTGAGTTTGAAAGATAATGATGATGAGCGTATTCAGATCGCTCTTAAAGAAATGATGGAGTCAATTAAATGGTAACAGGAGTTGAAATATTTCGGAAACACTTTAAAGATCATACTGATAAATTTATCCTTATTGGTGGTACAGCTTGCGACATTGCCATGTCAGAAATGGGAATTGATTTCAGAGCAACTAAGGATTTAGATATTGTTTTAATTATAGAAGCATTGGACGAAGAATTCTCTGATTGTTTTTGCGACTTTATCAGGAATGGAAATTATAAAATTTCACAAAATAGTAAGGGAAAAAAGAAATTCTATCGTTTCGCTAAGCCCCAAAACGAAAATTATCCCTTTATGTTGGAGCTGTTCTCTAGAGAACCAGATGTATTGGAAATACCCGATAATTGTCACTTGACGCCAATTCCTATAAGCGACGAATGTTCCAGTTTATCCGCGATTTTGTTAGATGACAATTATTATAAATTCATAACTTCTGATGTAAAATTAAGTGAAGGTTTGCCATATATTAATGCAGAACATCTAATACCCTTAAAAACAAAGGCTTATTTAGATCTTACTGAAATTAAAGAAAATGGTGTAAGCATTGATAGCAAAGATATAAAAAAACACAAAAATGATGTGTTTCGGCTATTCCAAATTTTGTCACCTGAAAGCTCAATGCAATTACCAGAATCTATTGCGAATGATTTACGTGAATTTTTAGAGTTAATGATTGAAAATCCACCAGACATTAAAAGTTTCGGGATAAAAACCTCCTCAGCAGAAGAAATAATAAGCACAATAAAGGATATTTATAGTTTATAATATATTATCCGGTTTTTAAAAGTTAATAAATAAAAAAAGCAACAAATACAGAATATAGAGGGATTAGAATGAAAGCCTTATACAAGTATAAAAAGAGCGGAGACATATTCGCCATAGAAACCGACAAAGACGGCACCATCTTATCTACCTGCGGCCCGTTGCTTACAAAAGACCTCGACCCCGAAAATCTCGATTATGATGAATACTGGAATAATGATGTCCAGGCTAATCTAGACAGCTTTGAAAAACTCTCAAAACTCCAGTATCGGGAAATCTTGCAGAAAAACGGCTTCAACATCCAATCAAGCCAGAAAAGCCTATTTGATAGCAATAAATAGTAATTGCAGAAGATAAAATAAAATGGACAAACAAGAAGAAGGATATTTTGATGATAACGGCAATCATATCTATCCGACCTTAACACCAAAGCCGGATTTATGTGTAAACTGCAAGAAAGATGATCTAACCGGCGAAGAAAAGATACTCTGTGAACTTACACGACTTGACCAGAAATATCAACCCCAATTCCAATGCGAGGCCTACGAACCACAAGAACGATAGAGGAAATTTTGTTTAAAGTATAGAGGGATAATAAAATATGGAAACGGATCCTGTGACATTTGGTAAAATCGTAGATGTTTTAAGTGATTAATTTTACTTTTTGACCATGTAAATTGGAAATTTCAGTATTATATACTTATTATTTTATTTCAAATATTATTACTGGAAATAAGGCTTAATCCATATTATTCAAAGGCAAACGCCGAATTTAGGATTTTTTAAATTTTTAACTTGAATAATTACAATTAATTTTATATATTTATGGATAGTTTTAGCATGATATTTAAAGTCAATAGTTGGTGGAAAACAGAGGAGGAGTTTATCATTTTTCTTTCAAATCAAAGTTTCTGGTATTACGAAAGAATTTACATCCCATTTTTCTGTCTTTTCAAAATAGAACCCAGAAATTCTTGTGATATTCTTGCTCAATTCCACCAATTCGCCAATTTCTTTAGGAGGTCTGTTAAATGAAAAGATTAATAATGTTTTCTGTAATATTAGTTAATGCCATTAATTGCTTTGTTTTCGCTAATTCAGCTCCACAGGTCAGCAATGTTGCTGCATATCAGCGGACAGACGGCAGTGGAATCGTGGATATTGAATACACCCTCAGCGATGCCGACAACGACCGGTGCGATATCAGAGTGCATGTCAGTGATGACGGCGGCAATACGTGGGGTATTACGCCGTCTTCTTCGGCACTTTCCGGGGATTTAAGCAATGTCTATCCCGGCAGACGACATATAGAGTGGAACAGCAAGGTTGACCTGCCGGGTGCATACGGCAGTAATTATCGTGTGAAGATAATCGCCGATGATGGAGCCGGTCCGGGTGGTATGGTCTGGGTTTACATAGATGATCCGGGAGTTGACGGCCACGAGGGCTTTACCGGATATATGAGAAAGTACGAGACCACCAATGCCCAGTACTGCCAGTTTTTAAACGAAGCCCTTGCTTCCGGTGATATTGTTATAAGCGGCGGTGATGTTGACGGCAGCGGCGGTCCTTATGATGGCGAGATTTACTACGATATGGATGACGGACATGCCCAGATATCCTGGAACGGCAGTGAGTTTTATGTAGAGAACCGTGACGGTTACGATATGAGTAATCACCCTGTTGTCGAGGTAAGCTGGTACGGAGCGATGGCGTTTGCAGATTATTATGGCTGGCGCCTGCCTACTGAATGGGAATGGCAGGCAGTAGCTGACTATTACGGAAGCTTTACTTATGGCTGTGGTGAAACGATAGATCACAGCAAGGCTAATTATGACTATGAGAATCCGCTTAATCTGTCCGATTATCCCTATACGTCTCCGGTGGGCTATTATCCTTCTTATGGCTACGGGTTATGTGATCTGGCAGGTAATGTGTGGGAGTGGACGGATAGCTGGTCTTCGCATTGGCACGTTTCCCGCGTTGTCCGCGGCGGCTGCTGGAGCAGCGGCGGCGACTGCTCGGTTTCCTCCCGGGACGGCTACTACCCGTACGACACGCACAACTTCTTCGGGTTTCGTGTGTGTCGATGAGTTGTTTTTCGACTGCATTTTCCCGAATCTCCCGGAATGGTAATGTTTACGGATATTACCAGCGTGGATTGGAAAATCCTCGGTGTTGTCCCGAGCTGATAGAGCTGAAGCTCTGTGGCCGAATTTCTACGAGGCTGGATGTAGTTGGTAGGTTAAATTTCGAAGATTCCATCCGGCCGTGCAAAGCCAAATGCGGATTAGCCGCTTAGTAAATATGAAAAAGATTAACTAATAAATCAGGAGATTATGCGATGAATGGTGTTAAAAAGACAATTATTTGTTTTGTAATTATTACAGGAATTTGCGGGAATGCACTTGGTGCGACAGGTTACGGGATATCGAATATTTTTACGATCGATAACAGAACCGGTACAGGTTTTAGAGTCTCTTCTATAGCACCAGAATATTCAGGGGTGTTTGCAAAAAATGTTGGTGTAATCAATGAATTCGAAGCACGAATCGACTGGACTGACAAAACACCAAGCAAAGTTATATTTGAACTAAACGGCCTTAAGAAAACAGTTACTACTTCTAATGACACAGCTAACGTAACATTTAACATGGGTACTGACCTTGCATACAGTACAAGCGGTACAAAAAATGAGTTGAAAGTCTGGGCAATTTCTTCTGATGAGAGCAGATCTGATAGTTTAATATACAATTTATGGGGACTTGAATTGCCCGAATGGGCGGTTTCTTTAGAAACAAAAGACGGGCCAATTAATTTTGAAACAGATCAAACAGGAAAGATTAAATTTTTCGGGGATGTTAAACTATTAAAAAATAGAACAGGTGGAAATGTTTCCATACCAGACGACATTCCTGGAATTGGAGGAGATTACGGAGTAACCATTAATCCTCTTTGTTTTAACTGGGAATTGGCAGCTCAATCAAATGGAGAAAATCTTTCTGGGTTATTTGCTTTATCAGGAGAATGGGGTGCTGTAGCTAAATGTGGAAAAAATAGAGAAGGAGGAATTAGTGCCAGTTTAGGTGGGAAAGGTGAATTTTATCCAGATTTTAAATTAACAGAAGTTGGTGCTGAATTAGCTGGGAATTTCGAATTTGACCTGCCGCAAGTATATCTTTTGTGTGCCTGGACAGGTTGCTGCACCGATCCTTGTCCCTACGGTCAATTGAGCCTTAAGCCCGAGTTGGCAGGAACCGTTTTATTAGAACAAGGACAGCCTGAACTGGTTGCAGGAATGAAATTCAAGGATGTAGAACTCGATCTATCTATTTTGGTAAAGGGTGTTGTCGGTTCTAAAGCAGATAAATTGTATTCCCTTGAAGGAGGTATCGGTGGCAAACCTAGTATTACTTTGCAGTTTCCTAAAAACCCGGATTCATACTGTGGCAGTGAATATATTAAAGAAGTTTCTTTCGTAATAATAATGGAAGCTTCTGCAAAAATAGGATGGTGGGAATCTAACTGGAATACAACATTTGATATTTACAGATGTCCTGAGACAGGTACTTTATCTTTAATGTCAGTTGAATCAACAGCTGACCATGCTACTCCTGAAATCATCAGTAGAGATTATCTTGATTCAGAAGAAGGATATACTGTATTTGCTGGTGGAATTGATTCTAACTTACAAGTTCAATCGGAGTCGTTTGACCAATACCCTTCGACTTCAAGTACAGCAACCGGTTTGCCTGAACCCATTTTAAATGTAGGACCTCTTCCGCATCCTTCGATAGCAGCCGAGAATGATAGTGGCTTGCTGCTTTTTGTATACGATGCAAATAAACCCACTGGTAAACACCAAGAAATATATTTTGCAAGATGGGATGGTTCTCAATGGTCCGAACATGACACCCTAACTGATAATTTAAATCCTGATACAAATCCTGCAGCAGCTATAGATTCTTCAGGAAATGAAATTGCTGTCTGGATGCAAGCTCCTGAACCTAACGGTTCCGAAACAGGACCCAGAGATATTATCGGTGGTTTTGACATACTCTATTCAAAATATGATGCCGTAGCCGGAGAGTGGCAGAATCCATCTCAACTAACAGATAACAATTATGTTGATGCATTACCAGTTTTTGAAAAAGCTTTAGACGGAAGTTTGAGGACTATTTGGATGTCAAGCTCATCAAATGCTATACCTGTTTGGAACGATGAACATATAAACCCTCAAATAGATGTTATGGGAGCAGATTGGAACGGAAATGCGTTTGGGACGCCGTATATTATCGCATCAGGTTTAGAAACTTCTTCACTGCCTTCATTGTGCCGAACAGATACCAATGAAATTATGGTTTATTTAAAGGATCACGATAATGATACTGCTACCAGTGAAGATGTAGACGTTGTAGCAATGTCCCGTCCTCTCGGGGGCCAATGGGGTCAGGAAGTTTACCTCACAAGTGATAATATAAGTGACGTATCAGCGGATGTTGGAGTTGATTCCTATGGAATGCCTATAGCTGTTTGGACAAAACAAATGGTCCCTAAAACAACTACTGACGGTAATTCAATTAATGTTGACCAAGTTTGGTTTTCGGCTTATGACCAAGGACAATGGTCTTCACCAATACTTGCGTTTGAGTACAAGGGAATTTCTGAGCCTACTTTTTTTAGAAATCAAGCTGGAAAAATGGTTTTATTCTGGACTGCAATATCTGATGATTTTTCAGATATTTATTACAGCGTGTTTGATTCTCAACATATCAAATGGACATCACCTCAACAGGTAACATTTGATCAAGGCGCCGAAACAATGATATCTATGACCGGAAGCGGAGGTAATATTCTAGCTTCCTATGTCAAAAAAAGAATAGACACATCCGATCCTTGCAGTCCACCAGTGATTGGTGCTTCGGATATTTATCTTTTACAACATGAACCCGAAAAAGATATTTCTCTTACCTCAGAAAACATTGAATTTGCACCTGCAGTTTTGGAATATTTTGCAGATTTTTCGGATTACTGGCTGTATAGTTCTGATGATCAAGGGTGGAATGAGTATTATGACTTCATTGAAGATGAAATTATTAATTTTAGTGATTATTCTTCCCTTACCAGTTCTATTGATAACTGGCAGAAACCATTACAAGGTGAGACATTCAAAATTATTGCCAATATCAACACAAGTGGAGATTTCATAGTTCAAGACGTTAATGTGAATTTTTATGAGGGTGATCCTTGTGATGGGGGTACTTTAATCGGCTCTAATAAAATTGACACTTTAATTCCTGGGAAACCGAAATCGACAGAAATAGTATGGAAATCTCCTTCTGACAGAATTGCTGAAAATATATTTGTACAGGTTGACCCTAACAGAATGATAGATGAATCAAATGAAGATAATAATCTTGCATCTCAAAATGCTTTCGAATTAAATCTGATCTCCAAACCCCCTGTTTTTATAAGAGTTCCAGGAGCAGAAAGAGTCATAATTGGCTTAGAAGTTAAAAATTCAGGTTCTGGAGATGCCGTTTCTGTTCCCTATAAAGTTCAACTTAATGATATTAATGGAGAAGTTATTTACGAGGATCAATTTGATAAGATACTTGCAGGTCAAACAACAAGTACTCAGTTTGAGTGGGATGTATCAACATTATCTGAAGGTAACTATCAATTATCATTAAAAATTGATCCCAATAATACATTTACAGAATCAAACGAAACCGATAACAACTCTGTAAATAGTATACCTGTACTTCCTGATTTAAAAGTTGAACAATGGAGCCTTAATGTGGATTCAAATTCATCAGCTTTAGTTAAAAATATTGGTCCAAAACCTTCTGATCCAAATATTATTCAACTAATTTATAATAGCCAAGCACTCGGAGCTAATTCTATCCCTGCCTTAGCTTCGATGGATTCATCGAATATTGATATTAACATATCTGAATCTATAACAAATGGGCGTGTGGAATTTAAAGCAGCACCAGGAACAGATCCGAATTCGGAAGTTTCACTTGAAAACAATACAGCTATAAAATTACTGGTTAATATGGATTTTGATGATTCAGGATATGTGGACTTCTATGACCTATTCTATATTACAAACAATTGGTTGCTAAACGAACCCTCTGCTGATATAGCACCATCTGGTGGAGATGGAATAATTGATTTCCGAGATTTTGCTGAAATTGCAGATAACTGGCAGGAAAAAAAATCTAATTAATTTTTTATTTGAGGGTAAAATGAAATTACAGGTGATTACACTTATTATGAGCATGTTCTTGGTGGATATTTGTTTTGGTCAGACCTTAATCGTTCCTGGTACCGGCCAAGTAATTTCTTCTGAACCTCTTGTTGCAGGAAAAATCTACAAAATCCAGGCTGAAGGTACATACACTTATGATAATAAGGGCACTTGTGAAAGTTGTATTGCAGACACGGAATGGTGGAATAATTATGATTATCTGCGTTTCTATATAGACTGCACCGAGCAGGATAAATGGTCTGGCAGTCAGGACTGGGCACAGCAAACCTACACAATCACAGCTGGTGAGCATACCTTCAAGTGGTCATATACAAAAGACAGCTCAGTCAGCAGTGGCTCAGATTGCGGCTGGATTGATTTGATTACACTTTACTAAAAAGGTTTTAAAATTTTCTATAAATTATAAAGGTTACAAAAATGAAAAATATATTACACATAATTTTGTTCTTTATTATTTGTTCTGCCTGTTTCGCCAATTCACCCCCGACAGTCAAAAATGTAACTGCCAGTCAGCGGACAGACAGCAGTGGAATCGTGGATATTGAATACACCCTCAGCGATGCCGATAACGACAGATGCGATATAACCTTGCAGGTCAGCGACGACGGCAGCAGTTGGGGTATTAAGCCTTCATCTTCGGCATTATCCGGAGACTTGAACAATGTTTATCCCGGCAGACGACATATAGAGTGGAACAGCAAGGCTGACCTGCCGGGTGCATACGGCAGTAATTATCGTATTAAGATAACTGCCGATGACGGCTCTGGGCCTGGAGGTATGGTCTGGGTGTATATTGATGATGACGGTTCAGGGATGAAAGATGAGAATGGTAGTCCAATTGATAAAGGCGGCTTTACCGGCTATATGAGCAAGTACGAGACAACCAATGCTCAGTATTGCCAGTATCTAAACCAAGCCTTGGATTCCGGAGATATTGTTATCAGCGGCGGCGAGGTCGATGGCAACGGCGGGCCTTACGATGGTGAAATTTACTATGATATGGATGATAGTGATGCTCAAATATCCTGGAACGGCAGTGAGTTTTATGTCGAGACCCGAGATGGTTACGACATGAGCAACCATCCCGTAGTTGAGGTAAGCTGGTACGGAGCAACGGCGTTCGCGAACTATTACGGATGGCGCTTGCCTACCGAATGGGAATGGCAAGCCGTAGCAGACCACCATAGTGAATTGACTTATGGTTGCGGGCCTGGCATAAATCATAATAGAGCAAATTATGATCAAGACAATCCTTTGAATTTAAGCGATTTTCCTTATACAGCCCCAGTGAATTATTATGAGACCGGCGGTCGTCCGGGTCCTTACGGCTATGGGATGTGTGATATGGCAGGCAATGTTTGGGAATGGACGGATAGCTGGTATTCCGGAAGCCATGACGATCGCGTTCTCCGCGGTGGTGCTTGGGGCAGTTACATGGACGGCAGTTGCAGGGTCTCACACAGGTACTATAACTATCCAAGAAATACAGACAAAAACTACGGGTTTCGTATTTGTCGTTGAGTCTCTCCCGGTCTGGATTTTTTTACACTTTGCGTCCGAGCCAACCAAAGACTGAATCTAACGAAATTTAGCTATAATGAGTAAAAGATGGAATTAACAGGATATCTTATTTTAGGATAAAGGCATTTAAAAAAGGAAAATAAAGAGTTTGAAGCTGAAAGTGTGTCGTGGCTGGTATGTGAGAGATTGGGTATAGATAATCCATCGGCAGAGTACCTTTCCGGTTACTGTAAGAAAGAAATACCGGAGATAAGCATTGAATTAGTCTTAAAGGCAGCCAACAAAATCGAGTCAATGACCAAAAGAGACATGTCACCAAAGAAAGCCCTTGTAGTTTAAGTCTTGAAATAGACTCAAATGTTAATATACCTTCGGCAAATAAAAAACAGCAACCAACTATCATTTGTAAAATTTGAACATTTAGCTTTTAAGTTACATTAACTCCCGGATGATAAATCCCCTGGGGGGTGCGGTTAAGAATATAAGAAGACCAATCACAACCCCCCCGGGGGGGGTATGAAGATCAGTTCCCCTTTCTTGCGGATCATCTCTCAAAAACCAGTTTGTATATTTCTTTTTTTATGTATTCAGGAAGACTCAACCAAGCCCTGACCAATTGCCTTAATTTTGGGTGTTTGTTGCAAATTCTGTCCAAGCTGATGTACAAGTGAGTTTGATCGTTTTTTGTAAGTCCTTTATTGACAACAGGTTTATGGTTTTTCGTTAGCGGTTTCGAAAACCGGAGTGCGGCCTCTGATTCCGCACCGCGGGTTCGAATCCCGCCCCCTCCGTTATTTTTGAAAAAAAAGTACTTTTAAAGGATTAAATAGCATGTCCGTAAATAATCACATATAAAAAAGACCAGAAAACGTCTTATAAAAAGCATCAGTACGCGAATTTGCCAAACCTTCGCTTTGCCTTGAAGCGAATCCCGCCACTTTGTATTTCTGAAGATATTGAATTTTAGAATTAATCCGAATTTACATACGATGCCTGCGAACCAAAATAAAAATTTTAAAAGAAAAAGTCAAAAAGACTAAGGCTAATAAGTTATTTAAAAGTGACCAGATTCATTATTCAGATAGAAGAAGGGGCAGAAAAAAAGATAAAACCTTTCCTGTTCTCAAAAATCTGCTTCCAAGAATGCAAAAAGTTTTGAAGATTTTAATATTTAGTTAATAGAAATTCCGATAAAAGGCAAGGCGGGCTTTATAGTCCACTTTTTAAATTGTCAAAGCATTATGGGAATGTATTATATACAGTAAAAAAATGCAATTTTATTAAAAATAAGAAAAATTACAAATTATCCTCATTTAACATTAGAGAATTGCCGAAGTGTTAAAATAAGTAAACTTTACAAACAAAAACGCCCATTTTTGTTTTTCAAATCATTGAAGCATTTCTAAGTACGTTCTAACTTTTTAAAGGAAAATTTATGTGTAGGGTTTTTTTCTAAGATAGGTGGGCATCTGTAGGGAGTTGCTTCAATGTACCTCTGGGCGGAGGTGTTTGTAAAGTCTCCCTAAGATGCCCGTATTTTAGAATAATAGCCTTATCGGTAATTTATTGGGTTAAGTTAACAAAGGGGTATATTATGAAAACCAAAGAAGTCAAACCGGAGGTAAAAGCCAAAGCTGGTAAGTATTTGACTTTTGCATTGGCAGATGAGGAATACGGCTTGGAGATACTCAAGGTCAGGGAAATCATCGGGTATATGGAGATCACTTCGGTGCCGCAGACACCTGAATATGTAAAAGGGGTGATAAATCTTCGTGGTAAAGTAATACCCGTAATTGATCTAAGAGCGAAATTCGGGATGAAAACCACAGAAGTAACGGATCAGACCTGTATTATTGTTGTAGAAATTCAGCATGATGGACAAACCTTAAGCACAGGTATAGTAGTTGATAGAGTTCAGGAAGTCTTGGATATCCAACAGGAAGATATTGAAGATGCCCCCCAATTCGATTCAACGGTAAATACTGATTTTATCATGGGGATAGGCAAGATCGAAGAATCTGTAAAGATACTGCTGGATATAAACACTATCCTCAATTGTGAAGAACTTTCAAAATTACAAGAAA
Source organism: uncultured Pirellulales bacterium (assembly GCA_964508925.1). Classification (GTDB taxonomy): domain Bacteria; phylum Planctomycetota; class Phycisphaerae; order Sedimentisphaerales; family Anaerobacaceae; genus CAZDVM01. The sequence continues at coordinate 84,839 of CAZDVM010000007.1, read as the reverse complement.
AGTAAAATAAGGCAATATTCAGAAAATTAGGTTAAGAAGGAGATCGAAAATGAAAGATTTAAGTTTGAAAGTGAAATTGTTCCTTGTATTAGGAATATTGGCTTCAGTAGCCATTATTGTGTCTGTCTTAGGCATTAATAAACTGGCAGGCATGAATGATCGCTTAAACAGCATCGTAAACAAAAGTGTTGAAAAAGTGAAACTTGGTGCAAGAGTAAATCAAGACCTTTTAGCAATAAGCAGAGCAGAAAAAAACATCATATTAGCTGATTCACAAGAAGAGATGGATGAATATGCTTCCTTTATTGAAAAAAAGAGCAATGAAATGGAAACCAGGAGAAATAAACTTCGAAAATTGCTTGACGATCAAGGAAAGAATAATCTTGATAAATTTGCTGCAACATGGGATGATTATTTAGACACTCATAATAAAACACGCGAATTTGCCAGGCTCAATTCCAATAATATAGCTAAAGAACTCTCTAATGGTAATGGTAAAAAGGCATACAAAAAATGTGAACAGCTTATGAAAGATATTGCTGTTTTAAATGACAAGGAAGTGACCAAAGCGGCAGAAATAGCTGATGCATCGGCAGAACGCGTTAAAGTTGGAGCTCAATTAGTTCAGGATATGTTACGTGTTCACAGAGCTGAGAAAAATGTAATAATACAGTCAGAGAAGAACAAAATGCAGGAGGCGGAAAATTTCCGTCAACAAACCATTTCTTCTGTAGATGAAGCGATTACTCAAATGAAGGCAAATATCACGGAAGAAGGTAAACCTTATTTAGGTAATTTTATCAATGCATATGATAACTTTAAAAGCATCAGTGATAAAGTCATAAACTTGGCCATGAGCACAAATGACAGCAACGCAGCAAGTGACGACAACATCAAAAAAGCAAAAGAATTATCTTGTAATCAAGGCCGACTTGCCTATGAAAAAGCCGAAAAAGCAATGCAGGAATTAGTCTCAATAAATGACAAAGCAAATCAAAAAGCAGCACAAAATGTTGACAATGCGGCCTCAAGAGCTTTGCTTGCAGCGCGGGTAACACAGGATATGCTTGGAATTCACCGTGCCGAAAAGTCATTGCTTCTTGAAAAGACCCAGGAAGGAATGGATGAATATGCTTCTATTATTGCAAAATTAAAAGATGAACTGCAAGCGAAAATCAGCGAAATGGAAAAGACAGCTAGTGACGAAGGGAAAGCAAAAATCGCTGCATTCAAAACCGAATGGGCTAAATTTACAGATATCAACAATAAAGTTTGCAAAACCAGCCGTGAAAACGGAAACACAAAGGCATTTAATCTTGCAAGTGGAAAAGGACGTGAATATTGCGATGAAAGTCAGAATATCCTGGCCAGTATTGTAAAGAAAAATCAGGAAGATATGATCAAAGATGCAGAAGCCAGCGATAAGAATTATTCTGCCGCAAGAATGCTTATGTTGATAGTAAGTATTGCGGGAATTTCTATCGGTCTGGTAACAGGATATTTTATTACTCGCGGTGTTATTAAATCATTGCATAACATGTTCAAGGGTCTGAAAAAATTCAGCGCAAGGGAATTGGAAAAAACTGCAGATACCTTTAATAATATAATTTCCGATCTCACAGAAGGTTCTGAACAGGTCGCCTCTGCTTCCAGCCAGGTTTCAGCTGCGTCACAGTCTCTTGCAGAAGGTGCAACCGAACAGGCGGCAGGACTTGAAGAAACTTCTTCCAGCCTTGAGGAAATGAGCAGCATGACAAAACAGAATTCAGATAACGCACAGCAGGCAAACAGTCTTTCCGATGAAACCAAATCTTCAGCAGACAATGGAATGCAGGCTATGCAGAAAATGAACTCCGCTATACAGGATATCCAGAAGTCTTCGGATGAAACTGCAAAGATTATCAAAGTCATTGATGAGATAGCATTCCAGACCAATCTTCTTGCTCTTAATGCCGCCGTTGAAGCAGCAAGAGCAGGTGAGGCAGGAAAGGGATTTGCAGTGGTTGCAGAAGAAGTAAGAAACCTCGCAATGAGATCTGCAGAAGCTGCAAAAGATACATCTAATATGATAGAGGAATCGGTGAAGAATTCCAAAAACGGCGTTGAAATCGCAGAAGAGGTCGGTAAAGTTCTTGATGATATTGTAAACGGTGTCGGAAAAACATCTGAATTGATTTCAGAAATTGCAGCTGCAAGCCAGGAACAGACTCAAGGTATTGAGCAGGTTAATACTGCAGTTGCACAAATGGATAAGGTTACCCAGCAGAATGCTGCAAATGCAGAGGAATCTGCAAGTGCTTCAGAGGAATTAAACGGACAGGCCGAAAGTATGAATTCTGTCGTTGATAATCTGATAGAACTTGTTGAAGGAAATAAGCGTTCGAGATCTGCTAACAATTCAGACAAGAAACTTAAGTCGACAGATCAAATGTATCATCAAATAGCAGGTAACGCTAACAACCAGCTCAATAATACAGATAGTGAAAATTCAAAAGTTGCTGCTGCAAATGTTAATGAAAAAAGCAAAGAATTTAACACATCTGAAAATTCTGGCTCTGAAAATGACCAGGATTTCGATGAGTTTAACCTTTAATAATCACTTTTCGATGGACAGAGACCGGCAATTTGCCGGTCTCTGTCTATTATAATTTTTAATATCGGACATAATAATAATTATAAAAAAATTAAAAACGACCAAATCTCCTGTCATTACTGAATCCCAAATATTCAGGTTAAATCCAGTAATAATAGTAAATTATCCTAACTTTTAATTTTGCCTTTTACTTCAAATTCTTCTTTATAAAAATATAAATTTCTAAAAAAATTTTATAAGGGTAACCTTTGTTACGATTGTACTTTTAAGATATCCGAAAATTAAAATTGCGATTATTTTCGATAGTTATTAAAAGAATTTTAAAAATGCGCAGCGCAATATTTGGTTTTTAAAGGTTAAATTGAAAAATGATTATTAAAGGAGAATGCTTATGGCCCGTCAAGAAAAAGCAGGTACCTCAGTGGCCGAAGGCAAAGGAGGTAAATATCTCACCTTTGCTTTGGCCAAAGAGGAGTACGGATTGGAGATTTTAAAAGTGAGGGAGATTATAGGTTATATGGAGATAACCTCCGTTCCCAAAACCCCTTATCATGTTAAAGGAGTTATAAATTTAAGGGGACAGGTTATTCCGGTAATTGATCTCAGGGCAAAATTCGGCCTTGAGGAAACTGACGTTACCGATCAGACGTGTATCATCGTTGTAGAGATCGAAAATGAAGGTGTTCAGTTGAGCACCGGTATAATCGTTGACCGGGTGCAGGAAGTCTTGGATATAGATTCAGAAAATATCGAAGACACTCCTGAATTCGGCAGTTCCATTTCCAGCGACTTCATACTTGGTATGGGTAAAGTGGAGGAGGAAGTAAAAATATTGCTGGACATTAACAAGGTGCTAGATTGTGAAAGTTTAAAAGGTCTGGCAAATATGTAATTTAAGAAAAGTGATTATTAAAGGAGAAAAAAATGAAGAATTTAAGTTTAAAGGTTAAATTATTTATCGTATTGGGGATGCTGGCTTCAGTGGCAGTAATAGTGTCTGTCCTGGGCATTAACAAACTCGCCAGTATGAATGAAAGACTTAATGGTATTGTAGATGAAAGCGCTCAGAAAGTCAAACTCAGCGCCAAACTCAATCAGGATCTTCTCACTATAAGCAGAGCTGAAAAGAATATTATCCTGGCCAAATCACAGGAAGAAATGGATGAATACGCTCAACTTGCTGACAAGACCCTGGAAAAAATGAAAGAACGCAGGGAAGAATTGCGCAAACTGGCAGATGAATCGGGTAAAGCTAAGCTAGACGAATTTGCAGCTAAATGGGATAAATATATTGAGATCAATAACCAAGTTCGTGATCTCGCTAGACTGAATTCCAATAATGTTGCTAAGGAACTTTCTAATAATGATGGTAAAAAAGCATATAAAAAATGCGAACAACTCATGAAGGATATTGCTGTATTAAATGATGAAGAAGTTACCAAAGCTGCAGAATTAGCTGACGCTTCAGCAGAGCGTGTAAAGGTGGGAGGTCGCCTGGTTCAGGATTTACTACGCGTTCATAGAGCTGAAAAGAACGTAATTCTTGAAAATGAGAAAAGTAAAATGCAGGAAGCTGAAAACTACCGTCAGCAGTCTATTGCTTCTGCTGATGAGGCGATCGCTCAGATTAAAGCCAATATAACAAAAGAAGGCAAGCCCTACCTTGATAATTTTGTTGAGGCCTATGAAAAATTCAAGACTGTAAGTGACAAAGTTATAACATTGGCCATGGCAGGTGATAGTAATGCAGTTGGGCAAAATAACAGGGAAGAAGCTAAAAAGTTATCCTCCGGCGAAGGACGCCAGGCATATGAAAATGCAGAAAAAGCGATGCAGAAACTGGTTGCCATTAACGATAAAACAAACGAAGAGGCAGCCGAAAACTTCGAAAACGCTGTAAATAGAGCTTTACTTGCTGCAAGAGTGACACAGGATATGCTTGATATTCACCGTGCGGAAAAATCACTGCTTCTTGAAAAGACCCAGGAAGGTATGGATGAATACGCTGATATTATTGCAGAGCTGAAAGATGAAATGCAGACAAGGCTTGCCGAAATGGAAAAGACAGCCAGCGATGAAGGCAAGACAAAAATTGCCGCTTTCAGAACTGAATGGGCGAAATTTACAGATATTAACGACAAAGTGCGTAAAACCAGTCGTGAAAACGGCAATACCAGGGCATTTAATTTAGCTTCCGGTAAAGGACGTGAAGTTAATGACGAGTGTACTGCTTTAATGCAGAATATAGTAAAGAAAAATGAACAGGATATGATTAAAGATGCAGAAGCTAGTGACAAAAACTATGCTTCAGCAAGATGGTTGATGTTGATCGTGAGCTTTTTAGGCATCGGTGGCGGTATAACTATCGGCTTCTTTATAATTTACGGTGTCAATAAGGCATTGACGAGAATTATCGGTGATTTGGGTGAAGGTTCCGAGCAGGTTGCTTCTGCCTCTACACAGGTTAGTTCTGCTTCGCAAAGTCTTGCAGAAGGTGCAACCGAACAGGCAGCAGGCCTTGAGGAAACCTCTTCAAGTCTTGAGGAAATGAGCAGTATGACAAAGCAGAATTCTGATAACTCTCAGCAGGCAAATAATCTTGCAAATGAGGCAAGAAGTGCCGCCGATAATGGTAGCGAGGCTATGGAAAAAATGAACTCTGCAATTCAGGATATTCAAAAATCTTCTGATGAAACTGCAAAAATCATCAAAGTCATCGATGAGATCGCTTTCCAGACTAATCTGCTTGCATTAAATGCCGCTGTAGAAGCTGCAAGGGCAGGTGAAGCAGGCAAGGGATTTGCGGTAGTTGCAGAAGAAGTTAGAAATCTCGCCATGAGATCAGCTGAAGCTGCAAAAGACACCTCGAATATGATAGAAGAATCCGTTAAGAATTCTAAGAAGGGCGTTGAAATTGCAGAAGAAGTTGCTAGTGTCCTCGACGATATTGTTGATGGTGTCGGTAAAACATCTGACCTCGTATCAGAAATAGCTGCTGCAAGTCAGGAACAGGCTCAGGGTATTGAACAGGTTAATACCGCAGTTGCACAGATGGATAAGGTTACTCAGCAGAATGCTGCAAATGCAGAAGAATCCGCTAGTGCCTCTGAAGAACTTAATGCCCAGGCAGCAAGCCTCAATGATGTAGTTTCGGAATTGGTTTCAATGGTCGGCGGAAGTTCAACTAACAATGGCAAAAACAGTATTACAAAAAGAACTAATGAACTTTCGAAGACTGACCATGTTTATCATAATATAGCTGATAAAAATGGTGAAACTGCCGATAATACAAACGGTGTAGCTCAAAATAATGCAGAAAAATCTCAGAAAGTCTCTGTGACTAACGATACAGACGACTTCGAAGATTTCTAAATAAACGCACTATCTTTTCCTTTAAGGAGCTTCCTGTTAGGGGAGCTCCTTTTTTTAATTCTTCCGACTTCAATATTACCGGGAAAATTTATGTAAATGTGTGTTTACGAAGCCATTTCTTTTATATACTTCCGATAATCTTTAGGCTCTGCTAAGTTTTATGGCTTATATTAAAGATTGGGTAATAGCTGGACGAAGCAATCAATAAGAGAAGTATGGAAAATATATAGTTTAAGTAAGAAAAGGAAGTTCAGAATGGATAATATGATTAAGGATGATCGCTCCCAGAATATAAACTCTCTTATCCCTGTTTTCATTACTTTGTTTACATTATCCGGAGCCGCTGGTCTTATTTATGAAGTAGTCTGGGTGCGGGAATTAACTTTTGTACTCGGTGCTTCAACTCACGCAGTTACTATTATTCTTGCTGCATTTATGGCAGGGCTTGGTCTGGGGTCTTGGTTTCTCGGTAAGTTCGCTGACCGTTTTGACGGGAGAAAACTGGCAAAATGGTATATACTTTTAGAGATTGGAATCGGGATTTATGCAGCTTCATTGCCTTTGATACTGGAATTTAACAAACAGATTTATATTGCCTTTAATCAGAATTATGTCTCAGGTTATAATGTTTCCAACAGCATCAGACTGCTGCTTGCTTTTATAACCTTTATTTTTCCCACAGCTCTCATGGGTTCAACTCTTCCCATAATGTCTCGTTACATCATTCGTTCGAAGAATATTATTTCGGTGACAGTTTCCAGGTTATATGCCTTCAATACCTTTGGCGCGGTATTGGGAACGGTAGCAGCAGGATATTTTCTGCTCCCTAATTTTGGTAACAATATTACCACAGCATTGGCGGTCGGGATCGACTTTTCGGTAGCGGTTATATTTTTCTTCGTTCACAGAAAAGTTTATCGGAATAAAAAGCAAAACCTATACATTCCTGTAATAACCAGTGAAAATAAAAAGGAAAAGCTAACTGCTTTGCAGAAATCCGTAATGTGGGCATTTGCTATTTCAGGTGTAGCGGCTATGATTTATGAAGTGGCCTGGACAAGAGCGTTAAGTATGATTTTGGGCACTACTACCTATGCCTTTACCACAATGCTCGCCACTTTTCTCTTGGGGATTTCAATCGGCAGTATTCTTTATAAAAAAATGCAGAAATTTACCTCTGCAATAAATCAGTTTATTATTCTGGAATTGATAATCGCATTTTCAGCAATATTGACCATACCCTTTTTAGGTAAGTTACCTTTTTTATATCTTATGATACATAATAAGTTTATGGATAGTTGGGTAAGTGTTCAGTTTGCAAGATTTTTCCTGGCTGCCCTTGTCATGATAATTCCTACTATAGCATTAGGTTGTATTTTACCGGTGGTCAGCGATTTGCTCGTTAAAAAAACTGACATCCTCGGCAAACGGCTCGGAAAGGCCTATGGCTTTAATACCTTCGGCGGAGTCATGGGGGCGTGCATAGCGGGACTTTTTTTAATTCCATTTGTTGGAATACAAAAGGCTATCATCGCAGGAGCTTTTATAAATTTGATTGCGGCCATAATTGTTTGTCTTTCATATACTGCTTCATCATTTAAATATCGTGCAGGGGTTGCATTAGGTTCTCTGGTGGCTTTGATATTGTTCACAGGTTTTTTAAAACCTTGGTCTCCGAAAGTTATGAGTAGCGGTGTTTATGTTTATGCTTCGAGATATAGCGATCTTACCGATAGAGTGGAAAGTGGTGGTTCTAAATATGATGATTTAAAAAAGACCAGCCCGTGGGAATTGTGGGAAATGGCGATGAAGCAATATTCTTTGCTTTATTATAATACCGGGCAGACCGCTACAGTATCAGTTATGGAAAGAAACGATGGAGTTCGTTTTTTAACCGTTGACGGCAAAACGGATGCAAGTTCCAATTACAGTCATGATATGAAAACCCAGGTTCTTTTGGGTCAGTTGCCGCTTCTGTACCAGAATGATCCGGACAGGGTTTTCATAGTAGGGCTCGGCAGCGGAGTCACTGTAGGTTCGATACTCACTCATGATGTGCGGGCAGTGGATTGTGTAGAATATTCCACCAGCGTTATTGAAGCTGCTGAATATTTTTCAAAAGTAAATCATAATGCACTTGAAGATAAAAGACTCAAGATTATTCCTCGTGACGCACGTAATGTTCTGATGACTAATGATAAAAATTATGATGTGATAATTTCTCAACCGAGCAATCCCTGGATAAGCGGCCAATCCAGTCTTTTTTCCGTAGAATGGTATAAAACAGTAAAAAAACGGCTGATTCATGGCGGGGTATTTGCACAGTGGATCCCTGCCTACCACATGGCAAAAAGAGACATAAAGATCATAGTCCACACTTTAAGATCGGTATTTCCACACGTCACTGCATGGACCAGTGGTTCACAAGGTGAGTTGATCCTTATCGCAGAGAAAGGTGGTAAACTCAAAGTACCTTATCATCATTTTATAGAAAAAGTTAAAAAACCGGAAATACGTAATGACATAGAAAGATTAGGGTATAATGTCGAAACTCTTCCGCTCTGGACATTTGCAATGAACGAAGATGATCTTTCTGTATACCTTTATTCGGACTTACAGAAACCAATCCGAAAAAATACCGATGATCTGCTTTTTACCGAATTTTCCACTCCAAAACAGATGGTTGACCAGAATGTTGTCAGTCGCTTTAAAAAACAGGATAAACTTCACGGTGATATTGAATCACTGATGAAGATTTTGGATCAAATCAATTTAGAACAAGTCATGAAGTTACTTAATTCCGGCTGAGTCAAAATATTAAAATTGTTCGTCAAATCTTTAATAGTACAAGGTTGTTGCATAATAGTGCTTCGAGTTGCCTTTAAGTAAATCCGCACACTTCTTACAGTTTAAAAAATGTCATGATCTGTAAAGTATTTATTTTTCAACCAGATCGAGGTAGTAGCCGTTTATCTGTTCTACCAGGTCCAGAAGTTCACCTTCTGAAACCGCCTGCTTTAGAACTTTAGTAACCGCTGCTATACCTCTTACGGTTTGCCGGTGATTCAGATGCGAACGGGCCTGTACAAGATTGGTAAACTGATCTTCTGAAAATCCCTGAAAGCCGATTTTGGCGATTTCCGTATGCTCCCACGCATTTACACATTCTTTTAAAGTCTTCGGCATTTGGGAGGCAAAGTTAGATCTTTCAGCCGGGCTCAAAAGCTCACCTATTGTCCCCAAAGTCGCCTTTATGACATTAGCCGCCCTTTGAGGATCGTTGAATCTGGCCGATCTGTCTACTCTTTTAAGAAACTCTGTATAATCCATCAGCTATTTCCCGACTTTAACATCAACTTTTATTGTCATCTTAATCTAAGATTATGGTTTCACCAATAAGCATTTTCCCTATCATCCTTCAGGATATTGCTCCATCAACTTTAAATTCATCAAACTTGTACTGAAATTTCAGTATTTTACTCATTCAACCCAAGGATTTTCATGATTTTTACCAAAGGCTAAGCATCATAAGATGTAGTATATAAGTTTTTCATTCAAAGAAAGGTTTCTTACTATGCGAAGGTCGGATTATCTCGACAATGCCAGGTACTGCGGAAATACACACAAAAAAGAAGTCCACGACTTGGACAATGAAAAAGAAGACTGTAAGATCGATAACATCATCGAAAGTGGCCATTCCATACCTTTTGAAACTCTAGGTCAGGCCAGGAAATTGAATTACGATGAGTGTGATTTCTGTATCGGTCCGTCGAAAAAGACTCTTAGAGAGCAAAAAGAAAGGGAATACAAAAAAACACGTCCCGAATAATCAAAACTTACCGATTGGATTAAATTTCTTGACATTTTTATTTTGATGTATCAAAATCGCTGTGTGAGAATTTACTTTGAAAATCCGGGGATTATGATTTGGCGAATATAGATTTTAAAACCGAATTACCGCAGCAGAAAGAATATACCCTCTCGCAGAGAGTTTACGATGTTCTGCGCGATGAGATCGTAAACGGCGAACTGAAACCCGGCCAGAGGCTGACAAGAAGGGGGGTAAGCAAAAAACTTTCAGTAAGCCAGAATCCTGTCACGGAGGCACTGATAAAGCTCGAACGGGACGGCTTTGTAGAAAACAGACCCCTTTACGGCTGCCGGGTGCGTATATTGACTATAGAGGATATCGAGGACGACCAGATACTCAGGGAAGCCATCGAATGCCAGCTTGCAAGATTATGCTCTCAGAATGCAGCATCTGAAGAACTAAGGGAACTTGAATTAAAAGCACTTGAACTGGATAAAATAACCGCTAAAGGCGACCCGGAATCCAGGCTGGGAATGAAGATGCACCTGGAATTTCATATTCAGATCGGAAAATCCGGGAAAAAATGTCCCTATCTGATCAAGGAGCTGGAAAGGGTCTGGCTTAGAAGTCTCATGCGTGTAAACTGGATAAAGAGCACTATGCTGGGACGATTACCCAAAGACTGGCACCGTCAGCTGGTTAATGAGATAGGTACACGCGATCCCGACAAGGCCGAAAAAAAGATGCGGCAGCATGTACACAAAAATGAACAGTATGATTTAGAGTCACTGGAAATACTTTTAAAAGATAAGGAGCAATAATGAAGACAAAAGTTTTGATCGTGGAAAGAGTTTATAAACGTTCGAGATCGGAATTCGATCAGGCAGACGATATCGAGTTCATGCCGGTGGCAAAGCAGGAGCCCGTTATAGCGGAGGAGATAAAAAAGCATGACGCTCCCTGCCTGGTGCTTGCTACCGATAAATATGAGGATAAACTTTATGAGGCACTCTGTGAAGGTGGTTTGATCGCAAGGTACGGCGTGGGGCACGACAGTATCGATAAAAGGAAAGCCAGCGAAAAAAAGCAATTCGTCACTATAACTCCCGGCGTACTCGATCAGTCTGTTGCTGAACATGCAATTTTCCTAATGGGTTCGCTTGCAAGAAAGATACCAATTAAGGATGCCGAGATAAAAAAAGACACCTGGCACAAGACAAAGGGAATAGAACTTTCCGGCAGAACCCTTTTGATTGTCGGATGCGGGGCTATCGGCTCAAAGGTCGCTAAGATCGCATCCTTCGGCTTCGATATGAACGTCATCGCATTTGACGTTGCAAGGCTTGATCAGAAAAAAATGAAGAAACGTTACGGCATTTCTAAGATTGTAAACCAGCCGGATGAATCGCTGCAGAAAGCGGATTTTGTCAGCATACACCTGCCGTCTGTAAAGCAGACGGAAAACTTTGTGAATACCGACTTTATCTCCAAAATGAAACCCGATGCCTTCCTGGTAAACACCGCAAGAGGCACCGTATTGGATGAAAATGACCTTTACTATGCTCTCAGTGCAAACAAAATAGCGGGAGCTGCATTGGATGTCTTCAAAAATGAACCCTACCAGCCTCAGGATCCCGAAAAGGATTTGCGGAATCTGGATAACATCGTCATGACACCGCACCTGGGAAGCAGTACCGAAGAAGCATCCGACCGCATGGCTGAGCTGGTAATAAAGAACATCAGAAACTGGAGAGATAAAAAATATCAGAACATGGATATAGTTAACACTGAAATTCTAAAGTAAATAATTGTAAGGAGTTAATATGTCACTACTTGAATTAAAACCGGAATCAGAATGCAAATGGGACATTCTTTCACTGGGAGAGATAATGATACGCCTCGACCCCGGCGAAGACAGGATACACACCACCCGCACTTTTAAGGCCTGGGAGGGCGGGGGTGAATACAACGTCGCAAGGGGACTGAAAAGATGTTTCGGCAAAAGGGCGGCTGTGGCAACTGCAAACGTTGACAACCCCATCGGAAAACTGCTCCAGGACCTAATGTACCAGGGCGGTGTCAACATGGACTATGTCAAATGGGTGCCGTATGACGGAATCGGAAGAAAAGTAAGAGTGGGCCTTAACTTCACCGAAAGAGGTCACGGAGTCCGTGCCGCCGTAGGATGTAACGACAGGGCAAATTCTGCCGCATCACAGCTTAAAAAAGGAGATTTCGACTGGGAGAAAATTTTCGGCGAGGACGGCGTAAGATGGTTCCACACCGGCGGAATTTTCGCTGGTCTTTCTGAAACCACCCCAGATGTCATCATCGAGGCTATGCAGGCTGCAAAAAAACACGGCACCGTTATTTCTTATGACCTTAACTTCAGAAATTCGCTGTGGAAAGATATCGGCGGACCGGAAAAAGCAAAAGAGGTAAACCGTGAAATAGCTCAATATGTCGATGTGATGATAGGCAACGAAGAGGATTTTACAGCCTCACTCGGCTTTGAAGTTCCCGGCCTTGATGAACACTGCTCAAAACTTGATACAGATAATTTCAAGAAAATGATCAAAACCGCCTCTAAAGAATATCCCAACTTCAAGGCAGTAGCCACGACTCTCAGAAATGCTGTCACCGCAACCAAAAACGACTGGGGAGCAATTCTCTATATCGATGGAGAATTTTACGAAGCCCAGCACAGACCCCTGCTTGAAATTTACGACCGCGTCGGTGGAGGTGACAGTTTCGCATCAGGGCTGATCTACGGCATTATGGAAACAGATGACCCCGAAAAGGCCGTAAATTACGGGGCTGCCCACGGCGCACTTGCCATGACAACACCCGGTGACACTACTGCCGCCAGTCTCAAGGAAGTGGAGAAAGTTATGGCAGGCGGAACCGCAAGAGTTGACAGGTAGCAATAAAAGAAGTACTGCAGCCGTCGGGATTAACCTATCCTGACTGCTGCACCCGCTTCTTTCAGAGGCGCTGATGACAGCTCGAAATCCATCTTCATATTTTCCTCTCTAAACAGATTTATGATCTCATTTACAGCGATCTTCGCATCGTTACGCTGGGAGCTTATATGCCCGAGCATTACCATTCTGGGAACGTTGTCACTTTCTTTTATTACATTCACCAAAAGCTCTGCCGTATCAGGGTTGGGCATATGGTACCTGCTGTTTGGGTTGAAAAACTGTCTCAGCAGTTTTAAATCATGATTGGACTCTACGAAAATAAAATCCGCATCGAGAAAATTCTCGAATACATCATCCCACCTGCAGAAATCTGTCACCACAACCACTTTTTTATCTTCATGGAATATCTGAAAACCGCTAGTCGGATAATCTGGATTGTGCTGAACTTCAAAAGGCCTGATACACAGATCGCCGATCACAAATTTTTTATTCCCAAAAACCTCTATCTCCAGGTTCTTTAACTTATCATCCCTGAAATGCTTGTCCCTTATCTGTTTTACGCAATCACCTGAGGTATGAACGGCAATTCCATGATCGTTCAAAACCCGCAGGGGGTAATAAGAAATATGATCTGAATGACTGTGCGATACAAGCACCCTGTCAATGTCCCCGGCTTTACCGTTTATCTGAGATAATACCGCACGTGTCCTTTTCATCGAAGAAAGCCCGCAGTCGATCAGAATACTTGTCTTATCCGACCGCAGGTAAATGCAGTTCCCCGAACTGCTGCTGCAGATACTTTGAAAATGTAGTGACATAATTATTCATCCATGAATTATTCTAAAATTAAAATCCTAAAAGCTTAATCGCATATGCCCTGGCAGTCGGATTGGTTTTTATCCTGTTTGCCAGTTCCAGAAGGTTAATTCTCACTTTCCCTGAATTGAAATCCTTTTCACCAGCTGCCATACTCTTTTCATAACTACCATCTTTTTTTGTCACGCTATTTAGAAAAGGCCGGAAACCTTCTGCATCAAAAGTCGTTTTTAAAAATCCGCTGATTTGACCTTTTTCCTCATCATACCAGAATTTAAAGTCGTCCGCTTTAAAATTCTCGATTATTTTATGACCGGTCTTCCTGGAAACAAAATTTATCGGTTGAGTCGATGGATGATAGCAAGTCACTTCCCCGAATTCGAAGTTATAATTGCCGCTCGGAAACGAAAGAAATACCAGCTCCGCTCCTTTTTTCACATATTCGGCAATTCTATTTTCATGTTTTCGATACTTACCCATATCACTGACAACAATTAAACCACTCTCATTTAAGTTATTCATTCCGGCATCGAATTGAATCCCTAATTCTTTAAGAATTTCAGTAGCTTCTCCTTTATTGTCACCAACTAAAAATACGGTCTTATCCTGGATGATTTCTGTCTTGGGAAAAACTTCAAGAACGATCTTATTGTTACTGATAACATCATTGTTTTCGATTAAAGCACAGTAAACCTTTAATTCCCTTCTTTCATCACAGGCCGGGGCGTTGAATTTGATAAAACCCTCGAATTGACTATTTGCCACACCAACATCGATTTCCTCTGTACCCGAAGCGATAACCTTATCTCCGTTTGTAACATGATACCTCAGTTCTGCATCTTCCGGTTTTTTATTTAGATCATTGCAGACCCATGCCTCGACCTTTATTTCCTCATCTTCAAAGTAATCGAATCTGTCTGTTCTTAAACTCACCAGTATCGGCTGTAAAGCCTGTTTGTAGGTAAAATATGCAGGCTTGGGATTCCTCCCGTGATCCATTATAGCTTTCAGCCAGCCTCCCGGATAGGCATCAACAAAAAGATGAACACAAAAAGATTCAAGATTATTGTCACGTCTGAATGCTTCCGTCATCAACCTGATTCCCTCTGCCTGATAATTCTGGCTTGCTTCGACCCATTCCTTCATAGTTTCCTGGTCTTCGAACCAGAAAAGATTCATTTTTTCAGTTTGGGCATATTTAATTACAGATGGTGACCATTTGTCATCAGCACTTTCAGGCAGCCAGCATTGCGGGTAGTTTTCCATCATATAATCGATACTGTCAAGCCCCTCAATCCCGAACTCTCCGCAGCTGTAATTCCACCCTTTCTTAACTTTACAGAAGTATCCCTTATGTAACTTACCGAAGGGGACACCGTGTCCGTTATACCATAAACAGTAACAATGCTCATCCGGCAGTCCCTGGGCAGGCGGGGAATAGTCACCCTCTGCCTTTTTTGTCACTCTATCGGGATTCTGCTGACTGATCACTGTATCAGCATTTTCGAAAAATCTTAAAAGCTCATCCCTCATCAAGTATCGGTGAGGCTTTAATTGGCCGTCAGGCAATGGTTCATTTATATATGAAACCATAACACAGGACGGGTGGTTTCTTATGAGCCGCTCCGTTTCTTCCGCCTGTTTTAGTGCTTCAATGTATTTGCTCTTAAGCAGGGCACTGCAAAGGGGAAGATCGCTCTGGCACATCAAACCCAGCTTATCGAAGTACTCATAGACCTCACTTTGTAACACTCTCCCGGTTAGCCGAACATAATTTATGTTGCATATTTTAGCCAGTAGAATGTCCTCTATAAGTTGGTCATAATCTTTCTTAGTCGCGCATTGCGAAAAATTTCCATGTGTATTTGTTCCCCTTAATTTTATCTTTTGACCATTTAAGTAAAGCCTGCCTTTTGGTCTTTTATCCGTTTTCATCTCGAAAGTCCGAATTCCGAACTGACTCTCAGTCGTGTCAATAATTTTCTCATTTTCATTTATCAGTTTTACCTGCAGTTTATAAAGCCAAGGACTTTCAGGTTCCCACAACTTGGGCTCCTTGACTTTAAAAGGAATAGTTAAGTAATTTTTTCCGCTTTCTATCGTGATTTCCCGTTTGGATTTCAATTCTTTACCGGGGTCATAAATAAGTTCTTCGATGACATTTTCTTTGAAATTCTGGCCGAATACAGACAGCGACAGTTTAATATTCCGCTCTGAGACTTCCGTATTGAATAACTCGATCCTTGCCTGGCACTTTCCGTCTTTTCCCATAGTACGCACGAAAATATCATCTATAAAAACTTCTGACCGTCCCTCAAGGTAAACGTCCTGCCAGATACCCATTCCCGTACTATCCAGTAACCACCCGGCAGGTGCCTTTTCCCATTTAAAATCCGGTGCCTTTCTTACCGCGTAAATCGAATTGTAGGAAAATAATTTATTCCCTTCTTTTTTATCGATAAAACTGTGCCAGCTGTAATCATTCTCAACTTTAACCAGCAAAATATTTTTACCTTCTTTCAAAACATCCTTACATTCAAACTCAAAAGGCCCAAAGTAACCTTCGTGACTTCCAAGATTCTGCCCGTTTATGAAGACCTCGGCCTCGTAATTTATTCCCTCAAAGCCGATAAAAACAGTTTCCCTGTTCAGCAGTTCTTCACCTGTTTCGAATTCCTTAAAATAATAAGTAACAGTTCTGCCCTGCGGAGGGCCGTAATGCGGAATTTTAATCCGTGTCCATTCACCTTTTCCTTTCAGCGTAAATCCGTAAAAATCTTTTCTGTCTTCTTCTGTTTCCTTTCGCCATTTAAAATCTTCCAGAAAAATCTTATACCTTTTCTTTTCTATCTCCGGGGAATGGTCTTTCAGGAAGGGTTCATATTTTTTATTAAACTCTGCCAGCATTTTATCCAGTTCTTCTTTCGTATCCATCTTTTTCAGCGGTTCGAAATTAACTTCCGGTTTTTTATCTTTAGTAAGATATTTTTCAGGCAGAACCGGAGGCTGAGGTTCAACTAATTCAGGAAGGCTTGCTTGTATTCCGCGTTCGGCCAATTCTATGAAATGGTCACTTGTTTCTGAGTCTGATGAAGCTGAAAAACCTGCTGAAACCAACACTAAGATCGAGATACTGATTAATATCCGTGGGATAATCCTTTTCAAAATATATTCCTTTTATAATCTTTGAATTTCGATGACAATATTGTATTATATTGAACAAAATATAAATATTAAGAATTAACTTATGAAGATTTTTGTGTTTTAAGAAGGATTTTAAAATGTATAAATCAGTTTTATTCAAAGGAATTTTTTTGATCAGCCTTTTATCACTATTTACAGTTTCCTCGAATGCTGTCGTCAACCCGGAAAAACACGTAAAGATCGAAGTGACAGAACAGTTTCCTGAAAAAGTAACTTTCAAACTCACCGAGGATGTCAAGGCCGGTCAACTTATGCGCATAAAAGCCGGAGGAACTCAGATATTGCTGAAGACCTTAATAGACCAGGCAACTATAAACGGCGAAAAACTGCAAAGCGTACAGAAATTCAGTAAGGCACAGATGAACAGGGACTGGACCTGGCACATCCAGACACTGCCCATGGCAACCTATGAATTAAAAAACGATTATCCCGCCGGAACCAAGGTTGAACTGAAAATGACTTCGGCCCATAAAAACAAAAAAATAAATACTTACAGCGGTCTGAGTTGGCTCATGCAGGCAGGAATAACACAGGAAAAACGAGCCCTCGATTTCTTCCCGGCCAGTGAAAAGGTGATTTTTGATTTCATTGCAGGCCCGCCGTCAGAAATTAAAGCATATGTCAAACCCCGGGGCAGGCTGGTTATAAATTATTTTGATAAATTCGGCAATCCCGCAGATTCCGGCGAAAGAAAAATAACACTCGAATTTGATGGAAAGGAAATTAACGTAACTAAACCTGCCGGCAAATCAGAATTTGAAGTAAATATCCCTGAAAAAATTGAAAGAGTTAAAATAACTGATGATCTGGGACTGGAAACAAAAAGCTGTCCAAAACAGGAAGGCATCGACGGCACGCCAGTTTGGTTCGGAGAATTCCACTGGCACAACGAATTCAGCGGCGACGGCCAGCGCCCCATGAAGGATGCAATGCATTCTGCAAAATACGAACTGGCTTTGGATTTTGCAGGACCGGCTGATCATATAAGCCGACACGGAAAATACGGCAGAGGTACCGTAAAACAGCAAAAAAGAATATGCGAGCAATTCGAAGAACCCGGAAAATTCGCCATCGTTGCAGGAGCGGAACTAAGCTGCAGGTACGGCCATGCCAACTTTTACTCGCCGAATTTTGATGATTTCACAAAAATTGCAGAAAGTCTGAAGGAAAGCCTTAAAAACATGAATCCGAATACCTATCCTCACAGGCAGTTATCTCAACTCTGCAAGGAAAATAATTCAATTTATATACCTCACCACTCTAATATGGATTCCTGGGTGGTAGAGGGAGTCGTAAATAAAAAAGACGGCAGACCCTTCTGGTGTGCAATGCCGTTTCCCGAAAGGCCCTCCGACACCATCGTCGAAACCATGCGATTATTTGAGATCAATCAATCCAGAGCTGCCTTCGAAAGTGAAGATATCCAGCCGGACTGGAGAGTTTTACATGGCGGTTACGGCGGAAGCGCCCAGACCGCTTTAATGAGGGGATACAAAACCGGTTTTATCGCAGCAACGGACAACCATTGCGGCTGGCCGACGAGAGGCGAAAAAGATACAATGGGGATCACCGGCGTGTATTCAGAGAAGCTCGACCAGCAGAGCATCTTCGAAAGTCTCAAAAATAGAAGATGTTATGCCACAACCGGCGAAAGGATCGTTGCGGATGCAAAACTCAACGGCAATCCCATGGGAAGCATAATAGAAATGAAACCCGGCGAGAAAAGAAAAATCGACATCATGATAAAAGCAACCGCACCCATTGAAAAGGTACAGGTAATAAGTCTTGGTGAAGTCCTTGCGGATCTTCCGGTTGAAGAAGGCAAAATGGATTTCAAAACCACCTGGGAAGATGAACGTCCCGGCAGGCCCTTACAATACGTTTACTATTATGTAAGGGCAAGACAGACCGACGGCTCATGCGTATGGATGTCACCATGGTGGATAGAACTTGCTGATAAATAAATTGTATCAGGCTCGGCTTTGTCCGGGCCTTTTTTTTATTTCCATAAGTTCTCAGGATATATACCTTGATCGATCAACTTTTGTATCGATTCTCTGGCAACTGGCAGGTCTTCCTTATATGTCATGCCGAACCATTTTTGATCACTGACAAGAACCCTGGTCTTAACCCTGCCGGTATTTATCAGCTCATCAACCGAAGAGGGGAGGAAAAATTCACTTTTAAGTTCCTTGCCTTTCTTTTCCAGAAAAGTCCTGAACTGTTTTTCAAGATGATCGAATAATCCCGGATGAAATCCCCAGAAATTCATTGACACTGTCTCGTCACCGGTAAGTTCGGATTTATCGCCGTTTTTATCCTGGAAAACAACCTTTCCGTTTTCCTTGTGAATCTTCGTTCTTTCCACAACCTTCTGCAGGTTCCCGGAATCATCAACCTCACAAATTCCCCGGGACACACTGCCGTGCTCAGAAAGTGTATTTTTCAGCTCAAAACCCACCATCACATATTGATCCTCACGGGTCTTTTCCGGATCGGCTAGAAAATCATTCAGCATTTCAAAAGAACTGTGGCCGTAAAAATCGTCAGCATTTATAACCCCGAAAGGCTCATTTATCTTATCATTTGCAACCAGTACCGCATGCCCTGTACCCCATGGTTTTTCACGGTCCTTATCCGGCTGAAAACCGTCCGTAAAAGAATCTAAACCCTGGTATGCAAAATCAAAATCTATCTTTCCCTCCAGCTTAGGTGCGAACTTGGCCTTGAAATCCTCCTCGAATTCCTCTCGAATTACGAATACTATCTTATTAAATCCGGCCCTTATAGCATCATATAAAGAATAATCCGTCAAAGTCTCACCGCCGGGCCCGATCCCTTCCATCTGCTTTAATCCGCCGTACCTGCTGCCCATTCCCGCAGCCAACACCAGTAAACTCGTTTTCATAACAAAATCCTTTGCAATTCAATCTTTAAAAGCCGTGATTATAACAGATTCTTAATCCATAAGGAAACAGGCAGCAAAAATTTCTTTTAACGGATGATTTTTTCTGTTATATAATTTCTTAAATTTTTCTAAACTCGAATAATAAGGAAATAAGATGATAGCAGTAACCGGATTACGCTTTATCGATTGGTCGATCATTGGATTGTACTTTTTGGTCAGCATTTCTATAGGTTTGATAATGTCACGCCGGGCAGGAAAAAGCACCGGCAATTTCTTTCTGAGCGGCCGGCAGCTGCCCTGGTGGATAGCAGGTACCAGTATGGTTGCAACCACCTTTGCCGCTGATACACCTCTTGCAGTAACAGAACTGGTCGCACAAAAGGGTATTGCGGGAAACTGGCTATGGTGGAATATGGTTTTCGGCGGAATACTTACGGTATTCTTTTTTGCCAGACTGTGGCGGCGTTCAGGAATATTGACAGACTGCGAATTCGTTGCGATCCGCTATTCAGGACCTGCTTCAAAATTCCTCCGAGGCTTCAGGGCCGTCTATATCGGAATAATCATGAATATGATAGTGCTAGGCTGGGTGAATCTGGCTATGGTAAAAATACTGAAAGTTATCTTTCCGGACCTTACATTTTTCGGGATTGAAAGTATCTCCTTATTGGGCTTTGAATTTACAGGACATCTTTTGGTTGTTGCCTGCCTGATGCTTTTTGTAGCACTTTACAGTTCGCTTTCGGGACTGATGGGCGTTTCCCTTACGGACGCTTTCCAATTTGTCATGGCAATGACAGGTTGTGTTATATTGGCAATTTATGCGGTTAGATCAGAAAGTATCGGAGGCCTGGCAGGTTTAAGAGAAAACCTACCCGATTGGGTGTTCCGATTTACACCGGAGGTAACCGGCAAAGCTCAGGCTGCCTCTGCAGAAGCGGCAGGACTTTTTAAGATGGGAGTCACTGCCTTCGTTGCTTACCTAGGTGTTCAGTGGTGGGCAAGCTGGTACCCCGGTGCAGAACCCGGCGGTGGTGGTTATATCGCGCAAAGAATGATGTCCGCAAAAGATGAAAAACATTCTCTTTTTGCGACTTTATGGTTTAATATAGCTCACTTTTCTGTTCGTCCCTGGCCTTGGGTGATTATTGCTCTGTGTTCTCTGATAATGTTCCCCAACCTGCCGCAGGCCGAAAAAGGAGAAGGCTTTGTTCTGGTTATGATGGAAGTTCTTCCTTCCGGATTGATTGGTCTACTGGTTGCCGCATTCCTGGCTGCTTACATGTCAACAATAGCTTCTCAGACCGTCTGGGGAACTTCTTATATAATTAACGACCTCGTCTGTCCCTTCATAAAGCCCGACGCCGATCAGAAATATTATGTGAAAATTTCCAGGATAACCACTTTTGTCCTCCTTATTTTCGCTTTCCTGGTAACCTCGAAGCTGGAAACTATAAGCGGGGCATGGAAATTTATCTTAGCATGCAGCGGCGGGATCGGACTTGTGCTTCTTTTAAGATGGTTCTGGTGGAGGATAAATGCCTGGTCTGAGATATCTGCAATGATAGCTCCTTACCTGATTTATCCTTACCTTCTGCACAAGGGCGTTTCTTACGAAGTGTCACTTATGATAATTGTCGCATGGTCGACTGTAATCTGGCTTTTAGTAACTTTCCTGACAAGACCTACGGACAAGGAGGTTCTAAAAAAATTCTATACAAAGGTACACCCCGGAGGATGGGGATGGAAGAAGATAGCTGCTGAATTGCCCGAAGTAAAAGGTGATACCGGCTACCTGAGATTGTTTGTAAACTGGATAGCGGGATGTGTAATGGTACTCGGTATATTGGCCGGCATCGGTAAATTACTGTTCGGCAGACCGGTACTTGGAATAATTCTTTTGACAGTATCAGCTGCGGCAACAGCTGTGATTTATATAAATCTTTCAAAAACCGGCTGGGAGGATATCGCTGTTGACGAAGAAGAGATCAAAACCGAAAAACTTTCTGATACTGAATTTAAAAAACCGGAATAAGATCAGGTTTTTTTAAACACTTTTTAAATTTAACTGTCAAAGCGATTTTTCTTCCGGCAGGTTAAGCTCACCTTTAAATTCGATCGTGTAAATATCGAGTATGGTCAAAAATACCGCTGCTATCAAGGGCCCCACTATAAATCCCAGCGCCCCGAATACTGCAATACCACCTAAAGTGGCAAAAAAGATTATCAGGTCGTGCATCCTGGCGCTTTTACCCACCACCCTGGGCCTGATAACATTATCAACCGACCCGACCACCACCGTGCCGATTATCAGGATAACTATTCCTTTGAAAATATTTCCGAATGCCAGCTGAATTAACCCCGCAGGTATCATTACCAGGTAAGGTCCAAGTAAAGGCACTATCGACAGTATCACCATAACAACTCCCCACAACAGCCAGGTCTCGATACCGAGCAAAAGCAAAGTAACCCCTCCGACAGATCCCTGTGCCAGTCCCACCAGAAGAGTTCCGTTTACAGTTGCCTTGCTGATCTGCCCGAACTTATCTATAACCGCCTGCTCATAATTTTCCTCCATGGGGCTGATGCTTTTGAGCTTTTCCACCAGTTGAGGCCCGTCCCTGAAAAAATAAAACATGGTGAAAAATATTATTAAAATTCTGGTAACGAATGCAAATATGCCTTTTGACGCTTTATTGATAACGTAAGCTGCACCGGACCCTATTTGCTGCAGGCTCTGCTGCGAAAACTTTAGCCAGTCAATATCATGCAGCCTCAGCCATTTCATGAATTTTGATTCCTTGACGTCACCGATCAGTCCCTCATCCCCCTTTTCGATTATATTTTGTATTTTCTGCTGTGAATCTTTATAAAGCTCGATCGCCTGCATCACCACCATATTTCCTACTCCGATTATAGGTAAAATCAATCCCAGAAATAAAATAATACAGCAGATAAAGGCACTGATCGACTTTTTGTTTCTTAATTTTCTAAGCAGCCATTTGTAAAAAGGATAAAATAATGACACCAGCGTTCCTGCTACGATCACGGGAACAAAAAAGAATCTAACTATCCATAAAAATGCAAGGGCTGCAAGCAAAAGCATTATCAAAAGAAAATGACGATGAAATTTCTTTGACTTTTGCCTCTTCTGTTGGAGCTTTATCTTATCCCGGTATTTCATTTTCTATTTTCCCTGACACTGCCGTAAACTTTGAAAAATTTCATGACTTCATCGACAATCACCACTGTCAAGGCCGCCGGAAGCAGCATGGCCCAGTCCATCCACGTAAGTGGTGCCGTCTTGAATACAGCATTACCTGCCGGCGTATATACAACTCCCAGCTGAAGCAGTACCGCTACAGCGACACCCACCAGCAGCCACCTGTTACTGAACACTCCTATCTTGAATATCGACAGGTATCTTGACCGGGAATTAAAGGCCAGAAACCATTGAAACGCTGCCAGGGTGGTAAAGGCAAGGGTCTGGGCATGATGCAGGCTGGCATCCTGCTGCCTGATATAAAACAAACCCAATGTGCCGGTTGAGACCACCGCAGCCAGTATCAATATTCGCATCAGAAGTCTCATGTCTACGATTCCCGATCCCACAGGCCTCGGCGGCAGTTTCAAAACGTCTCGATGCTTCGGCTCTACTCCAAGAGGCACATCGGTCGAACCGTCCGTGACAAGATTTATCCACAAGATCATTATCGCCGTTAACGGAAGCGGCAGTTTCAAAATCAAGGCAAATGCTAAAGTGACCATTTCGTTGGTACTGCTGGATAAAAGGAAAAATGAAACCGAAACCAGGTTGCTGAAAATAACCCTTCCCTCTTCTACTGCGTGAATGATGGTTGCGAAGTTATCATCCGTCAATATCATGTCAGCGGCTTCCCTGGCAACTTCCGTTCCGCTCGCTCCCATGGCAACACCAATATCAGCTCCCTTCAATGCAGGAGCATCATTAACACCGTCACCTGTCATCGCAACGATCTGTCCGTTATCCTTCAAGGCGTTCAATATCTTTAGTTTATGCTTAGGTGACACTCTAGCAAAAACTCCCACTTCGTAAGCATGCCTTATTATCTCCTCGTCACCAATATCCTCAATATCGGCACCGGTCAGAGCGGGTTTTTCACTTTCAGTTATATTTGTCTGTCTGGCTATCGCACTTGCAGTGACGGCATGGTCACCTGTAAGCATCAATACCTTTATACCCGCCTTCTTTGCATCGGAGATAGCTTCGATGGCTTCCTCTCTCGGCGGATCGACCATCCCCCACAATCCGGCAAAAACAAGTCCTTCAGTGACCTCGTCCTCTTTCAGGGTCTTAGTCTCTTTCGGCACCTTTTTACAGGCTCCCGCTATAACCCGCAGCGCCCTTTCTGCCATTCTGTCATTTATTTCTTCTATCTTTCTTCGAAAATCCTCGTCTATCTCTTTTACCTCCCCATCCTGTATATATGAATTACAGAAATCTAATATCCGGTCAGGGGCGCCTTTTACATAAACCTTATACTCCTGCTTATCAGGGTAAAGTGTTGCCATATATTTTTTGTCACTTGAAAACGGAATTTCGTCCAGCCGCTGTTTTTCATCCCTCAAAATACCGCAGTCAAACCCAGCCTTGGCAGATGCAGCTATCAAAGCTCCCTCTGTCGGTTCTCCCTCGATCTCCCAACCTTCATCTTCTTCCTGCAGATAGGCATTATTTGCAAAACACCCGGTTTCCAGCAATTCCTTAAGTTCCTGCGGATATTTATCTTTTCCGACATTTGTTTCTTCATGAAGAATTTCTCCCTCCGGCTTGTATCCTCTGCCTGTCACCTTATATAATTTACCACCTGCCCACATATCCGTAACTGTCATTTCGTTTTTAGTAATAGTGCCTGTTTTATCGGTACAGACCACCGTTGTCGACCCCAGTGTCTCAACTGCCGGAAGCCTTCTAATTATCGAATTTCTTCTGGCCATCTTCTGAACACCTAAAGCCAGAGTGATACTTATAACTGCAGGCAGACCTTCAGGAATCGCAGAAACCGCTGCAGCTATAGAAAACAGCAGAATGTCTATGAGCTTGTATCCCTGGAAAAGACCCAATAGAAATAACCCCACTGCAAGGATAATACCCGTGACCCCGAGATAAGTACCTAACTTTCCCACCTTCTTCTGCAGCGGCGTTTTCTCTCTTTCGGTTCTTTGTACCTGATCTGCGATTTCCCCCAGTTCTGAATCCATTCCCGTTTCAACCACCACGGCCCTTCCTCTGCCGGAAGTCACGGCAGTTGACATCCATACCATATCACTTCTGTCAGCAAGCGGTGTATCTTCTTTCACTTTTTCGCTGTTCTTGTAAACCGATTGAGATTCACCGGTCAGGCTGGATTCGTTCACCTGCAGTTCCTCTGAGCTTATGACTCGCGCATCGGCTGCTACTCTTTGCCCTGTCTCCAGTTCAAGCATGTCACCCGGCACCACTTCAGAAGCAGGGATGGTATCAGTCCTTCCGTCCCTCACGACCGTTGCTTTAGGTGCTGCCATTTTATGGAGCTTTTCAAGGGCATTTTCCGCACGCCACTGCTGGATGACATCTATGATGGTGTTTAATATCACTACTCCGAAAATTATCCCCGCATCGGCATAATGCTGAACGGCAAGAGATACCACAGCCGCTGCTGCAAGCAGGTAAATAAGCGGACTTTTCACCTGCTCGAGGATGATTTCTAAGATACCTGTCCCTTCCTCAACATCCAGTTTATTCGGGCCGTATTTCTTGAGATTATCCTCTGCCTGCTGACTGCTCAACCCCTCTTCAGAAGTCCCGAACTTCTCAAAGATATCCGCTAAACTCGATGCATGCCAATTATTTTCTTCCATTCAGTGCCTTCCCTTTTTTGATTTCAATTTTTTATATGGAGGTATTTTAAACTTTTGACCCACTATGATAAAGAACTTTTTAAAATAGGGGATTTCCCCTATTTTTTTAGTATGTTTTATATGATAATTAAATAACATTATGGACTTAATTGATTGGAAAGGGAAAAATGAACAAGGAAACTCAGCATCAACACGAACATAAAAACCACAACGGCAGCCACGGCAGGCATAACGGGAATGGCTCCCACCACGAACACATGGTAAAAGAATTCAAAAGAAAATTCTGGATATCCCTGATTCTGACGATACCTGTTCTTGTCTTGTCACCGATGATCCAGTCCTTCCTCAATCTTGAATTCAGTTTTGCAGGTGATAAATATATACTGTTCACACTTTCCTCAATAATCTTTTTTTACGGCGGCTGGCCTTTCTTAAAAGGATTATTTAATGAGCTTAAAAAGAAGATACCCGGCATGATGACTCTCATTGCAGTCGCAATTACCGTCGCCTATGTTTACAGTTCCATTGTGGTTTTCGGCCTGAAGGGAAAAGTCTTTTTCTGGGAACTCGTAACCCTCATCGATATCATGCTGCTGGGGCACTGGATTGAAATGAAGTCGGTTATGGGCGCATCCATGGCACTTCAGGAAC
Organism: uncultured Pirellulales bacterium; assembly: GCA_964508925.1. GTDB lineage: Bacteria > Planctomycetota > Phycisphaerae > Sedimentisphaerales > Anaerobacaceae > CAZDVM01. The sequence continues at coordinate 58,680 of CAZDVM010000007.1, read as the reverse complement.
TGGCAAAGCTCATGCCATCCGAAGCCCACAGAATAAAGGAAGACGGTTCTACAGAAGATATAGAAGTTGAAAATATCAAACAGGGTGACAAGGTTCTCGTAAAACCGGGCGAAAAAATTCCCGTTGACGGAAAAGTAACCGATGGAGAATCCGATGTTAACGAAGCCGCAATTACCGGCGAATCAAAGCCCGCAGCCAAAAGCAAAGGTCAGGAAGTGATCGGCGGGGCAGTGAACGGCACCGGCTCTTTAACTATTGAGGTGACAAAAACTGGCAAAGACTCTTACCTCTCTCAGGTCATTGACCTTGTAAAAAAAGCGAGCGAAAGCAAATCCAGGGCTCAGGATATCGCTAACAAGGCCGCCTTTTATCTCACCGTGATAGCCCTTACCGTCGGAATAGTGACATTGATCGCGTGGCTTATCTTCGGCAAAGAGTTCTTCTTCGCCCTCGAAAGAATGGTTACCGTTATGGTAATCACCTGCCCGCATGCTCTAGGTCTTGCAGTCCCCCTGGTAGTTGCGGTAATCACTTCTCTTTCAGCAAAGAACGGGCTTCTCATCAGAAACCGCCCGGCATTCGAAAGCTCCAGAAAAATGCAGATGGTCGTTTTCGATAAAACAGGCACTCTCACCAAAGGAGAATTTGGCGTCGATGAGATTATCACCACTGCAGACTGGGACAAAGACACCATTTTGAAAAAAGCCGCAGCCGTAGAAACAAATTCCGAACACACCATCGCAAAAGGCATCGTTAAAAAGGCAAAAGAAAAACAGCTTGACTTTACCGGTGCTGAAAATTTCGATTCTGTTCCCGGCAAAGGGGCAAAAGCGGATATCGAGAACCAAGCTATTTATGTAGGTAACGAGGGCATTCTAGAAAAAACACAAGCTCAGGCCGATGAAGAATTAAAAAACAAATTAAAAGAAACCGCATCAGAAGGCAAAACCACTGTACTCGTTGTGGCTGATAACAAAGTACAGGGCATAATCGCACTTGCAGATATTATCCGTGACGAATCTCGGCAGGCGATTGATGAGATCAAAAATTTAAACATCGAAGTATCCATGATAACAGGTGACAACGAAGCGACTGCAAAGTATGTCGCAGATCAGCTGGGCCTGGATGATTATTTCGCAGAAGTGCTCCCCGATAAAAAATCGGAAAAAATTAAACAGCTCCAGCAGCAGGGCAAAATAGTCGCTATGGTCGGTGACGGCGTTAACGATGCCCCCGCTCTTGCACAGGCAGATATAGGTATCGCAATTGGTGCAGGCACAGACGTCGCAGTTGAAACAGCAGATGTCGTTCTGGTCGAAAACGACCCCCGCAATGTTGTGGACATTATTTCACTTTCAAAAATCACCCACAAAAAAATGCTTCAGAACCTGGCTTGGGCAACCGGCTATAACGTCATAGCAATACCACTGGCAGCAGGCGTACTTTACAACATCGGCTTTGTTCTTCCGCCGGCCATAGGAGCCTTGATAATGTCTGCCTCTACGGTAATAGTCGCCATCAATGCCAAAATAATCAAATACGAAAAGAATAAATAACTTTTGACAGTCACTGAAAAAATTAATTTCATCAAGAATATCTACCGCCTGTAATCCTTTATCAGGGCCTCTTTGTCCGGCTTCTTTCTGCCTTTCCAGTATTCTTTTTCCTGCTTCTTGATTTCCTGCCAGGACTTTCTCCAGTCAGCCATCACATCCTTGAACCACCTGTCATAACTTTCCCCCATCTCTTTGACAAGTTCCGGGTATTTATCAGAAAGATCGTGACGTTCCGATGGATCATCGATCAGGTTATAAAGTTTCGGCTCATAGGTCTCCACTCCTTCATGAGAAGGTATGTTCGTATCAGCCGGCATCTCCCAGTGAGGTTCCTCACATCCCCGGAAATAAAAAGGATTGTCTTTGTCACCCTGTTTTTCCATTGTCTCCGGCACCCCGGGCCAGTAAAGTTTCCAAGGGCCTCTTCTGATACAGGAGTCACTGTGGTCGACAGGAGTGTACCTGGTCTTCTGAAAATAAAGATCCCTTTCATTTAATTCCGGCATCTTTTTACCCTTAAGCAGCGGCATTATATTGACACCGTCTATTTTTTTTGCACCCTTCGGAGTTTTTTCTTTTGTCACGCTGTAAAGAGTAGGCAGCCAGTCACAGCCGTGGACCGGAACCCTGCAAACTTTACCTTCCTGAACCTTACCGGGCCATGATACGATGGCGGGTACCCTTATTCCCTCTTCAAGAACAATTCCCTTGCATCCCCGGAAAGGCCCTTCATAACGATGATGCGAATGTTTCAAATTATCATGCTTATACGTCCACCCGCCGTTGTCACTGGTAAATACGACTATGGTATCTTCTTTTAAACCAAGCTCGTCCAGCTTATCGAAAAGCTCACCCAGTCCTTTATCCATGATCTCTGTCATCGCATATATCTTGGCAACATTGGGCCCCCATTTCTCACCGACCCTCTCCATATATTTTTCCGTGATTTCATCTGGAGCCTGCAGAGGGAAATGAATCGCCGCATGAGATAAAATAAGGAAAAAAGGATTATCCTTGTTCTTTTCAACGTAATCGACTGCCTCTTCATTCAGGGTATTGGTCAGATAGCTCCCGTCATTGTCGATGGTCTTGCCGTTTTTGTTTATGTGCCATTTGTAATAATCCTGCCCTCCGTTAAGATATCCGTAAAAATAATCGAAACCTCTCTCGTTTGGATGATAATCAAGATTATACAAACCGTTGTGCCACTTGCCTATGTACCCGGTTTTATAGCCTGCCTTCTTGAAATAGTCACCGATCGTCTTTTCCGATAATGCCATCCTGTCGATCGCCCGGTTGGATGAAACATCGATCGCACCTGTCCGGTGATTGTATCTGCCGGTCATTATCCCTGCCCGTGCCGGTGCACACAAAGCAGAAGGTGAATAATAATCCGTGAAAAGCATACCCTTACTTGCAAGCTCATTCAAATTAGGCGTCTCCACGTATGGATTGCCGTAGCACTGCAGATCACCCCATCCGATATCATCTGCAAGTATGAATATCACATTAGGCTTGTTACCCTTTGCTTTCATTTCCATCGGAGACATTTTCAGTGCCCCCATAGCTGCTATTCCGATTCCCGCTTTTAAAAATTCTCTTCTTTTCATAATGACACACTTTTCAAATTAAATTAACAATATTTAATGGAACTTAAATTTTACTCAGCATTTCCCGACACCCCGCCATAATAAATTCTGTATCGAGACTGCAAGCAATAAATTTATATCCCTTTTCCTTTCGCTCCCTGACCTGTTCCGGATCTACCGGCACGACATGAAGACCAGCAGGGACATTATGCTTTTTACATGCCTCCACAACCTTTGCCTGGGCCTGCTGAACATCTTCATGATCTATCTGCCCCGCAATTCCCATCGAAGCTGACATATCGTAAGGCCCCATTAATATCGCATCTATTCCTTCGACTGAAAGTATTTCATCGATGTTTTTCACAGCCTCGATATGCTCTATCATGACAACAACCGTCACTTTATCGTTATGGGACTGATAATATTCCTGAAAGTTCCTGCCGAAATCCGCAGCACGTGACAAAGCAGCTCCCCTGAAACCTGCCGGAGGGAATTTCGCCATCCCTGCCGCCAGCTTCGCCTCTTCTGCTGTATTGACGTTTGGCACTATAATTCCGTTTGCACCGGCATCCAGCAGTCTCTTGGCAAAATCAGGGTCATGTCCCGGCATACGGGCAAACAGATCCACACCCGTTCCTTTCATTGCCAGTACTATTTCGTGAAAGGTCCTGAGATCCGTCGATGTATGCTCCAGGTCGACCGCTATCCAGTCAAATCCCTCGCCTGCCATCAATTCCGCAACCGACGGGTGACCTATCATTATCCAGCCGCCGAATACCGCTTGTCCGTCCTTAAGTTTCTGTTTTGTTTTTCCCATAGTTCCTTCTCAAATTTAAGATCAAACTCCGTACTTACTCATATATTTTTCCCAGTACTTCACTGCATCAACGGGATTTTCCACCGTCGTCATCACCGCAAGTCCCTCTGCAGGAAGTTCCGAGAAAATATAATCCATATCATCCTCACTTAAATGTCCCCATATCAGCAAGGGTTTTTTCGCCATTATTTTTTTATGATGTTCATTTAATTCTCTTGCCGGCTTGCCCCCTTCATCTACATGAAGCTCTATCGCCGTCATCTCCATTTCAACCAGCTGCTCTATGGGCATAAAACCGCTCGGATGTAAATGCATGATACAGTTATCCAGCTCTTTTGCAATCTTTTCATCATAAGGCTTAATGAACTGATCGTAAAGTCCGGGCGAAAGAAGTGCGCTTGCATCCTCCTGGTGCCATACAGTCCCTGCCGGTGCCCACATGTTGTAATAAAAGGAACCCACTCCCCCGTGAAAATCAGGTATCCTTTCAAGTTGGAATTTCGCCATTTTCAGCCAGAAATCCGTAAATTTCTCACAGACCTCGTGCACTTCATCAGCTGCTTCCATCATCTTAAAGACAAAACTGTCCCCGCCGTAGAAAGTGGATAAAAGATCCGCAATTCCCCTCATCCTCGTAGTCGCCAGCGGCCATTTTCCGTTACTTCCTTCAGCAAGTGCCTTAAGAAACTCGTCCATCTTCACTAACCACGGAGAATTTTCATCGAACTCCGGTATATCTTCAGGCAAACTTATGTTTTCCGGTTTTTCAGTATGGATAGAACCCGTTGAATGATCTGCGATAATGGGACATCCCAATGCCGCCTCAACCCAGGGTATCCCCCAGAATGCAGATGCAGACCAGATAAAGTCACCGCCGCAGGCCTCGTGCTCCTCGAATAAATCTTTAGAATCCTTCACATAGCCTTCAACCGGAAAATCCTCAGGTGTAAGCTCATTTCTCTCAGGTATCTCTTTTGCCGCCCCGTATCGCTGCAGGGGATATTCACTTCTGATATAAAAGCCGAAAAGGGGCCTTTCATTTTCCCTGACATAATACTTCTTAAAATTTTCAACTCTCTGTTCGATTGTAAATTTCATGGTTCCTTTCCTGTTCAAAAATATTTCTTCCAGTTTGTCGGCGTCGCACCTATCTCCGCCCTCGCATCGAAATAAGCGATCAAATTCTCCATGGGTATATTGCCGTGTATCCCCCCGCAGGAAGATATCGCAAAACCCTGAAAACCTCTGCATTTTTCGTAAAGTTCTATCACCATTTTCCTTATATCATCTTTGCCGCCGTTTGTAAGAACTGCGGTGTCAATCCCTCCTATGAAAAAGCCGTCCTTGCCGAAAACATCCGTCACAGCATCTACCGAAGTGGCTGGATTCTCATACATGATCCCGGAAAATCCCAGATCAGCAAGCCTTTCCAGAAACTGTTCCATATTGCCGTCTGCAACCAGGATCGCTTCTTTTCCCTTGCTTTTAATAAGCTCGATCATCTCCTCATAATGACAGAAAACATTGTCCTCATACCAGGAAGGCGGAAATACCGGCCCGTTGGCATCTGCTAGATCATCATGTAGAAAAACAAAGGGACATTCACTTGCATCAGCTGTCTCTTCTATTATTGTAAGTGACTTTTCAGTCACCGGTCTTAAAAAATATTCCTGGAATTTATCAGGCTGCTGTATTGCTGTCACCATAAAAACCTCCCACCCCAGCATCTCAACCGCCCACATAAATACCGTGGTATAGAGCATCGGATAATACATCCCGATGTCACCTGTCAGCTCTTCCCGCTTTTTTATATCCTCTGCATTACAAGAATGAGGTACCGGCGTGATTAAATCCTCATAATCGTATTCTTCGATACCGAATTCCCACACTTCCCCGGGGTCGTCTAAGGGATATTTTTCCCGAAACGCTGTTCCGTAAACACCCAGTTCCCGGAACCTGTAATCATCCTTGAACCTGCTCTTTTCACCTGCTTTTTCTTCACCTGCATTTTTATCGGGTACCCTGTTTATAAGATCGATCCCCAGGGCCCCGTAAGCCCTCAAGTACGCCTCGGGTGTATTCTCGAAAACATCCAGTCCGCTCGCCAATTCGATTATACCCTGATGATTCAAGGTCTCCTTGGATATAACCTTATCGGCACTTTCCCTTTCGGCCCATTTTAAAAAGTCACTCTTCATTTCGAATCCTTCGCCGCCTTGTACATCGCCGCGATATTTTCAACCGGGATATCTATATCCAGTATCTGACTGGGGGCGAATATATAACCTCCGTCCTTTCCCATCATATTTATCATCTCAAGACAATGCTTGTAAATCTTTTCTGGCTTTGATTCGGGAAGCAGATGCTGAGTATCTATCCCCCCGTGAAAAACAAGTTTATTCCCGAATTCCTTCTTTAATTCCGCAGGCTCCATCCCCTCTGCAGTCACCTGTATGGGATCGAGTATATCCACACCGGCATCTATCAAAAGCGGAATTATATCCCTTACAGCCCCGCAGGAATGCATCATCACCTTGACACCGTGACCATGTGCCTGCTTGCAGAGCCTTTTTATATCATCAAGGAAAAACTCCCCGAACATCTCCCTGCTGAATAATAATCCTCCCTGTGTGCCGAAATCATTGCCAAAAAACCACACATCTATTTTGCCCTTAAGCTGGCTGAAAACCTTTTCGTTCATTGCAGAATAAAAATCCGTCATCTTATTTATCAGCGTCCTGGTCAGTACCGGTTTGGCAGCTATATTGTAAAGAAAATTCTCGAACCCGAGCATCCTGTAACAGTCTCCGAGTATCCCCGTCCAGAAACCGCCGACGATAACCCTGTCACTGTTATCTTCTACTTCTTTTAAAAAGTGCTCAAAATCGAACCATTCAACTTCGGGCCATTTGTAGTTCAATATATCACTTTCACTTGTAGCATTCTCCAAGGGCCCCTCGATAGCTTCATCCACTGCGAACTTCGAATCATAGGCCTTTCTCTTCCACCTTATCCCGAAAGGACAGACCCTTTCTTTCTCGGTAACTTCAAGCCTCGGGCCCTTATAGATATGATAACAGCTTTCATTCTGCGAAATGTCCCTGCATGAAAGATAGTAAAAGTCACTGCCCAGCGCATCCAGCAGTTCCCTTTCGGTTTTTACCTCGTAATATTCCTTCAAAGCCTTATCGACTGCAGGCTGAGATAAATAATCGACCGGCACCCGGTCAGGTTCTGAAAACTTTACCGTATTTTCGAATCTTTCTCTGCTGTTCATTTTATTCCTTATCACCTTCTCTGTAATTTCCCAACCCGCGGAAAAAGCTCCGCCTCTGCATGGGAAAATCATTAATTATATTCTAATATCAGTTAAAAAATAAAAAGTTTCGATAATGCTAGCAGATTACTTTTGACATGTCAAAGTATTTACTTTAATATTTGAATACTTGATTATTACTGCTGAAAAGGTATTATACAGATTTTCAGGTAAATCTTATGGCAAACTACAGTTATGAAAAAAATGCGGCAACTAAACTGCCCAAAGAACAGACTACTCTCACCCAGCAGGTTTATGATACTCTCAAAAATGAGATCATTGCCGGCAAGCTGGAACCCGGCTATCGTCTCGTTCGCAGAAAAGAAAGCAAACGCCTCGGCGTAAGCAGGATGGCGATAACCGAAGCACTCCTGAAACTTGAGATCGACGGCTTCGTCGAAAGCAGACCGAAATTCGGCTCAAGAGTTAAACCTCTCACCCTGGATGAGGTCAGAAATGATGAAGTCTTAAGGGAAGCACTGGAATGTCAGGCAGCACGACTGGCGGCAGAAAACGCAACGCAAGATCAATTTGACAAACTGATGAAAAAAGCCGTCGAACTGGATGGTCTGATGAAAGAAAAGGATAGAAATTCAAAAAAGGGTATGCAGCTGCACTTCGATTTCCACCTTGACCTCGCAAAAGCAAGCGGATACCAGAGATTTGCCGAAGAACTCAAAAGGGTCTGGTTCCGAAGACTCATGAGGATTAACTGGATCAAGGCCACCAAGTTCAAAAAACCGCCAGAAAAATGGCACCAGATCGTAATTGAAACCTGCAAGTCTAAAAACCCCGCAAAAGCAGAACAGCAAATGAGAAAACATGTCCGCTACGACCAGGAAAGTAATTCAAAAGCTCTGAAAATGATGCTCCAGTACAACTCAGATTCCCGATAAAGCCCCAAATCATACAACTCCTGAAATAAGCCCGAAAGAAATAAATAACAGCAAGGTCATCGCAAATACCCTTATCGACCTCATGGTAATCTTGTGGAGGAATTTTTTACCGATCAAAACCCCGAAAAAGGCAGAAATTACACCCGCCGCTATCAAGGGCCACTGACTCATATCGATCGGGTTTTCCGCCTTTGCAAAAAAGAAAGTAAATCCGTAGATAATTATCCTTATGAAATCCACCATAAAGCTTATCATCGCATTCGTCCCTACGTATTTTTCCGCACTTATACCTGATTTAACAAGAAAAGCCGCCCTCACCGCACCATGATGTCCCGAAAGACCTCCGAAAAATCCCGAAACTATTCCACCGGCAGGAAGATATTTTCTGCCCATCTTTAAATCCTTGAACTTCGTTAACAGCTCAAGAACCGCAAAGCAGAAAATCAGGATTCCGATCACCAGCTTCACCGGCCTGATATCCGCCTTTATTGCCCCTACAGAATATTCCGCAACCGACGGCAATCCCGAAAGATACCCCAGTGCCACAGCACCCAAAAAAGCCGCCCCGATTGCAGGTAACCCGAACCTGAGGACTATAGAACCGTCCGCCTTTCTGCCCACAAAATAAATCTTGAAAAGACTGTTTACCGCATGCACCACTGCCGTTGCCGCAATTGCCTCCTCAACAGGAAAAAACAGTGCAAACACCGGCATAAGGATCGTCCCCAGCCCGAAACCGGAATAAAGTGTCAGTCCCGCCGTGATGAATACCGCCGGAATTATTATTAAAAATTCGATAGTTTCTTTTCCCCAAAAATTCGCAGTTAAATTATATGACAGCATAACCTTTTGAATATTAATTTCAATCTCTTACTAAGCAAAACCCAAATCCAATAATAGGAAATTCCCTATTTCGATTGATCGGGAGCCGTGAATAATAAATTAACTGTAAATATAATTTTTTTATGAGGTGGTTTATGGCTAAACAACCATGGTATATGGTAAATTCAGAAGAAGTTGCGAGTTCTTTCAAGCACTTTTATGAAACCACGGTCAAAAAAGGGGCTCTTGACGAGAAAACAAAGGAACTCCTCCAGCTTGCCCTCGCCTGTGCATTCCGCTGCCCCCACTGCACCGAGGAACACATTAAAAAAGCACTGGATGTCGGGGCAACGAAACAGGAAGTCACGGAAACACTTTTGATTACCGCACTGGAAGGTTCGGGAACACAGCTCATGTGGGCAAAGGATTTATTTGAAAAATACCTCGGAGAATAATAAAATCGGCTTCCCGAAGGAGCTGATTTATGGAAATTAAATTTAAACCCATAGGAATTTTGCATACGCCGTTTAAGGAAACCACCGGCATTCCCCGCCAGGCTGCAGGCGCAAAAGATGTAAAAGGCGAACTTGAAGTTTTTCCCGAATACTCCCCGGGACTTAAGGACCTGCAAGACTTCAGCCATATAGTTATAGTTTTCAATTTTCATAAAGTTATCGCCCCGAGCTTAAAGGCTCATCCACCCTGGGACGATAAATCTCACGGCGTATTTGCGACCAGAAGCCCATACCGCCCAAATCCCATAGGTGTCTCGGTTGTCAAACTCGAATCGGTAAAGGATAATATACTGCACATCACCGGCATAGACATGGCAGACGGCACCCCCGTGTTGGATATAAAACCCTACATACCCGATCTTAACCCCGAAGGAAAGATCAGGCTGGGCTGGCTTGAAAACAAGGTCAATGGCATGAATAAAAGCAGATCAGGCGACAGGTAAAATTTAATAAATCTCTATTTCCCTTCCTGAACCGCAGTCAAGATACCTGTCTTCGAAATTCCTCCAGATGATCCTCGATGCCTCATCACCTGTGCAGTGACATGGAATGAGAATATCAGGATCGAATCTTTTTAGATTTTCGATGGTTTTACTGATCCTGTTTTCATCAGCATTTACAAGATGCATTCCCCCTATAACTGCCAGTAACTTTTTGCCCTCTGTTTTTCTGCTGATCTGCTCTAAAGTATTTATCACTCCTGAATGCGCACAGCCAAGGATCACCACCACACCTTCTTCTTTTTCTATATAAAGGCACTGGTCATCGACAATAGGATCTGCTTTTTGCATATCCTCATCAAGGCAGAATTTACCACCCACATCCTCGAAATCATTTCTCCTTTCGATCGCACCGGATACATTCACTCCTTCGAATATCTCAAGCCCTTTGTCCGTAAAAACGATCTGATCTTTTTCTTTAAGCTGCTTCAGCTCATCCTTTATCTCGGGCCTTATCCCGATGTACCGCAAATTATCATTCTTACAGCTGTACTTTTCCTCAAAAGCTTTCGAGTGCAGGTAAACCCTGGAACCGAAATCACCCTCCAAAAGTCTCCCCAGGCCTCCAGTATGATCATAATGACCGTGACTTATCACCACCGCGTCTGAATCTTTAAGATCGACCCCCGTCTTTTCTGCATTATTGAAAATGATATCGCTCTGCCCTGCATCGAAAAGTATCTTATTACCTTCGTATTCTATCCAGAAAGACAGCCCGTGCTCTGCCAGCAGTTTATGGTCAGAAACCTTGTTATCAACCAGAACCTTTATTTTTATTTTGCCGTTCATTATCACACCCTATGAAATTATTTTCGGTGAATGAAATTTTTTATCAGTTTATAAAAAATTCTCATAAATTTCTAAACAAAAACTGTTAGATTAGGTAACCTCAGGTTCGTTTCTAAAAATTTTAATTTTTAAAATCTCAATAACGGGAAAGCGGTTATGATTAGTATTTTGGCCAATATCACGGACGGTATCTCAGCCTTTATGGGCTTTAATGTCTATACATGGGTGGTCCTGCCTTTTCTGATCTTTCTCGCCAGGATGGCCGATGTGATGCTGGGCACCATACGCGTCGTTTTCATATCAAGGGGAATGAAATACGCCTCTGCTGTTGTAGGTTTTTTCGAAGTCCTTATCTTCATTCTCGCACTAGGCCAGATAATGCAAAACCTCACCAACCCCTTCTGCTACATAGGCTATGCAGGCGGATTCGCTATGGGAAACTACGTCGGCATATACATAGTCGAAATGTTGTCACTGGGAAGTGTGATCATCAGGGTCGTGACAAGAGAGAACGTCTATAAACTGCTCAGGGCTCTGCGCAAGGTAAACTTCGGCGTAACCTCCGTCGAAGGACACGGTGCAAAAGGACGCGTCGATATTATCTTCACCGTAATTCCCAGAAGAGAAATAAAGAAATTCATGAGGATAGTAAACAAGCACAGCCCCCACGCCTTCTTCTCGATCGAAGAAGTCGGCTTCGTGGAAAAGGGCATCTTCCCCTTGAGAAAAAAGATCACCAGCCGCGACGTCATGCGCGCCTTCAGAGGCTACAGAAAAAGAAAATAGAAATCGCAGAAGAAATAACACCACACGTCATTCCAACCGGAGCGAAAGCGGAGTCGAGGAATCTTTTCGCTTAAGGCACGTCAATATGAGTATCAACTTTAAAAATCGGGAGCCTTTACCGCAGAAAGATTTCTCCATTCCGTTCACTTCGTTCACTCCAGTCGAAATGACGTGGGGTCTGGTAACTTTACTCACTCTAGTTAAGATTATATGCACTGCTTGCAAAATATTTTCTACCTCACGTCATTCCGAGTGAGGCGAAGCCGAATCGAGAAATCTTTTACGTTCTTAACCGTTCAATGCGGGTAAAGATCTCTCCGCTCCGACCGGCAAAGCCGGTCTCCGGTCGAGATGACGTGGAAGGTGGCAGTTTGCCCTACTGCCGTCGCTCCGAACGAACGTTAGGAGTCCACCTGTTAAGCATCGCGAAGCGATACCTTATCCCAAAAACTCCTTATTCCCATTCGATAGTGGCGGGGGGTTTGCTGGAGATGTCGTAAACCACGCGGTTTACGCCTCTTACCTCGTTGATGATCCTGCTTGATATGGTACTTAAAACATCGTGAGGGATGTGTGAGAAGTCTGCCGTCATGAAATCTACGGTTTCGACCGCCCGGATCGCTATTACATGTTCGTAGCTTCTTTCATCGCCCATTACGCCAACCGTTCCTACCGGAAGCAGTACCGCCAGAGCCTGTGAGATTTTTCGATAAAGTCCTGCCGCTTTTATTTCATCTATCAGTATTTCATCTGCCTGTCTTAGGACCTCGAGTCTCTGTTTTGTCACTTCGCCGATGATCCTTACAGCAAGGCCGGGGCCGGGGAAGGGGTGTCGCCATACCATATCCTCGGGCAGACCCAGGTATTCGCCGACCATTCTGACTTCATCCTTAAAAAGGTCACGCAGGGGTTCCACCAGGTCAAAGCCCAGTTCTTCGGGAAGACCTCCCACGTTATGATGGAGCTTTATATTTGCAGAGGCATATCCCTTTTTTGTGCCCGATTCGATGACATCCGGATACAGCGTACCCTGTGCCAGGAATTTTGCGCTGGTGATGCCCTCTGCTTCTGATTTGAAGGCCTCGATGAACTCATTGCCGATGATCTTTCTTTTTTCCTGCGGGTCGGTAACGCCTTTCAGCCTTTTAAGAAACTGCTCAGACCAGTCAACAACCCGAAGGTCGATCTTGAAATGATCCTTGAAAGTGGACTCGACCTGCTGCCTTTCGTTCTGCCTTAACAGGCCGTTATCTACGAATATGCAGACCAGTTGGTCACCAATGGCCTTGTGAAGAATGGATGCCACTACCGAGGAATCCACTCCGCCACTTAAGCCGCATATAACCGTGTGATTGTTTACCTGTTCTTTTATCCTATTTACATGTTCCTCGACAAAATCGCTCATCTTCCAGTCGCCGCTGCACCCGCAGACATCGTAAAGGAAATTCTTTATTATCTGGTCACCCTTGGGGGTATGTGACACTTCCGGATGGAACTGCACACCGTAGAATTTTTTTTCCTTGTGCTTTACCGCCGCAAAAGGGCACGTCGCCGTAGTCGCCAGCATGTCGAATTCGTATCCCAGCTCACCCACCTGGTCACCGTGACTTGCCCACACTGTCGTAGTTTCCGGCAGGTTCGCAAGCAGGCCTCCTGACTCCATGACGGTCAGGTTAGCCCTGCCGTATTCCCTTTTTTCTGCAGGGATGATATCAGCTCCCAGCATCTTGCACCCCAGCTGCATGCCGTAGCATATCCCGAGTATCGGGACATCGAGGTTGAGGATATTCTCATCACATCCCGGAGCCTCTGCCGAATACACGCTGGAAGGGCCGCCTGAAAAGATGATGCCCCTGACTTGTTTTTTAGAAAGTTCTTCTGCGGAGACATCCGCCGGAAATATCTCCGAATATACATTGTTTTCGCGTATCCTTCTTGCTATCAGCTGTACATACTGACTGCCGAAATCGATAATTGCGATCATTTCATGTGACATATTCAACCTCGGTGAAATCCCTTTCTATTATTTTCAATCACCCAGTGACTCAGGGCCGGTGTAGTTGGGTGCTTCCTTTGTGATCTGAATATCGTGCGGATGAGATTCGCCGACCGATGCGGCACTGATGCGAACGAATTTGCCCTTCTTTCTCAGTTCCTCGATGCTCTTTGTCCCGCAGTATCCCATTCCCGCTCTTATTCCGCCGACCATCTGGTAAACGAAATCTCCCAGTTTGCCCCGGTAGGGCACTCTTCCTTCGACGCCTTCGGGAACCAGTTTCTTTTTCTCGGTGGAGCTTTCCTGCCCGTAGCGGTCTGCAGAACCTTTCACCATTGCACCGAGCGAGCCCATTCCCCTGTATTCCTTGAACTGTCTGCCGTGATATATAACCAGCTGTCCCGGGCTTTCTGCAAGGCCTGCGAACATCGAACCCAACATCGCAGAAGATGCCCCCGCTGCTATCACCTTCGTAATATCGCCGGACTGTTTTATCCCCCCGTCTGCTATAACCGGTATCCCCGCTCTTTCGGCGACATCTGCACAATGCATAACCGCTGTTATCTGCGGCACGCCCACGCCTGAAATCACCCTGGTTGTGCATATCGCACCTGGGCCTATGCCCACCTTAATTGCATCCGCTCCTGCCTTTATCAGGTCTCTTGCCGCCTCTTTGGTTGCGATATTACCGGCTATCACGTCGATATCGTGTTCTTTTTTGATATTTTTTACGGTCTCTATAACGTTAGCAGAATGGCCGTGAGCTGTATCTACCACGATCACATCGACTTCCGCCTCTATAAGTGCTTTAACTCTTTCGAAATCCTTTACTCCGACGGCAGCACCTGCCCGGAGTCTTCCGCGATGATCTCTTGCTGCCAGCGGAAACTGTTTTACCCTGTCGATATCCCGCATGGTGATGAGCCCTTCCAGCTCGTAATCGTCATTTACCAAGAGCAGCTTTTCCACCTTGTGCTTCTGGAGTATCTCTTTTGCTTCTTCGAGGGTGGTGTCTTCGTTTGCGGTTACCAGTTTTTCTGAAGTCATTACAGTACTTACCTTGACGTCATAATCCTTCAGGAATTTCAGATCCCTTCTTGTCAGTATGCCGACCAGTTTTCTGCCTTCTACTATCGGTATTCCGGAGACGTTCTGTTCTTCCATGAGGTCCCTTGCCCTCTTGACCGGCTCATCTGGTGTTAATGTTACCGGGTCCTGTATGACCCCGTTTTCGGAGCGTTTTACCTTGGCGACCTCTCTCTGCTGTTCTACGATTGAAAGGTTTTTGTGGATGATGCCTATGCCGCCTTCCTGTGCCAGTCCTATTGCCAGGGCGGATTCTGTTACCGTATCCATGGCAGCTGAAACCAGGGGGATATTAATCTCGATGTTCCTAGTCAGCCTGGTACTGGTATCTGCCTCGCTTGGCACAAAATCGCTTTTCTGCGGTATCAGCATAACATCGTCAAAAGTTATACCGTCTGCTACTATTTTACTTTCAAACATAATCAACTCCGGATACACCTTGCGGATATAAAAGATTAACGGGTCAGTATAATAACTGAAAAACCGCCCGTCAATCCAAAATTTCCTCTCTGAACAGCATCTCCTCTTTATCCTTAAAATGACTTTACCGGGTTGCTTTTACATAAACTCCCATATTCTTTTTAATCACTTTGTTTCTGATCAAATACCATTGATTACTCCCGGCTTTCTGTCTGCTGTTATATATAATTATAATTTAATAATAAATAATTAGTATTAGTATTCATATAGCCTGTGGGTTTGTTGGATTTTAGTAAAATAGATTTTGTAAATTCATGTTTGAGAAAGGTTTATGTAATATTATCAACTGTCTTATGGCTGTGGATAACCTGTGTTATTCACTGTTTAAAGGCAAGGTTTGATAACAGTATCAGGGTGGTTTACAATACTGGCAGTTGGGTTTTTATAGGAACATTACAAACAAATTAACAGCTTATCCACAATTATTTACCGGATCCTAACAGCTAAATTAACAGCAGGGTGATTAGAAAAATGAAAAACTTTTGAGTTATAATTTTTCAGGGAATTATGTCACAGGGCTATTTAGTTCTTTTAAAATAAGCGAAGTCACCACCATCATGTCATCTCGACCGGAGACCGGCTTTGCCGGTCGGAGCGGAGAGATCTTTACCCGCATTGAACGGTCAAGAACGTAAAAGATTTTTCGATTCGGCTTCGCCTCACTCGAAATGACGTGAGGTAGAAAACCTTTTGCAAGCAGTGTGGATGTAATCTTAGCCGGAGCAAGTGAAGTCACCAACCCCATTCTTTTCGGCCTGGGACTTCGACTTACAGAAAAAAAATCAAAAATCTAATGATAACGAAACTATAGAACCGTAAACTTTTAAGAAAATATTTAAAAAATATGCGTTAAAATAGTTAAAATTTTTCCAATAATTTGCAAAAATTATCTTGACTTAATTAAGGTAAAATACTATCTTATTTAGGTTAGGGCGAACAGGTCATATCAAAATCCTTCCTCGGAGGAGGATATAAGGATATGTTAAATGCTAAGATTTAGGAAGGAATGAGGATGGAAAGAAAAATTGTTGTTCTTTTAATTTTGCATTTCATTTTGCTCAATCCGTTCGTTTCAGCTAATACAGTACATTTTAAAATGGATATAACTGATGACGAAATTTCTGTCGGCCAGGAAACAGTTGTTAAATTATATGCCTGGGCTGAAGGAGCGAACTCCGGAAACGGCATTATCGGCTGGCAACTCGATCTCATGCTGAATGCTTCAGAGGATGGTATAGTCCAGATCACCAATGAAGAAATTATTGAACCCTATTCAGGTTTTTACTTATCAGAAGGTGCTTTGTACTTAAACGATCCCTATTCCGGCGCTGCTACTGCAGAGGGTGCTTTCGGCTTTGAAGAAAGCTCTGATGTTGGTATCGGTGATTCAGAAAATTATACTCTCATGGCGAACATAACCGTTAAAGCACTTGCTGCTGGAGATGTAAGCTATGAATTAGGAAGTTACTCCACCCCTGTTGAAGATAATTTTTACGCAACTCTCGCTGATGACACAAAATTGACAGGCTATTTTGAGAGCGGATTATCGCAAAATGAACTGACTGTAATACCCGAACCGAATACCTTTTTAATGTTTTCTATTTTTGCCGGCTTTGCCTTGAAACGAAGACGCAAAAATTAAGGTATCAGGTTTAATTTCGGATAAGGATGTCTTGAAATGTAAAATCTGGTTTGGAGGAGAAGAAAACTCTTTTGCAAGGCGTAATAAATAAATCCGCCCGGTGCAAAAACCGGGCGTTATCAGGGAAACTTGTATTTTATCTGGTTGTGATTATTTGTTTATGCAAGGGATCTTTCGCACAAATCACACCTGAGGATGTACTTTTACTTGTAAATGAAAACAGCCCTACAAGTCGCTATATTGCAAAACTTTACCGTACTTATCATCCGAATGTATCACCGGATCAGGTTGTTTATCTGCAGAATCTTACCGACTGCAGCAACCCGGATGCTAATGCAGCCGACGAAATAATAACAAGACAGCAATATGACCAGTATATAGCTGAACCCGTAAGAAATTTTCTTATAACTAATGATCTTATCAATGAGATAAAAGTCATTATTACCACTGCAGGTATGCCCTACAGGATCGAAGATACCGATCCTGCCTACAAAGACGCCATTTATCCGGGCGGATCGGACTTTAATATTATCGCAAATAACATTTCAAGGTTGGATATCGCATCCGTAGAATCTGAATTGACCTGCCTATGGTACAGTGATTACGGTGATAATCCTTTCGGCCTGGAAAATAGAATGGTAAATGTTTACCAGGGATATAGACAAAGCAGCATTTCATTATTCGAAAAAAATTCACCCGGTTCTAAGCAGGTACACTGGGAACAGGCAAATACAACTGATGTTTACCCCAAAATAGAAGGATACAACGATTCGGTATGGCCCATTATTTACGGGGCAGAAAATCGCTCTTTTAATGCAGGAGATATTTATCTGGTAAGTCGATTGGATGGGCCGAAAAATCAGGGGCAGTCTGCCGTACATTCCGTCAGAGCTATGCTGGAACGGGCAAAAAGAGCCTCCGACAAGAATATCGGTGTAAATCCTGACCAGGCAGCGGTAATAATTGATGATGCTCCAAACAAAAACTTAGACCGTAATAGGGTCTATAATCTCGATGGATCGGTAAATTACCTTACTTATGACCAGGCTCAGCAACAGCCCCCGGACGCAATTGATATCCTTCTTAAAGATGATTTTACTGAAACCTTTACCGCTTTAACAAATTCAAATCCGACAGACGGCGAATTGAATATAAACTATTCTCCGGCAGCTTATAACACTTTAGTTTTACATGATCATAGATCACAACATCGTACCAGCCAGTCCGATCTTGATAATATTGCATCGGTGAACCCTGACCGCGATGATTATCAGGGTATTATTGCTTTGGCAACTTACGGCTATAACGGGGATGAAGGGAGCGGCGAACATTATCTGTTAAACGAAGGACCATCCAGCGGAAAATTATTTAATTGCGTTAACGGTGCAGTATTTACATCTATTGAGAGTTTTAACGCACTCACCATGTTCTCAGATGTTTCAACCCAGCCGGCACCCATACACCAGGGAAAGATTGTGGATTTCATCGAAATGGGCGGGACTGGAGCTATAGGCCATGCTTTTGAACCAATATCTGATGCAATAATTGATAATTTATATTTACATTACAACCTCCTTGCAGATCAAGACAGTGATGCGATCGCTGACCTTTCATTCATCGAAGCGGCCTATTCGGCAATACCCTACTTAAGCTGGAGTGAGGTGGTAATAGGAGACCCTCTAATGCGTATCTCTTACGGCCCGGGCGGGAAGGCATGGACAAGGCTTAAAGGCGACGCAAATAATGATGGATGGGTCACATACTACGATTATTATTGTGTAAAATTAAATTTAGGCGGAAAATTACATTCTCAGAAACAGTCCGAATTTGAAAAATACAATGACCTTTGCGATATAAATAAAGACGGTGCAATAACTTACTATGATTTCTACCTGATTAAGATTAATCTCGGTGCCGTTGCTGACTGGAAATAAAAAATAAAATATTTTTAAATTTTACTTGACAGCCGACCTATAAAAGTGTTATGTTCTATTGTGAAAACCCTCCCGTTTTTAGGAAGAGAGATATTGAGAGGTTTTTATAATTGGAGAGAAAACTCAGGAGAGGATGATGAACAATAAAATTACAATTCTAATTTGTGTAGTGGTATTTTCTCTAAATTCATTTGCCGGAACCGTTAATACCCGACTTGTCGATATGAGCATGTGGAACAATACATGGTATGATTACACTGGTTCAAATACAGGAAATATCAGTTTCAATGGAACACAGTTATTAAATGGTACACTTTATACCGCCGGAGATGCCTATACCCTCGATATCGATGCACAGTTCACATTCACCGCTGATATGAAACGCGATGTCAGCAGTTCCGGACAAGCCCGAGCTTACTTTGACTACGATAATATTACCGTTGAACTCGTCGGGGGATTAAAAGACGGAGGCAGTTTTGTTTACGGCGGTTCAGTAGGAAGCGGCAATGAAGAAACTATTTTCAGTGGTGTTATTGCACCGCTGGCTGGCGGTACATATTATGAAGATTCTTCTGCTCCTGCAGAAAAACGCTGGCTGTTTGAAGAAAGGCAATACGAATCTCAGAGGTTTGACCGGTCTCACAGTATAATACTCGATAATGCAGGACTGGCAGATGGCATCATCATTGGAACAGATACTATTAAACTCACAGCCCCGAAAATGGATTTGTCGCTGAAATCCAGCGTAGATCCTGGCGATTTCGTTTCTGAGGATTTAAACAGCGGGTTCACTGCTTCTAATGTGAAGATCGTTCCCGAACCTGCTGCAATTGTTTTATTAGGTTTAAGTTCAATATTTTTAAGAAGAAAGAAAAGAAATTAAAAACTGTGATTAAATTATTTTTTTGAGTAAATGGAGGAGATATAGAGAATGAAAAAGTTTATTATTTTTGTGGCAATACTTTCCTTGTGCTCTATTGCGGCAGGGCAGTCAATTGAAAAAATACAAATTCAAAACACTACTGCCGTAACGGCGGAATACGATTCCTCAACAGGTGAACTTGACTGGTCAGGTGGTGGATTTTCCTATATAGTTACCGATGCCGGAGCTTACACCTTCGATAGCGGTGATTATAGCTTTTCCTGGCATTTATATGAAGACCTGTCAAGCGGCGGAAATGCCAAAGCCTGGTTCGATTTAAATGGCGGCAGTTCTACCTGGACTGTTAATTTGTATGATGATACCTATGGAACCTCTCCTGTTGTTACTATTACGGGAGGAGTTGAATCCAGTGGACCCTTCAACGGAAGATACCTGGAAGAAGAAGTTGACGGTGCACTGGAAGGTTCAACCTATCTTAACATCATCGATGTTGATTTTGACGCTTCCTGGGCCGCCGGTGAACTTGGTGGAGATATCCTGGAATGGGAAGGTAATAACATTGCAGGTCTTGACACAGATATAACTATACCGGGAAGCATGGATGATTACGATACCGATGATTATACTGCTGCAAATGGCTTAACCGGAACATTATATGCTGACGAAAATCAAGTTGTTCCCGAACCGGCAACGATTGCATTACTCGGCCTGGGCGGATTTTTCTTTAGAAGAAGAAAAGCGTAAAAGCCGAGCTGCGGAAGGAGTCGGATAAAATAAATTGAGAAGAGAGGTGTGATCCTAGCGGGGAAGAAAACTCAGCGTACGGTCTAGCCGTACCCACACCTCACAATTTTTAAATTATCCAAACCTTTTGGAGGAGCAAGAGATGAAGAGAATTTTAGTTTTATTAACGTTAGTTGGTTTCTGCCAAATAGCTATGGGTGACAGTATTTATAATGACCTCTATAATCATTTTAATAGCAGTTCTTCTTTGGTTAAAGATGGTCAGGCAGATTCAGATGATATAGCTTCATGGGCCTATGCTGCCAATCAGGCAGACGGTTTTGGTGGAGTTGTCGGTTTTGATGGTACCAGTGCCACAGTTGATAAATTTTCAGTGATCATGTCTAATTGGAATGGATGGGATCCATCGGGTGATACTTTGGGTAGTGCAACCGATGGTTATACAACACAGTTAACCCTTGAGTTGTATGATGTCGATCGCAGTGGTGGTGAAGCAGCTCCGGGAAATCTGCTGGCAGAAATTACTGAGGATCATTATATTTCAGGAAGGGAAATTCCTGATTCAAGTAACGCTTCTTATGCAGATGCCGGAGGAACAGACTCGGTTGTAGATTGGAGTTTAAATAGTTTAGAGGTAGGTAGTGAAGTATTGTTTATGATTCGAATGGATAATGTGGACGATCAAACAGCGTCTAACTATCAAGCATTGCAATCGCTTAACCTAGCTTGTGTAGTTTCAGGTACTTCACCGGATGTTACCGCTGGAATCGATACCGACAACGGTGTTTACTGGAGAAGCGGATATTACACGGGCGGAGATATTTCAAGATTTGAATCAGGACAAGTTATGGCACAGGTGGAAGGCAGTGCAGTTCCTGAGCCTGCAACACTTGCTTTGCTGGGTCTTGGTGGACTTAGTCTTATCAGGAGAAAAAGGAAAGCTTAAGCAATTGGGTATACGAATTAAATATTAAAGGCAGTTTTTTTAAGAACCGCCTTTTTTTATGTACTGAATATTTATTTAGTTTTTGTTTTTAGATCTTTTTTTATTCGACTTGTTTTTCCACCGATTTCGTTTGTTTGATCTATTCTTTTTTGATCCGTTGCCAGAATTATTTTTGTTATTTTGATCGTTGTTTTTTCGGCCTTTTGATCTTTTTTTCTTTTTGGCCTTTTTGTTCAGATCGATGTTCTTGTTATAAGAAAACCCTTCGACCTTTTCAGGCTCGAACTTTATTTCGATGAATCTTTCAATCTTTTTCAGGTTTTTCACTTCATCCTGTGAAACGAAAGTTATGGCGTCACCTTCTGCTTCGGCTCTGCCGGTCCTGCCTATTCTATGGACGTAATCTTCTGCATAGGAAGGAACGTCGTAATTGATCACGTGGGAAATATCCTCGACATTTATGCCGCGGGCTGCGATGTCCGTTGCAACCATTACCTGGAATTTACCACTTTTGAATCCCTCCAAAGCTCGGATACGCTGTCTCTGGGTGCGGTCAGAGTGGATAGACACCGCTTCATAGTTACGTTTTTTCAATTTCTTGCAGATCCGGTCAGCTCCTCTTTTGGTACGCGAGAATATTAGCACGCTGTACATGGAATGGTTTTCTAAAAGATGAAACAGCATTTCCATTTTTTGTGGTTTCGGTACCGGGTAAATGTGCTGGGTGATGGTCTCGATTGGATTATGCTGTCTTCCGATCTGGATCATCTTCGGTGACTTCTGTATGGTCTTGGTGAGTTTTTTGATCTCGTCCGGCATGGTAGCGGAGAACAGAAGTGTCTGTCTTTTTTCCGGCAGTTTTTTGACGATCTTTTGGATGTCCTTTATGAATCCCATGTCCATCATCCGGTCGGCTTCATCCAGGACCAGCATCTCGATATTGGAAAGATCAACGGTGCCCCTGTTCATATGGTCGATCAGTCTTCCGGGTGTGGCAGCGATGATGTCGATACCGTTTCGAAGAGATTTGACCTGGGAGTTAATATTAGTACCGCCGTATACAGAAAGGGTTCGCAGGTCCATGTATCTGCCGTAACCTTTTACGGATTTTTCGATCTGGACCGCCAGCTCCCGGGTAGGGGTGATTATGAGGGCGGTGGTTTTTGTGTTTTTCTTCTTTTTCGGAGAAGGGGTGGTCTCGATACGGTTCAGGATCGGCAAAACGAACGCAGCGGTCTTACCGGTTCCGGTCTGGGCACAGCCTATTATATCTTTTCCGTTGATTATGGCCGGTATGGCCTGAGACTGAATTTCCGTTGGAGCGGTGTAGCCTGTTGCCAGGATACCCTGGACTAGAGGGTCAGCTAGACCCATTGCTTCAAATGGCATTAAATTATTCCTTAAAAGTATCAGCAAGTCAGAACGCTTGCAAAATCATTGTCCTTACCAGCAATATTTACTTTTGTTCAATTTAAATCCAACCCAAGTCTTTGATGGTTTACGCTCTCTGAATAACAAGGAGAAACTTCCTGATCAAAAATTTCAGGCATGCCAAATTGAAATGAAATTCAGATAGGCAGGATTGTAGCATAAAAATGTATCAAAGCCATATAAAAATTGAAAATAAAATTCAAGGGAATTAATGCCTTTTTATAAGAAGCAAACAATTTCCGGGAAAGCCCCACATTAAATTAGTCAAATCCACCTCTCCCTTGATCGGTTTGTTTATATTAAACTGTCCATTATCTTGATTTTTATTTAAAAGGAAGGATACAGAAATGGCAAAAGTGGCAATACAGATGGTCAAAGATGCGGGCGTGGATATCGATGAACTTTTAGAGCTTCTTATCACCAATGCAGCCGCCGAGATCACTACATATTTTTACTATACCCATCTGCGTTTTAATCTTACAGGACTCAAAGGCGAGGGCGTAAAAGAAATCGCCGAGACCGCAAGGATCGAGGACAGAAATCATTTCGAAGCTCTCGTACCCAGGATTTATGAACTGGGCGGCAAACTGCCAAACAACATGAACGAATTCCATGACATGTCGGCTTGCCCGCCTGCAAAACTACCCGATGACCCCACCGACACCGAGGGAATTTTAAAGGTACTGGTAGAAGCAGAAAGATGTGCAGTTCGGGGCTATACTCATATCTGCAACATCACCGCAGGCAAAGATCACCGAACCTACGCACTTGCCCAGGCTATCTTAAATGAAGAGGTTGAACACGAGTCATGGTTCTCTGAATTTCTTGGAGAAGGCCCATCCGGCCACTTCCTGAGAAGAGGCGAAACCTCTCCGTTTGTGAGCCCTTTTATGAGGTAATAAAAATTCAGCAGATCTTGACTGTTTGAAATATGAATTTTATTTTTCGGCTGCCTGGGATATCAGTTTTGCCATTTCAGGCAGTATAACCTCATCACTTTTTACCCGGTCATCTGCCAGCCGAACGGCAACTATATCAAGACTCGGGATCACAAGTATGAACTGCCCCTTGCCCCCGAAAGCATAGCTGGCATCATTCGGCACGCCCTCGAACTTCCTGCTCCACCAGCCATAGCCATACTCAAGAACCTTTCCCTCCGGCACTTTCATCGGTTCTTCCGACCAGCAGTCACAGTGAACCCTCTCTTCATACATGCAGGGCCCTGTACTTTTATCTACCCAGCTTTCAGCCAATATCCTCTTGCCGTCCCAAACCCCGTCATTTAACATCAAGTACCCCAGCCTTGCATAGTCCCTTGCAGTTGCAAATAGATTCCCATTGCCGCTGGTTATCCCGCAGGGGTCACTTTCCCACCTAATCTCTCCCATCCCGATGACATCGAAAATATTCTCCTTTGCATGATCATACATGCTCTTTCCCGTCACATCGGTAATAACAGCGGAAAGCAGCGTTGGGTCCGCCTTATACTTCCAGTACTCACCGGGTTTATTAACTATACGCTTTTGCAGAACATAATCGGCCCAGTTGTCTTTTTTTATCATTTCAGGATAATCCTTTCGGTTGTTAAATTCTATCCCGCTTGTCATGGTTAAAAGATGCTCGATCTTGATCTGATCATAATGTTCCGGATTCGGCGTATTCGCTTCCTCGGCCGATATGAATTCTGTCAACCTCGCCTTCTCAGAACTTATCAAATCCTCCTGTATCGCTGACCCAACTGCTGCCGAAGTAAAGCACTTCGCAACAGAATAAGAATCATGCTCATCTTCTTTGCTGAAATCTACGTAATATTTCTCATAAGCAATATACCCGTGACGAGTGACCAGAAATGCCTGTGTGGGATATCTTTGAAGATAAAGTTCCGCCTCAACCAATTTCCCGCCATCCAGGCCAACCTCTTCCGGCAAAACCTCTTTCCATTCACTCCCCGGCCAGTAATCCTCAATCTTTTCGTGCCTGCCATCTTTCCCATTACATCCCGCCAGAAAGAAAAAAATACCGTCCAAAAAATCGGCCATAAAATTAACCTGCCCCAGTTCCGATCCATATCTGCTACCCGATAATATAAATACATTTACCTGCCATGTCTCACACCAGTATAATACTTAACTTTATATCTACAAACAACTAAAATATTCAAGGCCGATCAGCCAATCCAAACAGAGATATTCCTACACCCCACAACTCCGACCCTGTCAAGAGATACATCCGTAGGGGTGAAGGTTCTGCACACGCAGTAAAAAACTAAAATTTACCTGCGATCCAGGATATGATTAAATCTTTCCTTGATCCCAAGAAGCCGAGCTGCGGAAGTAGCCGGATGTCTTTTCTGTAGGGTGGGGTTCTACCCCACGCGGCTAAAAAAGCTGTAAAATTGGCATGCGGTAAAACTCATTTACCCACCTGACCACCTATAAAAAATTGAAAAAAGCTAGGATTAGATATTACTGGCTTTTTAATAAACAAACTTAAATTAAAATTTAGGTATTTACTGTTTTAAACAATTCATCATACTTTTCAATTGATTTGTTAATTTGATTAGCTTGGGTCTTACTATCATCAAACAAATATTTCTTTTTCTTTTCAAGAGCTTCGATAATTTCGTTTTTGTTTTTCAAATTCATATTTTTTTTAAGGTAAGCAACTGATCCAATTAGTTCTAAATCTTTAGCTTCTAAACCATTAATTTTATTTTTGAATTCATCCAATTTATTTTTTGTGTTTTGACTAAAATCTAAGTCTTTAGCTTTATCTTCGTAAAAAACCTTTTGTGCACTCAATGCCGCATAAGATTCATCAGCTAGTTCTTGTGAATAAGGGCCATATTTATACCAGCTAAAACCATAACCCAAATTAAATCCACAAGATTGAAGCAAGTAGATTGTTTTTTGCAATTTTATTCTATCTTCAATTGTAGAACGAAATAAATTGAGCTCCTTAGCAATCATTTTTAAGACAATTGCTCGTTTGTTAGCCATGTGAAATGCTCCTTATTCTCCTAAATCCATTAAAAGTTATTTCGACAAATAACTCTAAATTACTTTATTATATATTTTAATATAAGTCAATTGAGTTCATCTGAAAAATTATCTTGAACAAATTTTTGGAATTCTTTCTTAACTTCTTCAACTTCTTTTTTATATCTTCCCTCTGGATCAATAAAAAATACATTTAACACTAAAAGCTCTTTATCAATCAAGTTTCTTAATAAAGAAGCGTTCGAAAGAGCTGCATACTTGATTGGTTCATCATTATTTTTCTGATTATTAATGTAAATCTGAACAGCTTCTCTGTTTGCTTCAATATCTTTTCTTTCCTTACTATCCTTTATTTCAGTATATTTTAGTATCCCTCTTTTATTAACACTTACTATTAATCTATCTTTAAAAAAACCAAGCTTTGTAACTAATTTTTCTTTTAATTCATCAGCTTTTGACTTTATTTCTCTCTTCTTACTTTTATAACCTTCTCTTTGATGATTTTTTTCTTTTCGTTCTAATGAAATCAATTGTCTTGCTGTTGCTAAAACATCCGGAACTTGAGAATCCATTATAGTTTTTATACAATCATTTATATAATCTTCTTCAGGTTTTCTTTCTTTTCTGTCAAGCTCCTCATGCAAATCTCTCATCTTTGTAAAGACAATATCATCTGTTAAATTATACAACTCATGTGACTTATTACCTTCCTTTTCACTTAAATGAATTTCATCAACTATATTATTAAGGTTTGGAAGATTCCATTTAGCACTATCATTTTTTATCATATATTTCATTACATCAAGAAACAGAGAATCTAAAAAAGTAGATTTTTCGTTCATTACTACCTGAGTGTGGAAAAAGAATCTTGCTAAAAGATAATGTTCTAAAGTATGTATTCCTCTATCATCAACACAAACTGTAGGATATGTATTTGGTAATTCTTCTTCAAATATCCGAAGCTTTGAGATAAGATAATCCAAATCTACCGATCCGTATCCCACTCCTGTGAAATAAGAGTCTCTCAAAAGATAATCTAATCTATCTGCATCTAATTCAGAATGGAGAAGAGAATTTAAAATCGGATTTTCATGTTTTCCGACAATCAGTTTTGCAA
This sequence comes from uncultured Pirellulales bacterium, assembly GCA_964508925.1. Lineage (GTDB taxonomy): Bacteria > Planctomycetota > Phycisphaerae > Sedimentisphaerales > Anaerobacaceae > CAZDVM01. The sequence goes on along the minus strand of CAZDVM010000007.1, from coordinate 31,836 downwards.
CATTTTCTTTGTTAAGTTTGCCTTTATCCTGCAAAGGATCTAGAACTTTTGCAATCTCTTTATGATATAAGACAAGTTCAGCTGACAGATTCTCATGTAACTTGCTATCACTACCTTTAAATTTATCATTAAACAACTCTTGCCAGCTAAGTCTTGCTTTCTTTGAAATAAGCTCGACATCTTTTCCTTTAGGAAAAGGCTGTTCATTATAAACATGTTCCAATGCAATTTCACCTGTATGTGATAAAGGAATATGCCCGATATCATGTAAAAGTGCAGCAAACTTTAATTCTTGTGCATATTTATCTTCTATTTGTTCTTTTGGAAAATTTAAATGCTTTATCATTTTTTTAATTATATGGAAAACACCTATTGAATGTGAAAATCTAGAATGTTGTGCACTGGGAAATATTTGATTAATTGGACCCAATTGTTTGATTCTCTGGAGTCTTTGAAAAAGCGGTGTAGTAGTTAAAGCAAATTCCTCTTTTGAAAAATCAATGTATCCATATACGCTATCGAAAATTCTTTCTGTTCCTTCAGACATCTTCATTCCATCAATAAAGACAAATATTTACTCTTAAGAATTGACCAGATTCTTAACCATTTAATTTCTGCCTTTTACTACGGGTTTACCCGTGCTCATCCTCTGCGATAGAAAAGGGGGATAAAACAACTTGCCTCTTTTCAAAATTTCTATAAAGCCAATATACAAAAAAGAGATGTCTTTATCAAGTTAGTTTGATGAAAAACATAGTGTTTTTGCCGGTAGATACAAAAAAGTTAAAAAATTGCCTACTCGGCGAAAAACCCCCTCAGTTCTTCTTCATCAACGACAATTCCCTCACTGCTGAAAAGCACGAAACCGTCCTCGATAACCACCATTACAGGGGTTGCAACGAACCATTCCTTTTCATCTGTAAGTTGTCCTTCGATATAACTTCCCTCCATCACGATCGGTTCATCCTCATAAGGCGGCATCTCAACCAGTGCAAACACAGGCCTTCCCATAGCATCAGCAAGCTCATTTGCAAGATCCGAATACTCCAGCATAGCCTCGTGACATTCTGAACAGTCGTGCCGATACAGCATAATTATCCACTTGCCGTCACGCAGGTAATCCCCGATATCTATCTGCCCGAACAATCCGAATTCCTCACCGACCCATTTATCCGGCTGAAGCACCGCGTAATTCTCTGTCACCTTCGCCGGCTCATTCGCCATCAGATATCCGAACACTCCCGAAACAACGATCGCACCGAAAACCAGCCAGATGGCAAAATACCTTTTACTTTTTATATTGAACCACTTCCACCGCTTATTTCTGAAAACCAGCAGCAAAAACATTACCGGCACGATAAAAGCAAATATCGTCAGCCACGGATTAACCTCCACATTTCCGAAACACCCGCAGCTTGCCGCACCGATAAACCCGCGGTACAAAGTGGTTACCAAAAAAAATACAAAACTCAACAAAGTCACTAGCCATGCAGTCTTCTTGAATATCCCCGAAAATAACCATAAAGCCAGACCCAGCTCCGCCGCCGTACCCAAACTCAAAAACAGCCGAGATTCAAAAAATCCTTCGCCGAGGTCAGGCACCGTCAAAAGCTGAAATATCTTCGCAATCCCCGCAGCCAGCAATATCAAACCTGCCAGCTTCATCGCTATCGTACTGTATTTTTCTCGTTTCATATCGATCCTGAAAAATTGCCGCTCAAACCGGTTACAATTTTTAAAATAATAATTTAAAATTGTTCATATTGAAATAAAAAAACCGGCCGATGTATCTATTATGATACTTTATTGTTTGAGCTGCTGTTTCGGATGCAGAGTTCTGTTTTCACCATTCTCCTGGTGGGATTTGTAATATTTCCGGAGATATGCTCATAAAGTATCTTAGCTGCTTCGTAGCCTACCTGACGGCTGTTCTGCTCTACGCTGGTAAGTGACACTGAAGGATTTTTCGCAAGCGGCAGGTTTCCGAAGCCTACGATAAAGATATCTTTACCGATCTCAAGGCCTATCTTAGCGGCTGCTTCATATACAACACCTGCCATGTAATCATTTATAGTAAAGATGCTCGCCTTCTGTTTCAGATGCTTGAAAAACTCGATACAGTTTGAATAAACCTTGCGCAATTCCTTGCTGTCAAACATCTTAGAGCTCTTGTACATTTTTTTGGGCTTAGAATCAAGATCAACGAAGTATTTTTCGGCAGTATAATATCTGAATTCCCACATCGCCTGCTGCCAGCCTTTTTTCCTTTCCCGGTTTGAGCCCAGTTCTGATTCCGTAGTGAAAAGATATACGGGCAGGCCGTGCTTATCTAAAAGGTGACATGTAGCCTGGTATGCCCCGGCAAAATGATCGCAGCTCACGCAGCTTGCCCCCACACCCGCCAGAGGCCTGTCCAGAAATACCATTTTCATCCCATTATAAATTGCTGTATTGCAGGCATTTACAAATTCGGGAGTGTCAAATGGTATAAGCAGCAGGCCGTCGATGTCCCTTCCCGGGTCACGGATAAGCTGCAGGTGTTTTTCCGGGTCCGCTCCGCTGTCTGAAAGTACAAATTCCAGCTTGTTTTCTTCACAGAATTTATTGATGCCTTCAGCCAGTTCAACACAGAACGGATCAGGGTAGTTTTTGATAAAACAGAAACGGAGGGTTTTGTTGTAAGTTTTTTCTACAGAAGCCCTTACGACTGCTCCCTTGTAAGGTATTATCTCCACCGTTCCTTTTTCCTGAAGTATTTCTACCGCCTGTTTTACGGTTCGGTAGTTGATATCGAACCAGCTGGCGATCTCGGAGAATTTAGGGAGTTTGTCTCCCGGCTGTAAGTTGTTGTTTATAATGTACTTATGCAGGGCATCTGCAAGCTGAAATTTCAGCTTTGCCTTCTTTTTCCTCCCTTTTTCTATAAATATAGAGCCGTGCCTTATATACATGATTTCCCCATTTGATTTCTTTTACCAGCATAAAAAATCGACCGTTGAAAATCAATAAAAAATACAATACTTTGAAATAAGTTTGCACATTATATATAAATTTTGCATTAAAAATTGCACTTTATGTACATATATTAAAACATTATTTGTACTTTTTTTGCAAGTTCATGAAGAATAACTGCAGATTTTAGTTTGCTGTTAATTGTAAAAACAGAGTGAATCTCCAGATTAGTTGGAACGACTGGAGTCTTATTGAAAGTGCTGGGCGAGGTTCAAAGGTTTTAATGAATGTTATCATATCACACCGTGAAAGATTCCTCGGCTCCGCTCGGAATGATGTGAGGTAAAAAACCTTTTTCAAATCATGTAGCTAATCTTAACCGGAGTAAGTGAAGTGATTTTTTCGTGTTATTTCGACAAGAGTAAGGCAAGCTGCCGCCGTCCACGTCATTTCGACTGGAGAAAAACAAGATCACTCACTACCCAGTCATCTCGAATAAAGTGAGCGATAGCGCAATCGCCCCTACGTCATCTCGACCGGAGACCGGCTTTGCCGGTCGGAGCGGAGAGATCTTTACCCGCATTGAACGGTCAAGAACGTAAAAGATTTAAGGAACGACACCTTGCAATAAACGGCATTGGCTCGATTCGGCTGCGCCTCACTCGAAATGACCCCTCGGGCAATTGTTCCGGCAGGTGTCTTTTTTTCATTATACACTGCTTGGTGTAAATGCAGCATAAGGGCCAGCGACTCGGGGCAGGCTGTGGTATGGCTGGCGCTCCGCTAGGAATGATATTTTTAAGTAAAAACATTAGAATGTGTGAAAGTGTGAAGGTGCGGGATAAAGGAAGTATTTAAGCGGTTTTTCCACCCTAACTTTAAATTTCAGTTTTAAAAAAGAGTTTGCCAGTTCGCGGGGTTATTTATAATCAGTTTTTAAGAAGGGTGTTTATGGCATTGAGGACGGTTTTTGCCTTTTTGGATTTGTTCCCTTCGGGATTTTTCCAGCGGACGTTTGCGTTCTTTTTTAACATGTTCTCGATCTTTCTGGAACCGAGAAGGACGGTTGCGTGGTTTTTATTGCCGAGGAATTTTCCTATTTCAGGTGATGACATATTGGTGTGTGTCCTTGCAAGGTACATGGTGAAATGTCTCGCAAGTGAGATGGTTCTGTCTTTTTTGGATGAGCGGATCTCCGAGCTTGAGACCTCGAAGTAGTCGGCGACGGATTCTTCGATGTCCGAGATCTGGACGATGGGGTCTGCTTTTGACAGCTGGTTTGAGAGGATCCTTCTTGCCATGGAGATGGTGAGGGGCTTGTTCTGCAGGGATTCGAAGGCGATCAGTTTTAAAATGGCGCCTTCGAGTTCGCGGACGTTTGTCTTCAGGTTCTCTGCGGTGAATTCGACGATCTTTTCGGGCAGCGAAGAATTCATCTTTTTTGCGAATTGTCTGCATATGCCGGTTCTGGTTTCGAGGTCAGGTTCGTCGATCTTGACGACCATGCCCGATACGAATCGGTTTACGAGTTTATCTGAAATCTCGCCGATCTCCTTGGGGTGTGCATCGGAGACCAGGACGACCTGTTTTCCTGCCATGTCAATGGTGTTGAATGTATGGAGGAATTCTTCCTGGGTGGATTTTTTTCTTGCCAGGAAGTGAATATCGTCGATTGCGAGCAGATCCGTCTGCCGCATTCGACTTCTGAAAGCCTCCAGCTTTCCTGTTTTCAGGGCCAGAACAAACTGATTGGCAAAATCCTCAGCGGACAGGTAGAGCCAATTTGTTTCCGGACGATTCCGGCACACTTCATTGCATATCCCTTGCAGAAGGTGTGTTTTTCCGACCCCATACCCTCCGTGGATAAATAAGGGGTTAAAAGGGCTGTCCTTCGATGTCGCGACCGCTTTTGCGGTGTTGAAGGCGAGTTCGTTGGATTTTCCGACTACGAAAGTGTCGAAAGTGAGCTTTGCCTTCTGCTTTCTGAATGAGGGCTTTTTCCCTTTCCTTTTGGGTACTTCCCTGACGACAGCTCTTTTCTTTTTATTAACTTTTTTATCAGATCTTTTATTTCTTCGGCCGGTGTTGAAAAGCTCCGGGTTTATGGTAAAGGAAATTTTCTTTTCCTGCCGGGTCACCTGCATTACGGTTTCGGTGATCTCTTCCATGAAATTTTTCTTCAGCCAGTTGGCTATAAATGAGTTCGGCACTCCGATCTTCAGGTAGTGTTTTGAAATTTCCAGTTTTGTTGAATTTCGAAACCATATTTTGTATTTCCTGCTGCCTACTTTTTCTTCAAGAACCTCATTTATATTATCTATAACTGCGTTTTCGTCCGTGAAAATGCTTTGCATTTGACTTCCCTATTTTAGTAGTGACATTAAAAAGTGTCATTAATAAGATGATTACTATTATTAGCAGAAGATTAATTATATCAACGGCAATTTTGCTAATTTCTTTTCCACTTTTCGGAGGTGCATGTGATTACTGAACTTGCGCAATAAAAAAATTTTTTATCTACAAGTTTTACACAGGCAATATGTCAAATGTGGATAACTTGTGGATGGGGTTTTGAGTAAGGGAATCCCTGATATCAGTATTGGTAATGGGGATTATGCCGAAAACACTAGCTGAAATTGTAATCTTCCTCCGGTTTTTGGGGATAAAATTATTCAGATCATTCTGCCTTTTTGAGTACCGCTGCATAACCTCCGTCTATTGGATGGGGTTCGCAGGCGGGAAGGGTGAGTTTTTCGTTCTTCAGTTGAAAGCCGAGGTTCTGTTTCAAAAAGTCTTCTATCAGCAGTGAATTTTCTTCCGGCTGGATCGAACAGGTGCTGTAGCAGAGTCTTCCTTCGGGATTAAGAAATTTTGAGGCTAAATTAAGTATCTCTTTTTGTTTAGTTGCTAAATCCTCTAAGGCTTTTTCGGTGATGCGGTGGCGTACTTCGGGTCTTTTTGCAAGAACGCCGGTATTGGAACAGGGAACATCCAGCAGGATAAAATCGAAGGCCGGGCCCTCTTCTGCCATTTCAATAATATCTTCGTAAGTCATTATTTTCACTGACTTTATATCTAACCTGCTTATGTTCTGTTCAATGAGCGGAAGGCGGTTTTTATCGATGTCGGCTGCATAGATGTCGGCTCTGTCAATGGTGATCTCCGCAAGCTGGGTTGTCTTTGTTCCGGGAGCTGCACACAGGTCGAGTATTTTTGTTTCGGGAAGCGGTGAAAGCAGTTTTGCCGGGATCGCCGCGGTTGGATCCTGTATGGTGAAAAAGCCTTTTTTGAACAGATCGTTTGAAGTTATGTCCCCTGATGAAAGAATTTTTATCATTTCAAATTCCGGTATCATCAGGCAGTCGATGCTCTGCTCTTTTAAAAGGGTAACCAGTTTTTCGGGGCTGGTTTTCAGGGAGTTCGGTCTTATGTAGATATCCGGCTTTCTGTTCGATGCCCGGCAGATGTCGATGACCTGTGTTCTTTTGAAGTTTTTCAGCCAGATTTTGATGAGCCAGTCGGGTAAGGAAAACCCTTGGGATAAATAATTTTTTAAATTTTTTTCGGGATGGGGATAAATGTCATTTTTAAATTTTACGGCTCTTTTATCCACAGTCGGCAAAACAGATGCAGCCAGGCGGTCTGTCTGGAAATCTCTGATGTCGATATTTCTCTGGATGTTTCTTAATACGGCGTTTACGAAGCCGGCTGCTTTTTTATTAGTTCTTTTTTTGGCGAGTTCGACGGCTTCGTTGATGACGGCGTGTTCTGCGGTTTTGGGGTTATATAAAAGTTCGTAAGCCGCTATGCGGATGATGTTTACAAGATTCGGGGAAATGTTTTTTATTTTTCTGCCGGAGGATTTAGTGATCACTATGTCGATCGCGGTGCGGTTTCTTATGCAGCCTGTAACCAGGTCGGTGGTGCGGTTTTTTTCTTCGGTTTTGGTGAGTTCTTTTTTTAAAAGTTCAGAGGCGAAGATTTTCTTCTTTTCGGCTTTATTGAGAATGGAAGCGGCCAGTTGTCTTGCGGTTATTTTATCTTTAGCCATTTTATTTTTCGATCTTTGCGAATAGATCGCCGGGTTGGGGGTTTCTTCCGTTCACGAATGATTTGAAGTCCATCATCTTGCTGCCTGCGGGTTTCAGCTGTTTAATTTTAAGCCTGTTTTCACCGCAGACGATATTGAGGTCTTCATCGAGGATACCGGGCTGTATCTGTTCGGGATTGGGTTTTTCGACGACATCGGCTTCTCTGAATATACAGCGGACGCATTTGCCTGTTTTTTTTGCAATGTAATTTGCAGAGCCTTCGGGCCATGGGTACAGGCCTCTGATCTTTCTTTCAAGGACTTGTGCGGGTTCTGCAAAATCCAGATAGCCGTCTTTTTTCTTTAGTTTTTTTGCCAGGGTCGCCTTTGAATGGTCCTGCGGTCTGTATTTGACGGTGCCGTTCTCTATTGCTGTGATGGTGAGCATTAGCAGGGGCGCAGACAGTTTTGCAAGGCGGTCGTGGAGCTTCCCTGCGGTTTCCTTCGGCTCGATATCCGTTTTTACCTGGTCGAGGATGTCGCCTGCATCCATTTTTTCGGCTAGTGTGATTATGGATACGCCGGTTTCCTTTTCGCCGTTGATTATTGCCCAGTTTACCGGAGCTGCACCTCTGTATTTGGGCAGCAATGAGGCGTGAACGTTTATGGCCCTGAATCTTGCGGAGTCTATTACCTCGTTTCCGATCTTCTGGCCGAATGCAATTACCAGTATAAGGTCAGGTTGTACGTTGGATATAGTCTTGACGATCTCGGGGGCGTTTATGTTTTCCGCTTCCATGCAGGATATCTGATTTTTTTTCGCCCATTCTGCAACTGCCGTAGGCCTTGGTTTTCTTCCCCTTCCTGCCCTGTGAGCCGGCTGGGTGATCATAAGTGGCATATCGACTCTTGATTTTCTGATCTCTTCAAGACACGGCAGGCCGAATTCGCCGCTTCCGAGAAATACGATCTTCATAAATACCTCATTAGCTGATCAACTCTTCTTTTCATATTCCTGACGCAGATTTTCCAGCTGCTTTCTGTTTGCGATCTTTGCAATTTTGCTCATTTTGTTTGCTATGGTAATTCCCTGGAGGTGGTCGTATTCGTGCTGAAGGCATCTTGCGTAGAGTCCTTCTGCATCTTCGGTGAATCTGTTGCCGTCGAGGTCGGTTGCGGATACAGTGCAGGTTTTGCTTCTTCGTATTTTAGTATAGATGCCGGGAACTGACAGGCAGCCTTCTTCTGCAGAATCCATCGGGCCGGTCTGTTTAACTTCGGGATTAATGAATACCTTTGCATCCTCTGCCTTTCCGGTAAGTGAGATGATGAATATCTGCAGGTTCACCCCTGCCTGGGGTGCAGCCAGGCCGATACCTTTTGTTTCGACCATAATCTCTTTCATTTTTTCCACGAATTCGCGGATGTTATCATCGATGTTCTCTACGGGTTTTGCTTTCTCCCGGAGTACCGGCTGAGGGTAGTGTGTAATTTTGCATTTATCTATATCCACCATTTTTTCCTCTGACTTTTAAGTTGCCAATTCTTTATCTTTGAAAGTATTGCCGAGATAAGTCTGCCTTACCAGTTTATCTTTTACGATATCGTTTGGATGGCCTGAGGCGAGTACTTTGCCGTGATCCATTATGTATGCCTTGTCGCATACTTCGAGGGTTCTTTCAACGTTGTGGTCTGTTATGAGAATGCTTACGCCGGATGCAACCAGCCTTTTAATTTCATGCTGCAGGTCCTCTACCGCAATCGGATCGACGCCGCTGAAAGGTTCATCCAGAAGGATCAGAGAGGGGTCTGTTACCATTGCCCTTGCGATCTCGAGCTTTCTTCTTTCCCCGCCGGAAAGGAACCTGCCCTGGCTTTTTTCGACTTCCTTGAGGGCGAACCTTTCGATGAGCATATCCGCTCTTTTTCTTCTTTCTTTTCCGGTAAGTGACATGGTTTCCAGAATAGCCAGCAGGTTGTCGCGCACAGTGAGCCTCTGAAAGATACTCGGTTCCTGTGAAAGATATCCGATGCCCAGCCGGGCCCTTTTGTACATGGGGTATTTGGTGATGTTTTTTTCTTCGAATTTTACTGTGCCCTTATTGGGGGTGGTCATCCCCATTATCATCCTGAAGGTGGTGGTCTTTCCTGCGCCGTTCCTTCCGAGTATGCCTACGATGCTTCTCTGTTCTATGGTCAACGAAACTTCGTTCACCACCGTTCTGCCGGAATATTTTTTTACCAGGTCATCTGCCCGTAAGAGTGTAGTATCCAAAATTTACCTCTTAATTGTCATAATAATTTAAAACCATTTTGCATTATATCATTATATATAGAATTAGCAAACGGTTCTTTGCTGTCTTTCAGCTTTAAAAGGCCGGAAAAGGTATCCATAATATTTGGGGAGGAGTTGTTAAAAGATTATAAATATTCTGGCATTTAAGCTATTTTTTTGCTATGTAATAATGCTTTGAGAATAAGTATTTTAAAAGAGATAAGTTATGTTTGCATTAATAAGTGATATACATTCGAATATCGAGGCCTTGACGGTAGTTCTTGAGGATATCGAGAAACGCGGGATCGATAAGATATACTGCCTGGGTGATGTGGTCGGTTACGGGCCTAATCCGAAGGAATGTCTTGACCTGATAATTGAAAAGACAGAATGGTGCGTGATGGGCAATCACGATTACGCGGTTCTTTATGAGCCGACGAATTTCAATTATGCAGCAGAGCAGGCTGCCTTCTGGACGAGGGATGTTCTGGAAACTGAGACAAAAAAGAAAGAAAGAGCCAAGAGATGGAACTTTTTAGGCGATCTGCAGATGAGGCATTCCATGAATTTAAAGCTGGGAGATTGCGCTACGAAGATCGATTTTGTGCATGCATCTCCGAGAAGACCGGTAAATGAGTACATTTTCCCGGATGATGTTTATTCCAATCCCATAAAGGTTCAGATACTTTTCAGTAAGATCAAGCATCTCTGCTTTGTGGGCCATACGCATCTGCCGGGAGTGTTTCTGGATGAGCCTGATTTTTATCTTCCCGATGAGCTGGGCGATTCTTATCCAATCATCGACGCGGAAAAGGCGATTATCAATATAGGATCGGTAGGTCAGCCCAGGGACAATGACAATCGGGCGAGCTACGTTTATGTCGAGGAAAATGAGGTGCATTTCGTAAGACTTCCTTATGATCATGAGACAACAGCGGAGAAGATCAGGAAGATCGAAGAGCTTGACGATTTCAATGCGGATCGTCTCAAGGAAGGTAAATAAATTTTAACACATTTTGAAAGCTGCGAATATGAGATCTAAAGCGATTTTAACCGGTGTAGTAATAGTTTTTGCATTGTTCTGTTTTTTTCTGATTGCAGACACGGGAATACTTTCAGGCCAAAGAGGCTGTGAAGTCTGCATCCCCCTGCAGAGTGAAGCAGCTGCGGCAGATGAGGGAAATCAGGGTGAGGCAGAGAAAATAGAGGAAGAGAAAGAAGAAGTAACCTCCGCAAAGGAAATTCAGTTTACTGCAGACAATTCAAAGCAGGAGACCGTAGTGATCGGAGGCGACCCTAATGAAGAAGATCACAAAAAGGGATTCAAGTACCAGTTGAAACTGATCAACAGGGGCGCATCAGTAGTTTCGGCGATCTTTACCGACGGCAAGGGTACAGGATTCGATGACAGGGATGTAGATAACCCCCAGCCCTTGAAGTTATTGTCGCCGATATTTCTGCCGCCAGATGAGGTTCATTATTCGTTTGCGAACCGGGAACTTGTGCTGGAAAAATACGGACAGCAGTTTCCCCTGGATAAACTGAACTGGGAGATAAGCGATGTCGAAAAAAATCCGAATACACATAAGGTGAGCTTCAATGCGCTGATCAAGACAGTTGACGGCAATGACGTTATCAAAGTGACAAAGACCTATACGGTGGAAAAGAGCACCTACCTGATGAAGTGCAACCTCAGTTTTGAGAACATGATGGATGATGACGAAACGATCAGGTTTGCCATAAGCGGGCCGGGCGGTGTCAGCAGGGAAGGTTTTCGAAGTGACATGCGTAAAGTGATGTCTCTTTTCCAGGCAGGGGAGGGAAAGTTCAATGCAAAGGAATATCAGGCGGGGGATTTCGAAGAGGACAATTTTTATGAAGAAAAGCCGCTGATGACCGAGGAAGGGAAGTTCCTCTGGGCGGCAACAGCGAATAAATATTTTTCCGCAATAATGGTGCCGGTGCCGGGACAGGCAGGCGGTTACGAAAGGTGGATACTTTCAGGCAAGGCCCAATATTATAATCCCGATGTACGAAAGCGAACCGAAGATGAGCACATGTCTTTCGACCTTAAGTCCCGGGAAATCAAACTGGCAAAAGCAGGTGACACAGCCAGCAGTCGGGGGTTTGAATTTGAGATATATCTCGGGCCTAAGGACAGGACGCTTTTCAGTGAGAATGAGCATTACAAGGAACTTGGGTTTTTCAATACGGTCGATTTCAGGACTTGCTGCTGCCCGCAGAATGTGATCAATCCACTTTCATTCGGAATTCTTGCGGCGATGAACTGGATTTATTCTGTTATCCCCAACTACGGTATAGCGATCATGATCCTGGTATTTATAATCCGGCTGATAATTCATCCCCTGACCAAAAAAAGCCAGGTGAATATGCAGAAGTTCAGCAAGCTTGGCCCTCAGATTCAGGAGCTTAAGGATAAATACGGTGACAATCAGAAGGAACTGAACAAGCGCATGATGGCGCTTTACAAGGAACAGGGGGCCTCGCCTTTTATGGGCATGCTGCCGATGGTTGTTCAGCTTCCGATCTGGATAGCGTTGTATACGGCGATATATTCGAGTGTGGAGCTGAGGGGGGCACCTTTCCTGCCTTTCTGGATTACTGATCTTTCCGTGCCGGATGCATTGATCAGGTTTCAGGCGTTCAGTGTGCCGATCTTCGGCAAGATACAGTCCTTTAACCTGCTGCCGGTACTGATGGGCGTGGCGTTTTTCCTTCAGCAGAAGATGATGCCTTCAAGTGCAGCGGCAAATCCCCAGGCTGAGACTCAGCAGAAGATGATGAAGATCATGATGCCGATCCTTTTCCCGCTGCTGTTTTACAAGATGCCGTCGGGATTGAATCTTTATATTATGTCCAGTGTTTTTGCAGGGGTGATCGAACAGCATGTGATCCGAAAGCATCTGCGCCAGCAGGAAGAGGCTGAAAAGGAAGGCAAGGTGCCGGTAACAAAAAAGACCGGCGGCAAGAAGAAAAAGAAAAAGCCGAAGCCCTTTTTCAAGAATAAATAAAGTATGTGATGTATGAGCTGAAAGATACCATTGCTGCAGTCAGCTCTCCCGGAACGGAAAAGCGGGTGATCGTCCGCGTCACGGGAGACAAGACCGGGAAGATTGTCGGGAAGTTTTTTGATGGCGGTGACGGTGAATTTGCGGGATTGAAAAGGGGAAATCTTGCGATCGATGAGGGGCTGGAGGTCGAGTGTTTTGTTTACGGGTTTGCAGGACCCCGTTCCTATACCGGCGATGACCTGGCGGAATTTCACTTTTATTCGAGCGAAGAGATGACGGAGAAGTTTCTGGAGAATCTTTTCGCTGCAGGCTGCAGTCTTGCCGGGCCGGGGGAATTTACGGCACGGGCATATCTGAACGGCAAGCTCGATCTATCTCAGGCTGAAGCGGTGGGTGAAATAATTACGGGAAGCAACAAGTACCAGATAGAGGCGGCAGAGAAGCTGCTTTCCGGGAAGCTTTCGGGAAGTGTCGCGAAGGTGCGGGAGGATATAATCGATCTTCTGGCGTATGTGGAAGCGGGGATGGATTTTGTCGAGGAGGATATCGAGTTTTTAAGTGCCGGTGAAAAGGCGGAAAGAGCTGAACAAATTGTGGAAGAACTGGAGGAAATGCTGGAAGGGAGCCTTAGCTATGAGAGCGTGGTCGGGCTGCCGGCGGTAGGACTTGCAGGGGCAAGTAATGCCGGAAAGAGCAGTCTTTTGAATGTGATGGCAAAGGAAAAGAGGAGTATCGTTTCGGATGAACTGAAGACGACCCGGGATGTGCTTTCACAGGAGGTTTCGTTTGAAAATAATGTTTGCGTGATGTTCGATTGTGCGGGACTGCTTTACCAGCCGGATAACATACTGGATCAGCTAGCACAGGAGGCGGCGGTGGAGGCATTGAAAAACTGCCTGATAACGGTTTTCTGTATTGATGTCACTAAAGAGGACCTGAAAGAGGAGATTGAAATATTCAGGCTGGTCGAAACTGAAAAGATTATTCTGGCGGGTACGAAATGTGACCTTTTAAATGACAAGAACCGGAAAGAAAATCTGAAAAGAATAGCCGGGACTTTCGAAAAAGAGGTCCTGCCGGTCAGTTCTGTCACGAAAGGAGGGATCGAAAATCTGAAGAGGGTCATCGACAGTAACCTTACGGAAATGTCCCTGAAAATGAGCGGGGAAGGCAGTGAAAATCTGCAGGACAGAGTGGGTTTGACGGCACGGCATGTCAATACTATAAGAAGGAGCCTTGAAAATGTTTACGAGGCGAAGGGACATATTTCAGAAGGTAACGATGAGCTGGGAGCTATGCTTTTAAGGGACTGCTTTGAGTCGCTGGGTTCCATTGAACAGGAGAAGGTGGACGAGAGGATCCTGGAGAGCATTTTCGGCAAGTTCTGTATCGGAAAGTAGCTTCAGTAGTCGAAATTTTCCAGAATGTCATAAGCGGTATCTGTAATGTATTCCAGCTGGTCTTCCGTCACGCAAAGCGGGAGGAAGAAATAGAGAGTGTCACCTAATGGTCTTAAAAGCAGATTTCTTTCGAGAGCTGCCTGGTATATATGAAATCCCGTTCTTTTTTCGGATTCGAAGGGTTGTTTCGAATCTTTATCTTTAACCAGTTCGACCACTCCGATCATTCCGAGCATTCTGACGTCACCTGCATGAGGCAGGTCGCGGAATTTCTGCAGCTTTCGGTGGAATCCGGGTATCAGGTGATTGACTTTTTGCATAGTTTTTTCTTCTTCGAAGATGTCCAGGCATGCAACTGCCGCCGCACATGCGATGGGGTTTGCGGTGTAGGTGTGGCCGTGGTAGAAGGTTTTGTGTTTTGAGTAGTCCTCGTAGAAGGTGTCATATATTTTTTCTGTGGTCATGGTCGCTGCAAGCGGCATGGTGCCGGAGGTGATGCCCTTGGAAATGCAGATTATATCCGGCCGGATGCCTGCTTTCCGGCAGGCGAACATTTCGCCGGTTCTGCCGAATCCGACGGCGACTTCATCCAGTATAAGATGCAGACCGTACCGGTCGCAGAGATCGCGGGTTTTTCGGAGATATTCTTCGGGATAGATGATCATCCCACCTGCTCCCAGCAGCAGGGGTTCCAGGATTATGCCGGAGATGTTTTCGTGATTCTGTTTTACGGTGTCTTCCATGAATTTAAAGCATTCGGTCGAGCAGGTTTCCTTATCTTTATTGCAGGGACATCTGTAGCAGTGAGGAGTCGGGACCTTGAAGGTATCGAAGAATAAAGGGGAAAAGGTCTGGCTGAAGAAGCTGTCACCGCCGACGCTCATCGCCCCCAGGGTGTCACCGTGGTAGGCATCTGCAAAGGATATGAATTTTGTTTTCTTTTTTTCGCCCTTGTTCTGCCAGTACTGAAAGGATATTTTCAAAGCCACTTCCACGGAAGTTGAACCGTTGTCGGAGTAGAAAACGCGAGTTAGGTTTTCCGGGGTGATGTTCACCAGTCTTTCTGCCAGTTCGATGGCGGGTTTATGGCTTAATCCTGCGAACATGACGTGATCTATTTTTTTCAACTGCTCATTTATGGCCTTTACGATCTTCGGGTGGTTGTGGCCGTGGATATTGCACCACCAGCTGGAGATGGTGTCGTAATAGAAATTTCCCTCGGTGTCATAGAGTTTTATGCCCTTTGCTTTTTCGATAAGTACGGGCGGAAATTTTTCGCAGTCCTTCATCTGAGTAAAAGGGTGCCAGATATTTTTCAAATCCTTTTGAAGCCAGTCGGTCATTTTACGTTCCTTTGATCTTTTCCAGAATATTGTCACCTATGGGTTCGAAGCTTTTTTTGAGTTCTTCATCGTCCCTGGAATATATCAGGTTTCCGAGGACTTTTCCACCGGTGAAGGTGTTTACAATGTCGATATTATCTTCGGCTATTTCGGGTTTTTCGTCGGGGTCGGCGTTGAAAATTATCCCAAAATGTTCCAGCCCCCTGCACTTGAGCACCTCGACAGTGAGCAGGGTGTGGTTAATAACGCCCAGTTTATTTTTAGCCACAATGAGAACCGGAAGCTGGAGGTCTTTTACGATGTCGGCTATGGTCTTTTTCCTGTTGTAAGGAACCAGAAGCCCCCCTGCACCCTCTGCCAGTACCATTTCGAAATTTTCTTTGAGTTTTTTGAATGAGGTTTTGACCTCGGTGTCGTTTATGACCCTTTTTTCCATATCTGCTGCAAGGTGCGGCGAAGCGGGAAACTCGAAGATGTACGGTGCCATTTCCTGATCGAAAGAAAGATAATGTTCCTTCTGGCGGTGCATTATTCTGAGGTGTTCTTCGAGGTCCTCGGAAAAATGAAAGCATCCTGTCTGGATCCATTTCTGGGTTACCGTTTTCATGCCGTTTTTCTCGAGATAGTGTGCCAGCAGTCCGGTAACAACGGTCTTTCCTGCGCCCGTATCTGTTCCTGTGATAAATAAACTGTTCATATTTTCCTTTAGTGACATCGGACAAGGAATACCTGGTAGTCTGCCTTGACCGTGCCGAACCTTTCCATAAATTTTTTCTGCAATCTCAAAAATTTCTGTTTTCCCAGAGGCCTGTCCAGACCTTTGCCTTTTGTTCCCGTGAATTTTATAAGTTTCAGCAGATCTTTCAATGAATTTAAATTTTTTGTCAGGTACATTTGCCGGATTTCTACGGTATCGAATTCTTCATGCAGTATATTATACAGCTGATGTTCGGTTTTGAAATCCGCTGCGGGGATTTTGGGAGGATTTTCTGCAATTTCATTGAAAAACTGATTAAGATATGAGTAAGTTTGCGGGCCGAAAACAGAAAATATCAGCCTGCCTTCCTTACTTAAGTTTCGCTTATAGTTTTGGATCACGGCTTTAATGTCTTTCACCCATTGCAGGCATGCGTTGCCGGTGATAAGGTCAAATGAAGTTTCCAGCTGCAGGTCGGCGAGGTCTGCCCGGATGAATTTTACATTTTCATTTCCTTTTTTACGGGCGGCGATATCCAGCATCCTGCCGGAAAGATCGACTGCGGTTATTTGCGCTTCAGGGAATTTATTCTGCAGTTTTGCAGTGAAGTCACCCGTGCCGCAGCCCAGATCTAGAATGTTCTTGCAATTCCCTTCTTCTATGAACTCAAGGAGCTTTTTGGCAACTTCCTTCTGTATATAGGAATACCGGTCGTAGAGTTCGGCAGACCGGGAGAAGTTATTTTTTATGTTTTCTGTTCTTTGAGACATAATTTTCCGGAAAATCCATTTTCAAGAAACGGCACGTGGCCGCCCTTTTTCAATTCGATCAGATCGGCGTTTGATTTCTGAGCCAGTTCCCGGGCTTCTTTGACAGGGGCAACCCGGTCGTTCTCTGAATGTATAAACGTCACTTTGCCTATCTGCTTCAGGGCTTCGGTGTCAACTTCTGCCCGTGAAAGATAATCGAGGTCACGCTTCAGTTCGTCCAGGGTTATAAAAGCGAGATAATCGTCTTTTAAATTTTCTCTAAACCATGATGTTATTTCAGGGTCAGAACCCCAGAAGACCTGTTTATAGAAGCCTTTTAAAAAAAGGTTCTTACTTTTATTCATAAAACGCTTTATCACCTTCAGCTGGAGTTTGGGATATTTTTTTCTTACACCGACCAGGTAGAGTTCGTCAACTATGGAAGGGTTTTTAACTGCGAAATCTGCTGACAGAAAGGCCCCTATCGACCAGCCGAAAAAGGAGATAGCCTCGATATTGTTTTCTTTTATCAGTTTTTCGGTTTCGCACTCGAAATCAGGGTGACTTCCCTTGTACAGGTAATAATTGAACGGAATGTCCAGCGGTTGGAAGATGCGGTGATCGAACGCCCAGCCGTGGAGCAGAATGATGTCCCTTTCCTGATGTCTGTTTACATATTCAAACATTTGCTTTTTTAAAGGCCTTTACAAGTCCGGTGACAATTTTCTCATCATGGTCACAGGTCAGCGATATCCTTATCCTTGATTCCCTGGGGGATACGGTGGGAGGTCTTATGGGAAGCGCCCAGAAGCCTTTTTCCTTAAGATAATCGCTGGTTTTCACGGTTCTTTCGGCACTTTTTAAGACGACGGAAATTATCTGCGTTGAGCCGGTAACATGGAAATTATCTTCTTTTAAATTCTTCCTGAGTTCAGCTGCCTTATCCAGCAGTGACGTTCTTCTGTGTTTTTCTCTTTGTGCTGTCTGGATCGCCTGCATGTTCGCAGCTATTACCGATGGCGGCAGGGCGGTTGAATAAATGAAGCTTCTGCAGTTGTTTACAAGGTATTGTTTCACGGGCTCAGAGCAGGCCAGGTATGCTCCGAAGCTGCCCAGTGCCTTGCTGAATGTTCCCATGATCAGGTCGATGTCGGCTGTGGTTTGCGTCTGTTCTGCAATGCCGCTGCCGGTTTGGCCGAAGATGCCGGTTGCATGGGCCTCGTCCACCATCAGCAGGCAATCGTATTTATTTTTTATTTTTACAAGTTCCTTTAAGGGTGCGATGTCACCGTCCATGCTGAAAACGGATTCTGTAATGATCATTTTGTTTTCGTATTCGTCGGCTTTTCTTTTTAGAATGTTTTCCAGGTGGTCGGTGTCATTATGGCGGAAACGAAAGAGCCTTGCACCGCTTTGTTTTATTCCGTCAAGGATACTGGCGTGACTTAATTTATCTGCAAATACCGCCGAGTTGCCGTCTAAAAGAGAAGTTATGATCCCGACGTTGGCCTGATATCCGCTGTTGAAAACCAGGCAGGCGGGTTTATTCTTGAACTTTGCGGTCTGTCTTTCGAGTTCATGGAAAATATCGAGGTCGCCGCTTAAAAGCCGGGATGCCCCTGACCCGGTGCCGAATTTCTCCACTGCCCTTGCCGCCGCTTTTTTGATATCGGGATGCTGTGACAGGCCGAGGTAGTCATTTGATGAAAGGTCGCAGTATTCTTTTCCATCTCGGATGCATTTGCCGTTCTTTCGCATCTCTGCGGGTTTTAAGGTCCTGAGAAGATGTTCTTTTTCCCGTTTTTTCAAAAATGCGGTTATTCTGTCCATAGGTCGTTTATCTGATCAATAAGTTTTCTGTCATCGTTCAGTTCCGCCCCGCTGACGGTAAGATAGCCCCCGATGATCATGCCGTTTGCACCTGCCTTAAAGCCCTTGATCTGTTTTTCCTTTAAGGTAGTCTCTCTTCCTGCTGCGATTTTAATTGCCTTGTCGGGAAGTATGATTCTGAAAATACAAATGGTTCTCAGAGCTTCCTCTGCGGTTAGGCGAGGATTGTTTTCCAGGGGCGTGCCTTTTATGGGGATCAGGATATTTATCGGCACGGAATCGACATCCAGTTCTTTGAGTATAAGAGCCATTTCGATCCTGTCCTGCCATGATTCACCTAATCCTATAATACCACCTGAGCATACGTTCAGTCCTGCCCGCTTAGCTGCCTTTATGGTGTTTATCCTCTGGGAAAAATCATGGGTGGAGACAATTTCGGGATAAAATGATCCTGAGGTTTCGATGTTATGGTGGAATTTTGTCATGCCGGCGGTTTTGAGTTTTTTAAGCTGGTCAGTATTAAGCGCTCCCAGCGACCCGCAGACTTCTATGTCCAGTTCAGAGGTTATCTTTTTTATGGTGTCGGTTAATATCTGGATCTCGGTGTCAGTGAGTCTGTTTCCGCTGGTAACTATGCCGAATCTTTCAGAGCCGATGTTTTTAGCTTCTTTTGCTGCCCTGAAAATTTCATCTGAATTTTTCAGGGTATAAATTTCGCTCCGGGTTGAATGATGGCCTGATTGAGCGCAGAACTTGCAGTCCTCCGAGCATTTGCCTGAACGGGCGTTTATTATGCTGCAAAGCTGGAGATCGTTTCCTATGTGCTGTTTACGCAATGCGTTCGCCTCTTCTATCAGATCATCCAGCGGCTCATCTACCAGATATTCGTATTTTTTTACGGTTTCTTTTTTCATAGCCGGCGTATTATAGGTTCTGGGCGGAGTTATTTCAAATAAAACAGCGGAGATAAAAAAAGAACGGAAGACCTGTTATGATCTTCCGTTCCGAATAAAAATTTATGTTAAACCGAAGCCAATTATTCTTTTTTATCTTCATCCTTGGCTTCGAATTCTGCGTCGATGACGTCTTCACCTTCGCCTTTTCTGTGAACTTCCTGCTCGCCTTCGCCCGGCTGTGCCTGCTGACCGCCGGCCTGCTGGGCTCCGCCCTGGGCCTGCTGTTTTTTGGCGGCTTCTTCATAGAGTACTTTTCCGAGTTCCTGGCTTGCAGAACCGACTTCGTCGATCGCCTTTTTGATGGCATCTCCGTCATCGCCTTTGGCAACTTCCTTGAGGTTGTTCAGTGCGCTTTCGATGTTGCTCCTGGTGTCAGCTGAGATCTTATCGCCGTGCTCTTTCAGGGTTTTCTCAGTTGAATAGACAAGCTGGTCGGCCTGGTTCTTAAGCTCGATCACCTCTCTGCGTTTCTTGTCTTCTTCTTCGTGTTCCTGAGCTTCCTTTGTCATTTTTTCCACTTCATCTTCGGTGAGCCCTGAGCTTGACTTGATCTCGATGGACTGTTCTTTTCCGGTTCCGAGGTCTTTTGCAGATACATTTAGTATTCCGTTTGCATCGATGTCGAATGTAACTTCGATCTGCGGTACGCCTCTTGGTGCAGGTGGTATATCTGCCAGTTGGAATCTTCCGAGTGTTCGGTTGTCTTTTGCGAACTCTCTTTCCCCCTGCAGTACGTGTATGTCGACAGTCGTCTGGTTGTCTGCAGCTGTGGAGAAGACTTCTTTTTTGCTCGTCGGAATGGTGGTGTTCTTTTCGATGAGTTTTGTCATAACTCCGCCGAGTGTTTCGATACCCAGTGACAACGGTGTAACGTCCAGAAGCAGAATGTCCTTTACGCTGGAGTCACCTGCCAGGATAGCCCCCTGAATAGCAGCACCTAAAGCGACTACTTCGTCGGGGTTGATACCCTTGTTGGGGTCTTTCTTGAATATATCTTTTACGATCTGCTGTACTTTAGGAACTCTTGTAGAACCGCCGACCAGAAGAATTTCAGCTATGTCATCAGGAGAAAGATCTGCATCTTTAAGAGCCTTATGGCAAGGTTCTTTCAACCTTTCCAGGATGGATTCTGCCAGGGCTTCGAACTTACTTCTTGTAATGGTTATCTGCAGGTGTTTAGGTCCTGAAGA
This sequence comes from uncultured Pirellulales bacterium, assembly GCA_964508925.1. Lineage (GTDB taxonomy): Bacteria > Planctomycetota > Phycisphaerae > Sedimentisphaerales > Anaerobacaceae > CAZDVM01. The sequence continues at coordinate 11,382 of CAZDVM010000007.1, read as the reverse complement.
ATCTGCGGTGATAAACGGCAGATTTACGGTTGTTTCTTTCTGAGAAGACAGCTCGCATTTAGCCTTCTCTGCGGCTTCCTTCAATCTCTGGTGAGCCATGGGGTCTTCTCTTAAGTCGATGCCTTCCTGTTTCTTGAATTCATCGGCCAGGTGATTGATCAGCACTTCGTCAAGGTCGTCACCGCCTAAGTGGGTGTCGCCGTTGGTGCTCAGTACTTCAAACACATTGTCTCCGATATCAAGTATGGAAATATCGAAGGTACCGCCGCCGAAGTCAAACACAGCGACCTTTTCGTTTTTCTTCTTTTCAAGGCCGTAAGCAAGTGCCGCAGCCGTAGGTTCGTTAATGATCCTTTCAACCTCAAGGCCTGCGATCTTACCGGCATCTTTTGTTGCCTGACGCTGTGAGTCGTTAAAGTATGCAGGCACGGTTATAACTGCGTTTGTAACTTCTTCGCCGAGGTATTCTTCCGCTGTTTTCTTCAAGTCCTGAAGTACCATTGCGGAGATCTCAGGCGGTGTGTATTCCTTGTCCTTTACTTTGAGTTTAACCAGTTCGTCCGGGCCGCCTGTTATTTTATAGGGTACGAGTTTTTCTTCGGAAGATACTTCTTTGTGCCTTCGTCCCATGAATCTTTTTATGGAAAATACGGTGTTCTCCGGATTAGTAACCTGCTGGTGCCGTGCGATCTGTCCTACGAGCCTTTCACCTTTATCAGTGAAGCCGACTACAGAAGGAGTCAGCCTTGATCCTGAAGAATTAATCAAAACCTTCGGGGAAGACCCTTCCATTACCGCTACGACTGAATTCGTTGTTCCGAGGTCAATTCCTATGATCTTACCCATATGTATGTTCCTTTCTCAAAAGGTATTACCAAATTCTCTTCAATAATTCTTAAAATTACAATTCACTGAAATTATTTGAGCAAAGTTTATGCCAGAAGAATTTTATGAAAACTAATATGATGTAAATAACTGATATATATATAGTTATAAAAAGCCGGTTTGTTCGAAAGCTCTTGATGGTTTTTGATGTTATGCCATTTTGGCAGACAGAGAACGGGGTATCTGTCAGGCGGTCAGGACAGTTCCTGTTTGATTATCTTTGCGCGGAGGATATCCCGGTTGTTTGAGTCCAGGGTCTTGCCTGAGTTTATCTGCAGATGAGCGGGAAGGGTCATGATAAAGAGCTTATTGATGGTCTGAATGGATATGCCGGTGCTTTTATCCTTTGCTTTTTTGCAGAGTTTCTGGATAGCGGGGGTATTTGCCCCGAGTTTTGTGTGCATGTTTATTCCCAGCCTAAGGTGGCTTAACAGCAGCATCGCTTCATTGGAACTCATTAGCCGGGCGTTCTGCAGAAGTGCCATTGCCCGGGCTATCTTGTCGTCCAGGAGATCTGCATGCTTTTCGAGAAGTTTTTTTCTGGCCTGCTGTTCGTATTCGACTATTTCGGGTATTATGGTGTTTTCGAACTGATTGACGATATCTTTTTCTGATATTCCCAGCGTGACCTGATTTGAAAGCTGGTAGAGGTCGCCGCTTGCCTTAGAGCCCTCGCCGAAGAGTCCTCTTACCGCAAGGTTCATGGTTCTTGCAGCGCTGAAGAACTTTTCTATCTGTTCTGTCATTTTCAGGGCCGGCAGGTGCAGCATAACCGAGACCCTAATTCCTGTGCCCAGATTGGTCGGGCAGGCGGTCAGATACCCGAAACGGGTATCGAATGCATAAGGAAGCTTTTCCTCTATCTTATCGTCGATGCGGTCTATTCTTTCATAGCAGTTTGAAAGCTGAAGGCCGGGCATTAAAACCTGCATCCTGAGATGATCTTCTTCGTTTATCATGGCGGTGAAGGATTCTTCCTCGCTGATGACCGCACCCCGGGGTCCTTTGCCGAAAGCGTGGTGTGTGCTTATGAGGTGTCTTTCCACCAGCAGGTGCCTGTCGAGGGCCTTTGCTTCTTCGATGCTGAGGTAAAAGACCTTGCTGCCGAGATCGATGTTCATGAGTACTTTTTTGAGTTTTTCGAGGATCTCGGATTTCTGTTTATCAGTACATCTTGAGAGGAATTTATAACCTGCAAGATTTCTTGCCAGACGTATCCTTGAAGAGATGACGATGTCCGATAACGGGCCTTCGCCGCTGAGCCATTTATTTAAATTGTGACTGAGCTCATTTAATTTCATGGTCTAAACTGTTCAATCCTGCTGGAGTTCCTTGATTTTGTCTCTGAGCTTTGCCGCAGTTTCATAATCCTCTATCAGTACTGCGTGGTCAAGCTCTTTTTTCAGTGCAATGATCTTAAGTTCTTTCTTGTTTTCTTTGGGTGTGTTTTTGGGAACTTTTCCGGAATGTACGGTTTTGCCGTTATGTGCCTTTTTAATGAGCGGAAGCAGTTCATCCTGAAGCTGCTGGTAATCTTCCGGGCAGCCCAGAACGGATTCCTTTTTCAGCTGGTCTATGGTAAAGCCGCAGTTCGAACAGACATTATGGCTTTGCAGCGGGTCTTTCAGTTCCTCTTCTTCCGGCTGAGATGCCAGAAGGCCGCTTAACAGCTCTGTTATGGACATATTCGTCTTGACGGCTATGCCCTGTTCCTGGGCGCATTTCTGACAGAGATGCATTTCTTTTCTTACACCGTCTTCGATCTCCGTTAAGTGTATGGTAGCTTCATTTTTTTTGCATAACTGGCATTGCATAATTATGTTCCCAAAATAATTTGTATCTTATTTTATCGACAGATCACTGCCCTTTCTGAAGGTGATCAGGAGAATTTTGCCCAGCAATCCGGTTCCTCCATCACCCTTACACATATTAATTTTACCCTGTAAGGGAGCTTCGGTTCAAGCTTTTCGTAGATATATTTTGCAACATTTTCGGCAGAAGGGTTTAAATCCGCAAAATAATCGATTCTGTTCAGGTCTTTTCCGTTTACAGGCTGAAGGATTTCATTGAGGAATTTCTGCAGTTTGTGAAAATCCATAACGGTGCCGATCTTGTCGAGCTTTTCTGCCTGGACTTCTGCGATCACCTGCCAGTCGTGGAGGTGATGGTCTTCGGTTTTGCCGCCGGGAAGTTCCAGGTGATGTGCTGCCCGGAAATTTTCCTTGATCTCAATTGCAAACATTATTCGTTTCCTTTTTTATCGGTGGTGTTGAGATCCTTGATCCTTTTTTTCAGATGCTTTAGAACGTTTTCTGGTACCAGGTCGGAGATGTTTCCGCCCAGAGAGGCAACTTCGCGTATCAAAGTCGAGCTTGTAAACCCGTATTCTGCGCTTGTCATAACAAAAACGGTTTCTATGCCGGCAACGGACCGGTTTGTCATTGCAATTTTGAACTCATAATGGACGTCTGTTAAACTTCTAAGCCCTCGAAGAATGACATCCGCCTGGCGTTCCTTTGCATACTCGACCAAAAGGCCGTTAAAGCTTTCGACGGAGACATTGGGTTTCTCTTTGACCAGTTCTTCGATCATTTCCACCCTTTCATCAGGGGGAAACAGGGGATCTTTGACAATGTTCCTTCCGACTGCCACGATCAGTTCATCGAAGAGTTTCATACCCCTTTCGATGACGTCCAGGTGACCTTTTGTTATGGGGTCGAACGAGCCCGGGAAGATCGCTCTTACGTGTTTGTCGTGCATAGTTACATTTCCTCAGTTCACTTATTTTTATTAATAATCATGTAATTATATATGAAAAATTCGCAAAGGTAAAGAAAACTAATTTCAAGGTCATTTAAGGTCTTTATCTTCAGGGTCTTCTGATGTTTCACTGCCGTTTTGGCTTTCGCTGCTTTGTTCTTTTTTATCTTCGCTGTCCTGTTCGTTTTCTTCCTTCTGGAGGGTGACGGGTATCTCGAACCAGAAAGTCGAGCCCTCTCCGAGTGTACTCTGCATGCCGACCCTGCCTGCCAGGAAATTCGCCAGTTCCTTTGAGATGGCAAGTCCAAGCCCGGTGCCGTCGGAAGTTCTGGTAATGGAGCCGTCGGCCTGCCTGAATTTCTCGAATATCATTTCCTGTTCTTGCGGTTCTATTCCCGGCCCGGTGTCGGAAACGGAGACCTTTACGTGTTTGTCGTCGGTCATTTCGGCGGTTAGGATTATCCTGCCTTCTTCCGGGGTGAACTTTACGGCGTTGCTGAAGAAGTTGTAAAGTATCTGCTGTACCTTGTCACCGTCTGTTTTCAGGATGGGGATATTTTCATTGATATTGGTTTTGAGTTTTATTTTCTTTTTCTGGGTAAGGGCTGCGAAAGCAAGCGTCACTTCTTTGCACAGGTCCTGAAGGGAAACATCCTGCAGTCTGAGTCTGAGTTTTCCGGCCTCACTTTTGGCAAGGTCCAGAAGGTCGTTTATCATATTCAGCAGTCTGTTTCCGCCCTCGATGATATTTTCCGCGTAGCGTTTTCCCTTATCTTCGTTTATGATCGCGGGGTTGTCCTTTATTATATCGGCAAAGCCGAGGATGGCATTCAAGGGTGTTCTGAACTCGTGTGACATATTGGCGAGAAATTCGCTTTTGAGCTTATTGGCCTTGAAAAGCTCGATGTTCCTTTCGGAAAGCTCGACGATCTTTTCATCCAGCTGGATATTGGTTTCGCGCAGTTTTTTCTGCGAAGCCTGAAGGTGGTCAAGCATGTGGTTGAACGCTTCGGAGAGTTTTTCATATTCATCGCGGCTTTTAATTGAACTTCTTATGTCCAGATTGCCTTCTGCGACGTTGTTGGCAAGTGCCCGCAGCTGCCTGATGGGTCTTAAAATGACACGCTGGGTGATGATGTAAAATGCGACCAGTGCCCCGATGCCCCCGATCAGCCCGGCAAGAAGGATCCATGCTATATTCATAATATTGGTTTTCGGAAGATCTGATGCGACCCTTTTTACTACCGCGGCACCTACAGGTTCGTTTCTGCCGAAAGCGGTGGCGGGTCCCTGCTTGTTGTGACAGACAATACAGTTATCATTTGCCCGGAACACCTTTACATAATTGCTGAATAAAGTGTCATTTTCTTTTTTAAAATAAAGCTGGCTGTCCTTGGTATCGTCTTTTTTAAGGGATTCTATGATCTCTTTCTGTTTTTCGGTAAAGGAAGGAGTTGCCTTTTTTTCAGGTTTTTCGTTGAACTTGAGCCAGTTTATGTGTGGCATGTTCGGATCGAGTACCGAGCCGCTGGTATCCAAAGGTGTGAGGTTCTGGCCTGAAGTATGCAGTGAAAAGTGCCGGTCGAAAAGCATTTCGGATTTTGCGGCAGAGGCATCGAGATAGGATTTCACGGTCAGCTTTCCCATCCATACGTAGGGGAGTATCAGTGCCAGACCAAGGATCAATATCACCGCCAGGAAGAATGCTATCCTGCATTTTTCAGCGAGAGAAAGCGGTGACAGATGTAAGAATCTGAGAGTTCGATGCCAAATTTTGCCGAGAAAATCAAGCATAATAATTACAGGATAAATATCCCGCCGTTAATTTTGATCATGCCTCTTTGGGTTTTTCATCGAAAGCGTGCAGATGTTTGCTGGTTCTGAGGTTAAGTTCATCCAGCTGTTTCTGATCAACTTCCGAAGGTGCATCTGTCAGCAGGCATTGTCCCCTCTGGGTTTTGGGGAATGCGATGACGTCTCTAATGTTCGTGGTGTCGGTCAGCAGCATGACGATCCTGTCAAGGCCGAAGGCGATCCCGCCGTGAGGCGGTGTCCCGTAGTCAAGGGCCTTGAGGAAAAAGCCGAACTGACGGTTGGCCTGATCTTCGGAAATGTTGAGAATATCGAATACCTTTCTTTGCACGTTGGGATCATGGATACGGATGCTGCCTCCGCCAAGCTCATAGCCGTTTAAGACCAGGTCATAAGCCTGTGATCTTATGTTGCCGGGGTCGGTGTCGAGTTTTTCGACGTCTTCCGGTACCGGTGCAGTGAACGGGTGGTGCAGGGAATCGTATCTTTTATCATCCTCGTTCCACTCAAACAGCGGGAAATCAATGATCCACACGAATGCGACATCGTCTTTACCGTAAAGCTCAAGTTCCCTGCCCAGCCTGCATCTTAAGGGGGCAAGTGCCTTGTTGGCGATCTTCTTTTTATCTGCAACAAAAAGCAGCAGGTCACCGTCTTTTGCTTCGAACCTTTCTATTATCTGCTGTCTCTGCTCTTCTGAGAAGAATTTTGCGATGTTGCTTTTCAGTTCCGGTTTGCCGTCCTCTTGTGCTACCTTAAACCATGCCAGTCCCTTTGCTCCGTAATCGCCGACGAAGTTGGTAAAGATCTTTTCAATGTCACTTCTTGAATATTTCGAACCTCCGGGAGCACAAAGCCCTTTTACAATACCGCCTTTTTCTATTACTGAGGTAAAGACCTTGAAAGTGCTTTCCTTTGCGATATCTGAAATATCTTTTAATTTCATATCGAACCTGAGGTCGGGTCTGTCGATGCCGTAATCTTCGAGGGCTTCTTCGTAGGTCATTTTCCTGATCGGTGCCACAACGTCGCAGTCTTTTATTCTTTTCCATATCATGCCGATGAGATTTTCGTGTACGCCCATGACGTCCTGCCGGTCGACGAAGCTCATTTCCACGTCTATCTGGGTAAATTCCGCCTGCCTGTCTGCGCGGGGGTCTTCGTCACGGAAGCAGCGAACGATCTGGAAATATTTTTCTACGCCGGATACCATGAGGATCTGTTTGAATAGCTGGGGTGACTGCGGCAGTGCGTAGAAGGTGTTTGGCACGAGTCTGCTCGGAACCAGAAAGTCCCTTGCTCCTTCGGGGGTGCTTTTGCCCAGGATTGGTGTTTCGATCTCCCAGAATCCCAGCTGGTCGAAATAGTCACGGACTATCTTTGAAACGCGGTGTCTTGTTTTCAGTCTCTGTCTCATTTCCGGCCTTCTGAGGTCGATGTATCTGTGTACGAGACGGAATTCCTCGTTGGTCTTTTCCGCATTGTCGATCTCGAAGGGAGGGGTTTTTGCTTTATTGAGTATCTGGAGTTCATCTATAGCCACTTCGATCTGGCCGGTGGGCAGTTTGGGGTTTTCCAGCCCTTCGCCTCTGGGCTGAACTTTACCCTTTACCGCGATCACCCATTCGCAGCGGAGGTCTCTTGCCTTTTCGTGGATCTCCGGGTTCACTTCCGGGTTGAAAACGATCTGGGTAATTCCCGCTCTGTCTCGCAGGTCGATAAAAACGAGGTTGCCGTGGTCGCGGTAGGAATTCACCCAGCCGGCAAGCGTTACTGTTTTGGATACATCGTCCAGTCTCAGATGGTTGCAGTTATGCGTTCTTTTTAACATATTCGGTCTCGCAAAAAAGCTACAGTCAAACTCATTATTTACACAAAACGATTAAAGATAGCTAATTTAATGCCTTAAGTCAATATCGGGCTCAAATATTTAACAAAACCTGCATATAAAAATTTTCGGCAGTTTCACTTATGATAGAACTTCATTTTCACGTTTTCGACGGTAACCAGTCCTTCTTTTACCGCCCGGTCGATGATTGGTATGAATTTTTCGATATTTTCCTCTTTATCCACGATCTCGATAACCAGCGGCAGTTCGGTGGTCATTCTAAGTATCTTTGCGGAATGCAGAACCGAATGCGACCCGTAGCCCAGGATGCCCCTTAATACCGCTGCCCCTGCCATTTCATTTTCCCTTGCTTTTTTGACCAGCCACTGGTAAAGCGGTTTTCCTTCGTGCTTGTCGTTTTCGTCGATATATATCCGCAGTAACTTTCCGTTTTCAGGCAGCATAGATCACCTCATGAATTAATTGCATTTGAAAGAAAATATCCCAGGTACACCGCAGCAAGGCCGATGAAGATATGAAGCATAATATTCAGCATGCCGGCGATCATCTGGCTGTCGGTGAACATCTGGTAGCTTTCGTTGGCAAAGGTCGAGAAGGTGGTGAATCCTCCCAGAAAGCCGAAGAATATAAAAAGTTTCAGTTCGCTGCTCCAGATACCCTTGCTTTGAGCAAAGCCGGCCAGAAATCCTATGAACAGACAGCCGAGTATATTGACTGCGAAAGTGCCGTAAGGATAGAGCCCTCCGCCGATGAAGGCCTGAACCCAACCGGTAAGCAGGTACCTTAGAACAGAGCCGAGAAAGCCGCCGAGCCCAACCATTAATATTTTAATCATATGTTCGTATTACACCTTTTGTATTATAATTTCTGAAAATAAAATAAGGATTTATGCTTAACATAACGGTATAAACGGAATTTTTTCACAAATTTTTTAAAATTTTGAAATTTTTTCTTGCCAGATTAGAACCAGGTGTTTAAAAGATAGGTAAATGTAACCATGAAAAAAATCAAAAATTCCCCTATAAATTTTCTTGCGGGGGTTGATTCTTTGACAATTTTTTGTTAGATTTTAATTAGATTAGTTTTGAACGCGGGCTGAGGTTTAAACTCCTCTTCCTCCCTCCCGGCCTCAGCCCCATAATATATTAAAGCCGCCCGTAGAGGCGGCTTTTTTTATAGATAAGTTAATTTTTATAAGTTACGAAAAATCCTTAGAATCTATAAAATCACCTTGTTTTTTCTAAAGAATTTGTTACAAAATATTCGAACATATACTTTAAAAAGTTTGTATGTAAAAACAGTTTATAACAGAGCTGGGTTTCTTCTCCTCTCCCTCCGCGGCCTGGCTCTGTTACTTTTTTACTGACAGTACTTATTTTTTCCCATTTTAACATTTCTTAGTCTTCTGCTAACACAAACGTAAGCTGTAATGTTCGTTTCTGTTCGTTATTGAGTTTTTGATAGTATTCTTATATGAAAAGGGGTTGCATTTTAAAAATCAATGGTTATAGTATATTACATCATAACGATGAAAATTTCGTTTTCCTCCTCCTTAACCCAATTTTCACTGAAAGACCGCTGAGGTTATTACCCTCCTCAGCGGTTTTTTCAGTTGAAATCAGTAAATCCTGCTTTTAAAGCCTCGGCGGGTCTGATAATTCACGAAGAAATACCGAAGTGCATCGATGTAATGATCATAGACGCCGTCTTTTTCAGGAAGTTCCCCCTTTATCCTGTTTTCCGGGTAATGGTAGCACTGAAATGCCTCGATCAGGTTTCCGCATTTGGATGAGATGAGGATTCTGCTTTTGCCTTTGCCGTTTTTTAACGATCTTCGGATAAGTTCGATGCCTTCCAGTATTCCGCTTTTTTTATATTTGACCTTTATGCCGTGACCCCGAAGCTCTTTGACGGCACTTGTTCCCGTAACGTCATTTCTGCCGGCTCCGGCAGGGTCGCAGAAGGTGGTGACAATAATTTCTTCTTTTACCGGTGACATGCTTTTGATGTTCTCTGCGTGAATGTTTACGGTTTTCTTTCTTTTTACGTATTCTTCGATCACCCTGATATTCTCATCTTCATCGACCTGGATCCAGAAGCAGACGAAGGGATTGACAAAGCCGAAGTCCAGCGTGCGGTACGTAGGTAAATTACCGTCCGGCTTTATGTCGGCCACGTGGATATCGGGATCGAAATCCTCAAACACCGCATCATCGAGATTGGGTTTTCTGCAGAGCATTTCAGACTCCCAGCCCGCTCTGCTTGATCTCTGCATGATGGAGATGCAGTCATCGATCTTTAAATAACCGTCTGCCTTTTTTGCTTTACCCCGGCAGTCTTCTGAAAGCGGGCAGCGGGAGCAGTTTCTATCACGGCATTTTTCGATCACCTCCCAGACCGACCATTTAAAAAGGGGTGCAGTTTTCCGGTCTGCATCTTTTATTACCCGGCTCATCAGGCCGAACGGTTTGTGCATGGTGCTTAATATCTCCTGTCCTGCGGTTATGCCGTTTTTTGACTGGGTGATAAACTGGGCGGCGGCAAAGACGTCCTTATCGAAGAGCTCCACCTCGTCACAGCGCAGCTTCTGAACGTGCCGGCCCCGGACGCTTTTGGCTGACTGGGTAAGAACTTCGACCTTCGAGCCGTTTTTGAAAGTGCATTTTCCCTTGTATATCCTTCCGTCGATCAGATCGGCGAAGCCTTTGCCTATGAACTGACAGAGATAATCGTACATTCTTCCCGCCTGGTCGCCTGAACCTGCCAGTATCCTTACCTGGCAGCCGGGCTTGAAGATGCAGTCCAGCAGTGTCGCCACGGCTGCGAGCATGGTCTTGCCTCCGGCCCTGTTTGCCCAGATGACGGCATCGTTGTTTATGCGTGACTTTTCATCTTCGGCAAAGGCATGCCAGAGGTAATCCAGCGGGCTGGAATGCTCTGCGGAAAATGATTTATCCGGTATGCTGATATCCAAAAATGCCCTGATGTAGTTTTTCAGGTCGGTTCTGGTTGCAGGTCTTTTTGTTTTCAGCTGTGAGCAGACGGAATTTAAAACGACAGAATTTTCATGTGACATTTTGCGTGTCATATCTCCCCCTTGTTATTGAATTGCGGTTAAAAGTTTTAAATCAGCTCATGGAATCGATTTTTTCGATCCTTCTTATGTGCCTTCCTGCTTCGAATTCTGTTTCGAGCCAGGTCTTTACTATGTTCAATGCAGTGTCGATATCGACCATTCGCTGGCCGATGGATATCATGTTTGCGTTGTTGTGCAGTTTGCCCATTTTTGCCGATGCCTCGTTCCAGCACAGGGCGCAGCGTACGCCTTTAATGCGGTTTGCACACATCGCTTCACCGTTTCCAGAACCGCCGAGAACGATACCTTTCTCGCATTCCCCTTCTGCAACGGCTTTTGCGACCGGAAAGATAAAATCGGGATAATCGCAGGACTGTTCAGAATCCGTGCCGAAGTCCTTTACCTCATGGCCGAGTTCCTTTAAATATTCCTTGATCTTTTCCTTGTACCTGTAGCCGGCGTGATCGGAGCCTATGCCTGTTTTCATATCTAAAATCCTTTCAAAAATAAAATAAGGTTTATGAGTATATTGCACCGGCGGTTAATTTCAATTGTTTTTTGCTGTATCGCCCGCCGGCGGATAAAAAGTTGTGATTTTGGCGAACCGCTCTGGCCGTTTTTAATATCTATTAGTAGGTATGTTTTCGAAACTACAGGGAGACGAACCTTACATAACGATTAAAATTTAGAATTAGAAAAATAAAGCCTGGTTATCGTCTCCCTCTTCGTTAAATAATTACTTTTTCTAATCAGATCAATTTAACCCCATGGCTCTGTCATTACAAGGCAAGCAACATTCATACCCAGCCTGCCCCGAGTCGCTGGCCCTTATGCTGCATTTACACCAGGCAGTGCATAATGCACAAAAGACACAGGCCGGAACAATTGCCCGAGGGGTCATTGCGGACAAAGCAACAGACACACCTCACGTCATTCCGAGCGAATGCGGAGTCGAGAAATCTTTAATCGGATGGGACTAAAAACTAGTACCAATCACAAC
>CAZDVM010000006.1:0-190679 GCA_964508925.1 uncultured Pirellulales bacterium | reverse complement strand
TTCTATCGAATACTCTCTAATTAGCAATGGTACAGTTTCAGGGGGTCACGCCATATGCATTTTCAGATTCCTGGAGCACACTTGACAAACCGGGTGCTCATTACACTGTCGCAGGCGGCACCAACGGAGAAAAAATCGTTGGTTCCTATTATGACTCATTTGGCCATCACGGTTTCATTTATGATGGAAAAGAATGGTCTGATTTTACTTTACCTGAAGCAAGGTTCATTAGTGCTGAAAACATTTACGGTAATACAATTGTAGGCACTTATCAAACTCCCGGTTACGACAGACATGGTTTTACTTTAACAATACCTGAACCGGAAACGTTAATTTTATTAGGCCTCGGTGTTTTGGCCTTAAGAAAAAAAAGAAATAAAACAACTTAAACCGTTATTATAAAAATCCAACTAATTTGATTTAAACAATTCCTTCAAATAACTTTAGTAGTCAGCCCGTCCCATTTTTTATGCGCTGGTTTACATATGGGAATAAAATATCTGATTTGACTTAAAAAACAAATTTAAGAGGCTTAAAAAATTAGTTAACTTTCTTTGGACAAATTTAGCTAATATAACCAAATAATAGTTTTTGACCTAAATATAGTTGGCCAAATATTTTCGTTAACCGGCATTATTTCATTTTTCAGCATTCTAAATTACCTGATCCAATTATTCTGTTTTTTACCCGTTTTCAATATATAATTCTGAGTCCAAAAAAAAGGGATGGAAGTTAATCCATCCCTTTGGGTTCTGAAAGATTCAGTTTTTACTTAGTAAAGTGAAAGATTCCCCAAGCAAGATATCCTTTATTTCCGCCGTCAACCCAATGCTGCAGTCCTTTCTTCATATTGGAAATATATTCATCACTGACCTTGCCTTCCAGTTCATCTTCCATGCTCTGGAGTTTCTTTTTTACATTACCATAGTGAACAGGTAATTGAGAAGTAAGGTCATCGAAGTTTTCGAATTTCAGTCCTGCTTGCTGTCCGGCCTTTTTATAAAATCCGGGGCTTCCCAGTGAATCCAGGTGAATCCTGTCATAAATCGGCTGAAGGACATCTTCAGGGCAGTCATCGCTCTGCATGGGATCGGTAAATACAAATTCGCCGCCGTCTTTGAGAACTCTTGCCACTTCATTTACGACCTTGTCTCTATTGCTGCTGTGAAGAATAGCATCCTGTGACCATACGATATCGAAGGTGTCATCATCGAACGGCAGTTCTTCGAAGTTGCCGTCAACAACATCGATAAGATGGTCGAGGCCCTGTTCTTTGTTCATCTGCCTGTCTCTTTCATTTTCCACTTCGCTGAGATTAAGAGCAACAACTTCGCGGCCGTATTTTTTAGCGAGATATCTTGCCGCTCCGCCGTAACCTGCACCGATATCCAGCACTTTGCTGTTTTCATTGAGGTTATTGCAGGTGTCGCACATTCTCTGAACGGTGCGTTTGCTGGCTTCTGAGATGGAGGTGCCTTCATCATATAATCCTATATGAATGTCTTCACCGCCCCAGACATTGAAGTAAAAATTATCTGCATCGTCACTGTTATAATAGTCTCTTGCAACTGTAACTTCTTGAGAATATTGATTACTCATTGATTTCCTCCTTATGTTCCTTGTCATATTTCTTTTCTGCGACATGAACGAAGAAGTCAGGTTCGCCTTCTTTATAAGTTTCCTGGAAGTCGCCGTAAGTGTCAATTCTCTGAAAGCCCACTTCTCTTAAAAGATTACGCATGTAATCTTTTCTGATCGGGTACATGTTCAAATGATACTTTGAATCATCCGGGAATTTATATACGAACCTTGCCAGTCCTTCATCTACATGATCTGGCTCTGCAGTCACTTTATCGCCGCAGTAGTAGTACTTGTGCTTACTTGTGTAACCTCTATCAAGAATAGCGTCATAGTTTCTCTGATCGATTATCAACACGCCGTCATGTTTAAGTGCTGCGTAGTATTCAGCCAGGACTTTTCGTCTGTCGTGTTCATCGAACAGATGGGTGAAAGAATTACCGAGGCATATAACTGCATCGTATTCGCCGTGAACGTCTCTGTTAAGCCATCTCCAGTCAGCCTGGATAGTTCTTAAAATATGGCCTCTTTTTTTACCGTTTTCAAACGCTTTTGCCAGCATTGATGGACTTCCGTCAACGCTTGTAACTTCAAAACCTGCTTCAAGAAGTCTTACTGAGTGGAAACCAGTGCCGGTTGACACGTCAAGTACATATTTAACGCCGCGATCTTTCAATTGTTGGATAAAAAAGTCTCCTTCGCTTTCCGCTCTGCTGTCCCAGTCGATAAGTTCATCCCATTTGTCCACGAATGATTCTACGTATTCATTTGTGAAATTATCCGATTCACGAGTTTTGATCGGGTCTTCACCGAATTTCTGTTCTTTTAAAAATGACATAGCTGCCTCCTTAAAATTGAATAATTTATTATTGCTTACAAGCCGGAAGGCACAAACCTTCCGACTTGTTTAAACTTTTGAATTAGTAACGATAATGTTCAGGTTTAAACGGACCTTCCTTCGGTACACCGATATAATCCGCCTGTTCTTCCGTGAGTTCCGTGAGGTTTGCACCGAGTTTGCTCAGATGTAGCCTTGCAACCTCTTCATCCAGATTCTTGCTAAGACGGTAAACGTCGATCTCTTTATCCTTCTGCCAGTTATCAATCGCTGCGAGTGTCTGATTGGTAAAGCTGTTAGACATAACAAAACTCGGGTGACCGGTTGCACAGCCCAGATTTACCAGTCTTCCTTCAGCAAGGAGGTAGATCGAATGGCCGTCTTCGAATTTGAATTCATCAACGCCCGGTTTAATATTAGTATGTTCGATGTTTGGCCAGTTTTTCAGTGCATCAACCTGAATTTCGTTATCAAAGTGACCTATGTTACATACAATGGCCTGGTCCTTCATCTTGCTCATGTGTTCTGCAGTTATAACGTCACGGTTACCGGTTGCAGTAACATAAATATCAGCTACCGGCAGTGCTTCTTCGATAGTTGCTACAGTGTAGCCTGCCATGCATGCCTGTAGAGCGCAGATCGGATCAACTTCGCTGATCATTACTCTTGCTTTGTGATCTGCCAGTGATTCCGCTGAACCTTTTCCTACGTCGCCGAATCCGCAAACCATAGCTACCTTACCTGCTACCATTACGTCAGTTGCTCTTTTTATCGCATCAACGAGTGATTCGCGACAGCCGTAAACGTTATCGAACTTAGACTTTGTCACTGAGTCGTTTACATTTATCGCAGGGAACAATAATGTTCCGTTTTTCTTCATTTGGTAAAGACGATTTACGCCGGTAGTCGTTTCCTCGGAAACGCCTTTGCAGTTTTCGGCAACTCTGTGCCAGAATTTGTTATCTTCTTTTTGAAGTTTTTTCAGAAGTTCGTTCTGAATCATAACTTCCTTATTATCCGTCGGTTCATCCAGCATAGCGGGATTATCCTCTGCCTGGTAACCACGATGTATTATAAGTGTGGCATCACCACCGTCATCGATGATTAGGTCCGGGCCGGTACCGTCAGGCCATGTGATGGCTCTTTTGGTGTATTCCCAGTATTCTTCAAGACTCTCACCTTTGTATGCAAATACGGGTACGCCGCGTTTTACCATAGCAGCAGCTGCGTGATCCTGTGTTGAGAAAATGTTACATGATGCCCATCTTACATCCGCACCGAGTTCCAGCAGTGTTTCGATAAGTACAGCTGTCTGGATAGTCATGTGAAGACTTCCCATAACCTTTGCGCCCTTGAGGGGCTTATCTTTGCCGTACTTCTCGCGGGTTGCTATAAGTCCGGGCATTTCTTTTTCCGCTATTTCAATTTCTTTTCGGCCCCAATCGGCCAGTTCAATGTCTTTTACGACGTAATCTTTATTTTTTAAAGTCGCAGTTTCACTCATATAAGTCTCCTTCAAATTAGTTTATTTTTCAGTTCTTGCTTTAAATTTTTCCAGTAATTTCTGCCAGTTCTCTTCAGGAAGGTCTGCACCTAATTGCTGAACAACCTCTGCGCCTATCACGGCACCTAGTTTGCCGCAGTCTTCCAGTGGAAGATCATTGATCAAGCCGAAAAGAAAACCTGCTGCCCAGTAGTCACCTGCTCCTGTAGTGTCAACAACGGTTTCAACTTTTTCAGCTTCGACGATGACCTTGTTGTGTTTATTTTTAAGCATGGCACCATCGGCTCCAAGCTTTACTGCAGCTATCTCACAGAGACCGGAAAGCTCTTCCAGTGCCTCGCCCAGATCCTCGTCACCTGTAAAGGCACGGGCCTCATCTTCGTTTGCAAATACGATATCGACGTATTCTTCAAGCAAACCGTAAAGGTCCTTGCCTGCGGTCTTTACCACTTCGAAAGATCCGAGGTCAAGACTTATCTTACATCCTGCATGTTTAGCTTTTTTCAGTGCTTCTGTGATAAGCTCCTTATTAAAAAGAAGATATCCCTCGAAATGAGCATAATCGAAACCTTTGAAATCATCTTCTTCGATGTCTTCGATCTCCATTGTCGCAGCAGCACCGAGGCACGTTCTCATTGTACGTTCATAATCTCTTGTCACCATGCTGAGGCACCTTGCCGTTGACATATCATCAGAGAATTTGAACCTGCTGGTGTCGCCCTTCAATTCCTCGAATTCCCTGAGGTACTGCTTTGCAAATTCGTCATTCCCGAGCTTACCCAGGAAGGAAGCATCAGCTTCGAGTCTTGCAAGTGCAAAGATGGTATTTGCTGCAGAACCTCCTGCTGCCAGCACCGGTTCTTTATCCAGCTTTTTTACAAGGTTTTTTAAGTCTGCATCTTCCATCAGTTCCATACCGCCCTTGTTTCCTGCATGCATGGATACGAATTCATCCTCTACCTCTGCAAGAAGGTCGATAATGGGAGAACCGACTCCGATAACTTTCTTTTGTAATTGCTTAGTCATATTTACACCGCTTGCTTAACAGCTTCTTTCAATGCATCGACTTTGTCAGTCTTTTCCCACGGGAACTTGTCCCTGCCGAAATGACCGTACTTAGAAGAATCAAGATAGCTCCAGCCCTTCGGATTCTTAAGATCAAGCTCTTTAAGGATGTTGGCAGGACGGAAATCGAAAATCTCACCTGATTCAAGAATCTTCTGAATCTCAACATTTGTCAGTTTGCCTGTGCCGTAAGTTTCAACATTAATGCTCAACGGTTTAGCCAGGCCTATAGCGTATGAAACCTGTATCTCGCATTTTTCTGCAAGACCGGCAGCTACAATGTTCTTTGCTGCATAACGTGAATAGTATGCTGCGGAACGGTCGACCTTTGACGGGTCTTTACCTGAGAAAGCACCGCCGCCGTGACTTCCGACACCGCCGTAAGTGTCAACAATTATTTTACGACCTGTCAGGCCTGCATCAGCGTAGGGTCCACCGAGTACGAATTTACCGGTAGGATTTACATAGTATTCGGTATCATCTCTGAGCATTCCGGTGGGTTGAAGTACTTTCTTTGCAACCTCGATGAGGTCCTCTCTTATTTTCTCCAACGATACATCATCAGTCTGGTGCGAAATAAGAACTGTGGTGATATAATCCGGCTTACCGTCAACATATTTAACGGAAACCTGCGACTTTGAGTCAGGCCTTAAATACGGGATCTCACCGTTCTTTCTTATTTTTTCCAGTTCGAGAAGAAGACGGTGACTTAATGCGATGGGGTAAGAAATAAGTTCTTCCGATTCATTAGAAGCATAGCCGAACATCATTCCCTGGTCACCAGCCCCCTGTTCGGAAAACAGTCCTTCACCTTCTGTCACGCCCTGTGAAATATCGGGGCTCTGGCCGTGGATTCTGCTGATATACTCAAAAGATTCATGCCAGAATTTAAGGCTCTCGTTATCATAGCCGATATCCTTAACTACCTGGCGAGCGATCTTTTCTGTATCGATGTCTTCCCATCCATCGCAAGTGATCTCACCTGCGTTAACCACCAGATCATGGCCGATCAATGTTTCGCAGGCCACTCTGCTGTTGGGGTCTTTTTCAAGACATGCATCCAGGATCGCATCCGAAATCTGGTCACAAACCTTGTCCGGATGTCCTTGACTTACTGATTCAGATGTAAATACATGTTCATCAAAAATTTTACTCATTACGATCTCCTGTTAAATTAACAAAAACATTACTTACATGATTACTTGCACTTTTATCGCTTTCCTTCAATTATAACACTTTTAAAGAGAAGCGATAACAAAGTTAAATTAACGCCGACCGAAACAGTGTCTATATATTCAGCCGCACATCAATGAGTCTATTATAACTTACTTTTCTGCGCAAAACACATCGGATGAGCTTACATTTTTAGCGCCATCCTTGGGTAAATCACGAAAATTAAAAGTTAATATATGCTATTTCCCCATCCTCTTAAAAGACAATTATAGGCATCTGCAGGTAAAGTCAAGTAATTATTCTGTTAAATACGGAAAAAATGGTGTAATCGCAATTTAATGCAAAAATGCTGAAAGATAGTACAATTATCATCCTTTTAAGCTGCATAAACCCGTTTTTAAAAGGCTCTTTTATTGCTGATACCTTTATTTTGCGATTTTTTTATGAAATTTCAGCGAGTATGATGTTACAGCTTCTTTTACATCGCCGTTTGGTGGTCTCTTTCCATTTTTCTATATCCCTTTTTGGTTTTCATTTTAAAGATACTACCAGAACAACACCCAAGCTTTAATTTTTTTAGTTTTCCAGAAAGAGTCCACCCGTCGTTGTTAAGATTGCTAAAAAAGCCGAAGATTTAATTTTTAAAGAGTTTTAACAGGACAAGCCTAGAAAACCTTTCCTGATTTTGATTTTATTTGTTCACCTAATTGAAATTTTACTCTTCAACTTTCTGCCAGCCCTTTTCGAAATTAAATTTGTATTTTTGGTTTGAGTTTAAATAAACACTCTTATTCCAAAAGTCCGCTTTCTTGTTATTTTTATTTCCGATTATCTTTATTAACTCCCATTTTCCATCAATATTAGCATAATAGTTACCCGATTTTTTTAAAACATCAAATACACCATCACAATTAAGATCATTCCAATATAGTTTTTCACCTTCGTTAACATACAGGGAATCTTGCCATCTTGATTTATTTTTTAAATAATCAGCATGCCAAATTGCTTTTTTCCCATTGCCCATAAAACTAAAGATATATTGGTTTTTTTCCGGAACTTCTAGAATTACAGAAATCAGCTTTCCATCAATGTATAAATTTAATCCATTCGTCTTTTGTTCCAAGTGCGGAATATTTTTAACAGCTTTTATCTCAATATTTTCAAAATAGGTATTTTCTCTATATTGTTCCCATATCCAAATTACCGCCAGTGTTGCCAAAGCACCGATGATCAAATGCGATAATACTCTGACCCATTTATATTTAAATATTCTATATTTCATCTTTTATAATTGAATCCTGTAGATGGATAGCTTGCTACCCATGCTGTATCTTTTAACCTTTTATTCACCTGTAAATACCTCTTTAAATTTATAATCTAGCCTTAAATGGATAGTTTTGTTTAAATATTACCACCTTTTTTCTTTTTAATCTTTATTGACCTTTTTTTTAAAGCATCAATCAAGCAATCATAATCTAAATTATTTAATTTATTTTTAACAATAGGCACTATAGTTTTATCTTCAAAAACAAAATTAATTAAAACTGATGTTTCAAATACAGTCTTAATTTTCTCCCATTTATAAGAAAGGTAAATATTTTTTTTCTTAAACTTTATTTCATTTTGGTCAAAAGTCATTTCAAAGTAAGGATAATAAAAGTTTTTATAAAGTTTTTTAATCTGACTTTTCAAAAAGAGAAAAGCTAAAAAAGGTGAAATAGTTATAAGTATAAAAAGGTGAGCCATATCACTATTTTTTAAAAGAGATATTTTAAATAGAAGAACGTAAAAGACAATTGAAAATAATACTATTAAATAAGACCAAAGAATTTTGTTTTTTTTAAGGAATTTGTACATTTCAGAATAAAATTTTCTCAAAGTTATATCAATCTGAATAATTTTTCTTTCATTCATTTTCGCACCGATCATTTATGCATTTGTTATCTGAATAAAATATTACTAATAAATATATACAGATTGTTTGGATATGCAAGGGAAATTTTAAAGGCAGAAGGTAGATAATAGTTTAAAGTGATAAGTTTAAAGTATTTATTAGGGGTGAGGAAGATCGCTTCGCGATCGCTTAAACCGCAGACCCCTCAATCCTTCGGGGCGACTGCCGTCGTGAACTGTGATCACTTAGCCTTGTACATCCGGTTTAGTTTCGATCATTCCCATCAAACAGGCTAAATTATCAAATAGTTAAAAAGCTAATTTCCAGCAGACATCTTCAATATGACAGCTGTGAAGCCTGTCCTGAGCGTAGCCGAACGGGTCATTCCGGGCGAATCGCCAATCATACACTCTGCCTGCCCCGAGTCGCTGGCTTTCATACTGCATTTACACCAGGCAGTGCATAATGAAAAAAAGACACCAGCCGGAACAATTGCCCGAGAGGTCGTTGCAAGCGGAGCGCCAGCCATACCCTCCGTCATTTCGAGTGAGGCGAAGCCGAACCGAGAAATCTTTTCGATTAAGGCACGTTAATAAGAGTATCAAATTTAAAAATCGTGAGTCTTTACAGAAAGATTTAACGAACGACACGTTGCAATAAACGGCATTGGCTCCATTCCGTTCGCTGCCGCTCACTTCAGTCGAAATGGCACGAGGGGTATTCATCACTTCGTTCACTCCAGTCGAGCGACAGAGTTTGACGCTTCGCTCGAATTACTTAACTTCTACAGAGATGATGCGGGATATGGGTGCCCGACATCGGTCAAGAAAGTTGTTTTACAAAACAAGTTTTCAGAATAGAATGTAATCTGAACATGGTTTTGCAGTTTCGATATTTTTGAATATTGGTTGATATATTTAATTTTCGGGGTGTTTATGAAGCGAAGAAATTTTTTGAAATTTGCAGGTTTGTGCGGCATTTCGGTAATAAGCGGAGGGTGTGAGTCATTATTTGATAAAAAACAGATCGCGGTAAAAGGGATAAATTGCAGACCTAATATTGTGCTGATCTATGCAGATGACCTTGGGTATGGTGATTTCAGCTGTTACGGAGCAGAGAAAGTATCCACGCCGAATGTCGATGAGCTTGCTGCGGGCGGTGTCAGGTTCACAGATGCGCACAGCGCTTCAGCTGTTTGCACTCCTTCGCGTTACGGACTTTTGACCGGTCGTTATCCATGGCGGCTGAATAAGCCTAATGATGTTAATGTGTGGTCGCGAGATCCTTTGCTTTTAGACACCGATCAGCCGACGATCGCTTCGGTACTTCAATCGCAAGGTTACAAGACTGCATGTATAGGTAAGTGGCATCTGGGTTTCGGTGAGGTGCGTCCTGACTGGAACAGTGAGCTTAAGCCCGGACCCCTGGAGGTGGGGTTCGATCATTATTTCGGAATTCCAGTAAGTAATAACTGGCCGCCGTTCGTTTATGTGGAAGACTATCATGTGGTCGGGAAAAAGGAAGATGAAGATATCAGGGTTTTGAATTTTTTGAGCACCCAGCCCAATCCGCCTAAACGGAAACCTGAAAATATCGGAATGAAACTCAAAGACAAGAGTGTGGAATTTATCGAAAAGAACAGCGGGAAACCTTTTTTCCTTTATCTGCCTACCAGTAATACGCACAGGCCATTGACTCCTCATCCAAAATTTAAAGGGACAAGTGATGCGGGGATATACGGTGACTTTGTGAAGGAGTTCGACTACATAGTTAAAGAGGTTGTCAATGCGCTTAAAAGGGAGGGGGTTTTTGAGAATACCCTGATAATAGTGACTTCAGATAACGGAGCCAGGGAAGCTGACGATTCTTATAACGGACATGAACCGAACGGGAAGTGGAAAGGTCAGAAAGGTGATGCCTATGAGGGAGGTCACCGGGTACCGTTTATTGCCCATTGGCCTGGGGTGACACCTGCAGATGAAGTTTGTGATCAGATGGTTTGTCAGACTGATATGGGAGCGACGTTCTGTTCAATTCTGGGGGTTGATAAGCCAGATAAGATGATAGACAGTTTGGATATATCGCCGCTTTTTTCCAATCCAAGGATGGAAAGGCCATTGAGGGAAACAATGGTAGTTCAGGCATCGCGGGATATTCGTGTAACCCGCAAAGGAGCCTGGAAATTGATACCGATACTGGGCTCGGCAGGGTTCAGTGAGCCGGCGGTAATCGAGGAGAAAGCAGAAGGCCCTCACGGCCAGCTATATAATCTGGAGGCAGACCCGAAAGAGGAAAATAATCTTTGGCTCAAAAGACAGGATAAGGTCCGGGAACTTGAAAAACTATACGAAAATATCGAAGAGAAGAAAGAGTAATTTTAGACAGGGAGCTATTCATCTATTTATTCATAAATTAATCAATAACAAGTATTTGCAAAGATCTGAAAAATGCATTAGAATGTAAAATCAAAATAGTTGAAAATAAGCTTTTTTGGCGAATATTTAAGGGAGTGGGGAAATTAATAAACGGGAAGGAGTAATACAAATTTATTGAAATTTTACAAAGTTTGTGCATTTGAAAATTTACTTCATTTTTCTTACGGGAAAGGGAGGATATGAAGAATATATTTGTATTGGGCCTGGATGACTTCAATAAGAAGAAACTTAAAAAAGTCGAGGAAAGTCACCGGTGTAAGTTCCATACGGTTCTGGATTTCCATTACGCTCACAGTTTCCATGAAAATCCGATCGATGAGATACTGAATGAGGGAAGGAGATTGCTAAAGGAATTTCCAGAGAAGATAGACGGTATGATCTGGTTCTGGGATTTTCCGGTGGCGCTGATGGGGCCGATCCTCTGTAAGGAATTCGGGCTTAAAGGTCCTTCTCCTTTGTCTGCTTTTAAATGTGAAAATAAGTACTGGAGCAGGGTTGAGCAGCAAAGGATTGTACCTGAATGTACGCCGCATTTCTGCGGGTTTAATCCTTTCGATGAGGGGGCTGTAAAAGATATTGATCTTGATTTTCCATTCTGGATAAAGCCGGTGATGGGATTTTCGGGGCTTTTGGGTTTTCGCATAGACAATGAAGATGATTTCAATCATGCGATCAGTGAAATAAAGGAAAAATGCGGACCTTTTCATGAGGCCTTTCATATCCTGATGGAAAATGTAGAGACGCCGGATGACATTAAGAAAGCTACGCAGGATTTTTTCATAGCAGAGAAGATCATCGGCGGACAGCAATGTACGGTGGAGGGTTTTGCTTTTGACGGTAAGCGTGACATTCACGGGATAATAGATTCCCATTGTTATCCGGGCAGATCCACATTTTCAAGTTACCAGTATCCTTCCGAATTTCCGGATGAAATAAAAGAGAGACTGAGGGAAAAAAGTGTAAAAGTCATGGAGTACATGGATTTTGACAACGGGGCATTTAATATTGAGTTTTTCCGGGATAAGGAAAAGGATAAGTTATGGCTTTTAGAGATAAATACGCGAATATCGCAGTCACACTGCTATCTTTTCGAAATGGTTGACGGGGTTGCCAGTCACAAGATACCGCTTGATGTGGCTCTAGGCAAATACCCTCAGCTTCCGAACAGAGAAGGCAAGTATAAAGTTGCCGGCAAAATGTTTTTGAGGAGCTTCAAGGAGGGAGCTGTCACGAAAGCACCGGATGAAGACAGGTTAAACGATCTTGAAAAAGAATACCCGGATACATATTTTCAGCATACGGTAACAGAGGGCATGCATCTTTCGGAACTGCCCTTTCAGGACAGTTACAGTTATGTACTTTCGATCGTTTATACAGCAGCAGACGGTTATGACCAACTGGAAGATAAGTTCGATGAAATATGCAAAAAGCTGGATATAGAAATTGACAACAAGAAACAGGTTTCAAAACACAGGAGTAAATTTTGAAGGTAGTAAATGAATTTTCAAATGAAGTAAAACACATTGAAAACACGTGGATAGAGATGAGTGACGGCTGCCGGCTTGCAGCAAGAGTCTGGTACCCGGAAGGTGCGGAGAATAAACCGGTTCCGGGGATACTGGAATACCTGCCTTACAGGAAACGGGACGGAACAAGAGAGCGTGACAATACCGTTCATCCGTATTTTGCAGGTCACGGTTATGCCTGTGTGAGGGTGGACATGAGAGGCAGCGGTGACTCGGAGGGGGTGCTTACCGATGAATATCTCGAGCAGGAACAGAAGGACGGTCTTGAGATACTTAAATGGATGGCAGACCAGGACTGGTGCAACGGTGACATTGGAATGATAGGCATATCTTGGGGCGGATTCAACGGCCTGCAGATAGCGGCTCTTGAACCGACGGAATTAAAAGCCATAGTCACCTGCTGCAGTACGGATGACCGTTATGCAGATGACGTTCATTATATGGGAGGATGTCTGCTTGGTGACAATCTGTCTTGGGCATCAACGATGTTCGCTTATAATTCCTGTCCGCCCGACCCGGAAATAGTCGGTGACAAATGGCGGGATCTGTGGATGAAGCGGCTTGAGGGAAGCGGATTATGGCTGAATAACTGGCTGAGACATCAGCACAGGGACGGTTACTGGAAGCACGGATCGATATGCGAGGATTTTTCTAAAGTTAAGATACCTGTGCTTGCGGTAAGCGGCTGGGCAGACGGTTATACTAATGCGGTCTTTCGGCTGATGAAGAACCTTGATGGTCCTTGCAAGGGTCTGGTAGGTCCCTGGAGTCATAAGTACCCGCAGGAAGGTGAGCCGGGACCTGCGATAGATTTTCTCGATGAATGCATTAAGTGGTGGGACAGATGGCTTAAAGATGAGGATAACGGCGTGATGGATGAAGATAATCCGCAGCTTATTGCCTACATGCAGGACAGTGTGCCGCCTTATACGCAGTATGAGTACAGGCCGGGGAAATGGGTAACTGAGGATAAGTGGCCTTCGCCGGATATAAAATATACCGATTACAAACTGGGTTGGCATACTCTCGAAAAAGTAGATAAGGATGTACCGGTACATTCAATACCTATCGAGTCACCACTTACGGTGGGATTATTTGCAGGGAAATGGTGCTCTTACCAGGCAGGTCCTGACCTGCCCCATGATCAGAGACAGGAAGACGGCGGAGCTATAATTTTCGAAACAGAGCCACTTGCAGAGAAAAAGGAGATACTAGGTTCACCGGTTGCGGAGATTAAGCTTTCGGTAAATAAGCCCTGCGGGATGATAGCAGCCAGGCTGAGTGATGTGGCACCTGACGGAAAGGCAACCCGGATAACTTACGGGATATTGAATCTCACGCACCGGGACAGTCATGAGAGTCCCCAGCCTCTGGAGCCGGGACAAAAATATAAGGTAAGGGTGGAACTGAATGACATTGCGCAGGTTTTCCCGAAAGGCCACAAGATGAGGCTGTCGCTTTCAAGCAGTTACTGGCCCCTGGCATGGCCGAGCCCGGAACCTGCTATGCTGAATATATTTACAGGTGAAAGTGAATTCAGTGTTCCGGTGAGGCCGAGCAAACCTGATGACGGTAAGCAACTATTCGGTAAGCCGAAGATCGCAGAGCCTCTTGAGAAAAAGATCATAGAAGGTGAAAAACACAACTGGCGGGTAATCAGAAATCTTGCAAGTGACGAGTCTGTTCTCGAGGTTATAAAAGACATGGGAACTTACCTGATAAAGGAGATCGGGACCCAGATAACCGAAAGAACTTATGAGTGGTACACTAATCAGTCAGCTGATTTTCATTCTGCAGAGGGAAAGACCTTTGCGATAAGAGGATTTAAGCGGGGAGGCTGGTCGGTTCGTACAGAGACCACCACAGTTCTTACTTGTGACAAGCATAATTTTTATATTCATGCTCAGCTCGATGCGTTCGAAGGAGAGTACAGAATAAAAAGTCTGGATTTTGACAGAACAATTCCCCGTAAACTCGTGTAGGAAAAGTCAAATTTAAAGAGAACAGAAATGAAAACGGAAGAACTGAAAAAAATGGTTTAAATTGGTAAAAAAACCAGGAGTTGTGTTTCCGGGAACTTGCGGCATATGTCGAAGTAGTATCTAATTTTAAAAGGTTTCACAAAAATCAAATAAAATCTTAATTTAAAATTCAAGGTTTTGCATGATTGTTACGAGAAATATAAGTGTTTGCACCTAAACTAATCAGGTGATATATTACGTTGCGGAATTAAGTATAATATTTTGAATTACAGCGAGGTGAATAATGTTAAGACTTGAAGATTTTCGTTACATTGTACCGGACGAAAGACTGGCAGAAATATATTTCAGGGCAAGAAGACTCTACAACAGACATATCATACATCTTAACGCCACTTATCAGGGCGGAGGTGTAGCGGAGATATTATATTCGCTTGTACTCTTGATGAATGATATCGGTCTTGATGCGGGCTGGAGGATACTCCACGGAAGCCAGGAATTTTTCGAGATCACAAAGAGTTTCCACAATGCCCTTCAGGGAGCGGACCTGAATTTAAGCAAAAGAAAGAAGCAGATATACCTGAGTGTAAATGAGAATTTTTCCAGGTTTACTCATCTTCATCATGATTGTGTCATAGTTCATGACCCTCAACCGTTGTCTTTGATAAGGTCTTATCAGAAGAGTCAGCCTTGGATATGGAGGTGTCATATTGATCTTACCGATCCACATAAGGAACTTTGGGATTTTCTAAAAGGATTTCTACTTAAATATGACCAGGTGGTATTTTCAAATGAGAAGTACTGCAAGAGCGATCTTCCCGTAGATCAGAGGATAATGTTCCCCGCGATCAACCCGCTTAGTCAGAAGAATATGGAGATATCCGATGAAACAATGATGGAGCAGATCAAGAAGGCTGGGATACCGACCGACAAGCCTTTGATAACTCAGGTTTCAAGGCTCGATCCGTGGAAGGACCCTGAGGGTGTAATAGACATATTCCATAAGGTAAAAGAAAAGGTCGATTGCAGGCTTCTTTTCTGCTATAACGTTGCCAGTGACGATCCGGAAGGATTGAGGATGTATACAAAGGTTAAGGAAAAAGCAGGTAAGTATGTTGATTCCGGTGACATTGTATTTGTCGTCGGTAATCATGAGATACTGGTAAATGCCATCCAGAAATATTCGGATATTATCATTCAGAAATCGACCCGAGAGGGATTCTGCCTGGCAGTTACGGAGGCATTATGGAAAGGTACGCCGGTAATCGGTTCCGATGTGGGAGGAATACCCCTGCAAATCGAAGATGACAAGAACGGCTATCTGCTGCAGCCTAAAGACTATGACGGATTTGCAGACAGGATAATCCACCTCATTAAGAACCCAAAGACAAAAGAAGAACTCGGCAGAAATGCTAAAGAGACGGTAAGAGATAAATTCCTTATTACGAGACTTCTTTCGGATTACCTGTATATGCTAGATTCGCTGATAGGCAAAAAATAAAATTTCGAATTTTTAGAATTTTTCGAGCCCGTGCCTTCAAATGCATGGGCTTTTTTATTAAATAATTCCCAGCTATAATAATATTTTTATAAACACTGTGTTTTTAAGTGTTATTCCAAACATTTTAAAACTACTTTTTTATATTTTTTTCTTGATTTTCCGGGATTAAAGCATTAATATACTAAATGATAATATGGGGGATAATTTCTTTTGGAGGAGAAAGAAAATGAGAAAACTTATTTTCATCTCAATTGTCGTTCTTTTTTCCATTAACTTTTCTGTCTTTGCGGACGATTTTAATCCACCTGCCTGGCGCGGCGGTGAGTTGTCAGTAGAAGCTGAATGGGATTTCGAGACTCAACAGACAAGCGGTGGCCTTGATCCGGACAATTTTAACTCCGTCGAAGGAAGTGGCGATGAAACATTAAGCGGTTACTACACTCATATTGATGTTGGTGTTAATACTTGCTGGTTTCAGGACCCGGATGGGCAGGGACCAAAAGGCTCCGGCTATGTGATGGACGGTTTTGTTATTCACTTAGCTAACTGGATTGATAACGAGCCTTACAAAGATATCAGGGTTCAGCTTACAGGTTATACGACCTGTGGTGGAGCATCCTCTATTCTTGCAGACCCGTCTTTGATGGGAATTGCCTTAGGTGATTATGGTAATGAGCCGGATACTTTCACTGAATGGACAATTACTGATTGGGGAACAAGTTACAATGATTTAGATGATATTACGCATACCTGGATCGATTTCAGGCTTTGGCCTAACCCTGTCAGTGAAGATATAGAGTTTAATACCAGCTTTGTACCCTCAAACACAGTGCTTGATCAGGTATATGTAGATACAATATCAACTCCCGAACCTGCTACCGTTTGTCTGCTGGCTCTGGGTGGATTGGCACTGATCAGAAAAAAGAAATAACAGAATGAAATAAGGGGCGGCTTTTAGTCGCCCTTTTGATCTTTTACTTTAACCGCTGCCGGTACAGGTATTGATCAATAAAGAGGAATATGTTTTTTTCTATATTCAGCGGGTGTCTGATCGGTGTATTTTTTGAAAATTCGGGCGAGGTATGCTGAGTTTGTAAGACCTGCCTGAACAGCTATTCTTTCAAGTGACATATCTGAGGTGATAAGCAGGAGTTGAGATCTTTGTATTCTTTTGCGATGGATGTATTCTTTGGGTCTTACGCCCATCACCTTTAAGAACATACGGGAAAAGTAATCGGGATGAAGATGGCATTTATCTGCAAGTTCTGAAACGGTAATCTTACGACCAAGGTTTTTATCGATGTAACTTATTACATTTTTCAGCCTTAAGAAATTTTGCTGATTTTCGGCAGGTAAATGCTGCCCTGAGGAAACCATAAACCTGGAAAGCAGCTGCAAAATGATTCCCTTTGTTTCAAGAAACCTGGAAGGGATACTTGCATCTTCCAGAAGCTGGGCACGGGCCAAGTGCATCTTCCGGTCGTATTTTTCGGGATCGTAATTTTTCAGGGGTTTGTCGGGATTTATCTCGATTATCCTGTCAAAAAGCATTTTTTCAAATTCATCCGAATCAGCCTGGAAACAGCAGTTATGTTCATCGAAGATTTCAATATGTCCCTGAGTTTCCAGGTGAAAATGCAGATAATATTGTTCCATGTATTCAGGGCAGCGATAACTGCTTAAAGTAAAAGCAGGTACCAGATGCATTCTGCCGGGAGTTAAGGTATATTTTTTGCTGTTCTGATAGACGAATCCCTTGCCTGCGGTTATAAGATATACCCTGTAAAAAGGACTTTCGACATTGGTGTAATTCCAGGAGCTGTCTAGTTTACAGAATTCCGCATTTATCAGATTGATTTTCAGAGAATGAAGCAGGTTTAATGATAACATTTTGTACCGATCCTCTTATTTTTTGCTTAGTTATACCAGAAAAAGTCGGATTTGTACAATTAAAAATCGTTTTTGTGAATTGACAATAATATATGAAAATATGATACTAAATGTACAACTGATTTATATAGATATAGTTTTAAGGAGCCATTTCTATGGGCATGTTCGATACAACGGGCAAACAGAAGGCGGATTCGGACAGAAAAGCGAATACTCTGGTTAAACTTGACAGGATGAAAAAGGCATTAAGTCACGAAGAACCTGACCGGGTGCCTGTAAGTGACTTTTTCTGGGGCAGTTTCATAAAAAGATGGCAGGAAGACCTGGGTCTGGATGCAGATGCCAATCCCTACTATTATTATGACCTTGACTGGATAGTAACTATTTGCAACATGGACCCGAAGATAAGGCCTTTCGAGACGATCAAAGAGACCGAAGAAGAGGTTATTGTCAAGACAGGTTTCGATGCGATATGCCGAAAGAAATTCAGTGCTCCCATGCCGGAATTCATTGATTTTGAAACGAACACTATCGAAAAGCTGGAGGCTTTGGAGTTCGATGCTCCTGATGACAAAAGGAGGTTTTATGAAGCCGGCGACAACCAGATAGCCGGGGTTGGTGACGGATTTGAAAGAAATTCACCGCCATGGATAGAGACAGTAAAGTCACTGTGGCCCGATTTTCCTGTTTTCGGCAGTATCGTAGAATGCAATGAGTGTCTGACCCGACTTATCGGGCCCGAAAATAACATGATGTGGATAGGCATGTATCCTGAGAGAATGGGCAAGCAGATCAATCGTATCGGGGAATTTTATTTTGAATTGGCCAAGGCTGAAATGGATGCAGGTGAAGAATATCTTGACGGTTTCGTTATCTGGGGTGACGTTGCTTATAGAAATAATATGTTCTTTTCACCTGATTACTGGAGAAAGTATTTCAAGCCATGGGTTAAGGCGATCACGGAATATGCACATTCAAAAGGGCTGATGGTAATTTATCACGGCTGCGGAAATGTCAAACCCATCCTAAAGGATTATATAGAGATAGGTGTTGACGCTTTAAATCCGCTTGAGGCAAAGGCGGATCTGGATGCGGTCGAGCTTAGAAAAGAATACGGCCATGAGCTGGGAATCTGCGGCAACAGTAATATTCAAAATTGGGAAAGCGGTGACATGGCTGTTATTCGTGAAGAGGTTCTTAGAAAACTGAATGCTGCCAAAGGCGGCGGGTATATCTTTCAGTCGGACCATTCGGTAGCCAGTGACGTTTCCGGTGGAATTTATGACAAGATAATTAAACTCGTTCGGGAATACGGGAATTATCCGCTTGACCTCGGCGATTTCGATGAAGATATATAATTTAGCATGTTTTTACAGTCGGCTTTTCATAGGAGGAAAGTCACAGGGCTCGTGACAGGAACGCAGGATTTAATTAAATTATAAAGTTGCAATGATATTTCCTGTGAAGTGATAGTCACGAGCCTTTATTTTTATAGGCATTAAATTTTTGTCACTTTAATTGCCGATATTAGAACCGTAAAAAACTGGCGAAACTACAATCCGCCTATTTGGCCAGTACTATTACAGTGTCGATATCGTTTAGGGGTTTGTCGGGAAGGGCAAAATATATTGAGTTGTCTATTTTTGAAAATCCAATATTTCGCTTATTTTCCAGAAAATACGCCCTTTTAGGTTCGAAGGTGATATTACTAATTTTCAATTTTCCGTTTTCCGGCCAGTCAAAGACATGAAGGAAAATTTTATCATCTTTTGCCGTGCATCTTCCCCATCGGGGCTGATCAATGACAGTTGCCTTGGTACCGAAGATGCTTTCAGAGTTTTTATCCATCCATTTGCCGACACCTTCTAAAATTTTAACTGCGGGGATTGGTATGGTGCCGTCTGCCTTCGGTCCCACGTTCAAAAGGAGATTACCTCCCTTGCCTGCTATATCTACCAGGTATCTGATGACCTGTTTTGAAGTTTTCCAGTTGTTATCGGATTTTCTATAGCCCCAGGTATCGTTTGTGGTCATGCACGTTTCCCAGGGTGAATCGTTCGGGGAGTCGGCTATCTCATTGTCGCCGAGTGATTTGTAATCCCAAAGCGGCCCGCCCAGCCTGCTGTTTATCAAACAATCCGGCTGAATGCTTTTCACCAGCTGGTAGATATTTTTACTTTGCTCCGGCGGTATTTTATAGGGAACATCGAACCACATAACCGAGATATCGCCGTAATTTGTGAGAAGCTCCTTTATCTGGGGTTTGGCTTTTTCATTTAGATATCGGATGTACTGTTCTCTGGATGCTTTTGGAAAATCCCAGGTATTGCCATACCTGTTGAAATTTGCATATGGGTGACGATGGTCCCGGGCCTGAGAATAGTAAAAGCCGAAATCGAGGTCGTTTTTGCGGGCGGCAGCTGCAAGCATCTTGAGAGGATCTTTTGCAAAAGGAGTCGTATCAACGACATTGAAACTGCTGACATCTGAATGATACATAGCAAACCCGTCCTGATGTTTTGCAGTGATGATCATATATTTCATTCCCGCTTCTTTTGCAAGTTTTACCCATTTTTCGGGGTCGAATTTTTCGGGATCAAATTTTTCCGCAAGTTTTGCGTATTCCTTATTTGGAATTTTATTACTCAGCTGAATATGTTCGGCATTAGGGTGTTTTGATTCTTTTCCTTTCCATACTCCTGCAGGGATACTGTAAAGTCCCCAGTGGATGAACATGCCGAACTTATTATCCCGCCATTTTTTAAGTGCCTGTTCCCGGCGGTTGTAGATTTTTAGAGAGTCGTCAGCATAAGAAAAAGTATAGAGCATAGATCCAGCCAGCAGGACGAAAAATATTCTTTTCATAATTTACTAAACCCATTAGAATTAATGAAATCATTCATATTTTACATATAAAAGTTACGGGAAAAAATAAGGAAATAAAAGTATTTTTTTAAAGGGAGAGAATTCCGATGGCAAAAAATGCGATAGTGACGGGAGCAAGTTCAGGTATAGGCAGAGCCTGTGCTCTGGCACTTGCTAATGAAGGGTTCGATCTCTGCCTGAATGCACGAAGAGAAAAAAGGCTTCAGGAACTTGAGGCTGAGCTGAGAGACACAGGTAGAGATTGTATTTATGTTTGCGGTGATCTGACCGATCCCGGTATTAGAAAAGAACTCTTCGAGAAGAGCAGAGATAAATGGGGACATATCGATGTGCTGCTCAATAACGCCGGCTATGCCCAGCCCGGTGCCGTCGAGGAAGTAAAAGAGGAAGATGCCAGGAAGCAGTTCGAAATAAATTTCTTTTCCGCCCTTTCAATGATGCAGCTTGCAGGTCCAATCATGAGAGAGCAGAATTCAGGGAGGATAATAAATATAAGTTCCATTTCCGGCAAGATCACTTTTCCAGCCGTGGGGATTTATTCCGCCAGTAAATATGCGCTGGAGGCGATAAGTGACGCTGCCAGGAGGGAATACAGGCCCTGGAACATTAAGGTTATCCTTATAGAGCCGGGCGTGATCGATACGGAAATTTGGCAGGTCAGCAAGGACAAGGCAGAGGCTCATGAAGAGGACTGGGCGACGAGCCCATTCAGCTGGCTATATGAATTTCAATTGGACAGGGTCGAAAAGATAATCAAGGGAGAAGCAGCTCCACCCGATGTAGTGGCAAAGGCTGTAGTACATGCGGCGACGAGTAAACGGCCTAAAACAAGATACTGCATGCCAACAGAGGCACAAATAAGAAAAATGATATCCAAGCTGCCCGATAAATGGGTGGACTGGCTTATCTACAAAGGAATAAAAACAGGTAAGTGACTTATTAACCCTGTCTCATAAATTTCACTTGCGACCTCAAAAAACCGAAGGAATAAACCAAACCTGTTCTTTAAATAGAAAAATTTATGGGTGAAATCCCTTATGGAAAATATAGAGATAAGACCGATTTACAAATTTTCATAGATCGTTAAGGTATAAGCAGAAATTAAAAACGGGATGCGGAGGGAGAAAAAAACGCCTGTATTGAATTGGCAACTTTTGATTCGCTACGGTGGATTAAAAAAAGTCAATTTGATATGGGCGTTTTCTATTTTATACATTCGGCAGGTATTGACAATATTTTTGCGCTTTCAGCTATATCTGATAATTAAATGCGGGCAATTCCCGATATGCAAGCCTTTTAAAAAGTTTAATATGTAATAGTCGGCAGGTTTCCAAATGGAGAAAATTTTAAAGTTACTTCGGTTAAAGTATCAAGATGGAATTGATAATGATATTTTTGCGTACCGTACTTTTAGCAGCCACGGTGATTCTCATAATTTTTTTCTTTTTCTTCAGCGGATGTGAAGCCTCTGTCGAAAAATCAATCTCAGAAAACAACGGCCGTGAGTATTATTATTCCGCCGATGAAGAATGCATTTCCTGTCAAACTATTAAAATTCAATCAAAAGAGGCGAATATTGACGATATACAGATTAAAATCACCGAAAGACTGGCTCGGATAGAAGAAAAACTGAAAAAGGATTAAGTTTGGAGGATACCTATGAAACTTAATGTGAAAGCTTTTGGTCTTTCCTGCGGACTGGTATGGGGTTTAGGGCTTTTTCTTTTGACCTGCTGGATAATGATCTTCGAAGGGCCAACAGGTGAAGAAACTATAATCGCAAAAATATACAGAGGCTATAATATCAGCATGGTGGGAGCTTTTATAGGTCTGGTATGGGCTTTTATTGACGGACTGATCGGCGGACTGATATTTGCGTTTGTATATAATCTGCTTGCCGAAAAAATTAAGCAATCAAGTTGATCTTAAATTTTCATGCCGATCAACTGGTTTTTTAACATATATTTAACAGAACTGTAATTTTACTCAAACCTTACTTCGTTAGGTTCAAATTGTGATGATAAGTTTGAAACCTTAACAAAGGTAAACCAATGGTTCAGTATAAGGAACTTTTGCTTAACACGTTCACAATCCAAGAGGAGGAGGGTGAGCTATTGGTTCGATGCAGGGGATGCAGAGAATTAAAAGAAATAAGCAGCCTGCCGAAAAGTATCCCCGGAACAATAACCATTGAAGGGATTGAAATACCTGTGGTGGATATTAAAGCCCATTTCTCCGGAAAACCCGCAAGGCGAGCAATTCCTGCTGTGTTTTAATAGTCAGACACAAAATCGACGGCGAAGAGCTTATGACCGGTGTTTTACTTGAGGATATGGAAGGCATCATGAAGCTGGCAGCAGGTCTTTACCGGGACGTAAAAGGCAAGGAAAATGAGGTTAGTGACCCGATCATCCTGATTGAACAGGATGAGTCATACGGTGTTCTGAAGGAATATCACTTCGAGTTCAGGGAAGGTTTAGAAGCGGAGAATACGAAGTCATTTCCCGAGGATAAAGGCTCAATTTACAGGGTTGCATAAGCCCGAAGAGCCGGCAGTTCAGGAAAATCAGGCCCTGTTTAGCAAAATAATGCAAAAAAAACGCTGTCGCCTTATAGCATTTCCCTAAAATTTTTAGGATTATGGTTAAACTGCAATTTTGTAAACATTTATGTTTTTATAACGGGAATAGATGGAGAGGGAAATTAAGGAGTGCAAATATGGATCACGAAAGTATGAAAAAAAGCAAATCGGAAGAAAATTTAAAGGAAAAAAATATGCCTGAACTTGACCCAACTAAAATGGAAGACTGGCAGATAGCAGAAGCGGCAGAGGAACATATGAAGCCGGTGAGTCTGCTGGCTCAGGAACTGGGATTGAAAGGCGAGGAGATACTGCCCTACGGTAAGCAGCTTGCCAAGGTGGATTATGAAAAGGCGATGAAAAGACTGAGTAACAAGCCGAACGCAAAATATATTGACGTCACTGCAATTACGCCTACTCCGCTCGGTGAGGGTAAGACCACCACAGTAATAGGTTTGATCGAAGGTTTGGGTAAGATCGGAAAGAATGTTACAGGTGCCATCAGGCAGCCTAGCGGCGGGCCGACTTTTAATATCAAGGGTTCTGCCGCAGGCGGCGGACTGGCACAGTGCGTTCCGCTGGTGCCTTTTTCGCTTGGACTTACCGGTGACATCGATAAGATAACAAATGCCCATAACCTGTGTATGGTTGCACTTAATGCGAGAATGCAGCATGAGAGAAATTATGACGATGAAGTTCTTGAAAGAAAGAATTTAAAGAGACTGGATATCGACCCTGAGAAAGTGCAGATGAAATGGGTAATGGATTTCTGTGCACAGGGTTTGAGGAATATTATTATCGGCCAGGGCGGAAAGATGGACGGCTTCGAGATGAAGAGCGGATTTGCAATTACCGTGTCAAGTGAGATCATGGCGATACTTTCCGTTGCCAAAAACCTTAAGGATTTAAGAGACAGGATAAGCAAGATCGTGGTGGCTTATGATAAGAAAGGCAACCCGGTTACGACAGCGGACCTTGAAGTTGACGGTGCTATGACCGCCTGGATGGTGGATGCGATAAATCCGACACTGATGCAGACTATCGAGGGTCAGCCGGTATTCGTCCACGCCGGGCCTTTCGCCAATATCGCGATCGGACAGAGCTCTATTATCGCAGATAAGATAGCAACCAAACTATCAGATTATCATGTCACTGAAAGCGGGTTTGGAGCGGATATCGGATTTGAAAAGTTCTGGAACCTTAAATGCAGGTATTCCGGCATCAAGCCGAATGCCGTGGTTATCGTGGCTACGGTAAGGGCCTTGAAGATGCACGGCGGAGGGCCTCAGGTTAAGCCGGGCAAGCCGCTTGCCAAGGAATATAAAGAAGAAAATCTCGAACTGCTTGAAAAGGGATGTGAGAACCTAAAGGCTCATATCGAAGTTGTCAAGAAAAGCGGCGTGACACCTGTTGTATGTGTTAACAGTTTCTACACCGACACCGAGGCCGAGATAGAACTTGTAAAGAAGATAGCAGAAGAGAACGGTGCTCTGGCGGCAGTATCAGAACACTGGCTGAAGGGCGGTGAAGGTGCAGTTGAACTGGCTGAGAAGGTTGTAGAGGCCTGCGAAGATGATAATAACTTTAAATTCCTGTATGATCTTGACAGCTCTCTTGAAGAGAAGATCGAACTTATCGCCAAGGAGGTATACGGTGCAGACGGTGTTACTTATACAGATAAGGCCAAAGAGAAACTTGAAATGATCAACAATGATCCGGAACTTAGCAAATTCGGCACCTGCATGGTTAAGACGCACCTGAGTCTGTCGCACGATCCTTCATTAAAAGGAAGGCCCAAAAACTGGAAGCTTCCAATCGAGGACTTTTTAGTGTATAAAGGGGCTGAGTTCGTTGTTCCTATTGCAGGAAGTATCAAGTTGATGCCGGGAACGGCCTCTGATCCTGCATACAGGAGAATAGATGTTGACGTTGAAACAGGAAAAGTAACCGGAGTATTTTAATTAACGGAGAAGGAACTTATGACTGCAAAAATCATTGACGGTAAACAAGTTGCCAAAGACATGCGAGAAGAAATTCAGCAGGAAACAGCCAAGCTGAAAAAAGAGAATATAGTGCCGGGGCTGGGTGTCATACTCGTAGGTGAAGACCCGGCAAGTCAGTCTTATGTGCGTGCCAAGGAAAGGGCATGCGAGAAGGCAGGGATTTATTCCGATGATAATCGTCTGCCCGCTGACACTTCCGAGGCAGATCTGCTGGCTTTGGTGGAGAAGATGAATAATGATCCCAAGATCAACGGTATTTTAGTGCAGCTGCCTCTGCCTGACCATATAGATGAATCGAAGGTACTGCTGGCTATCGATCCGGATAAGGATGTTGACGGTTTTCACCCCATGAACGTCGGAAAGATGGTGGCAGGTGAAGAGGCGTTTCTGCCCTGCACGCCGCACGGGATTATAAAGCTGCTGCAGAGAAGCGGAGTTGCCATAGAAGGTGCGGAAGTGGTCGTAGTGGGAAGAAGTAATATCGTCGGCAAGCCGATCGCCAATATGCTTATCCAGAAATCCGATACCGGGAACGCTACAGTGACGGTATGTCATACGAGAACCAAAGACCTTACTTTCCATACCAAAAGAGCCGATATAATAATCGCCGCTGCCGGAAGGCCGAATATGGTGACAGCCGATATGGTTAAAGACGGAGTTGTTGTGATCGATGTCGGTGTCAACCGAGTCGAAGATTCAACCAAGAAAAGAGGCTACAGGTTAGTAGGTGACGTTGATTTTGAGAATGTAAAGGAAAAAGCCAGCCTGATTACTCCCGTACCGGGCGGTGTCGGGCCGATGACAATTACCATGCTTTTATACAATACCCTGGAATCTGCTAAAAGAGCAACAGGTAAAGTATAAAAAAATACCAAAATCAAAATTCAAAAGCGGGCGTTTAAAACGCCCGTTTTTTTATTTGCATTTGTCATACC
Source organism: uncultured Pirellulales bacterium (assembly GCA_964508925.1). Classification (GTDB taxonomy): domain Bacteria; phylum Planctomycetota; class Phycisphaerae; order Sedimentisphaerales; family Anaerobacaceae; genus CAZDVM01. The sequence goes on along the minus strand of CAZDVM010000006.1, from coordinate 164,891 downwards.
AAAGAGAATCAGTAACCACAAATATTTCTCCATCAAAATGATAAAACTTCATTGTTGCCTCTCTATTCCAGTTAGGAAATTCGTGGTTGTATCCAAAAGCTTTTTGAAAAACTTTTTTGTTATAGGTATCACGATCAAACTTGTAAAAAACCGGTCTTTTGTATTTTTCCGAATCAGGAACTAATCTTAAGCAAAAATCGCGATTAGCAATATCTTTGCATAATAGATATTCAGGTTTTTTTAAGTTAGTTCTGATTGTCGGTTTTTTAGAAACTTGTTTTTCCTCGTCATAAACTTTAAGAAAGCCCTGATCTGTGATTATGGTTTCTGCAGTTAAAAAAGAATTGAACAGAAAAAGAAACAATAGCATTGTTAATATAAATTTTAAACTTTTCATCACGCACCCCATTTGCTTTAATCTAATTAATTATATTACCCATTTTAACTACCATTATAGGGTTAACCGTTACTTAAATCAATGTTTTTTTATTACTTTCGGAAGTATTTATGGCGTTTGTAGTAGCGGTAGTAAGTTCTCGGCAGTTTGCCGTGATATCTGTGGTATTTATAATTTCTGCTGTCATGTTTGAAACTTTTGCCGACGTGAGGATATCGGTACCTGTAGCAGCGATGAGGCGAACGGTATCGGTAGCTGTATCTGTTCGGGGAGTAATACCTTCGGTACCTGTAATAGCGCCTTTCTTTGGGGTAAAAGCCTCGTCGGTGTCGATAATATTTTCTGTAGTTATACCTGTTACGGGGAACGCTATAGTACCTGCCATGCTTTCGATAAAGGCCTTTTGCAATTTCAGAATCTCTTCTGTTTCGTAAATATCCTCGCTTGTGGTCCCTGCTAAGCCGATATTCATGCCGTCCTAACCCGGAACTGCCAATTCTGATGCTTATATGCGACCTTCTCGATGCAAAACCTGACAACGGCAAAAGGAAAATGACCATTAATCCAGCAACTAATATTTTAGTTATTGTATTCATATACAAACCCCCTTGTTTTCTTTTTTCTTTATATATTTACATACGAGGGGATATGTGAGGTGTTTCGATAAAACTGACCGGCGAGTCAGTTTTTCGGATTTTCACGAATAATATTTGCACCCAGAGGGTTCAGCCTTTCTTCAATTTTTTCATATCCCCTGTCGATATGGTAAACACGGTTTATTATAGTGGTACCTTCCGCAGCCATACCCGCAAGAACTAGGGCCGCCGATGCCCTTAGATCAGATGCCATTACCGGTGCAGCTGTGAGTTTGTCTATGCCGGAAACGATAACGGTGTGCCCTTCTTTTCTTAAGTTAGCGGACATACGATTTAGTTCTGCTACGTGCATGAACCTGTCCGGGAATATTTTTTCGATCACTACACTGTTACCGTCCGCAAGTGCTAATAGTGACATGAACTGAGCCTGAAGATCCGTAGGAAAGCCGGGGTGAGGCTGAGTGGTGATATCTGCAGGGATGACCTTTCCGGTTCTGCTTACGACGCAGCCGCCGTCTGATTTTTCGACGGTAATACCCATATTTCGAAGCTTGTAAATAGCTGCCTTTAAATGATCGACCTTACAGTTTTTGAGTTTCAGTTCGCTTGCAGTTATTGCCGCTGCTGCCATGAAAGTTCCCGCTTCTATCCTGTCGGGGATGACTTTGTGTTCTGTCGGGTTAAGTTCTTTTACGCCTTCTATGGTCAGTCGCGGGGATCCGATACCGGTAATTTTGGCACCCATTTCGTTAAGAAATACCGCCAGATCGGCGATCTCCGGTTCGCATGCAGCACATTCGATGGTCGTTTTCCCTTTTGCCAGGACAGCAGCCATCATAACATTTGCGGTGCCGAGTACGGTCGATCCGAAGGGACCGCCGAGGAAAATATCTTCGCCTTTCAGGCCGCCTTTAGGCGCTTCTGCGATAATGTAGCCGTTTTCAAGATGAATTTCGGCTCCGAGCTCGCGAAGGCCTCTTAAGTGAATATCTACCGGCCTGTCCCCTATCGCACATCCTCCGGGCATGGAGACTTCCGCCCTGCCGCAGCGTGCCAGAAGCGGGCCGAGGATGCAGATGCTTGCTCTCATTTTCCTGACGATGTCATAATGGCCTGTGGGGTTGTCGATCTCTGTAGCATCGAGGATAAGGTCTTTGTTATCTTTTCTTTTTATATCGCACCCGAGACTTTCCAGCAGTTCGATGCAAACTTTTATATCCGAAAGAACGGGAACGCCTTTTAGAGTGGTTTTTCCCGCAGTTAATATGGAGGCTGCCATGATGGGCAGAGAGGAATTCTTCGAGCCGTTGACTTCAACGGTACCTGAAAGTTTTACCGGTCCTTCGATACGAAATCTATCCATAATCTATTTTCCTTGAAAAATCATAACTAATGTAATAAAAGATTTAAAAGTTTTCAAGATTAAGGGAAGCATTTAATGAAGATAGCAGAAATATTTCAGGAAATTTTCAGCAAGATCACAGCCGGTGACTTGGTATTCTTGGCGATAGGTTTATTGCCTTTCGCTTACTGGCTTGCAAATACAGACTTTGGGAAAAAGTCTCTTGATAAAAGCAGTATCCGGAGGAACAATATGCCTCTCTGGGCACCTTTGGTACCTCTTTTCGTCTGGTTCGGTGCTTCTGCGATCCTTTCAGTTTCATTACTCGATATTTTTGATGGCATAGCCAAGTGGCAGGAGGCACTGTTTAGAAATATAATATGGATATTCTGCGGGGCAGTTGCGATCGTTATAATAATATTTCAGGCCAAAAGATATTTTGCACGTGGCTTGAGAGGATTAGGGCTGAAACTAGAAAAGGCGGGTGAAGACTTAAAATGGGGATTTGTCAACCTGATAGCGATCTGGCCCCTGGTTTTTATTGCAATTATAGGGACATTATTTTTCGGCAAGCTGTTATTCGGAGTCGAATTCGAACTTCCTCAGCATGGTGAACTTGAACTTATGAGGACTTACGGCAGGTTGCCTGTACTGATCGCCATAGGTTTCATTGCGATAGTTATTGCCCCGATAATGGAGGAATTTCTATTCAGGGGATTGGTGCAAAGTCTTATCAGGTCTATTACGGGAAGAGTCTGGGTTTCGATATTTTTTACCAGCGGATTGTTTGCGGTTATGCATGCGGATGCAGGTCACTGGCCTGCTTTATTCGTACTTGCAACCTGCCTCGGATATTCGTATGAAAAAAGCGGATCGATATTAAGACCTATATTTATTCACGCGATATTCAACTCCCTGAGCGTAGTGACTGTTGCCGTCGAAACATTGGGTAAGTAAAAAAGCCCTGGTTTAAACAGGGCTTTGGGTTTGTGGTATTTGAAAATTTATTCCAATCCGAGTACGTCGGACATGGTGTACCAGCCGGGGTTTTTGCCAGCCAACCAGGCGGCTGCCCTTACAGCACCTTTTACGAAGTTATCTCTATTGCTTGCGCGGTGGTTGATGGTAATTGTCTCACCGAGAGTTGAGTACATAATCGAGTGGACTCCAGTGATGTCGCCGCATCTGACTGCATGCATTCCTATTTCTCCTTTTTTGCGGGGAATGTCTTTTCCGTGCCTGCCGTGCTTTACGCAGTCCGGATAGTCTCTTCCTGTTTCTTTGCAGATATTCTCTGCCAGTGTCAGGGCAGTTCCGGAGGGTGAATCTTTTTTGAAGCGGTGGTGTTCTTCGACGATCTCGATATCGTAATCCTTGCCGAGTGTTTTCGCCACTTTACCGACTAGATTGAATAGGTAATTCATTCCCACGCTCATATTTGTGCCGTAGATTACTGGAATTTCTTTCGAGGCTTCGGTAAGCTTTTGAAGCTGATCATCGCTTAAGCCGGTGGTTCCCATTACCAGTGCCGATTTCTGGTCGAGACAGTAATCCAGGGTTTCCCGGGTCGCTTCCGGCAAAGAGAAATCTATTACCACATCCGCACCGGGTTTGAACTTGTCATCGACTTTTACGTTTAGCTCCAGAAGGTTAGCCAGCAGTCCAGCATCTCTGCCGAAATCGGGGTGCTCTGTCCTGTCTTTTGCCGCGATTATCTCGAAGTTTTCCGAATCCACTGCCAGGGCAATTATTCTCTTGCCCATTCTGCCGGCGGCACCTGAAATCGCAAGTCTCGGTTTCATCTTTTCCCTTTCATCAATTAAAATAGAATCGTGGGGAAAATATAACAGCAAATATAATTATTTACAAGTTTAAACAGAAGAGGGATAAACCATTAAAAAGCAAATGAGTATGATTAATAGAAAATACTAATTTTTGAAATTTACAGGAGGCAAAAATGAAAAGGCTGATTTTAATAACTTTGCTTATAGTAATGCTGGTAACCAGTATCGGCTGTGAAACAAAATCTCAAACAGGAGCTTTGATCGGCGGTGCAGCAGGCGCAGGAGTAGGCCAGGCAGTGGGCGGAGATACTGAAGGAACTTTGATCGGCGGTGCAGCAGGAGCCGGCTTGGGATATATACTCGGCAAACAAATGGAAGACAAAGAAGATTAAAAGAAATGAGCGAAAGGATTCGCTTTTTAAAATAAATCTCCGATTTTTCTTGTATTAATTCTTTCTTGGCATTAAATTCTTTTGTGGATGTAATTAGTTACTATAAAAAACAAGCAAGGAAGCAAAAGCATTTTATGTCTCAAGTCAAAAAACATTATTTAAAATTGTTATTACGTATTTTCAATCTTCTATTTATAAGAAAGTCAGACTGCAATTCACTGGTGACTAAAAGCTATAACCGTATAAGTAATGATTACGATGCAACGTGGACTAATCATATGAGGGATTTGACAGCTTCCCTGATTGATAAAATAGAACCAGGTGAAGACAGCAGCTGTATTGATCTAACCTGTGGAACAGGATATGCAACAAACTTAATTTATGAAAAAACAAAGGGAAAAGTAACCGGGGTGGATAAGTCCAAGGGAATGCTGAATGAAGCGAGAAAAAAATTCGGCGAAAATTGTGAATTTGTTCAAGAAGATGTTATTAACTTTTTAAAAAACCAGCCTGCAGAAAGTATTGATATAATCACCTGCTGCTGGGGGTTGGGGTATTCAAAACCTTTTACCGTTTTAAAACAAATCAAGCGAATACTCAAACCCAGCGGTAGAGTTGGTATTATAGACAATTCACTGTTTTCATTAAAAGAAATTATTTACTGTTCTTTTCTTACTTTTGCAGAGTTTCCGGAGAAAATGGAAAATCTTATGAGGTTCAGGTTTCTACCTAATTCAAAAATGCTTGGAATTTTTTTCAGAATATTAGGGTTCAAGCCTTATTATTTAAATGATGGCAGCAGAAGTTACAAAGCAGATTCCGGGGAAAAAGCAATCCAGAAGTTGAGAGATACAGGAGCAGCAGCAGGTTTCGAGTATGCATGCAGCAAAGAAGATCAAAAAGAAGTTTTCAAAAGATTTGCAGAGATAATTGAAGAAAAATATATGACGCGGGACAGCATTGAAGTGACGCATAGATATTTTGCAGGGATCGCAAAGAAATGATCAAAGCTCTCTTCCGGTTAATAAGATTATATTACTCTCTTCCCTTTTCCCTGGGTTTTATTGTAATCGTTTATTATCTAACCGGCGGCAAAATCATTAATTATCTTGATTTGATTTTAGCTGTTAGTGTCCTGTTTGGAGTTATTTCAGGAGGATATGTTTTAAATGATGTTTGTGACATAGACGCAGACAGGATCAACGAGCCGTCAAAAGTATTGCCTTCAAAAAAAATAAAACGAAAATCGGCTTTTATATTTTCCATTACTTTATTTTTTTCCGCGATTTTAATATCACTGTTAATTTTTAATTTAAAATTTTTTATCGGAATTGTCTTGGTTATTTCTCTATTAGTTTTTTATGACATTTTTTCCAAAAAACTCGGCATTTTAAAAGAAATAATCGTTGCAATTCTTATGACATCACTATATCCATTGGCTTTTATATTCAAAGAACCGGTTCAGACGCCACGGCTTAATGTACTTTTTATCCATCCGTTCTGGCTATTCATGACAGCGATGGGCTATGAGATGCTAAAGGACGTACGAGATCACAAGGGTGATGAAAAGATAGCTACAGTATTATCTGTCTGCAGGCAAAGCTGGTTTTTAAAACTTTCTAAATTTTTGTTATTTGCTGGAAGTTTAATAACTTTGATACCTTATATACTTGGTTTTTGCAAAGAAATCTATCTTGCAACAGCAATTTCAGCTGTAATCCTCGCAGGTGTGGCAATTTTTAAAAAACCTGTCAAAGCTATTCCTCTGATATATATTGAGGTATTTCTGATTACTGCCGGCTCAATGGCAGATCTGATTGTTTACGGTCCTTAAAAAGATTTTTATAAATTTTCGGAACATCTTCTGATATGCTGATTTGATTCATTATTTCCTTACTTTTTTCAGGATTCAAAGGTAGCTGAGAGTTTTCGTCTTTTGGTAACTCCCTGCAGATATCCTTCATAAGACAGTGAGAATGCGGTTGGTTAAAATAATTTTCCATATCCCGCCATATATCCCTTAGAGGTTTTTTCAGTAAATTTCCAAAAGACAAAGGCGTAAGATCACAGGGACATACATTTCCCAGAGCATCAACGAAAAGATGATGAAAACCCGCGCCGCAGCCGAACATCTCCTTTGACTCCAGATAGGAAAAGGCAGATACAGAAAGTCCTTTATTTTTACGATTCCATTTTTTTTGAAAATTTGCCAGTTGTTTAGTTTCCTCTTCAGTTAAGAGCTTATCATTTATCGCATATAAGTTTCCTGTCGGTATCGGTTCTAATATTCTGAATTCCTTTACATTCATTTTTTCTGCTAATTCGGCCATTTTTACCATAGTACCCTTTGCAAGTTTTTCCTTCGAAGCAACTGTCGATATCGCAGTATATAAATTTGCTTTCTGTGAACTTTTTAAGGCCTTTAAGGCATCAGTATATGAACCCTTTGCACCTCTTATCCGGTCTTGTTCACTTTCATTATCAGATTCCATTCCTATCATAATACTGTCAAGGCCTGCAGTTTTTAAGTCCTTTGCTTTTTGTTCGGTTAAGCCAAAGCCGGTAGTAAAAAGAACGGTTGAAATTCCTTTTCCTGTAGCAGATATTAGTTCCGGCAGGTCATCTCTTAAAAGAGGCTCACCGCCGGTAAATCCAAGAGTGATGGTACCGATCGATTTTATTTCTTCTATTGCCTTCAAAGCCTGACCTGTTTCCAGGCGTCCCGCTTGATGTTTGCCATAGCTGCAATGCGGGCAGATATAGGGACATTTGTCTGTTACGGCAAAATAGGTTGAATAAGGGACACGTTTTAATGCAGCTGCTGTTTCTACAAAACGCTCGAAAGCTCCGGAGGGATAAGGCGGAAAAAATGTGTTTACGTACAACCTTCCTTCATGTAAACGAGGATTTTCGTTCCTGAACTGTTTTGCCAGATACAGAAGATGGGACAACGGGAACTTCCGGATTGATCTAAAAAATACCGGGGCTAATTTTATCCAATGGCTTAATCTCACTTATCAGCCTTTACTGTTTTTAAATATATTGCGGAAAAAACAACACTGGTAATAAATCCTGCCAGAAGTCCGATTATTTCAGCTACCATCAATATAATACTCCCCGGGATATCACCGGAATTAAGAAATGATTTTCCTTTAAAAATTGTATAAATAAGCATAAGAACGCCATGAATAAAACTTGTGCATAGTAGTCCGCAAAGACCTGCAATTAAAGAACCAAACAACCATAATGCGAAGTTACTTATATTTTTTAAAAATATTTTCTCAAGAGAATAAATATATAACCAAGAAACGCCTATTCCTCCTGTGGCACCGAGGATTACACCTATGAAAGGCCAGCTCCACTCGTTACCATAAATCAAGCCTGCCCATGCCCCAAACAGACATCCGATTATTGTTACTGTCAGATAAACAGAAAAATTAAATACACCATTTCTAATCATTTTAAATCCTTTTTCGTTTTGGAGATAATTTTACTGAGATAAAATTTGTAACTCAACCAACCTAACATCGCACCAGCTACAATGCCGAACGGTATACCAGCTATAATTCCATAAAATTCATCCGATCCATAATAAGTCATCAAGATCAAATGAAGCCCGCAAGAACATATTATGCCCGCTGCCATGCCGATAGATACAGCATAGCCTTTATAATTTTTCTTAATACTTACGCGGGGTTTAGAATTCGTAATTAAGGCACTATAGGAAAGACCTACCAGGATCCCCAGAATAACGCCTGCTGCAGAACCGATTCGGTTTACGTCTTCGACAAAATAAAGTGAATCACCCATCCCGCCAAAAAGGTAGCCGATGCCTGCGGAAAATACGGAAAGAACAGTGATAAATTTGAGGTGTTCTGAAATTGGGGTTTTAACCAAAAGAATCCAAGAAACCGCTACAAATACCGATCCTTCTAAAGTTATAAAAATACTTTTTAAAAAATTACCGATACCTTTTTCCTGGTCTTTGATGATATATCCAGGAAAATCAGCTTGACCCTCAATAACCCATTTTTGCTTTGGAATTAATTCTTTTTTCACAAATTCTACGTGGCCGTCAGCAAATAAAATATTGCAGCCTTCGTTTTGATGATTGCTGATGTTTATAGTATTCGGTCCTGCAACTTGGTGATAGCCGGGCTTTGTGGTTTCAAAAACAAGGACCATGTCATCGGGGATCTCAGAAAACTTCATTTCGATTACATCTTCATTCAAGGCATAAGAAGATTCACCTGAATTTACATCAGAAGCTGCACAAACAAAAATATCCCTTCCTTCTTCTATTATCTGGTCACACCATTTATCCGGATCGGGAAGCTGATCATCGTTTACTTTTGCGTATTCCCTTAAAGCCTCACCAATGTTTTGCAAATTTCTTTCACATTCCAATAAAAAAACTTCTTCCATTGCTGAATTTAAAGGAATTCCAGCAGGCAACATAATTAATGCTGAAATAACTATGGCATAAACAGCATACCTTACACCTTTAAAATCATCTCTGTAAATCTTTATCAGGGAAGTTACCGCAACAAACGGAGATAAGATTATTAAAAACAGCAATAAAAAACCAAAATATTCCCAATATACAGAATCAAACAGCTCTTTGTTAATATGCGTTGCTATTATAGCTCCTCCAATAAAAATCAAAAGAGGACCAACTACAAATGCAAAAGCAATTTTTGCCGGCAGATATGCTTTTTTCTTTTGTTCTGGTTTGTTTTCTGAAGAATTCTCGTTTGTTTCAGTCATAACTCATCTCTAAAAAATGTTCTTACGATTTGATTATATTTTATAAAGTTATTTTCGACAAGGATTTTTCATAATTTGCTTAATATAAAAAAGGCGAAGACTCCAAACCTTCGCCTTTTTTAAAGTTTAAATACGAATAGTTTTTGTTTTACATGCTCTGAGGTAGTGTTTCGGTAATTTTTTTAATGATCTTCTGAGAGAGTTTTGCCTTTTCGGGGGCGAGGGCCCGGCCTGCAACTCCGCCGAGGACTCCGCCAGCTACACCGCCGACCACCCTGTCATCATCGCCGGAGACGGTTGCACCAATTGCAGCTCCTGCAGCTGCGCCTGCAATGGTGCCGAGAGTTTTGCCGGTGTTACCCGATCCTGTGCCCATCCATAGTATCGAGCCGTCTTCAACATCGACCATTTTTATGGTCATGCTCATTTCCTCGTTGAATTCCGGAACGTTTATTATTACCGCAGCTGGTACGTTGAGAATCCGGCCTGCTCTTGCGGCGTTTTCGGTAGGCGTGGTGCCTGAGGCCTGGAAATCCTGCTCATTCAGGATAGTCTGAACCTGTGATCTTTCCACCGGGGTGTACCCTCTTTTGAGAAGTTCCATGGCAAAGTAGTCTGCGATCTGGTTTCTGGCAGCTTCTCCTCCGACCGGGCCGATGACATCTATCACTGCAACTTTATCCAGTGTGTCAAAATTGAAATTCTGATTAACGTAACTTTCGCCGCTGGAACAGCCGGCAACTACAACACAACTTACAAGAATTAATGAGATAAGTACTTTTTTCATCTTGCACTCCCTAAAAATTATTCTGATTACTTATATCCTTCTTCCTTTCAGAAGGAGCTACCTGTTTAATATCTATTTTACCATTTTTGTATTCTGCTTCAATAACTGTTTTGTCGAGGGTGTGTAATTTGAATTTTGCGTTCCAATGGGTCGGCCAGGCAGGAAAGAGTTTTATTTTGTCTTTGTCTGCCTGTAAAAGCATCTTCTGCAGGGCTATCATGGATACCGTGCCGTGATCCTGGTCGGGAACCCAGTCGTAATTTGGGCCCCAAAAAGCAGGGAACTTGCACATGGGGCATTTGGTGCTGAAATTTTTTACCAGGTATTTTCTTGCTTCTTCGGTGTTTCCGACCATGGCTGCCATGATTGAATCCTGGAACCATCCGCCGGTACCCTTTTGTATTCTGCGTCGGTAAGTATTTTGAGCCAGTTTCAGATCACCGGAAACGACGGTATGCAAACGGTAGGGAAAGACCGGATATAGTTCGCCATTTTCCATGTTGGAACGTTTGCCGTATTCTTCAGCGGGTGCGATAATGGTAGTATCGCCTACTTTTCTTTTTGGAAGATCAGGAATGCTTTCGTTCAGCTCACGGAAGAATTTCCTGTAATCGGACGGATATAAATCATCATCTAAAGCGAGAAGGCATGAAGTGACTTTCTGGAGTCCTGCGACATCTGTTGCGGGATTTACCGCTTCGAAGTATGTTTCGAGGACTCTGGAAGGATCGAGTCTGAGTTTGCCGTTTTCATCTTTTTTATAATATTCGCTGTAAAATTTTAGAACGCCCTTTATCCATGGTAGAGCAGAATTTCTGAAAAACCGCTCGTCACCGGTATGACTGTGGTAATCGAGCATCATCAGTGACAGTTCAAGTCCGCCCTGCCAGTAATTACTTACGTATGGGTTGGCAGGTTGGTGTATCGGATCCTCCATGTTCCAGCCGTAATCGCCGTAAGAGTACAGACCCCAGGATGTCATGGTCTCTATCATATAATGACCTCCGACATCGTGCCACAGCTCTGCTCTCTTTTCTGCAAGTGGTATAGTGTCAAGATACATCTTAAACAGGGGCTTCATGAGATCGAAGTCACCTGATGCCAGCATTGACCAGTATGGAAGGCGGGTATTCTGCCACCAATAGTCACCACCCCAGTTCCTGAAGTCCGGATCGGGTTGGTGATCATTTAGCCACTTGTTCATTCCCTCGCCATTAGTATAGTTTGAAGGTTTTACAGTGAAGATAGAGCCGTTGAACTTGATAGGATAATTGCCCCTTCCGCCTGCAGCGTTGATATATCTCTGAAGTATGTAGCCTCGAGTGACTATTTCGGCGTTTTCGTTCCCTTCAAGAAAGATATAACTTCTTGTCCAGAAGTCGTGCCACCATTGTTTATGTTCCTTTTTCGCCTGTTTTATATCAACCGAATCAACTCTTTTAGCAAGTTCATAAAGAGATTTCTTCCAGCCGGCAATAGTTTCGGTCTGCTTTGTTAAAGAGTATATCCTGAGGTGACAATTTTTAACACCATTTTTTGTTTTAATGGTAAATTTATCCTCGCTTACGAAATTATCACCCTTTATGAGTGCACCAAAGGTTCTGTTGATCAAGGGGTCGTGAAACTTGTCCATGACGTCTGCAAAGCCTTGGAGTTTCATACCAACATCCCACATGGAAACTTCGTTTCGGTGGTACCACATGACTTCGCTTTCCAAGCTGTCAACAACGGTGTCAGGGTATATCAGCCGGGGTTTTCCAGCCATTTTTTCATTAAAGCCGTTGAGGGTCCAGTTACTGAAACCTTCATTGGCACCGTCATGCAGATTGAATGGTCTTTTTTCGGTTCGCCAGACCTCAAGTTTAGAAGTGACTTTTATTTCCCGGTCAAAATTTCCTTCGACATGGATCACAGGCCTGTGGGCATCCACCCAGATGAACAACTTATCTTCGTTATCTTCAGATTCTATCAATATCCTCGAATCAGTGAGTTTGAGAATTTGTTTAACGCCTTTTTCCTTGAAAATATTCGGCTGAAAGTTAAGGCGAACGCGGCCAAGTTTAAGGATCCTGTTGTTTTCACTGAAGGCATCGGTTTTTCCTATGAAAAATACCACATTGCCGTTCTGTTCTGTCCAGACATTCAGACCTATATCGCCGTTTCCAAGGGGCATGGAGTCAAGTGAGTCTTTTCCGAGTTCATCCCATTTTACATTATAGTCATCGATCTTTTTAAGTATTTGATCTTCACTCAGGGATGCAAACAGGGGAGGGTTAAAAATTAAACAACATAGTGCTAATAATAAAATCTTTTTCATAAATCACTCCTTTGAAATTCAATTTTTCGAAATTTTACCAGAAAACTATTGATAAGCAAAATTAATCAGGCCGGTAAATAGGAAAATCCATATTATCTTTCTGCGCCGGCGGATTGGGCCAGTTCATCTTATTAAAAAGAAAATCATGCGATCTTTTAATCAGGATATGGGGCATCGAAGGGGCGACTTCCAGGCTACCGATGATGTTGTGTTCCGAATTGTTCAGGGCATTTAAAAGATACTGCCAATCCTCAAGTGCGATACCTCCCTCCAGTCCCGGTGGCTGATGGTCGTCCATGTGGCCGAAATTATCATTTAAATGCAAATAATCTATGCGAGGGGCCAACCTGTGAACATATTCTCTGAAAGAAAAATCATCCGCAATGTTGGCATATCCTACATTAAAGCAGACATTTAGATGGTCAAATTTTTCGAGGAGCTGTTCAATTGTCGGCAGATCACCTGTGATAAGTGATATTTTTACATCTCTGTCTTTGCAAATTTGAAAGGCTTTTGAGGCGAAAGAAAAACCATCGAATTCGGTGCTATTTTCGATCTTAAGCGAGTTGAAATCGGCAACTATGCGAGCATTTAGAAGTTTTGCACATTCTGCCTGTTCGCGCCATTTTTTTATGTCGGGCTCGTCTGTTCTTGCTCTTAATACAGTTGTCATACCTTTTGTGGCATCTTTAAGCCTGTTCCAGTTCTGCTGTTCGAAACGGCATTCGTAATCGTTTTTTATGGTTGGCCAGACCTCTACTCCCAGGTCCAATGACCTCAAAAATTCACATTCCTGTTCGAAGGAGAGCTTGTTTTCCCGCCACCAGAAAACCATTGTGGAAGCCACATATTCTATATTCATATTTCGGCCTCATATACAAACAAAATCGTTTGTTTCGAGTAATATTACACTGTTAAAAAGCATTTTGTTCTTTATTACAAGAATATGTAAAGAGGTTTTGATTTGCAAAACAATTAATTTTTTTGTTATAATTATATTTTGAATTTTTGTAAGTTCAGGCCAAATATACATAAATTTGAAAATTTTTATTGAAAAAGCTGATAAAATGGTTAAATTGGCCGTTTTGAATTTGAATGGAGCGTGAATTATGAAGAAAGATATCCATCCAAAATACGATAAATCGAAGGTAAGATGCGGTTGCGGCAATACTTTTGAGACTCGCAGCACTGTAGGTGAAATACATACGGAAATCTGCTCTATGTGTCATCCTTTCTACACAGGTAAGCAGAAATACGTGGATACTGCCGGCAGGATCGAGAAATTTAAGAAGAAATACGGCGGCGACTACTTCGGTAAGAAGAAAAACAAAAATAAAGAAAAGTAGCTATTTTCTAAAAACAAAAAGCTCCGTAACGCAATATGCACAGGCGGAGCTTTCTTTTTGCACCGACTTATTTTAAGATAATTTCAATCATTTTACTTTTGTAAGTTTTTTAAATTATGAGCGAACAAAACAAAACATTACTGGAAAAACTCGAGGGTATCGATGAAAATTACTGCGATATCGAGAAAAAGATAAACGATCCGGAAATTGCATCAGACCCGAACAAGATAATTCCGCTGACCAAGGAACAGGCGAAATTAAAGCCGATCATTGCCAAATACAGAAATTATCTTAAGGTTGAGCAGGAGATCGAAGACGCCGAAACTATGCTAGAGGATGAAGATACCAGCGAGGAATTCAAGGAAATGGCGACAGAGGAGCTTTCAGACTTAAACGAGCAAAAAGAGACGCTCCTTGAGGAAGTGAAGGATATTCTCGTGATGGCCGACGATGCCTCGGTTGATTCAATTATAATGGAGATCAGGGCAGGTACCGGCGGGGATGAGGCAGCGATTTTCGCCAGAGACCTTTATAATATGTACTCTCATTATGCCGAAAGAAAGAGATGGAAGGTCGAGGTGCTGGATTTCAGTGCAACCGAACGTAACGGATTTAAAGAAATCATCTTCAGCATCAAGGGAGGAGGTGTCTGGGCGGATCTAGGCTATGAAGGCGGAGGACACAGGGTTCAGAGAGTGCCTGAAACCGAATCACAGGGAAGGATACATACATCGGCTGCTACGGTTGCGGTACTACCGGAAGCAGAGGATATCGATATCGAGATCGACCCGAATGATGTGCTGGAGCATGTTTCACGTGCAGGCGGACCGGGCGGTCAGGCGGTAAATAAGATCAACAGTGCAATAAGGCTTGAGCATGTGCCGACCGGTATCACCGTAAGCATGCGGGATGAAAAGAGTCAGCATAAAAACCGTTCCAAGGCATGGCGCATCCTGAGATCCAGGATCTACGAACATTTCGAAAAGCAGAAACAGAAAGAGCGGGATTCTGCCAGAAAGGGCATGATAGGTACCGGTGACAGAAGCTCAAAAATAAGAACTTATAATTTTCCGCAGAACAGGGTAACCGATCACCGAATAAATTTTACATCTTATAACCTTGATAAGTTCCTTGCGGGTGATCTCGAGGAAATGATTAACGCTTTGCGGGAGCATGACAAGCTGGAAAGATTGAAAAATCTTTAATTTTGGACTTTAGACAACGAGTTCGTTTCTGTAAAATACGTCTTTATTTTCTTCTTTGATGAGGATGTATTATGAAAGTCGTAGTTACAGGAATGGTGGGTATCGATAAAAAGCGGTACCTGGAACACGTATGCGAACTTGCGGAGGAAAACGGCAGGCAGGTTACGCTCTGTAACGTCGGTGATATGATGTATGCAGAGGCTCCCGACATACCGGCAGGTAAAATACTGGACATCTCGATGAAACGGCTTCATTCACTTCGCAGGAGCGTTTTCAAAGACATTATTTCACGATCCAAGACGGATGAAAATGTTATAGTAAATACTCATGCAACTTTCAGGTGGCGTCACGGTCTTTTTCCGGCAGTGGATTTCGATCAAATGAGGGAACTTGATGCGGATATGTACATCTGTCTTGTGGATGACATTACGGCTCTGCATACCCGGCTTGCGGATGAACATGCCATAGACCATAGTTTGAAGGACCTGATCGTGTGGCGGGAAGAGGAATTGATCGGTACGGAACTGGTCAGTAAAGGAGTTAATGAAAAGACTCCTTTATATTGCCTTGCAAGAGGTGTCCATGAGGAAACGGCAGGGACTTTTTACCGGCTGATGTTCGAGCAGAAAAAAAAGAAAGCATACCTGAGTTTTCCGATGACACACGTTTGGGACATGGAAGACATAAAAAAAGAGATATTTGGATTCGTCCATAAGATGAATGAATTTTTTACCTGTTTCGATCCGGGTGACATCGAGGAATCTCATTTACCGAAACTCGCTAAAGTAGCCAGGCAAAAGGATAAAAAATATATCGAAGTGGAAGTACTGGGGCAGACTGCAAGCTTCAATGCAGAACAGGTACTGCAGATCGAAAAGGACATCAACAGCCAGATATACGCAAGGGATTTTCTGCTGATAGATCAATCGGATATGATCATAAGTTACATTCCCACACTGCCGGACGGAAGGGCCTCCATTTCCAGCGGAGTTGAAAGGGAACTGCAGCATGCCCATGAAGGGGCAAAGGAGGTTTACGTGATCTGGACGGCAAAGCAGGCACCTTCGGTATTTGTCACTCAGACGGCAACGAAGGTATTCGGGAATCTTGATGAAGCGGTAAAATGTTTCAAGAAGAAAGGATACACAAAGTGAGTGATATTGACCCGCAGGAAATTATCGATTCGATCGACCATACGCTGCTGAAAGCGGAAGCTACAAATGACGATATCAGGCAGCTTTGCAAAGAAGCTGTAAAGTTCGGGTTTGCGAGCGTGTGTATAAATCCCAGGTGGATAGAATTTGCAGCGAGACTGCTGGAAGATACCGATGTCAAGGTATGCAGTGTCGCAGGTTTTCCACTGGGGGCGGAACTTGCCGGAGTGAAATTTTATCAGACCAAAAAGGCGATCATGACAGGTGCCGATGAAGTGGATTTCGTAGCCGATATACCATCGATAATCGAAAAGGACGGCAGTTATCTTGCCAGTGAATTTTCAAGTATCGTCAAGGTCTGCCAGTCCATGAGGCCTCCGGTGGTTTGCAAGGTTATAATCGAATCTGCATTATTAAACGAAGAACAGATAAAGTTCGTGTGCAGTGTCGCCGGCAACTGCGGGGTGGATTTTGTAAAGACCAGTACCGGTCTTCATCCTGCTGGAGGAGCCAGCTATGATGACGTTATGTTAATGAGGGAAAGTGCCAAAAACTGTAAGGTAAAGGCAGCAGGAGGAATAAGAACAGCAGAGGATGCGCTGAAGATGATAGAGGCAGGAGCTGAGAGGATAGGGACTTCATCCGGGGTTCAGATAGCAGAAGAGTTACTTGCCGGCAGGTAAAATGAGACTAGCGAAAGAGACAAAGGAAACCCGACAACTTAGACTTGCATATAAAAAATTCAAGGCAGATATCGACCCGGAAAAACTTTCACTTCATTTCAGCAGATTAAAAGATCCCGCGATCTTCGGGGCTAACGGTTCTTCGAAATACAGCTATTTTCTTTATGAGCCGATCGACCGGATATTTATAGGTCACCGGGAGGATGAGCCTTTTTCAAAACTTCAGGAAAAGCTCGGGAAGTTTAAGATAAAAGAAAGATATAAATTTATTCCGGAAGATATTTTTTTCGGAGGGTGGGCAGGTTTTTTTGGTTATGAACTGGGCAAATTCATCGAGCCTTACAGACAGACGGTGGTTCATGATATCCCCCTCCCGCTGGCTGAACTTAAATTTTATGATAAAGTGATCTGCATTGACAGGGAAAATAAAGAGGTATGGTTCTTTGGTATGGGTAGGGATAAAAGGGAAGCGGAAGGAAAGATCGCCGAGCTTGAGGATGAGGCAGCAAAGGCGTTGAATGAGATAAAATTTACTTTTCACCCTTTTGATATAGAATCAGTTAAACCTGAGGAACTGAAATCAAATTTCAGAAAAGAAAATTATATACAAGCCATTAAGAAAATTCGAAGATACATTAAGGACGGAGAAGTTTATCAGATCAATTTTTCCCAGCGGTTCGAATCTGAATTTGATCGTCAGGATTCGATAAAGCTGTTTTTGTGGCAGAACAAGTTCAACCCCAGTCCATATTCAGCTTATTTGTCTTCCAGGAAATACGATATTGTGAGTGCATCGCCCGAATTATTTATGTCCGTTAAAGGAGATATAATAAGTACTAAGCCGATCAAAGGTACAAGGCCAAGGGTTTTGAATACAGAAAACATGAAGATCAATAAACAGCATATCGAGGATCTGAAAAGCTGCGAGAAGGAAAAGGCAGAGTTAAATATGATAATCGATCTGGAGAGAAATGATCTTGGCAAGATATGTAAAGCAGGAACGATAAAGGTCGTTCACCCGAGGACTGTTGAAGAATACCCGACGGTTTATCATGCAGTTTCCACAGTGGAAGGGAAATTAAAAGAGGATGTCTGTTTCTGCGACTGTTTAGAGGCGATGTTTCCGGGAGGGTCTATTACAGGGGCGCCGAAACCTGCTGCGATGAAATATATAGATGAACTCGAACCTACCGGACGCAATGTTTATACGGGAAGTATCGGGCTGCTTGGTATCGACGGCAAAGTTTGCTTGAATATTGCCATTCGAACCATTATCATCTCAAAAAACAAGGCCTACGCCCAGACCGGCGGCGGAATCGTTTATGATTCCAAACCCCAAGCGGAATACGAAGAAACATTGACGAAAGCCAGGGCACTGGCTGCAGGGATCGAGGCAGTTAAGAAAACGAAAGGTTAAGATGAATCCGAAAGTATTTTTAAACGACGGCACGGTAGATATCACTGAAGCGAAGATTTCGATAGCTGATGCGGGATTCCTTTATTCCGCAGGACTTTTCGAAACAATGCGGTGTAACAACGGCAAGGTATTTAAGCTGAACGAACATCTTGACAGATTATTTGCAAGTTGTGAAAAGCTTTCGATAAACAACACTTATGACAGGAAAACTATCGAAAAGGCGGTTTACGAAACGATACAGGTAAATGAATTAAAGGACGCCAGGTTGAGACTTACCCTGACAAGCGGAAGTGCCCGTCCCGGCGATGATAAACTGACTTCAACCCTGTTAATTACCGCTGTAAAGCTGAAAGATTATTCAGATGAATTCTATGAAAAGGGAGTTCTGGCAGTTCTTTGTCCTTACAGGCTGAACGCAAGCGACCCGGTGACGGGACATAAGACACTTAATTATTATTCTAATATGCTGGGGCTTGATCTTGCAAGAAAAAGAAACGCAGCTGAGGCCATCTGGTTCACCCACGAAGGAAAACTTGCAGAGGGAAGCATAACTAATGTGTTTTTGGTGAAGGATTCGAAATTGCTGACACCCTCTGTTGACACGCCGGTTCTGCCGGGAGTCGCAAGGAAAACGGTCATAGAAAAGGCAAAAGAAAACGACATACAAGTCGAGGAAAAGGACCTGATCATCGATGATCTTTTAAATGCTGACGAAGTGTTCATAACAAACGTCATAATGAAGGTGATGCCTGTTGTGCAGGTGGAAAAGCATGTGGTTAATGACGGCAAGGTGGGGGAAGTAACTGAGAAGATGATCTCAATTTTCGATGAAGAACTGAAAAAACAATGCGGAGAAAAAAATGAAGGTTAAAGAAATTTCAGAAAAGATTCAGAATATAGTTGATCTCAGGCTGGCTATGGACTGGGATAATGTCGGTCTGCTGGTCGGCGATGAAAACAAGGAAATAGAAAATATTCTGCTTACCATTGATGTCACTAGGGATGTTTTAAAAGAAGCCAAGAGAAAAAATATCGATATGATAATCAGTTATCACCCCGTAATCTGGGACGGATTGAAAAACGTCACCAGTACCGGTCCCGGAAGTATGGTCTATGAGCTGATAAGAAATGACATACATGTGTTTTCCATTCATACCGCAATGGATGTCACCGAAGGCGGAGTAAATGACGCTCTTTCAGAGATGCTGGAAATGAAAAATACCCAACCCATCGGAGATTATGTTGAAAACCCTGAAAACGATAACTATAAACTGATAGTTTTCGTGCCCGAGGATTCTATAAATAAAGTTGCTGATGCTATGTTCGAAGCGGGGGCAGGTGCCATAGGAAATTACAGTCAATGTTCATACAGAAGTGACGGCACGGGTACGTTTCTGCCCGGTGAAGGCTCCAATCCCGCAATCGGGAAACGTGGTGAACTTGAATACGTTAACGAGATCAAGCTGGAATCTATAGTCCCTGCAGCTAAGATCGAAAATTGCATCCGGGCAATGAAAGAGGCACACCCCTATGAGGCACCGGCGTTCGATGTGATACATCTATGCGATGTCGAGAAGAAATTAGGGCTTGGAAGGATAGGCGATCTTAAGGAAAAGAAAAAGGTCTCTGAGATAATCGGGGATATCAAAAAAGGCACCGGCTGTGATACAGTTGGCATAATAGGAAAGGAAAACAGAACGGTTAAAAAAGCGGCGGTATGTGCCGGTTCCTGCGGCAGTATCCTAAATTCCGTTATCGTTCAGGGCTGTGATCTTTATCTTACCGGCGAACTGAAACATCATTTGGCACTTACTGCTCAGGAGGCGGGGCTGACCTGTATTTGTCTAAGTCACAGTAATTCTGAAAGATTTATATTGAAAAAATTCAAACAAAAGCTAAAAAAGAGTACTGAAGGGCTTAATATTAAATTAAGCAGAAAGGATTCGGACCCCTTTACCTGGAAGAAAGTATGACTGAAGAATTCACGGAAGAAAAATTCGAAAATGATACTGAAAACACGCAAGATGCTCCCGCCGAAGAAAATCCGGAAGTTCAGCAAGAATTAGAAGAAGAACTTCCTGAAATGGAGATATTTGAAGAACAGAAAGATTCCAAGGTCGAAAATACGAAAGAAAATAAGGTTGACCCGGAAAATGATCCTGAGCCTGAAAACTCTGCACAGCAAACCGATAAAAAAGATAATCCGCAAGATGAAAGTATACAGGAGCAAGACCTGGAAGTCCAGGAAGATAAAGATGAGGAAAGCCCGGAACAGGATGATATTGAAATAACGATGGAATCGGTTGTGGAGGCGGTTCTTTTTGCAAATGATGAATCCGTATCCATAACCAAACTCACAAGCGTTACAGAAACTACAGCCAAACAAGTAAGAGAGCATATCAAATATCTTAATAAAAAGTACAAGGAAAATGGACATTGTTTCCGTATCGAGAAGATCGCAGGGGGATTTCAGATGATGACCCTGCCGCCTTATGACAACTGGCTCAGGAAACTGATAAAGGTCAGAGGTGACAGTAAATTGAGCGCCGCAGCGCTGGAAACATTAGCTATTATCGCATACAAGCAGCCTATCATCAGAGCCGACGTAGAAAATATTCGCGGCGTTTCTTCAGGTGAGATGATCAGAAATCTTATGTCCAAAGGGCTTGTCAAGATCAAGGGAAGAGCGGAGATGCTGGGAAGACCCATGCTTTACGGGACAACCAAAAAATTTCTCGAAGTCTTCGGCCTTAACACCCTAAACGACCTTCCCAAGGTTGAAGAACTTCAAAAACCCGAAGAATAAACGAACCTCAAACCTTTGCCTATATTCACACCAAAACCTTTTTCTGAAATATGTTTTGTTAAAATCGGCAAAAGCAAAAGTTTTTTGTCTAAATCAATAATTTTTTTCAATCACCTTTCAATTCGTGTTCGTATAAAAAACCAGAAAAGAAAACACTAAAATAAAAGGCAAAAAGATGAAAAAAGTTAAAGAATTAACCGATCTTTTGTTCAATTTGCGAAAAAAGCAAAAAACCCTTGTTTTGGAATCCAAGAACAGAGAACTGCTTGCAGAAGCGGATTGTATAGAGATGGCAGTCGCTCAGCAAAATCTTCTTGCAGCGGGAGTTGATCTTAATGATCTATGGATGCTTTGGAAAAATAACAGAAATGTTCTGCCCGATCAGGCGGATAAAATGAGGAAAAAACTGCCGGATAATCATATTTTAAGGAAAATCCTCGCTGAACACGAAATGCTGCTTTGCTTTGTGGCCGACCTGGAAGATGTTAATGATGAGATCCAAAACCTTGAAGAAGGATCAAGTGTTACCAGCGAAGTAAGAGAGCTTGGACATATTATGAGCCATTTACTTGCGGCAGAGCAGCACAGAGAACTTGAAGAGCAGATGCTGTTTCCTGAGCTTGAAAGACAGGGGTATTACGGCCCTTCCAAAGTGATCCGGACTCATCATAACAATATCAGGCTGGCTAATTTAAGGTTAAATGAAGTGATCTGGAGCGTTGACGATATAAAATTCGAACATTTCAAAATCCAGCTTGATCAGCTGGTGCAGTTTCTGGTTCCTACTCTCAGGAAGCATTTATTTATAGAAAACAATATCCTTTTCCCTCTTGCGATGGAATTTATCCATGAAAAAAAGTCGTGGGACAGATTAAAAAGGGTCAGCAGCAATATAGGCTACTGTTCGTTCTGCCACAGCCATATTTAAAATATTCCTTGCAATATTAACGAAAATTTGTAATATAAATATTCTTTGTTATTTAACCAGCCCAATTTTTCCGATTTTAAAGAAAGCGAAGTTATGTCCAACAATAAGGTTTCCGGAATTATCAAAAGAACCGGTAAATACACATATTTTCTGCGAGAAGCTAAGTCCAATTACAGGATGACCGGCAGGGATATTTTCGTATCGCCTGATACGGTGAAAAAATATAATCTACTTCAGGGAGCCCACGTCGAGGGGGTATTTGACAGGAATAAACGCGGAAAGTACCTTGCGGAGGTCAATTCAGTTCAGGGTATGAGCGTTGATGAATTTTCCAGAAGGACACATTTAGATAAGTTAATGCCCATAAATCCTCAGAAACGTTTCGATCTTTCGGCAGTAAATGATGACACTTTGCGTATAATCGACCTGGTTTCACCCGTGGGTAAAGGCACCCGAGGCCTGATAGTATCACCTCCTAAGGCGGGTAAAACCACAATACTCGAAAAAATAGCAAAAGCCATCACCGAAATGGAAAAGGATACCAGAGTAATAGTTCTTTTAGTGGATGAAAGGCCCGAAGAGGTAACAACCTTCAGAAGAACGGTTGACGGTGCCGAGGTCATAGCCAGCACATCTGACCAGAGCAATCAGGACCATATCGAACTTGTGAACCTGATCATGTCCAATGTACGTCTTGATCTTGAATGCGGAAGGGATGTGGTTGTTCTGGTTGACAGTCTTACAAGGATCGGAAGAGCATTCAATCATCAAAAAAGACCGGAAGGGAGAAGAGGCCATACTATGTCAGGAGGCCTGGAGGCAGGAAGCATGGAGATCCCTAGGAGATTCTTCGGCCTTGCCAGAAATATTGAAAACGGCGGCTCTGTAACAATCATTGCAACTGCCCTGATAGATACTGGCTCAAGAATGGACCAGCTTATATTCGAGGAATTCAAGGGTACAGGGAACAGCGAACTCGTACTGGACAGGAACCTCGCCAACCAGAGGATATATCCTGCAATCGATATTCCTGCCAGCGGCACGAGAAAAGAGTATAATTTCTATTCCGATGAGGATATGGAGGCCGTAAATACCATGAGGAGGGTTCTTACCAACTACAATCCTTCAGAGGCCATAGAAGCACTCAGAAAAATGATGAACAGGTTCCCAACCAACAGGGAATTTCTCGAAAGCCTTTCAAACGGCCAGGTGAAGTAAAACAACTTTCTGTTTTTGCTTTACAACGGAGAAATGAGTGTTAAAATTTAATTAACAGGATGGAGCCGGTTTTTTTATTTTATCAAGATTGAAAAATGGATAATAAAGTAATAATTGACACTGAAAGATGTAAGGGATGCGGTCTTTGTGCCGAAATGTGCCCCAAGGGCTGTATCGTAATGTCAAAAGAATCAAATAAAGCGGGTTATTTCCCGGCTGTCTTTAAGGGGCAAGGGTGCAGTGGCTGTGCTGTGTGTGCCGTAGTCTGCACCGATGCTGCAATCGAGGTTTACAAGAAAACCAATATCGTCAGCATAGAAGCTGGTAAAAAAACCGATAAAAGCAAGAAAAAGGAACTGGTGTGACTGAACGGATTCTAATGAGCGGCAATGAGGCCATGGCTGAGGCTGCAATTCGTGCGGGCCTTGATGCATACTTTGGTTATCCGATAACACCTCAAAATGAAGTCCCCGCCTACATGTCCAAAAAAATGCCAGAAGAAGGAAGGGTTTTCCTTCAAAGTGAAAGCGAACTGGCGGCTGTCAATATGGTATTCGGGGCTGCAGCTACAGGTAAACGGGTAATGACCAGCTCATCGAGCCCAGGCATCAGTCTGATGCAGGAAGGGATCAGTTATCTTGCAGGTGCAGAGCTCCCTTCAGTTATCGTAAATATAATGAGAGGCGGGCCTGGACTCGGAAATATTGCTCCTTCTCAGGGGGATTATTTTCAATCCACACGCGGCGGAGGACACGGAGATTACAGAACCCCCGTACTCGCTCCGGGAAGTATACAGGAAATGGTGGATTTTATGCCGCTTGCCTTCGACATAGCGGATAACTACAGGACGCCGGTTATGGTCATCGCAGAGGGTACGCTGGGGCAGATGATGGAACCGATCACCCTTCCAGAGTACAATACTAAACCACCGGTGAAAAAAGACTGGGCATTGACCGGTAAAGAAGGCAGGGAACAGAACATCGTTAGGTCATTATGGCTGGGCGAAAGCGTTCTGGAAAAATTAAACTACAAGCTGAAAGATAAATACGAAGAAATAACAAAAAATGAAGTCCGCTTCGAAGAATACAAAATCAAAGATGCGGATGTCATAGTCATTGGTTACGGAATAGTTTCCAGGATAGCAAAAGCGGCGATAGACGAATTGAGGCAACAGGGTTTAAAAGTAGGTCTTTTCCGCCCTATCACTTTATGGCCCTTTCCGATGAATAGACTCGAACAACTGGCGAAAGAAAATAACGTCTTTCTGACAGTGGAAATGAGTAACGGCCAGATGATAGATGATGTGAAGATCGCGGTAGGCAAAAAAGTAAACGTCGAATTTTTCGGCAGACCTGCCGGCGGAATTCCGACAGTCGAACAGGTAATGAACAATATAAAACGGGTAATGCCGTCATGAGTAAAGATATGAAAGTTTTTGAAAGAACAAAAGTTTTAAAAGACGTTCCGACACATTACTGTCCCGGCTGCGGTCACGGGATCGCTCATCGGCTGATGGCAGAAATTATAGAGGAGCTTGAAATTCAGGACAAAACCATTGGGATAGCACCGGTCGGTTGTGCGGTACTGGCTTATGATTATATCGATGTAGATATGATCGAAGTTGCACACGGCAGAGCTCCTGCAGTAGCAACAGGGATGAAAAGAACCAATCCAGATAAAGTAATCTTCTCTTACCAGGGTGACGGCGATCTTGCTTCAATAGGAGCTGCAGAAATATTGCATGCAGCACACAGAGGTGAAAACATTACGGTCATTTTCATCAATAACGCAATATACGGCATGACCGGCGGACAAATGGCACCGACTACAGTACTCGACCAGGTGACTGCAACAACTCCGAATGGAAGAAAATCAGGCAGGGAAGGTTTTCCCCTGCAGATATCGGAATTATTGTCCGGTCTGCCTGGCACAAGCTACGTCGAAAGATGCTCTTTGAGCAATGCCGGGAAAATAAAAAAAGCCAAAAAGGCTATAATGCACGCCATCAAATTGCAGATGGAAAATGATACAGGTCTGGGACTGGTTGAACTTTTATCGCCTTGTCCCACTTACTGGCGAATGAAACCTAAAGATGCCATGAAATGGATCGAGAAAGAGATGGTAAAAACTTTCCCGTTGGGACGTTTGAAAGGGTGACATGAGTAACAACGGATTAAAAGAAGAAATGATAATGGCAGGCTTCGGGGGGCAGGGAATCATCCTTGCCGGCAAGCTCATCGCCCAGGCTGCCATGAAGGAAGGAAAGGAAGTCACTTACATGCCCGCCTATGGTGCGGAAGTCCGGGGAGGGACTGCAAACTGCATGGTGGTGATCGCAGATAATCCCGTTGCGTCACCTGTTATCTCCGGTGCCGACAGTTTGATAATTATGAACAAAGCATCCATGGAAAGATTTGCACCGAGATTGAGAAAAAACGGCCTGCTTATAATGAACAGTAGCTTAATAGATGAAACACCCGAACTGGATACTTCCATAGATGTTCTTAAATTGCCTGCAGACGATATCGCTAAGGAATCGGGGAGTATTAAAAGTGCAAATATGGCGGCTTTAGGTGCCTATGCCCAGAAAAAAGGTATCTTCAGCGTACAGAGACTCATGGACTGCCTTGAAGCGGTTTTAGCAAAAAGATATCACAAAACTATCCCAATGAATTCCAAAGCCTTGAAACTCGGGGCAGAATTCGCAGAAAAAAACTGAAAATTTATCTTCAGCAGGTAACTTAAATGGTAAAAGGGAGCAGATTATACAACAGGAATTCACTTAAAATTTTTCGTAAAAAAAGGAATTCCTTTAACCTCAGAATGACGCCTATGATCGATGTGGTCTTCCTGCTTTTGATCTTCTTTCTTGTGGCGGCTAACTGGAAGGCAGAGGAAAGTTATCTTCCTTTGAAGCTCTCATCAGCGAAGGCTGACACGGAACTTATTGAGATCGAACCTTTGCAAATAAAATTAAGCCAGCAAAACAATAAGTGCCGTTTACACCTCTCTTCGAAAACTATTACATTAGAACAGGCAAACCTTACTTCCGACATAGCAGAGTTTCAAAGAAGATTAAAAAATATCATGGATAAACAGAAAAGAAGTTCTTCCGATCCCGTTGAACTGATATGCAATGACGGTGTGAAGTGGAATTACATAGCCCGTATTTATGATGTTCTTTACGGTATGCAGATCACTGATGTGACTTTTGCGGTCGGCTCTGAGTGAAATGAGATCAAGTTTAATGCCAAAGCTAACCTGGTATATTATCTTTTCGCTGACAGCTGTCACCTGCGGTATCGATGCAACTCCGGAAAATATTAAATCGTTGAATGAAAATTCTTCAAAAATCTATCGGAATTTTTATTCAAATTTCCAAATATCTATCCTTTTCAATAAATACGACCCTGCTCTGCTTTCAGCTGACGAAAAAAGTGAACTCATATTTCAGGCTGAAAGGGCTTCCCGAAAACTATCCGGTATCCTGAAAGAACAGGAACATATAAAAAAGCATATTGAGGAATATGAAGGTGGCGACTGGGAGGAAAAGTTCGGGAATAACAATTTATGGAAGGAGATATCGGCAAATGTATTGTCAACTAACTACAGGCAGATGAAAATCGACCTTGAACTTTCATCACTGGTGACAAAAAAGAGAAAAGAGAAACTGCTCGAAAACACCCTGGAAAACTTAAACAGGTTCGAAAAGGAAAGCGTTTCGGCCTTTGAACTTTTAAGGGCAAAGATTTATATGCAGATGGCAGAGGTGGACAGCTCTTACAGGAAACTTGCGAAAAATCAACTGTTCATTTTTACAGACACTCTATCCGAAAATAGCCGATATTATTACAGAGCTGTTATTGAAAAACTAAAATTTGAAGAAAAACCCAAAGAATTATTCGAATTCATAACCTCCCTGAAAGACAAACAAAAAAATAACCTAAGCGATCAAACCATAACGGGGGCACTGATCTTCCTCGAAGACAGGATCGACACTTCCAAAATAATTTCTCTTGCAGAAAGAAGAAAAAAAGTACTCGGTTTTTACCGAGAACTAAAACTGAGGAAACTGAAATCAGCAGAAAACTACAATGAATTTAAAAAAAAAGATGTTCAAATTGCCCTTGAAGAAATTCTAAAACAGGAACCGGGAAAATTCAGATCACTTTTAAAAAATCTGATCGAGGGCACAAGATTCGATTGTGCCGGCCTTTATTACGCAGGTGCCCTTGCAGAAAAATCTCTTGAAAAAAGATTCGAATATTTGATCAGGGCCACTGAACTTCTTGAAGACAGCAGACTGAATTTAAATATCGATCATATTATCGAATTTTTAATAGATACCGGCTATGCCCTGGCAAAGGAAAACCGACTCTCTGACAAAAATACAAACCAGTTAATGGTGCTTTTAGAGAATTTTGATTTAAGTGATTCTACTGTTTTTTCCATAGGTAAATTTCTTAATGACATCGGAAAACTTGATATCGCTTTTAAAATTTTAAAAAAAATCGATGAAAATGAAAATGCAGAATGGCTGATCCTGAAAATCAAGGCAGAGAAAAACTACGGTAAGGCAATTAATCGGAAGATCGAAGAATTCATTGCCGAATGTGATAATAAGGATTTAAAAAACAAGGCCAAGACGCTTCTTGCAGAAAGATTATTGGACAGCAAGAATAAAAGAGAAAATGAAAGGGCAACGGAGCTTTTAAAAGAGATTGGCAAAAATAGCGGAAAACCCATCAAATACCTGAAGATTAAATCGCTCAGGAAAAGAAATAAATATCAGAAAGCAGTTGAAGAAGTCCTTGAAATAGAAGATATAAACGAAAAACTGCATTATGAAATAATTCAGCTTTTGGATGAGATCTACCTGAGAATCGATGAATTCGAAGCCTTGAACCAAAGTGATAAATTTTATCAAGACTGCGCAAAAATTGCTGACAGATGCCTTGATCTTAAAAAAGGAGAAAAGAATCTCATAGAAATGATATATGTCGCAGAATTCAACGTTTATTCTGACTTCAACAGAAGAACAAAAACTGAAAAAATAAGCAAAATCCGGCAAAAATTGAATAAAATCAAGGGAAATTACCTGTATTTTATAGAGACCAAAGCCCGGGTTTTGACTTATTTGAAGGAATTTACAGAGGCATCAGTTCTCTGGAAAAAGGCCCGCAAAGCCCGGGAAAATGAACCTTCAGACAAATATGAACGTAACTGGCGCTGGTGGCGAGCAAAATACTTTGAGTTAAATTGTATTTTAAAAATGCCGGCGGTTGAAAAAAATAAGGTTTTGCATGCCGTCGAAGTCTTGATTAACAGTTATGAGGAAATTCCCGATATCTGGAGAAGAAAATTATCCGACCTGAAAAAGGGGAACTAATTTTATTCTGTAATCTTGCGATTTTTATCTATCTAGGCTAAAATAAGCACATAAGAGTTTTTAATTTAATTAAAGAGGAATAAAGCAATGAGCAGACATTCGAACGACAAAAATAATCCTGTTTGCAGTTTTTGCGGCAGATCCGCCAGCCAGGTGGACACATTTATCGAGGGGCCTAACGATGTTTTCATCTGTCCGGAATGTGTCGAACTCTGCCATAATATAACTGTGCAGAATAATAAAAGGGCAAAGCAAACCACTTTTACGCTGGAAGATTTGCCTAAACCTAAAGATATAAAAGAATACCTTGATCAGTATGTCATAAGCCAGGATGATGCAAAAAAATACCTGTCAGTAGCGGTATATAACCATTACAAGAGACTTATGCATGTCGATACTGAAAGTGATGTAGAGATCGATAAATCGAACGTTCTTTTGATAGGGCCTACCGGTTCAGGTAAGACACTTCTTGCAAGGACAATGGCGAGAATGCTTAAAGTGCCGTTTGCAATCTGTGATGCTACTACTGTGACAGAAGCAGGTTACGTCGGTGAAGACGTGGAAAATTTCCTGCTTAGATTACTGCAGGCAGCTGATTTCGACATTGATTCTGCACAACGCGGCATCGTTTACGTCGATGAGATAGACAAGGTAGGTAAGACAAGTCAGAACGTTTCCATAACCCGTGACGTTTCCGGTGAAGGCGTTCAGCAGGCTCTTTTAAAAATGCTGGAGGGAACGGTTGTAAATATTCCTCCACAGGGCGGAAGAAAGCATCCTGAGCAGTCATATATACAGCTTGACACTTCCCAGATCCTGTTTATCTGCGGCGGGACATTTGTAGGCCTTGAAAATATCGTTAAGAAGAGACTCGGAAAAAAGATGATCGGCTTCAATTCTGAAGTCAAGGAATCCCAAAGCGAGCAGGAAGAATATTCTGACATAATGGAAAACGTCACACCGGAGGATATCATCGAATTCGGCATGATCCCGGAGATGGTGGGTAGGCTGCCGGTTATAACTTCGCTGAGGGCACTGGATGAAGATGCGCTTGTCAATATTCTGACCGAACCGAAAAATTCACTGGTTAAACAATATAAAAAGTTCTTCGAGATGGAAAATGCCGAGCTGGAATTTACCGAAGATGCCCTGAAGGCACTTGCCAAAAAGGCAATGAAAAGGGACACCGGAGCGAGAGCTCTGCGATCCATTACCGAGGAACTGATGGTGGATTTCATGTATAAGCTTCCGGAACAGAAGAAACCTTGTAAGTACATAATCACCGA
This sequence comes from uncultured Pirellulales bacterium, assembly GCA_964508925.1. GTDB lineage: Bacteria > Planctomycetota > Phycisphaerae > Sedimentisphaerales > Anaerobacaceae > CAZDVM01. The sequence goes on along the minus strand of CAZDVM010000006.1, from coordinate 135,077 downwards.
AGATGTCGTAGAAGGCAAAGCCGACCTGTTTAAAATCGGTGAGACACAGCATTATAAAGAATCAGCTTAAAAAGTTCTAATATAATTAGACTCATAGGCCCTGTAATTGCAGGGTCTTTTTTTTATTCGGCAGAGTCAATTTTTAAGGTTGATATGCGTATGTCTGTAGCAGAACTGCCGGCAACTGCCATTAAAGCGTATTTTGCTTTTTCAAAGGCAATATTTCTATCTATCCGCAAATTTACAATTTTCTCGGTATCGCTTAATGTGTTCAATTCTTCATCAAGATTGAAAACCAGTTCCTTTACCAGTATTTCACCCGGCTCATATTTTACCGGAACAGACTGTACAAAATATTTGACGGAGTTCTCTTGTTTTGTCAGAGATAATGTTACATATGATGTCTCGTCATGTTTTAGATTTTCAGAACTTTTGCAGCTTTCCGGAACGTTCAGTGAAAGGTCTTCGGTATGAATGAAATTGCAAACAAAAAGAAAAAATATAATCAGTAAAAATACGATGTCGATCACCGGTGTCAGATTAAGATTAAAACTATTTTCTTCTTTGTCAAAAAATTTCATTGTTTATTCAGAACTTAACTTTTTTAGATGAACTGCAGATTTTGTTTTGTTCTTCTTCGCCGACCTGTTCTGGATCATAGACCTTAATTTCATCAGCAGCGGCTCGGATTCGGTCATAGCATCACTTGCGAGAGACTCGATCTTATTTTTAAAAATGCTGTAAAGTGTAAGTGACGGTATGGCAATGAACAGTCCCCAGAAAGTGGTGACTAAAGCTATCGAAATACCCTCAGCCAGCTGAGCAGGCCTTGGCTGTCCTCCTGCAATCACTATAGTGTTGAAAAGTTTTATCATTCCAAACACAGTGCCGAAAAGGCCCACCATAGGTGAGATATTGCCTATAAGATTGAGCCATTCTATTTTCCTGAGATAGCCGAAAGCATTATCGTTTAAATTCTCAGTAAATACCGAGCGAAGCCTGAAAGGATCGCTTTTACTCCCCTGCAGTGCCTTTTCTATGGAACTGCTGACAATATCATTTCTCTGTGATATTTCTTTTGTAAAGCGTTCAATTTTTTCGGTGTCGAGAATGCTTTTCAGTTCAGAACATGTTTCAGCAGGCAAAATCATTTTTCTTCTAAGAGAAAATGCTGCCTCTATTGCCAGGTAAACCGTAGCCAGTGACATAGGAAGCAGGATGAACCAGACTATCGGCCCGCCGGAAATGATGAACTGATCAAAAAAACTTCTATTTTCAGCAGGTTCACTTCCCCCGCCCATGATAAAAACACCTCCGCCTATCATCACCAGTAAAAGCAATAGAATAACGAGAGGAGCAATTTTTTTTATCAAATCATAATTCATATTCTCACTTAAAATCTTCATCACTTAAAATTTTAAATTCTCCTCCACTTTTGCCAGCCACCTCTTCCATGACTTTTGTATCTGACTCTCTGGGCCAGAAAGCGATTGCATTAACGGTGACATTATGTTGACATTCACTTATTAGGGCATCCCTTTTTCTATCGATCTCTAAATCACTGCCGTTAATAAATTCAAAGCCGTCAGTCAAAAAATAAACAGTCATACCCTCTTGGCTGTTGATTTCAGATAAAGTGTCTTTGAATATTTTATAAGCATCGGCCTTACCTGAAGGTCTGATCTTGTTGACAAAATCCACAGCCGACCTTTTTGATCTTCCCGAGGCTCGGGCAAAGCCTGATGAATGCAGAGGTATAGTATGGCCTTCCCGGAAAAAAATAACATTGAAATACTGATCAGGTCGAAGTTCATTAATCGTCTCAGACAAATGACGGCAAATAGCACTATAAAGACCTTTCATGCTGCCGGTAGCATCCACTAAAAAAAGTATTTTGTCCTCCACCGATTGCAGTCCAAAAAATTCTGTCCCCTCTGTTTTTATATCCCGAAAATTGATATCACCGCTATAGTTTGAGGCAACGGACTTTTTTTCCGAGTTTTTAATTGTTTCTTCAAAACTGATACTGTCACTTTTAAAATCGTAAATTAATTCACTTTGAGAATCTCCCTCTTGTTTTATTACCCTTTTTATTTTCGGTTTAGGCATGATAACAAAATCATTATCTGAAGATTTAACCTTTTTGAATGAGCCCGTCGGAAGACTGGAAGAATCTTCGTTCGATGCTGACTGCCTGAATTTCAAAACTCCGAATGCCCCGAAAATAAAAAGGTGAAAAATAATTGATGCAGTTATGGCCAGGAATTTCACTTTTTTAACATTTTTAAAAGCCATTTCCTTCTATTCCACTACCTCAACTTTTGACACTCCCTGTTTAAGCACGCTGTAAATAAGAATAATATCCTGATTGTGCATCCTGATACAGCCTCGAGAACTTCTGGTTCCTATAGTTTCCTCCTCCTTTGTTCCATGCAAAGCGAATCCTTCACGACCTTTGGCCTGCCCTTTTAAACCTTCGAGCCCTACCCAACGGGCTCCGAGCGGATAATTCGGGTCTTCTGCAAGGTAAGTTTTACCGGTATCCGGATCAGTCCAGGTAGGCCTGACCAGCTTGTTATTAGGCTCAACAAGCCATAATCCTGTTGGTGTATCATACTGCTCTTTTGCAAGTCCCACCGGAAATGTTCGGACATAGGTATTCTGTAAATAAAGATCAAGCTGGAACTCCGATTTATCAACCCTTGCATGAAAAGGACCTTTAAGCACTTTAATGTTCTGTCCCGCCTGCAGTGATCTTGCATTCGGTAAATGATTTATCTGCATGAGTATCTGGTGGGGGACATTAAATTTGTCACCTATCTTAGAAAGAAGGTCGCCGGGTTGTACTTTATAACTGTCACATAAGGAATCATCAGGATATATTTTTCTGCTGAAAAGCCACTTATCGGCCAGAACCGACAGATGGGATTTAATAAATTTCCGCTGCTTTTTGCTCATCGGCAGGGGCAATGTCTGATTAAGAATATTCCGGGCCTTGATCACTCTCTGAGGTTCTGCATTTATATGCTCCATGGCCTGATTCATCAGTTCGGCAACTTTAGGATCCGAATCAGGTGTAGGTTCAGGTGGAACATCCTGCAGCTCTATATTTGCTTTTGTGAGATTTTCAGCCTTCTTTAAAGCCTGTTTTTTCTTCTTTTCCTCTTCGATTCTTTCCTGCAGCAACTGCTTCTGCTTTTGGAGTTCTTTATCCATCGGGTCAGATGCCTGCAGACTGTTTCCGGGTGAGTAATTCGAATTGGAAGAAACATTGTTAGATGCGGTGGGTTCCTGCTGTACTGATCTTTCAGGGTTTTTATTCTGCTGATCGGGTTGATTTTCTTTTTTATTCTTGAAGTAGAAAAAACCGGCTGCGATGACCACCAGCAAAATAATAAGAGTGTAAATTATCCTGGTATTTCTTTTACGTTTTCCGTAACTTCTATAATAACGAGCCATCCTTAACTCCTGAAATAATGATTATTTATTAAAATATGTAACTTTTTCGTCTGTTACTAGCATATCTATAGGCATATCCGAATCGTTAGTCGGGATATCTTCCAATACCTGTTCGGCAAAAGCCAGTCCGCAACGAGTAGCCTTGAGCTCTTCATTCTGAAAAAACCGGTCATAATATGATCCGCCTCTGCCGAGTCTGTTGCTTTTGAGATCGAAGCCAAGTCCCGGTGCCACTACCATATCTATCTCGCTGAAAGGCATCGGAGTGCCCGTAATGGGATTTTTAAGCACTCCGAATTCCGTTGTATACCCTTTTTCCAGTGAAGTTATCACTACCGGTATCATGTGCCGCTGCTGCCAGGATATTTTGGGCATTACAACGGTTTTGCCCTGCTGCCATGCATAAAGAACGGCATCAGAGGTATTGACTTCAGTGGGCAGTGAAAAAAACATCATTATAACGGATGATTCCTGGAACTCTTTAGTTGCTATAAGATTTTTGCAGGCCTTCCTGCTTTTTGCCGTTCTCTGGTCATCCGGGATACTTCTTAATTTTTTCTGTATTTCTCTTCTTAGTGTGCTTTTTTCCATTTATTTATCCTTCGATAATAACTAATCCTTGTTATCATTTTTTATCAATATTTCAAGCTTTTGTAAATATTCAGAAAAAGTTTTTTCACGACCTCTATTTGTGGGATGATAATATTGTTTGTCAAAATCTTCGGGTAAATACTTTTGTTTTACGTATCCGCTTTCATAATTGTGCGGATATTTATAATCTTTGCCGTATCCCATTTTCTTTGCGCCGGCATAATGCGAATCCTTCAAATGTTTTGGAACCTGGGCAATTTTCTGATCCTGGACATCAGAAAGGGCCTGCCAGATCGCTTTGGACGATGCATTGGATTTAGGCGCACAGGCAACATAAATGGCCGCTTGGGCGAGAGGCAGCTGAGCTTCGGGAAAACCAACGAATTCCGCTATCTGCACCGCAGAAGCTGCCAGTATTGTCGCTGTAGGGTCGGCATTGCCCACATCCTCTGCAGCACATACTGCGATCCTCCTTGAAATGAACCGGGGATCTTCTCCGCCTGTGATCATCCTGGCAAGCCAGTAAACAGCAGCATTAGGGTCGCTTCCCCGCATGCTTTTCTGAAATGCACTTGCCAGATCGTAATGGGTGTCTCCTCCCGGTTCGTAAATAACGGCTTTTTTCTGAATGGATTCGCGGACAATTTCCATGTCTATATTAATTTCTTTTTTCTCATTCTCAGCCTGTGAAAGCACAGCGACCTCTAAAGCGGTTAAAGCTTTACGAGCATCTCCGTCGGAGGCTATTGCCAAAAAATCGAGGGCTTTTTCATCAGTTTCAATGTTAAATTTCCCCAGCCCTCTTTCTTTATCTTCGATCGCATTTTTCAGTATTTCCTTTATATCCCCGGGCTCGAGCGGTTTGAACTCGAATATAGTACTTCTCGAAACAAGCGGTGAGTTTACGGAAAAAAAAGGATTTTCCGTGGTTGCCCCGATCAGGATTACAGTACCCTTTTCCACGTCATCCAGCAGAACATCCTGCTGAGCCCGGTTGAAACGGTGGATCTCATCAATAAATAATATCGTTCTCTTATCACCTGCAGCAAGATTATCCTTTGCTTTGGCGATAATATCCCTTATCTGATTAACGCTTGCCGAGGGAGCGCTTAAATAATGATATTCAGCCTTTGTTATATTAGCAATAACTGTTGCAAGAGAGGTTTTTCCGGTGCCTGGCGGGCCGTAGAATATCAAGCTTGTTATCCTGTCTGCCTTGACCATCCGGTTCAAAAGCTTGCCTTCTCCTACAAAATGTTCCTGTCCTGTAAAATCATCCAGTTGCAAAGGACGCATTTTCTGGGCTAAAGGAGCATTTTTTTTAAGATTTTTTTCCTCGATTGACGAAAATAATGATTCCTTATTTTTCATTTCGGTAATTATACGAAAGATAGGTAAAGCTGTGAAACTTTAAAAATATATAAATAGGAATTTTATTGAAAATTAAACAAAATTAAAGCAAAAATCTTATTAAAATTTTTTATTTAGAGTTGAATTGTGTATTAATAGAGATAAACTTTTAGTATTAGGGTTTTAAGTTATTTTTTTTTATTAGGTTTAAAAAGTAAACCGATTTATTTATGGAGGAATAATTATGAAGAAATTAGTTCTCTTAATGGCCGTCCTGCTCTTACTGTCGGTTGGCATTGTACAGGCGCAAATGCCGGCAGAAGACGAAATGGGCGTAACTCTGGACGTTACTTATGCCAGTAAGTACCTTTTCAGGGGTATCGACATTTACGATGATGTCTCCGCCTGGCAGCCGAGTATCATGATGGATCTCTGGGATACCGGATTCTATTCAAAAGTGTGGATGTCCTATCCGGGCTCTGGGGGTGATACTGACAATTATACCACTACGATCGTGGATGGTTCAGATGTCGGTAGAAGTCGTGTAAATGCTACAGAGTATCGTTACATTGGCGGTTACAAAACAGTCCTTTTCGAAGGCCAGAATTGTAAAACAAATGTTGATATCAGTTACACTTACTATGATTTTATAGATGAACCTGGTGATGATGCTGATTCAATGGAAATCGGAGCAATGTTCTCCATGCCTCATATTATAGGCGGCGGAATTGTTCCTCATTTCTATTCAGGAAGAATCTGGCAGGCAGCAAGTGACTCTGGTCTTCCCGATGTAGTTGGCGGACCATTCGGCGGCTGGGTTCACTTAATGGGCTTTAATTACAACTTTGAAATGGAAAATCAAGGTTGCACATTGCCAATGACGTTTACATCTAACCTGGTTTATAATGATGGTTACTATGGCGTTGATCATGACTGGTCACATGCAACATTCGGCCTTGCAACAAAGATGGATGTAGCCGGATTCGATCTTAAACCAGGTCTTTACTTCCAGAAATCTATGGAAGATTCAGCAAATACAGAAGATGAACTTTATACTACAATCAGCATGAGCACAAGCTTCTAAACGATTTGAATGAGTAAGAGAAAAGGCCGGCTCTCAGGGGTCGGCTTTTTTTATGAACTGATCCTGTTAAAAGTAAAGTCGCAGATAGTTAAAAATGCTGTCTTATGAACCGACTCTTTGAAAATTCCCAGGCAGTCTTTTGCATTTTCTAAAAAATATCCCGCTTTTTTGCTGCAATAATCAAGACTTCCCGAATCCTCAAGGACTTTTAAAAGCTCACTGTTGTCTAAAATCGAGCTTAAGTAAGTTTCGGCGTCAGTTATACCTTCATTTTCCAGAAAATGGATTAACGGCAAGGTTACTTTTCCACCGGTAATATCTCTGGAAGGTGTTTTTTCGCTTCTGTCGAACCTTTCCGTAAGGTCAATAATATCATCGGTGATCTGGTAAGCGGTTCCGAAATTGTGCCCAAAACTCAAAAGAGCCTTTCTTTCATTATCTTCAGCATCAGATATGAGGGCAGCAATATGACAGGCGCAGCTGTATAAGGTTGCAGTTTTATCGGCAATGATCTCCAGATACTGTTTTTCGGAAAGAATATTATTCTTCGTTAATACCTGACTAAGCTCACCCTGACACAACCTTGAAGTGGAATTTGCGATCACTTTCTGTATCTTCATCGGCAAATCACAGATTAACTCAAAAACTCTTGTCAGAAGAAAGTCCCCGAAAAGAACCGCAGATTCATTGCCGTACATTGCATTTACCGTGGGTCTGTTCCGTCGCTTTGTTCCTTTATCGATGACATCATCATGAAGTAAAGTCGCATTGTGGATCAGCTCTATGGCTGCCGAGGCAGATATGTGTTCTCTCTTTATTTTTCCGAGCAGTTTCCCGGAAAGAAGCAATAATAAAGGCCTCAGCATTTTTCCGCTGCAGAAATCAACCGAATTGATTACGGAATTGATCTCATTTTTTTCAGAGTTGATATTCTCTCTTATAACGGATCGAACTTCCCCGAGCTCATCTCCTAGCAGGGAGTATACGTCCTTAATACTGGAAATTGAATTCGCGGTCATATTAAACTTTTCATAAAATCAGGCTTCGCCCTGGCTGTGAGCATATTCGAAAAATCTCTTCCTGAGAAGTTTAGTTATTGAACCGGGCTTGCCCTCGCCTATTTTCCTGCCGTCGATCTCAATAATACCGATCACTTCAGCAGCCGTACCGGTAAGGAAAAACTCATCAGCGGTATAAAGATCAAAACGCGTAAGATTTTTTTCTTCTACCCTCATGCCTTCTTTTTCAGCCAGTTTCATAACAACCGCCCTGGTAATACCTTCCAAAGAACCGGCAGAGGAAGGAGGAGTAAACAGTATGTCATTTTTTACGATAAATACATTGTCGCCGCTGGCTTCTGCAACATATCCCAAGTGATTATACATTATCGCTTCCGGAACCCCGCGATCGACTGCTTCGATCTTTGCGTAAATATTATTCAGATAATTCAGACTTTTAACCTGCGGCGGGTCGGCCTGAGGGTGATTTCTTATAGTAGAGGAGCTTACCACCTTCAGCCCTTTATCGTATAATTCCTCGGGATAAAGCTGAATATTGGCAGCAATGATAAAAATGCTGTGCTTTTTGCAAAGATAAGGATTCAAACCCAGATCACCCGCACCCCTGGTAACTACCAGCCTGATATAACCATCCTGAACTTCATTGGCTTCAACGGTTTTTAAAACTGCACTTGCAAGCTCCTTCTTAGGTATCGGCATATCGAGTTTAAGGACCTTTGCTGAGGCATATAACCTGTCCAGATGTCCATCCAGTTCGAATACGTTTCCTCCATAAACTCTTATCCCCTCAAAAACTCCGTCGCCGTAAAGAACCGCATGATCGAATACGGAAATTTTAGCATCTTCTTCATCAACGAGTTTGCCGTCAAGCCAAATTTTTAATCCCATTTTTTTTCCTTTTTCTCAGGTCAGGTTTTAAACCCCGGTTAAAATTTTAAATTTATTTTATTACACCGTCTTGCAATGTAACGACCCTGCCGGCTCTTTCCGCTGTATTTTTATCATGTGTAACCATAACTATCGTCTGGCCGGCTTTGTTAAGAGCCTCAAAAATATCTAAGATACCATTTCCTGTCTCAGAGTCAAGATTTCCTGTCGGTTCATCGGCAAGTAATATCTCGGGTTCGTTTATAAGAGCCCTGGCAATGGCGGCTCTTTGGCGCTCACCTCCGGAAAGCTGATAGGGTTTATGTTCAGACCTTTTGGCCAGACCCATTTTTCCCAGCAGCTCATCTGCCTTCTCTCCTGCCTTTTTTCTGACCGAAAGCCAGTTCAAAGCAGAATTGGAGGCCATTGCAGGCAAAAGAACGTTTTCTTTTACATTTAATTCGTCCAGAAGGTGATAAAACTGAAATACAAATCCGACCGTTTTGTTCCTGTAAATATTCAGCCTTTTAGAAGTCATTTTAGACAATAATTTATCTCTGAAATATATATCACCCGAATCCGGCTTATCCAACGCCCCAAGAAGATGCAGCAGTGTACTCTTGCCGCTGCCCGAAGCTCCCACTATCGCTGCAAATTCGCCCGATCCAACTTCAAGATCGGTTCCCGTGAGTACATCGACTTTCGCTGCTCCCATGGGATAAGATTTAAATAAATTCTTTGCGTTTAGAATAACGTTATTTTCTTTCATAGCTGATTTACCTGTAAACTGTCAACCGGATTTAATTCAGCAGCTTTACGTGCAGGCACATAAGCACCCAAAATGCAAGTAAAGACAGCTGCCAACAAAATAATGGATAAAACCTGAAAGTCAATCTGAAATGGTATCTCTTCTATTGCGTACATCTGCCTGTCCCAAAGCTGAAAGCCGTATTTCTCATAAAGCCATGCCTCGATATCATTAATATTTGCAAGGAACAGCCAACCTCCCAAAGAGCCGATTAAACTACCCAGTATTCCGATCCAGGCAGAAAAAAGCAGAAATATATTCATGACATTGAAATTAGAGATACCTATGCTTTTCAATATCCCGATATCCTTGCTTTTGTGGCTGATTATCATGTAAAATATAACGAAAATTATAAACACCACAATGAGGCCGATAAGTGAGAAGACAGTTATCATCATAATCCTTTCACCCTCCATAACCTGCAGTATCATCCAGTTTCTTTTCTGCCAGGTCTTGACTTTTACATCATTCAAAAGATCATAATAGGGCTCACCTTTCCTGGATTCCTTAAATGAATTCCACAGTGCAGTGACTTTTTGGGCGGCTTTGTCTATATTCGCTTTGTTCCTGAACTTGATATTGATGGAATTTATCCTTTTAGGATACAGTGTCATTCCACAAAGTTCCTGGGCTTCTTTAAACGAAATATACACCCTGTGATAATCCAGCTGAGCAAGTCCTGACTTAAAGGAGTCACTGTGATAGAATGTCTTTGAAATGATCGAACCTGCGCCCGCCTTTGCAGGTGCCCCCTTGGCATTTAACGGAAAACACGTCACCTCTATTTTTAAAGGACTGATCGTTTCCGGCTTTATGAAATTGCCGAAATCATCTCTTGTATAAATAAGACCCGCAGCCAAAACTATCCCCGGCTCATTTGGAGCGTAAGAGGGGTCAAAGGCATATTCCGGATTATCAGAGTTGTAGAAAAGCCAACTGCCGAAATGGGTCACTTCACTGAACTGACCTGCTTCGATACCGAGTATCTCTTTTGCACCCGAACCGGCGAATCCTGCAAATCCGCCTTCAATTACTCTTTGAATAAGGGCATAATTCCTTATTAACTTGGCCGTGTCTTCAATATAATCCTGTCGCCTGAGTTCATCCATAAATTCTTCATAATACGGGAAGCCTACCAGTGACTCAGACTCCACAACTGCATCCCCCATCGAATGATGAGTATTGATCTTAAACTCTGCCGTCAAACCCGAAAGCACCGTGATAACAACCAGCACCACGAATACGCAAAGAGCAAGTGCCAGTATCGCAAAATAGCTGATAGGTCTTTTCAATAAGAAACGTATTGGCAAAAGAAATTTATACATTCAAATCCTGTTATTCGTACCTCAACATCTTCACCGGCGAAGTCATGGCTGCTTTTATTGCAGGGATAAGTGAACCCAATAAACACCCGCCGATCGCAAGCAGCACTATCCACCACACGCAGCCCCAGTTCATTGTATCGGGTATCTGATAAAATTTATAAGAACTAGCTCTCCATAACTTAAAACCGAAAATAACCCCGACCAGTTTATCGATGTATTCCATGTTTACGGTTGTAAAATAGCCGAATACCACACCTAATATAGACCCTACTACCCCAATAAATACCCCGAAGCCGGTATAAATTCCGGCAACTGATAACCCACCTGCCCCGCAGCTTTTAATTATTGCAACATCTTTCAGTCTTGATATCACGATCATGTAAAAAATACAGAAAATCAGCAGAACCGAAGTCGAACAGATAACGCCGAAAATCAAAAGCAGCATGTTCATCTGCTTGTGAAGTTCGCCGAGGTAGATTTCCCTTCCGGGTCTTTCGGCACCAATACGGACAGAATATATCTGGTTTTCCGGCAATCCCAGTTCCATTGCAGCAAACTGCCTGTATCTTTTTAATACAACTCCCTTGGCTTCTTTTGGCGAAACTCCTTTTTTTAACCTGATCTGTACGAAAAAGTACGGCAGAAAATCATCTTTAACATCAAAAAAAACTTCATGCATCTTTTCGATAGGTATGAAAATCGACCTGTCGGTCTCGATAGAGCGGGTTTTTACAAAATTGTTAACTTTCAGTTTAACGGTTTTTCGCTTTCCGCGGATATCCGGGACGGTAAGTAAAATATTCTCGCCCAGTAATTCCTTTAACTCATCAAGATCATATTCATCGGTAATTTGGTTAGGGTCACCGGATACTGCAATCCCAAGCCATGCGGAATTTTTATCAAGATCTGGATCTTTGGGTTCATCACCAAAAACGAAAAAATCATCAAGCTGTCTGAATTTCATTTCTTTTGCCGGATCAATGCCTTTTACGAATGACTCTCTTACTTTACCCTTTCCCAACCACACCAAACCAGCATGCCTGGAAGAGGGCACAGCGGATTTGACTATCTCAAGTTCTTCCAGATTTGAAGTGATCTTTCTATGATCATTGATATCGGCATAAACAAGTAAATTCAGGTCTCCCTCTGCAGAAGTCAGGTAATCTTCGGTCATATCTATATAGCCGGTGAATAAACTGTTCACCACTATAAGCAAAGCGGCCGATAACGCGACCGCCAGTATGCTCAATATAACTATTTTTCTTTTACCGAGGTATTTTAACCATAGAAAAAGTTTCAGCATTTTGCTTTATTGTTCCGTAGGTTTTAATAATGGAAATAATATCACGTCCCTGATACTCAATTCACCGGTCAAGGCCATGATCAGACGGTCAATACCGATTCCCAGACCGCCTGCAGGAGGCATGCCGTATTTCAACGCATTGATGAAATCCGTGTCCATAGTCGCCATTGTCTCTTCCTGTCCCTTAAGCTGTCTGCGGAAATTCTCTTCCTGCACATCCGGATCATTCAATTCGGTATATGCATTGGCTGTCTCCATAGTACCGACGAAAAGTTCAAATCTCTCAGCGTATTCAGGATTCTCCTTGCTTCGTTTAGTAAGCGGGCAAATAGCAGCCGGATAATCTATCACGAAAGTGGGATTCACCAAATTGTCTTCCACTGTCTCCTCGAAAACTTCGTTAGTGACAACGATATCGTCCATCTCCGACTCATTTATGTTCAGTGAAGCCGCTTTTTTCCTTATAGCATCAATATCATCGATGTCACAGCCGGAATACTCCTTTAAAAGATCAGCATATTTTGCTCGCCTCCATGGAGTGGAAAAATCGACATCCATATCACCGAAAGTCACTTTACTGGATTCGCAATGCTCATCGACAAGCCCGGAGATAATCTCTTCGGTTAAATCCATCATAGTATTGTAATCACCGTAAGCCTGGTAAAGTTCAAGCATGGTAAATTCCGGGTTGTGACGTCTGCTTAATCCTTCGTTTCTGAAATTACGATTTATCTCGAAAACCTTTTCCATCCCGCCAACAAGCAGCCTTTTAAGGAAAAGTTCAGGAGCTATTCTTAAAAAAAGGTCGATATCCAAAGCATTGTGATGGGTAATAAAGGGTTTCGCTGCCGCCCCGCCCGCAATGGACTGCATCATGGGGGTTTCCACCTCCAGATACCCTTTGGAGATTAACTTTTCTCTTATCGATGAAATTATGGCACTTCTTTTTTTGAAAGTCTCCATAACTTCGGGATTGACCCAGAGATCAACATATCTCTGCCTGTATCTAAGATCGACATCGGAAAGGCCGTGAAATTTTTCCGGAGGTGGTGTCAGTGCCTTGGAGAGAATCTTTATCTCATCTGCCCAGATCGTTATTTCTCCGGTTCTGGTCTTTCCAAGCTGTCCTGATGCTCCAATTATGTCACCTAACTCGAACAGCTTTGCCATCTTCCAATTGTCCTTGAGCAGTTTTTTACTCAATCCAAGCTGGATGGTGCCGGAAGAGTCCCGGAGTGTAATAAATATCAGCTTACCGATATCTCTTAAAAGAACGATCCTTCCCGCAGTTTTTGCTGTCTGAGAATCATCTTCCTCCTTAAAACGGTCTTTAATACTTTTAGCAGGCTCTAAGCCTTCGAAACGCTGTCCGTATGGGTCGATGCCCATTTCCGAAATCTGCTTAAGTTTTTCCCTTCGCTGTTTTTCGTATGTACTTATATCTTCCTTGTTAGACAAAACTTTTCCCTTCTCATTTTTTCATAACAATTACTTTGCTGCAAGCATGGAATTCTTTTCTATCAATTTAGCCTTAAGAACCGTCAAAGCAGTAGCAAGCTGGGGATCTGATTCTACCGTCTCCTGAGCATCATATTTCTGAACCGGCTTAGCCTCTGAGTCGTGATCTTCTTTCACCAGGATATAATTGTCCCACTGAACCTCATCCATCCTCTCCAATTCCTTCGGATTCAGTTTGACCTTAACATCAGGGCCGACACCCCAGTCTTTTCTTCCCTTCTTTTTCATAGCATCCCTGCTTTTTACCTTCTGTCCTGAAGGCAAGTGATAATAGGCCATTGTATATTTCAGCTGTGCACCGCCGCCGGGATGTCCGACGATGGTCTGTACGCTTCCTTTTCCATGGGTTCTATCGCCTATTAGTATAGCCCTGTCATATTTCTTATCACCGAGAGCACCTGCTACGATCTCAGAAGCACTTGCAGAGCCTGAATTAATCAATACTACCAGAGGATAATCCGGATGGGTACCTGACTTGGTAGCGGACAGATAATTCGGAATTCCGAACCTGGGCCTTGTACTTACTATAAGCCCCTTTTCGATAAATTTGTCGGCTATTTCGTGGGCTACATTAAGAAGTCCGCCCGGGTTGTTCCTGAGGTCAAGAATAAGCCCTTTCATTCCCTGCTTTTCAAGTTCCTCCAGTGCTTCTTCGAAATTATTGCCGGTCTGCTCATCAAAATTAGTTAATTTTATGTAGCCGATCTTATTATCAGGATCGAGCATGTAAAGAATTTTACCTTTTTCTGTTCTCTGCCAGCCCCTGATAGTAGGTACAGTAATTTCGTCGCGGGTAATGGTGATATCCATCACTTTATCTTCCGAATTGGAATCACCGGGCCTTCTTATGGTAAGGGTTACATCCGAACCCTTAGGGCCGGTTATTTTTTTCACTGCACAGGTGGTTGTCATATCTTCTGCGTCTTCACCGTCCACTTTCTCTATAAGGTCTCCAGCATCCAGGCCCGAATGATAGGCAGGGGTATCGGGAAGTAAACTGATCACTTTAAGTTTGCCCTTTTCTCTGCCTATATGTATGCCGATGCCGGTAAACTGGTTGGTAAGTGCCTTTTCGAAATTCTCAACCTGCTTAGGCCATATCATAACGGTATAAGGGTCAAGTGCTGAAAGTGCACCTTCGGTAAATTGAGCGACCAGTAAGGGCTTTGGAAGATTAGCGGTTTGCTTGTTGTAGTCAAGTACCTTTTCCAATGTACCCCTGAGCTCATCTTTGGTCATCCCCATTCCGCTGTTGTCAATTTCCGCCTTGAGTTGATCTATCTTTGATCGCCACAATGCAATTTCGTTACTTTCAGGAGCTGCAAAAGAATTGCCCTCTTTTCGAAGTTCTTCGGCAACTTTACTTTCCGATATCTCGGAAAATGACTTGGTCATCACTTCCGAAAGCAGATCGCATCGCCTTATACCTTCTTTGGCCATTTCTTTGTAATCTATTGGCCCGACATAATTATAATTTAAAACATCGAGCGTTCGGTAAAACATATCTTTGTTTATGCCGGAATATCTTTCCCTGCTGGTTTCACAAGCCGAATCCTTGAAAGATGCCACCATATTAGCCTTATCCAGCAGATCATCTGCATAATCAGAGTACATCTCATTATCTTCGAATATATCGCTCAGCCAGCTGTAAGAAACGATATAAGCATCAAGCCACTGACCTTTTTCCTCAAATTCAGCTGCCTTATCGATCGATTTTTCTACTACTTTCTTCACAAAAGGCTTGGACAGCAACTCTTTTTTCTGATCCTTATCAGCATAACGCTTGGCCTCTGCAACAACCGAAAGAATATCCGTGATCTCATTTACGTCATTTACATCGCTGAACCCGTTTGCATCTACCTCAGCCTTCAATTCATTGAGCTCAGAAACCTTTTCTCTGTAAAGTTTATTTTCCTTCTTTTCTCTTTTCTTCTGAAGTTCCTCGTGCTCTTTTATCAGAGACTGAAGCTGTTTCAGCCTGGCATCAGGGTATCCCGAATATTCCTTAATAAGTGTCTTTGCCTTATCGAATTTGCCCTTATAGATGAGATCACAAACCTTATCTACCGGCGAACTTGCTTCTGCTTTTTCTGTCTTCATTTCTACAACCGGGCCTTTCGAGGCAAGCCCGAAACCTACCATTGCAGAAGAAGCAACAAGAACCATTATAATAAAAGCGAGTAAGCCTTTGTTTCTGCCGGATTTTCTGAATCTTTCAAAAAACAACATATACTCCCGAAAAATAAAAAAATATTTAAGATTGCATGTTTTTAGCTTTTATTCGACTTTCTTACGAATAATATCGCCCGGCAGTTCATTTTCAAACTGCCGAGCGATTCTTTTATTCAATATCTTTTCAGATTATAGACATTCGCCTGCTTTGCCTGCATTGCCGAGAACATCCAGCTTATGTTTTACCATATCCTTGATGGCTTCTCTGCCTGGGCCCAGGTACTTACGAGGGTCGAATTCTTCAGGTTTGGTCGAGAAAACTTCCCTGATCTTTGCAGTCATAGCCATTCTAAGGTCGGTATCGATGTTAACCTTGCAGATAGCCATCTTCGCTGCCTTTGATATTGCATCTTCCGGCACACCCATAGCATCGGGCATATTACCGCCGTACTTATTAATCAGATCCTTGAATTCCTTCAAAACACTGCTTGAACCGTGCATTACCAGCGGGAATCCCGGTATTTTTTCACTGATATTTTCGATCACATCGAAAGCCAGCTTAGGTTCGCTCTTGAATTTATAGGCACCGTGACTGGTTCCGCATGCTACCGCAAGAGAGTCAACGCCGGTTTTTTCTACGAATTCAACCGCCTGGTCAGGATCGGTCAGATGCTTCATTACTTCGTCAGCACTTACTCCGACAACATCTTCTTCAATTCCGCCAAGCTGACCGAGCTCTGCTTCTACAACCACGCCGTGATCATGAGCATAATCAACAACTTCTTTTGTGGTTCTGATATTCTCTTCGAAAGGATGATGTGATGCATCGATCATTACTGATGTGAAGCCGTCATCAACACACTGCTTGCACAGTTCAACCGTGTCACCATGGTCAAGATGCATAGCGATCGGAATATCCGGGTTTTCTTTTACTGCAACATCAATAATAGCCTTCAGATAACTCATACTTGCATACTTTCGGGCGCCTTTGGATATCTGCAGAATCAGAGGAGCCTTTTCCTCTTTAATCGCATTAACAATGCCCTGCGTGATCTCCATGTTGTTCACATTGAACGCACCGATGGCATAGCCGTTTTTATAAGCCATCTCGAACATTTTCTTCGTGTTTACTAGTGCCATTACGTTCTCCTTAGTTTCAAAATTTACAACTTACTATCTTTAATAGTGGATCTGATACGATCAATAATCCACAGTTTCACCTATTCCGACATACCTTCTCTGGCCAATGGCCAATTCTTTTACACCTTGAGGCCAGATACTGAACACTATAGATTCCTGGCCGAGTGATTCATCCGTACTGAAAGTTAATCCCCACCTTACCCGGTGGTACTTTCTGATCAGTGTTATGTCACTTCTTATATTATCCTGATAATCGAAGTCAAACTGCTGGCCGAATACCAGGCTGTACCTTTCATTAAGTTTATAAGTAGCAGAGAAAGTAAACGCATTTGATCCCTTCTCCCCTAGTATATCAGTTTCTGTCAAATATCTGCTGCCAATATAGTAACTTAAGTCCGGCCATGCAAGCCTAGAATATCCTATATTAAACTGCTGTACATCACCGCTCTGTATATCATAGTAACCATCACTCAAAATCGCTGCAGTATCGCTTATTCTCCACATATAATCAAGTGTAAAATGATTCCTTTGAGGCCCGAAATCCTCATATCTTATTAAGTCTCTACGTAAATCGCCATTGAATATCTCCGGAGAAGAAAGAACCGTAGTCGGCACAAAAGGTCTGTTCCAAATGAACCTGTTGGGAGCAATCGGATCATCTGCCGAATTGTTGACCCATGTCAATCCTGTATCTATTCTCATCCAGTCGACATTTCGCTCATCTTTTTCCGTACCTCTTTTGGTCTGCAAGATCTGGCTCAGGGTCAAATTCAGCGTATCTCTTTGTTCGAAGACATCATCACTTTCTTCATAAACTGCGGCAGCCACCTGAGGTTTGACGATATGCCTTATCTGGTTTAAATCCCAAAGTCTTGAGTTTACATCAGGATATACCTTCCAGAACTGAGTGGACATCCTGACCCCAAGCTCTCCGCGGTAAACATCAGTATCACCGAATTCTCCTGTATTTCTGCCGTCAACTAAAGACCTGGTAAACCCGCTGCGGTCATCATATCCGACTGCACCTGCAGCATAAGGTACGACCTTAAACGGTTCCGCCCATATCGGCATATCGATCTCGGTACGATGGGAACCGTAGGTATAAAAGTTTTCGTTTATCGATGTAAAATTGCCGCTACCTATTCGCTGTCTTTGTCTACCGAATTCAGTGTCACTGTAAAGAGTAAATAAATTATCGAATAAAGATTCACCTATAAGATGATATTCAGCCGATGGAAGATCCTCGTGCACATTATAAAAATCGTTCAATCGGGGATTAGCCAAAATGGACAATCCCCAGTTATCTTCGATCCGCTTCATGTGAACATAATTTTCACGATTGGAATTAGTTATATATTCACTTCGGTAGTAGCTTTCAACAAAGTTTTTATCCGAAACATATGAAAATCCGGTCGTCAACTGCCAGTTATAAGGCAAAAACTGTCTGTGCCTCCATTGCAGTCTTCCCCTTATATCGGATTCGGGTTCGATATCCTTCCTGAAATTTTTTCTGCCAAGTCGATCTTCGCCTTCATCATCAATAACATAGCCGGTAACGTCACCGAAGTAATCATCATTTTTGTATTCTAACTCAGCACCGGTTCCTACACCTCTTTCAGAATAATAATCCAGATAATAAGAGCCCTCCACTCCTTCGGGTTCCTTTAAGCCCAGCAGCCTGTAAAGGTACCATTCTGTTTCGAACGAAGTACCCCAGGTATTATCATTTCCTATATGTGCCCTTTTAATAGGCCAGTCAGGCCTTTCGGCATTTGCCCGCAGTCTGGGCCAGTAAAATATCGTTGTGTCTTTGTATTTCATCCTTATATCATGCATTTCAGCATCGAAGTCACTATCAGAAGCTTCTTCTGTTTCTTTATCCATTGTAGTTTTATCGGTGATCAGTATATCCGATGCAGTAAAGGATATCTGGGGCTTGTGAAACTCGCTTGAAGTAACCAGAACATCTTCTGCAGAAAATTTATCCTCAGCTATCTGCTGTATTTTCACTGCCCTGACGTAGATCGGAATACCTCTCTTTACGTCGAATGTACGATATTCAGCATTCACCGCAAGGGCATTTCTGTTATTGAAATCATAAAAAAGTTCATCAGCCTTTATCGTTCGTAATCCTTCGGTTAACTGAACATCACCATGGAGATAAACTGAATCTATGTTCAATCCGGTCAGATCCTGTACTTCTGCATCTTCACCGATCTTTTCTTTATCCGAATAAAATATAACGGCATTATCAGACTGTAGTTCGAGCAGTTCACCCTCTTCATCGAGCTTTTGCCAGATATAAAACCTTCCCTTTAAAACGACTGCCCTTTTATCCTCTTCTGTTGTTAAAGTCTCGATATCGGTTTTGCCCGAATCTGCCGGTGCAAAATTCACGGGGTATTTAAAAACAATTTCCTCTTTTTCTTCAGATTCTTTTTCTGCAGTCTTTATTGCCTGATCCTCTTTTTTGGGGGGATAACCGGGAACTTTAGCACTTTCCTGTATTACAAAAACCGGCCCTTTCGGCTTTAATTCATCCTTCAACCTTTTATAAAATTCCATCTCCCTGGGGTCTTTTTCGATCCGTTTTTCTGCAGTTAAATACACATTGCCGTCAACCATAAGTTCGAGCCTGATTTCCTTACCCTTTTCTATTACACTTTCCTCGATATTTGCTGACCTGGCAAGCTTGTCCTTTCTAACATCGATATCATCAATCAGGCATATGACCACTTCATGATCTGTATAAACTTTACCCCTGTGCTCCACCTGCCGGGTTGATATTCTGGCAACAGCATTATTGCTCTTATAATGATTACCCGCAAAATCCAGTTCAAATTTTTCTCGGAAAACAACTATTCTTTCATCCCCTGCCGAGGTGTCCATGACAATTCTGTCTGCATCGAGGTAAAGGTCCTGACCTGAATAAGCGCGTGAAAATTCTATTTCTTCTGCCTGTGCAAAAGAAATCGCGGTAAAAATTAAAAATATTGCAGAAATTTTCTTAAACATAATACCTTTTTGTTATACCTTCCATGGCTATTAGTCTTAAAATTATATTCAGATTTATACTGAAAGCCAGTAAAAACCGCTCTTTTAGCATTGGTAAGAGATCTTTTTATTAAATTTAAGCCCGATTTTATTAAAATTTCAAGATAGACTTTGATTTTATAATTGATTTTAAGCGAAAGATAAAGAAATGAGTGCAAAAGAAAGATCAGATTATCAGAAAAAAGTAATTGAAAATTACTACAAGAACCTCGATTCCATAATGCTGCAGAAGCTAAGCGAACTTTTGACCGAACTCTACTTGGCAGATTCCGAAAAGAAAAAGGATAGACTCTGGCAGCGAGTCGAAAAGGCCATGAAGAACCTTAAGATCGAACCTGCCATCATAAACCATATCATGGATAAAAAAGATATTGAAATTCTTGCCAAAAACCTCCAGGACTGGCAAAGAGGCAAAAAATAAATTTATTAAAAACCTGTCCTTAAATTTGAGAAAAATATTGTAAAATATTCTCTTTTCGGTTATAATACTCGAAAAAATGGAGGGAATTATCTATGGACAATGTTGAGCCGAAAAGCAAAACAAGTATTAAACCGATGCTGGATGATGCACCTCAGGCAGCTCTGAAAGTTTATCAGACTCAGGAAGGCAATAAGCTCAGTATACTTGACATGCTCCAGTATTTTAATGATCAGGGAGCAATGCGAGTATCAGACCTGCATATCAAGATCGGCGCCCCGCCGGTTTACAGGATCGACGGAAATCTTGTAAAGATCAAGGGAGAGCCCATTGACGAAGAAACAGCAAAGCAGCTGATCTACCCGCTTTTGACCGAAAAAAACCTCGAAAGATATAAAAAAGACAAAAGCGTTGACTGCTCCTACAGAATGGAAGACCTTCAATTCCGGATAAACGTATTCAAAGAAAACGAGGGTATTTGTGCAGCCATCCGTGCGCTTGCTCTTGATATCCCGCCGATAGAAGAGATCGGATTTCCAAACACTGTCTGGCAGGACATAATCAACAGAAAACACGGCCTGGTTCTTTTGACGGGCATTACCGGAGCAGGCAAATCCACCACCATCGCATCTTTAATTGACAGGATCAGCGAAAAAAGAGCCAACAGGATAATAACCCTCGAAGACCCAATCGAATATGTATTCAAGCAGAAATCCTCCATCATTTCACAAAGAGAGATCGGCAAAGACGTTGAAACTTTCGTAGACGGTTTAAGATCGATGATGAGAGAGGACCCCGATATAATTTTCGTAGGCGAAATGCGTGATGCAGAAACCATCGCCATGACCCTTATGGCAGCGGAGACCGGCCACCTCGTTTTCTCAACCCTGCACACACGTGATGCCACCGGATCTATAACGAGAATCCTCGATTACTTCCCCGAAGGAAGACAGGCAGAGGTAAGTAACCAGCTATCTTTAAGCCTGAAATACATTATCAGCCAGAAACTCGTACCGAGAAAAGACGCTAACGGCAGGATCGTGTCCATGGAGATACTGAACAATAATTACGCCATAGCGAACCTGATCAGAACAGGAAAAATAGAACAGATATACTCCCAGCTTCAGACAAAGGTTAAAGACGTACCTTCAGAAAAGATGATCACCATGGATACTCACCTTGCACGACTGGTGGCACAGGACAAACTCGACCTCATGGAGGCTCAGAAATGGACGAACAACTTAAACTGCTTCCTTGATGCGATGAAAAGAGTCCAGCCGTCACAAAAACCGTAAAAGTGATTATTTCCGGTAGCCGATCTGAGAAAGCATCTTTTCGAGAAGTTCCATGGGCAGGCCTATAACATTGGAAATACTCCCTTCGAGCCTTTCCACAAATTCATCGCCCGTTTCCTGGATAGCATAGGCACCGGCTTTTCCTTTCCAGCTGCCGCCTTTTATATGCTCTTCGATCTGTTCCTGTGACATCTGCTTTGGATAAACTCTTGTCACATCGCTTTTCGTAATTTCGAGTCCTTTTTTTTTATTAATAAGACTTATGCCTGTTATAACATCGTGAGGCTGAGTGAATATTTTCCGCACTATCTGTTCGGCATGTTCCTTACTTTCGGCTTTACCGATAATCTCTCCATTAAGATCACATAAAGTATCAGCACCTAAGACCAGCTCATCAGGAAATTCCTCTGAAACGTTCCGAGCCTTTTCAAAAGCAAGCCTTTCTGCGAGTTCTGTCGGGCTGAGATCAGGGGATATATATTTTGATTCCTGTATTTTTGACGGAAACACTTTTATGTCATATCCCGCCTCTTTGAGGAGCTGCCTGCGTCTCGGTGACTTCGATGCAAGAATGATCCTGTACTTCATTTTGAGATCCTGACTTTGTTAACCTGGTTCCTGCAGAAGGTAAAATACTGTCTTTCGATCTCCTCGAAATCCTCGCTAATGTAATTCAGAAATAATCCGATCCCCACCCTGGAATTCCAACTTTGATTCAAAGGAATATTTCTGTCTGCGGCCATTGTCCTGTCCCTGCCGTTTAAATTCCAATTTCCTTCGAATCCATCCGCCAGCAGTTTCTGATATTTTGAAAAATAACGCCCGCCCTTGTATTCCTTCAAAAATCTAACAAGTCCATAAGCCTGACTATAATACGCACCGATGGCTTCATTATCCTCCATTGCGATCACCTGACCGGGGTTCATTACTATAATCTGTTTAAGGCTGAGCAGCCTGTCTTTAGCATAAGCCATTTTCAAAGGAACCAGCCGATAAAAATTGCGTGAGGGGATAAATCTCACGTTCCCGTTAACAAATTCACTTTTCTCAAACTGCATGGCCACGCCTTCATCCAGCCAGCTGGGAAGCTGAAAAGCAGAAAGATGCGAATTGAACTGGTGCCAGCCCTCATGGCCAAGCAGAGAAAAGGTCCTTTCACGGCCTATGTCATAAGTCACGCAGGCACCGTTTTCATAATAACCGCCGGCTTTTATTTTCAAAAGAACATTAGATTTTTCCCGGGCGAAATTTTTCGTAAACTTTTCCCAGTCGTCACGCTCTTTGAATAAATAGACCTTAAACTTGTTATCATTTTCCAGGTCTTTCCCGACCTGCTTTCTGTATGCAGAAAAAGCCGACTCCATAAATCCCGGAACCTGGTTTAAAACCAATGATTCCAGCCAGGTCGTATATATCAAATAGTGCTCTGTCTCAAGTACAACTCCGGGCCCATATGAATTTTTCCATACTCTGGCATCCTGCAAGGCAGGAAGTCTCTGGTCTTCTAGATACTGAATTATCCTGGGTTCATCCTTAGACCGGCTGTCTGCAAATTCCTTTTGGCTACAGCTGGCACAGAAAAGTATCAGAAATAAAACTGAAAATGTTAATATTAAATTTTTGAACATATATCCCCAAAAAATCAGTTAAAACCAATCCTGTATTTAAAGAGATAATAAAAAAAGGCCGACATTTTTGCCAGCCTTAATTAACTATAAAATCAAAACAAGTTCTTTTACTTGCTTTTCTTCAAAGCCATTGCGATGGCTTTTTCAAAATCCTGTTTCCAGGGAAAACCCTGCCAGGTAACTTTTCCTTTATGATCGATGACATATGCAGTGGGATAACTCTTTACCTTGTACCAGTCAACGCTTCCTTTATCCATGGCAACATTATAGTTGATCTTTTTATCCTCGACCATTTTCTTTACTTTCTTCGTTGATCTGTCCTGTGACAATGCGATCATTACCAATCCATCATCCTGATATTTTTTGTTCAATTGCTTTAAATGAGGAATGTTTTTTACACAGGGAGAACACCAGGTAGCCCAGAATTCAACAGCGTAAACCTTGCCATCAAGGTTCTTGACCTGCGGAGGGTTCTGTGTTACCCACTCCTTGACGAAAATATCAGGTGCCTTTTCGCCAACAATATCATCATCCCCGGCAAAGCAATTAAATGTAACAATCAAAGAAATTAATAAAAATATCAGCATCCGTGCCAATTTAAACATATAAAGATCCCCCAAAAGAGTAACATTCTGTTTAAAGTCATCGGAATTCTACCAGAAAAAGTTTATGGAGTTCAATATTTCTGCTTTTAAAAAATAAAAAAAGGGCTCAGGTAAAGGGTTCGGAGTTCAGCAATCAAGCCATGTTTTATACATGACTCACCGCTAAAATCCGTCCTTTAAAAACCTAAGCCCTTTAATATTAATGACTTACAGCTACTACTGCAAATTAAACCTATAATCTTTTATACTACTCTTAAATACTAACCTTTAGGAGCACGTAAATAATTTAACTGCAAGTATTTTCTTCTTTAAGCCGTCTAGATAGTAAATACCAAAACTCAATTACCACTTCATTGTGAGAAAACTATTCAATTTTCAAATCTGCTCTAACCCTTAAATTATTCGTAGAACTGTGTTGCTTCGGTTTCAATTACAGGTCTCTGCAAGGTATCTGAATTAAGCATAGTTTTGAACCTCTGATCACCTTCTGCAACTGCCTTGACAGTAACCCTCCATTCCGCTGTTGATTTGGGAGCAAGCCTGTCAAGTGGAGCGAAGGTTATCTTTGCTTCAGACACGGATGCATCCGTCGGTCCGGTAGAGGAAATGTATTCCATGCTATCTTCCAGCATACAGGTTATCTGAACATTATTCTGTGCACGTGACCCCTGGTTTTTGACCGAAATTACATATTGCACGTTATCGCCCATGACAATAGGATCGTCAATATCTATAACTTCAAGACGTATAGCACTTATACCTTCCAGTGAAGTCTTGACAGAATCAGATACCTGGTCTGCACAATAGGCCTCTGCCATTGCATAAGATTCCAGGGTACCTTCTTCATTTGCCATGAGTTTCATTTCGACAGTCTTTGTCTCACCGGCCTGAAGTTCGCCTAAAGACCAGTTTACCCTACCGGGAGAGGACCTTGTAAATTCACCTCCCATTGTTGCACCGCCGAACTGTGTAAATTCAGGAAGCATTGCCGAAACCATCGTATCTCTTGCAACACCGTCACCCTCATTGGATACAGTTATCTGGTAGGTCATTTCCCTGCCTATAAACTGTTTGTCGGGGCCGCTCTGTTTGATCGTCAGCATTGGTTTTGTCACTTTTACCGTAGTCTGATTCGAATGCATTTCGCCTGCAGTACGGGACATCGCCATTGCCTTGCTGGTATATTCACCCGGTTTGCTTGCATCCAGAGCAACATCATAAGTCTTGGATTCACCCGGACCCAGCTGATCTATCGTGTACACAAGTTCGCTGCTCCCGTCAGATGTCATCATACCCTCAGGCAGACTTTCTTTGATCTGAATATCACAGGCATAGCCGGTGCCTTCATTGCTTATTGTGTAACTGATCGGTATTCTGTCACACTGAATCGCAGTTGCGGGAGCTGATTTCATCAGTTTCAGTTCCGGTTCCACAACAGCCATTCTGGTACAGGTAGTGTCATCATAAGTCACTTTAGTGCAGCTTCCCAGATCAGCCGTTTCGCTGGTCTTTGCTACCAGGGCTATCATTTTACTTTCTTCCGGCTGCATGTCTCCGAGGTACCACATTATCCTGCCCTGTTCATCCCTTTGAAATTCCGGGTCAGAACTCTGTATTTCGATATCTCGTGAAAACACATCATGTACCATCACGTTCTGAACCGGCTGATTACTTCGGTTTGTAACCTTAATTCGATAGTCAAAAGGCTGATTCACGAAAATCTGTTCAGGGACACTTTTCTGCATAACCACATCACCTTTGCGTTTAGCAGGATAAGCCTGTTCTGCCGTGGTCATTTGAGGGGCCTGACAAGGTGACTGCAAAGCCTCGGCACGAGGTTTACATTCACAACCCTGGATCCATATTACAGAAGCAATCAATAGAGTTAATAAAATTACTTTAACTTTCATCTTCACACGCTCCTTTCTGGAGTTAGCAATAAAATTATTCTTTTCCATTCATATTCTAATACTAACTTAAACACAGAAAGGCTCAATCAGGTATAAACCTTCTTGTTTTATAGGAGATGTTTGATTATTAACCTAAGCTGATCGTTATTGAAAAGGGTAAGGGTTTCTTTTTTACTTTTCTTCAGAGATCACCTCAGCGGAAAAGAGATAAACTTCCGTATCATCTTTTTTCCAGGCATCAGGGCTCAGTCCTGCCTTATAGGCACAGCAGAAGCTGAGGAATTCCTCTTTAGACCAGCCTTCATCAGTAGCCACCTGCGGCAAGAGGCACCCGGAACGAAATCCTTTTTTAATATATATACCATCTTTTCCCAATCTTAAACTTAAAGGATCATCGGTTTTTTTCAGAGGAGAAAGTACCGAAATTTCTATATCCAAATCTTCCAGCTCATCTTCGGTAACCGGATCGGAATAAAATCTCGGATCCTTGGTGGCTGAGGCCTCGGCCATCTTTACTACAAGCTCGATCAGCGGAATCTCGGAAATGAACTGCCCCAGACAACCCCGAAGCCTGCCGTGATTTTTTATGGTAACAAAACAGCCGCACTTTTCGTTTAAAAAGGGGTCATCTGTTTGAAAATCAGGTTTTTTGCCGCCTGTAACCGCCGCCTCTATACTTTTGCGGGCCGTGTCAAGTAATATTTTCTTCTGTTCTGAATTCATAGCTTTAATCATACAAATAGATGTTGAACTTTCTTTAAAATCAAAAGAGCTAAAGCCATTAATATTATAATCAATACTGTTGCTATATTAAAATATTTCTCAATATAATACCTGGCTTTCTCACCAAATATACGAAACATCATTGCTTCACCGCCAAATCGCATCGTTCTGAAGACAAGACTTATCAAAACAAATTTCAGTATCGATACTCCTGCCATACCTCCCAGCCAGCTGAAAAGCATATATGGAACCGGGGTCAAAGCAGAAATCGCGATCGCCCAAAAATCGAATCTTTGGTAAAGATCGAGAGCAATCTGAGCCTTTGATGACAGATCGAAAGAACCAAAAGAAAGAAACTCAAAAAAACGAACGACATTATCACCGCCTATAGCCAGTCCTATCGCAAATGCAATAGAACCTCCAAAGATCGAAAATAGAGAACATGTAAGACCATAAGATAATGACTTACGTGGTTTACCGAGACATAAACCTATAAGCAGAACATCGGCCGGGACAGGAACAATGATAGGCTCTGTTATGGCAAGCAGAACAAGTGCAAGCATACCGTACTTTGTGTCAGCCCATGAGACAACCCAATTATATAAATGTCTATGCCAGTGCCACCAGGGAATATACTTATTTTTTTCTTTTGCGACCGATATTTCTGTTTCTGTAGGTACACGCATCAAAAATTCCTGAAATATATAAAAAACACACAATAAAAATTATTTGTAATTTTGTCAATATAACTATATATTTTACCGGTCCCGAGCTAAAGCAGACATTGAAAGTTTAAAGTTATGGCTTTACTGAAAGAAATCAAAACTCAGACAACTGTAGCTGGATCATATATCACAGTCAATGCACCTTCAAAGATAAACCTTACGCTTCTGATTAAAGGCAAAAGAAGCGACGGCTTCCACGAAGTCGAAACACTCATGTCCAAAATTAACTGGTATGATCGTCTGATCATAAATAAAAGTCAACAGAAGGGCATAAAGCTTCACTGCAAAGGCCCTCACTGGGCACCGGAAGGCGAAGATAACCTCGTTCTTAAAGCATGCCGCTTGCTCTGCGAAAAAGCGAACATAGAGCCGAATTTAGAAATAGAACTTTACAAGAATATACCTGCAGGTACCGGCTTGGGTTCTGCAAGCAGTGATGCAGCTGCAACTCTTATTGGCCTGAATGAACTTTTAAGCCTGAAAATGAGTAAAAAGAAATTGTATGAATCGGCTGCCCGTCTTGGCAGTGATGTACCGTTTTTTCTAAACGGTCCCGCGGCAATATGCACCGGAAGAGGCGAAAAAATAAAAAAATTCCCAAAAAAATTGGATTTTTTTGCACTCTTGGTGTTGCCAGATGTTAATGTTTCTACTAAAAAGGTTTATAATGGTTATAGGCACAATAAAAAACTTTACA
This sequence comes from uncultured Pirellulales bacterium, assembly GCA_964508925.1. Taxonomy (GTDB): domain Bacteria; phylum Planctomycetota; class Phycisphaerae; order Sedimentisphaerales; family Anaerobacaceae; genus CAZDVM01. The sequence goes on along the minus strand of CAZDVM010000006.1, from coordinate 107,386 downwards.
ATAATTTAAAATCTAAAACTGATGATCTTTTAAAAATGAATAAAATTTTTGAAATTGCCGAATTATATCCTAACATGCTTTCAGAAAGCTGTTTTGAACAATTCGAAAAAATAAAAGAATTGAAAGAAAAGCTTGAAAAACAGGGTGTTAAACCTTTATGCTTGAGTGGCAGTGGGTCAGCTTTATACTGTCTGACTCAACATAAGGATAAAGCCTTAAAATGGCAGAATAAAGTTAATGGATTATTGGGTTGCGAAAGCGTTATTGTACGCAACAATAGATGGTAAACTATTTAGTGCGGCACGAAAATGGAAATTACTGAAGTAAGAATTAAGTTGATGAACAACAAAGATGAAAGACTGAAGGCTTTTTGCTCTGTCACAATGGACGATGAATTCGTTGTCCGTGATATCAAGATCATCGAAGGTTCCAATGGTTTCTTCGTTGCAATGCCTTCACGTAAAATGAGTGATCATTGTGAAAAATGCGGTGGCAAGAATCACTTGAGAGCTAAATTCTGCAACAACTGCGGTGCTCGTTTGCCCGAAGACAGGGCCAAAAGAGACTCAAAAGGCAGAATGAAACTCCATGCTGACATCGCACATCCCATCAACTCAGAATGCAGACAAAAAATACAGGATGCTGTGATCGAGGCTTATGAAGAAGAAATTGATAAGTCTCAGCAACCGGATTACAAACCATCTGCATATGATGAAGATGAAGATTCGGATGATTCCGGATACGATGAAGACGAGGATATTCCTGAGATCGTCTGAATCAATACTTAAAAAAAGAAAGGTTGGCTTTGAATTTTCAAAGTCAACCTTTTTTTGTTGGAAAATTTTTAAAATTAACCGGTAAGGTCTTCCAAAACCTTATCAAGAGCCTGGTCTAAACGCCCGTTGAGATCATAATCACCCTTGTTCAGACGCTCTCTTACTCCCAGAACCTTATCCTTACGCACCTCTGGAAGAGAAGCGATGTTTTTCAGCACCTTTCCTATTGGGGTTGAATTTATGTTATCCAGTATCTGCTCCATTACTTCATCCTGCTCTTGAATTTTATCCTGGTTTACAGGTTGTTCTTTTTTTAAAGAATCTGACATCTCGCTCACCTTTTTATATTCCATTTGCTGCAAATTCATCCATCCTTTGCACAAATGCTACTACCTACTATATGTTGTATGCCATGCTACTCCATTGCAAGGCCCATCACTCATTACAATGTTGTTATCGACATCCATTTATTCAAAACTTTAAAAAACTTTGCAAAATATTCCTTCATTTTTTAAAGTTGAAATTATAAAAGGAAGGGACAATATGACACTTACAAAGCCTCTGAAGCCGATTCTTTTTAAACATACGAAAGTAATTGGGTTTGGATAACTCAGTTAAAATAGGTAACCGGAGCAATATACAACATATAGTGTCATATATTTAATATTTTCTTAACATTCCAATAAAATCCCGGTTTTTAGATTAATAATAATACTTGAAATCAAAATCTGCATCCCATGAATTCGGCAGACCCTTCTTTTTATTAAGTTTGAGACTTACACACTGCAGATTCGTCCATCGTAACTGCATGTTAGAAAAGAACTTAGCTATTTTTTCTATGGGTATACCCTTTAGATTGACCGTAGCATCACGAAATTTTTGCCTGCCTGATGTATTTACAAGACCCGCCCGCAAACTGTACTGTGATGCCGTTATGCCGCAGGAACCTGCAATATCAGCTACCACTTTTGCGTAATCGAATTTATTTGCATTTTTCTTTGCCTTTGCAAGATCAACCCTTTCCGGGTCAAGCACCAGAATTTCACGCATTATATCGTGGCCTTCCAAATAATCCTGGTTAAGGTCCTTCCACTCATTTTCTACATCCGGAATATAAACTGACCACATCATCAAAGGCCATAAACCTATCAGCAATGGTACCGCTATAAAATATATAATCGGGTTTTTGAGTTCTTCTTTTATATCCATAACTTACCGCCTTGAAGTCTTAACATCTATTCTGAAATTATCTCTTCCCCCTTCTGTTTCCAGGTCTTTTTTTACAATATTAAAATTCACCGCCTCCAGAACATCGAAGAATTTAATAGAACTCCGCCTGTTATTAGTATCGCCGCTGATACTGATCACTTTCGAGGTTATGGAAACCGAATGAATATTCAAATCTGTAGATTTTGCCACTTTATTGAAGGCATCCATCAGCAGTGTAAATTTCGCTCCGACGGATTTCTCTCCTGTCGCACTTAACTGGCCGCTCTTGATATTCTTTATTCTGCGGTACTCGCTTTTGAGCTTGGTCACCGGGCTGAGCCTGTCGGGAAAACTCTTGCCAAGCATCACGCTCGAATATTCCTGAGAAAACTTATTGTGCAGTTTCCTGTAAGGCTGATATTTTTTGAACCAGTCCGCCGTCAGATATCCTCCCAGAGAGATGAAAAGTATCGTAAGAGCCACACCTAAAATCTTCAAAGACCTCTCGATCTGGAGCCTTCTGCCCATATAAGGCATAAAGTCATTTCTGAAATTAAGACTTTTCCTGTCCTCTGAATACCTGCGGGCTGCTCCGTTAGCGATGAGGGTACTCACCGCACCATTTCTGCCAAGGTCATTGTCTATCATGTCACCTGCTTCTACAAAACTGACCTTGACCCCGAAAGCAACCTGCAGTTCTTCAACATTAACTTGCCCGGTTTCATCGATCACTTTGATAGAATTGATCTTCTCATCTTCATCATGTAGAGCAAGTGTCAACGGAAACTCTCTTCGCAATATGCTGGTCCGATCGTCCTGAGCGGGGATCAAAAATGTCCTCAGAATCAGATCGTAATTTTCGTTGTCATGTGCTATGAAAAACCCTCTGTCATTAGAAAATGCGGCAAAAAGATAATTCTCTTCTTCAAGTTTTTCAAAATTGCTCTTAAATGACCTGGAAAGGCAAACGATGTCCGGCTCTATCGACGACGGATCGAATCCCTGGGACTGCAAGGATTTTATCAATTCTGACATAAAATCCTTCTTAACGGTAAAAACCGTCAGGTCAGAACCGCTTTCGTCACTGGTATTTATCTTGTATGCAAGTGCCATATCGTTTACATCTGAGGCAAGGGCCTCCTCGGTATCGAAACGTATCGTCTGATTAATCCTCTTTGTCTCCGTAAAAGGTGTGTGAACGTCATGCTGCATAAAAAAGACGTTGTCAATGGCAACTGTTACTTCCTCGGGTGCAAACTCCTTTTCCTCACAATTTCTTTTTATCAGTTCGGCCATTTCCCTGAGTTTATCCTCGGAGTCAGTTTCTACCCTTGCGGTGAAAATATCAACCACCGGCCGGCTCTTTTTTTCAGCATCCAGACAAACACCCGTCACCGAGTTCTCTCTGAAATATAATCCTAAATATTTACTATGTTCCATGTTATTCTCCTGTATCGGCCTTTAGCCGGATATCTTCGCAATTTTAACAACTTTGGACTTCGTCTTTTTTATTCCCACTACTGATTCACTTACCGCAACTCCGCAGTTAGCCTTGACCCTTATGGTAAATACGTCACTGGATGTTGTAATGAAAGGCTCTGACTTCTCTATCGAAGTATTATATCTGAAAAGTTTTTTCTTCAGATCTCCGATATCCTCGAACGGCTCGGTCTTTCGCCATTCTATGATCTCATCTGCTATCTTAACTTCATAACCGCCGAACGCAAAAGCCGCCTCCAAAACATGGCGGGGAGCACTGTTTATATTTACCTTCTCAGTCCCCCACATGCTTATATACTTAAGTGCCGACTCATCCCGCGATTCTGATTCAATCGTGGACCTTGAAAGTATCTCTCTGTCAAGGGCCGGACTGTGCAACAATTCCACAAAAGCAGCAAGCTGGTCATTAGCACTCAGCCTCAAGGCATTGGGTTTGGTCCTTCTTCCTATGTTCTTTTTGCCGGATTTATTTTTACCACGGTTGATGCTGCCTACAGTGATCGGTTTATATTCGTTTTTGTACTCCTTTATGGAATCTATATAATATAATTGCTCCAATATTTCTTCGGCCTCCCCTTCCGTTATACCCATCCAGTCACAGAATATCCGAAAACTGTATAGAATCTCTCTTTCAATCTCATCGTTTTTCATCAGCAGCCAGGTCAAAGGATACTTGGCATTTTCATCATGTATCTCGATCGTAACTTCGGCATCACCTATTTCAAGTATAATCGGCTCGACAGCCAACGGCCACTTGGCACCGTAAGGGCCTCTTACACCGACTTCCTCTTGCTCATCTTCACCGTAAGCTGCCATTAGATCAGCAAGACTAACAGAATTTACGTCCCCTTCGGAAACGGGCTGATTTGGATCCATTCCGTACATATCATCGTAACCACCAATCCCCATTTCGTCTGAAAACCCTGGCAAATTTGAATCCATGCCGTATTGCCCGTTCGGGTCGTTCATGTCCGTAAATTCATCATATCTATCCGAATCCAGATCCGGCTCCATACCCCAGGACTTCAAAAGACCCTGATACTGCTCCTCGCTTAATGCAAAAACATCGGAAAAATCAGGCTCATTTACCCTTATAACCGCATTAATATCTATAAGTTCCATGTTCTCTGTCATAAATCTTCTCGCAGAATCCCTGGCATAGCAGGCCCTCTGATAATCGATAAGATAATTGTTCCTGTGTCTTAAAGAGAGCACCTTGCTTGAAACCATATAACCGAGGGTCGTCATCACCACCAGCAAGATCATAGTGGTTACAAGCATCATACCCCTTCGTCGGTTTTCGAATTGTTTCAAACATTTTCTCATCTTGTCCTGCGTTCTTCATCGCCTTTCTTACTCGAACCCGGTCCTTCTCTTCGGTTTTCAGTCCTTTGATCTGATTCGGCTTCATCACCTGATGTATCGGTTTGTTCTTGTTGTCCCGGTTCGTCGGATTCTGATTCCTCTTGTTCCTGTTCTTCCTGGTCTTCTATCATCTCATCGGGTTTATTAACATCCTGGATCTCGAATTTATACTCCCGGTCCTTGTCTATAAGTATTGTCCTCTGATAAATATCTTCCTCGAATACTTCCATCGACCCGGTAATAGTCTCTTCGGGCTGGGCGAAAGATAATTTAATCCTTAAAGCAGTCGGCAAACCATCCTCTTCCCAAGTGGTCAACTCTTCTCCCTCATCTATCGCCGTTATCTCAAAAAAAGTCACTCCCTCGCAGACGGGTATATACAATCCTTTCTCCCACTCCTCTTTCGTCTGGCCTAGAAGTCTGTCTTCGAAAAACATTCCCAGGTGACTTCTGTAAAGAACAAGACCTGCCTTCCTGCTGTCGAAATTATAGGCAGCCTGCCAGACCACGTTCTCATAATCCTGCTTCTTGTTCTCGTTATCCAGTATCGACCTTCCGATCTCCAGCCGGGCAGTGGGATAACTGCGGTCAAAACCGTTACTTACCCGCAGATAAGTCAGCTGGTCCTGTCTTTTCAAAACCTTTTCAATATCCTCCGATATTTTCTGCAGAACCTCACCGGGATAAAGAAAATTATCGATCACTTCCATCGTCCGGTTTGCAGATGCCCTGGCACGGTTATAAATACCGATAACTGCAACCAGCACCATTGCACCGACTACAAGTGTCGCCAGTATCTCTGCCAGCGTGAACCCTTTTAAACGACTTTTTTCTGAAGTTAACAGCATTTTAAACTCTATTTTAGTCTTTTAAATAATTCTTCCCAGTTAATTGTCCCATCAGGATTATAGGGTATTTCAGGCCTGTCAGACCTCCGGTCAGGCTGCTGCCTGTCAGAAGGATTATCCATTTCTGTACCATCAGGCCTGTCCGAAGGCATATCATCGCCGGGCAAATCATCGAACTCATCCCCGGCGTTGTATTCACCCTGCTGAAGCTGCTGCTCAAGCTCCCAGACCTCGATATCCTTTCTCTTTGCAAGGACCTCCAACTGCTTATCAGACAACGGAGAAAGCCACTTTTCCAGCTTTACCTCCTCGAGCTCTCCGTCTGTATTGTAAAATTCGGCAATACTCACAGCCTTCAGCCACATTTCCCCCGTAGCATCCTCATAAAAAGGCTCAACTCTTTTCGTCCACTGAATAAGATCGTTTTTTTCACTCGTTCCGTATTCTACATCTTCCGTCACGGTCTTCTGAGCCAGTATCTCCTCCAGGTTCTCTCTGGCGACCCAGAATGCCTCCATCTTCAATGTCGACTCGGTAGCAACCGCCATGTTCCTGTCAAGCACTATAAGTATCGACGAGCTTATGATTCCGAGCAATACAACAGATACACCTGCTTCGATAAGGCTGAATCCTCGCCTTTGTCTGCGAAACAAATTGTCTTTAAATTTTTTAAAGCTCACCTTCAGTCCTCGGCATCAATAACTCTACGTCACCATCTCTTAACTCTATGATCCTGCTTATCCTATTGACCAGCACAGAATAAAAATTTTCATTGGCATCCATAAAAACCACCTTACCTCCATACTGCCAGCCGAAAGGCCCGACCCTGAATTTGGCCTGCTGATGGTTGGCATCCGTACCCACACCATCATCGAATTTCACATACATCACCCGGCAGTCATTGCTGAACTCCCTTTCCTCTATTATCTGATCTTCATAAATCTCAAAAAGCTCGCCGTCGGTTATCTCCCTTAAAAAATACTCCTGTGCAGATATATCGATAACCACTTCATATCTTTTGCCGTTTTCAGCCGCCGAGCGTGCCGCCATCTCCATAGTGGAAATAAAATCCTGAACCTGCGACTTAAACCGGCTCCTGGTCAACAAGCCGAACTGGCTTACCATCGCCATTCCGACCATCAATCCCAGTATCGTGATCACCGCAAGCATCTCAGCCAGAACGAAGCCCTGCTCACGGCCAAAAAAAATACAGGTTTTAAATCGATTATTTTGCATCTGTACTGTAAAGGTCGGCATTTTTTCCCTCGCCGCCTTCTTCCCCGTCGGCGCCAAAGCTTATTATCACAAATTCATGGCCGCTTTCCGGGTACCTTTGATAAACAAACTCGTTGTCCCAGCCGTCAACAGGCAGATCCGTGGTTTCAAGATAGCCGCCCGGCAGATAACTGGTAACATCACTGGGCGGTTCTATCAGAACCGTAAGTCCTTCACCCTCATCGGGATACCTGCCCGTATCCATATAAAACTGATTAACCGCTGAATGTAGCTTCTTCAAATTGGCCTTGGTACTGGTGACTCTGCCCTTATCGATCATAGGTGCAACCTTAGTACCCACGAGCGTAACGAGCAGCCCGATAATGATCAGCACCGCCATAAGTTCCATTAACGTAAAACCCTTGCGGTTCAATTTTCTGTATTTTCTTTGTTTCATTGAAAACTCCTGTCCAAATTAAAAATTACCTGAAGAAAGTTCTAAAATAGGCAAAATGGTCGCGTAGGCTATCAGACCGACCATAAATGTCATAAAAACTATTACTAAAGGCTCTATAGCCACGCTGAGCCTTTCTACCATTGTATCCGTCTGCTCTTCCAGACTGTTACTTATATTGCGCAACATGAACTCAAGTTCACCACTTTTTTCCCCTACAGAGACCATATGGGCTATAGTCGGGTCAATCACACCACTTTCTCTCAATGGTGCTGCGATATCCGAACCAGCCATTATTCGTTCCCTTGCCCGGTTTATCGCATCGGTCATAAGCCGATTTCCGGTAACCTCCGAAACCACCTTCAAGGAATCCGCCATCGATAAACCGGCACCTAAAAGAGTCGATAATGTCGAAGCGAACCTTGCTACCACTCTCTGCCTTATCAAAGACCCGAAAAGGGGCAGTTTCAATACCAGCTTATCCCGGATATAAGCCCCTTTATCGGTTTTTAAAAGTCTCTTTATTCCCCAGACGATCCCGATCAGCACCGCTGCCACCAAGAACACCCACCAGCTGGTGACCGTATTACTTATGCTCATGAAAACCTTTGTTATAGTCGGCAGCTCTTTGCCGGAACGGATCAGCTGGTTGGCAACCTGAGGGATAACCGTTGCCGTCAGAAACAGAACCACGCCTATGCAGAATATTATAAGAATTATCGGGTAGATCATCGAAGTTATGATCTTCTTTTCCACCTTCTGCCTTTTGTCCATGAAATTGGCAAGCGTGGAAAATACGTCACCAAGATTACCTGTAACTTCCCCCACCCTTATCATACTGATATAAATAATGTCGAAATAATCGCCGTAATCCTTCAGGGTATCGGTAAAAGATTCCCCCGCTATAACCCTGTCACGAATATCATTGAGAGCACTCTTGAATTTAGCATCCGAAACCTGGGCGGCAAGCACACCGATAGCCTCGGTAAGCTTAATGCCCGAATTCAAAAGCGTGGACATTTCCTTGGTAAAATTTATCAGCTGGTTCTTATTGCTTCTCTTGAATATGGATAAAAGTGTACGCTTTTCCTCATCGTACCTTATCTCCTTTACACCGGTGGCGTGGATCCCCCTCATCCTCAGCTGCTTACGTGCAGCGTAGGCATTCTCGGCGCTAATCGCACCTTTGATCTTTTTGCCGTCCCCCGATATAGCTGTGTATTGATACTTCGGCATGGAAATCTTCCTTATATAACATCTGCCTGGGTAACTCTAAGAACTTCGGCAATTGTCGTCTTACCTGCGAGAACCTTCCTGACACCGTCCATTCTCAAAGTCTGCATTCCCGAATCAAGGGCCTTTCTCTTAACGGCACCGGCGGTTTCGCGCTTATAGATCATATTCTGAATATCTTCATTTATCAGCATGAGCTCGTAAACGCCCATCCTGCCTTTATAACCTGTCTGGAAACACTTCTCACAACCGGAACCCATGTAAAATTCCGGCAGTTTGCCTCCTGCAATCTCATCTTCCATGATCCCGATCGCCCGCAGTTCATGAGGTGTCGGCTCATAGGGCTGTTTACAATGAGGGCATATCCGCCTGACAAGCCTCTGTGCCATAACGCCTATAAGTGAAGAACTTACCAGGTAAGGCTCCACCCCGAAATCAAGAAGCCTGCTCACCGCACCTGCAGCATCGTTGGTATGAAGCGTACTGAATACAAGGTGACCCGTAAGTGATGATTGTATCGCCATTCTTGCAGTCTCCTCGTCACGAACCTCACCAACCATTATCACATCCGGGTCCTGCCTTAAAACATGCCTTAACGCGTTTACAAACGTCACTCCCTTCTTGCTGGCAACCTGCATCTGGCTGATGCCCTCAAGCTGATACTCGATCGGGTCCTCAATGGTCATAATATTCTTTTCCGTCGAGCTTATCCTCTGAAGGCAGGCATAAAGTGTCGTACTCTTACCGCTTCCTGTCGGGCCGGTAACGAATATCACGCCGTGCGTCCTCTTTATTATCGAATCGAACTTGACAAGGTCCTCTTTGACCATCCCAAGCTCGTTAAGACCCAGAAGTGCGGTACTTTTATCAAGAAGCCTCAGAACGCTCCTTTCGCCGTAGCTTGTCGGCACCGTACTGACACGGAGATCAACTTCTCTCTGTCCGACCCTTACCGTACATCTGCCGTCCTGCGGCATCCTTCTTTCAGCTATGTCCATTCCAGCCATGACTTTAATACGTGACACTATCAGGGGCAGCGTGTTCTTGTTCAGACTCAATGCATCATACAATATCCCGTCCACCCTGTACCTGACCTGTATCTTGGTCTCGAAGGGATGGATATGAATATCACTTGCCCGCATCTGAAGGGCACGGAAAAGCACGTCGTTTACCAGCCTGATAACCGGGGGCCTGTTGACCACATCCAACAGGTCATTTGAGCTGGAAACCTCATCTGCCAGTTCATCTAAGTTCTGCGAATCGAGCTCCTCTGCAACCTCCTCGATCACCGTCGATCTCTGCTCATAGGCATTGTCGATCGCCGAGGTGATATTGGTCTTGGTACAGATAGCGGCCTTGACAGGCATTTTGGTCATCTTGGAAACATTATCCAGGCCGTTGGTATCCAGCGGATGAGAAAGCAGCACTTTCAGCGAACCGTTATCACTGCCATCTTCGCCTTCCTGAACTCCGATAAGATAATGATTCTGCGCATAATTTGCAGGCACATTCTCCACAAACTCAGACGGCACGCTGTCTACCGAGATATCTTCCACGAACTCAAGGCCCAGCACCTCCGCGAACAGCTTCAAAACAGCTTCCTCGGTAAAAAAAGGACAGCGAAGCAATACATCATCTAGCCTTCCCTGTCCGTCATTACTTTCAAGGTAATCTGCAAGCTGCTCAGCGTTCACTATCCCTGTCCGCTTAGCAGTTTGTATCAACAAATCTTTCATATTTTATTTCTGATAATCAAAATCTTTCTCTAAAACATTAACAGGATCCATCGGCTCCGGCTCAACACCAGGCCAGTCTTCCATTTGCTGGAAACTGCCTTCCAGATCTTCAAATGCTTTTCTATTCTTGTTTGAAACATCTTTAATGTCTTCAATCCCTTCGATTTGATCACCTGGACGAATAATACTCGCTCTTACAAATACATATAATCTGCTCTGATTATCACTGTTACTAATAGTTCTGAACAAACCCCCAATCAAAGGGATATCTCCTAAAATAGGAACTTTAGAATGCCCTTTATCTTGATCAATTGTTTCCAATCCGCCTAAAATTATTGTTTGTTTGTCTGGAATTGTTCCAACAGTTGTAACATCGGTTGATAAGCGGTTTGGAGGAGAAGGAAATTCCTGTTTTCCTTCGGCTGTTGTAATTTCAACGTTTTCTTGAAGTTCAAAATCTGTTCTGTTCAATTCGATCTCCAATCGCAGCATATCTCCTTTACTTATGTGCGGCTTTATTTTTAATGTAACACCGGATTCATAATCATTAAAACTAACATCAGTACTGGTTATAGCACTTCCCTGCTCTGGTATTTGCGTATCACTACTGACTTGCGCAACCGATATTGTATTCTGAGTTTTAATTTCACCTTCCTGGTTATCATTTACAAGCAATTTGGGTCTGGACATAATCCGCCCATAACTCTTTCTTTCAACAAGATCAAGTAAGATCTGTGTTTTTGAACTGTTTAAAAATACTGTCAGATATTCAGGATCTTCATTACTACCACCTAAACCGGATTTCGCATCCATTAACCTGCTTGTACTAAATTCCTGACTATTAAGCTGCCCTAAAGTACCGGTTCTACCCCCGTAGCTCTTAGTTAATAAATCAATATCTGATTTAAACAGATCGTCTTTAGTTATCTCGACAAGGGTAACATCCAGAAGTACCTGCGGCCTGTATTCATCCAATTGCGTTATCAAAGAACTTATCCACTGCTGGTTCTTTTTATTGGCATAAACTATCAGGGAATATGTCATAGGATCAGGTACAATAACTATATCTTCTTCTGTCCTGCTTTCCATTGTTTTGGTAGTTCTCACAACCTTCTGGTCTTTATCCTTTTCCTGCTGTTCACTTACGGTTTCCTTTATTAAATCAGTAAGTACTCCAGCCAGTTCCTCGGGGTCTTGATTTTCCAATGGATATACTACATATGGTATAGACTCTTCCAAGGGCTCTGAATCCACATATGCTACTATAGTCGCAATCTGGGCATGTTGTTCGGCAGTTGCATTAACTAAAAGCGAATTGGTCGATTCGATTATTACTACATCCGGCTCTTCTGTTAATGGCGTTTCATATTCTTCTCCTGTTGTCTGTGCAGCAGCTGTCTGCTCAGGCCGATCCCTCGGCGAGCGCCTCTGCCTTGTCGATCTGCTCCTGCTTCGATCATAATCCATTTCACGGTCAGTTCCCTCGCTTATTATCCCAAGCTCTGCCAGCTTATCGACTACCTCATCTGCACCCACATTCTGTATTTCATAAGACCTCAGAACCCGCAGATCAAGCTTCTTGACATCAAGTGTATCTATCAGCCTTTCCACCACATCCAGGTCCTCTTGCAGTCCTATCATGAGGACCATATTGGTTCTCTCATCATAATCCAGATAAACGCCCCTGCCTGCCTTTTCCGCTTCCTGCTGCTGGTCGGGCTGAGGTCTGCCTCGCTGTGAACGTCTTTTCCTTGCCTCTGCCGCCCTTTCGCGGGCAGTTTTCGGCTCTTCTTTATCGGGTTCTGCAACCGTTATGCTTATCTCTTCCAAGTTCCTTGCAAGCTCCTCTAATTTCGGGGCCATATTTTCCGCCATGGTGTACTGAAGCTGCCTGAAACGGAATTCCTTTTTCTTGCCCGGCTTGTCTATCAGATTCAAAAGCTCCTCAACCCTCTTCATACGGTAAGCATATTCGGTAACTATGATAGTCTTCTTTTCAGGTATTTCATTTATTTCCGTTCCCAACTGCATACCTTCGAGCAAATTCCTGGCATCGCCGGTATCAACGTAATCAAGATGATAAACCCTGGTAACCATGACATCGCCCACCTCGAGTTCCTCATGGTCTTTGATAAGTTCAGGATCGATCTGGAAAACCTCCTCTTTCGGCACGATCGTAACCAGGTTGCCCTTTCTGGACATCACATAACCCTTGAACTTAAGCACTGATTCAAGAAGCGGATACAGGTCCTTAACCTTTATAGGCCCACGCAATTTCAGTGCTACCTCACCCTTAACCACCGTCGGATCGTACATGTAATCAAGATTCAGATACTGGCCAACCAGGCCGAGCAGATCTTCGATCCGTAATTTCTCAGGCAATGCAAGATCAAGGGTACCGTCTTCCAGCTCAAATTTTTCTGGCCCGTAATCGCGCGGCTCCTTCTTTTCAGCCGGTTTATTAGGCCCGAAAACTATCCTTCCCTTTTTAAGATCGACCTTGCTTTCCTCTATCTTCCACAACGGGGTAACAAGCTCATCTTCATCTTCCTTTAAGACCTCGTATCTTCCCTCTTTTGCGGTCTCCGGCTCTTTTTCAACTTCAGCCTTTTCCAGCTCGATTTTCTTTTTGGCTTCCTCTATCTCAAGCTGTCTTTCAACCTCCGGTTTTTTCGCAACTTCTTTTTGTTCTGTCTTATTGGGTTCTGCTGCTTTGTCTTCGAAATCCTCGATAACCCTTTCCTCTTCAGGCTCAAGTTTTGTTATTTCAGGTTTTTTCTCGGTTTTTTTAAGCTCTTCTTCCGCCTCTTTCATTTCCTGAAGCAGGATATCGAGGACATCATCCTCCTGCCCCTTAGATTTTGGTGCGAATTCTTCAACTTCTTTTTCGGGCTGCTTCTTATCTGCCTTTTGCTTTTCTTGAAGTTTTGTTTCTTTTTCTATTTTTTCCTCTGTCTGAGGTTTTTCTACCTTTTTTTGCTCAGCGGCTTGTTTTTCCAGCTTTTCCATCTCTTTCTTGGCCTTGCCTTCGGAACTCATAAGCTCCATAACTTTATCCGAGACCAGGCTTACCGAATTCTCCGGGGCTACAATTATTATATCGTCCCCGAATTTGTCCACTATCGCAGAATCGACGTCAGCTACCGGCCTGTCGAAAAAAGTCCCGAATTCTATATCATCGAAGAAATCCGTCAAAACCTCAGGGCGGGGAATATCCTTAATATTTTCAACACCTTTAATCTTTCTGATACCGTAATTCTTTTCAGAATCGATCAGTTTCAACAAACTTTTTGCACGCAGAAGATCAGCCGGTTCCGCTGTTACCAGAATGGTATTCGGCTTGGGAAGTTCCGATATGTTCTCTACACCGATCTGCAAAAGAAAATCCTTTGCCTTATTGGTATCTATCTTTTTAAGATTAAAAACGGCATATCTGCTTAACTTATCATCACCGGCATTATCGCCTGATAAACTCGCATTAAATATGATAACAGTCAGGATGGATAATATAAAAATTCCTTTCCAATTACTCTTTATCCAACCCAGCTTCAGGTTCTCCATTTCCTACTCCAAAAAACTATAAATAGAAAAATTCCGTATTTTTAAGCATACAGCTTTAATTCTTATCGGACAATCAGCCCAAAAACTATTGTAATTAAGCCGTTTTTTTCCGCCTCTCTTCCAAAAAATCTTTATAAATCAGAAACATAAGCTTATTCCTTTAAAACCTTTAATTTCTTAAGACAATCCGTTCACCTGAAAGTTCCCGGATTTCTAAGAATTGTGAGAATTTTCTCGAAACAGAAAAGATTTTATCAACGAACTGAGCGCCTTACACGTCTTTGGCTTTTATTTGAATCATCCGAAGATTCTTTATCTGTCGATTTCGATGAAGATGGATCGGAATTACCCTTGCTGTCTTTACTCTCTAATTTATCTATCAGACCTCCGAACTTATCATTATTGTCGCCAGATTTATTCATTTCACCCAACTGTTTCTTTATAGCGTTAAGCACATCTGCTTTTCTTTCATCATCAGTCATATTATTACTCGGATTATTTTGAGGTGTAGTAGGTACCGGTCTACCCCGCTCTCTTCGATCCTGAGATTGCCCGCGGTTTCCAGTAGTTGGAATCCTTCTGTCCGGAGTGCTTATCCTTAAATTCCTGCTGTTTTGCTGATTCTGAGGGGTATTATTGCCGGTTTCTTTTAAACCGCCGAGCTCAAACGTCTTTCTTTCATAAAGCTCCTTTGGAACTTCCTTTCCCGGCGGATAATAATTTCTCACAAGGTTCGTAGTTTCTTGCTTTTCCACCTGCATATCTCTGACATTCTGGCCGTCATTTAATTTCAATACCCCGGCCTTGATTTCTTCAACAACCAGATGGCCAATGCTGTCGCCTTTCTTGACCCATCTCATACCCTCGCCGGGCTTATCTATTAAAGCGAAAGACTTTTCCTGATTGCCTTCTAAATAACTGGTACCCAGGAGCCTGAAACTGGCTGATACATTCTTCGGAGCCGGCCTGCTGGGTGTGGTGTTTCTAGAAGGCCGGTTTTGAGGAGGCTTCGTAGTCCTCTTGGGTTCAGGAGGATCAAGGAACAAGGCAAACTTCTCAGCCTGTTTTGTCATGGGTGAGCCCTTCTCATCTTTTATGTTCCGGGCATTTTTGTTCGATTTCTGAAAGGATTCTATCGCTGTAGGGGTAGAAAGGATCTTATCGGCATTCTCAAAACCCATATCACCGGCAAAAAAAGGCATTGCCAATACAAGAACCGCCACCAAGACAGCTGCTGCCGAACATATTTGTATTATCCTTATCATATAATTCTCCGTGAACTCACTTATCTCTGACATCCGAAGATGTTATTTGTTCCGTTAAACTAATCGGTTTTTTGTAAATTATTTAATAAAATTTATGAAAATTTTGTTTTTTACCCTTAAACATGCCGGTTTTTACGGTTCTGAAATCCCTCTTGTTCAAATTTCTTACCCATCTCTGTATGCAATTAAAAAAGCACCCGCTTTAAAACAGGTGCCTTATATTTTAAAATTCTATTACTTTTTAAGTCCGGGAGTAAAAGCCGTTACAGGTAATTTCAACCTTGCTTCCGTCATTCATTTTGATGGTCAGAACATCCCTAAAATACCTCGTCTTTTCATCGTGCTCAGGCGGTACGATCTTCAACTTGAGTTTGTATCTCTTGTCAATTTTTTCTTTGTCCTCAACCGTTATATTATCATTTTCAGAATTCACTGATTCTATAGAAAAATCCTCATCATAATTATTCAAAACCCAGAGATCCTTATCAACCGGCTTACCGGCCTCAACTCCAAATAGATTTATCCTGCTTGGTTGAGTGTCATATCTTGCAAGGGCTTCGTAATGAAGTTTTATTTCCTTGCATTCGGGATGTGTCAATTTAATGGTCACCCAGCCCATAAGCTGACTCGCTAATTTGCCCTTATCGACTTCGGGAGTAAAAACGAATTCGGTAGCTATTTTATCAGGGTCAAAATCGTAACTGATGACATCATTGGTCGAATTAAAACTTTTAATGGCAAATTTCCTGTCGTCCTTGGCTTTCAGGGTTATCGGAGGACAGCCCGCATTTTCCTTGTTCAGGGAAAGCTTCAGAATATCCGGCTCTTTGGTCACCTTGGGAACTATCTCCGCTCTGATGGTCAGTTTAACCCGTTTGTTCTCAGGATCGTTAGAAAAGACATAAAGATGCTTATTCGTAATTCCCCCATGACTTCCTGCGTGATATTTTACTTTGATTTTGCCTTCTTCACCCGGTTTATATTCTTTCTTATCCAGACTGAAAGGCGTGCACCCGCAGGTTTTGGTGACTCTCTTTATTTTCAAGGTTCCTTCACCTGTATTCTTAAATTTGAACCCGCAGACCTGCCAGGACTTTGGAGATACCTCGCCGAAATCATGAACTACTTCCTGAAATTCAATCTGAGCTTTTTCTGTCGCAACGTCTTCTTTGCCGGCAAATTTGATATCCTTATTTTTCTCAGGTGGAGATTGTGATGCAAATACACTTTCATTAAATACCAGCCCAAAACCTGAAAGCAGTAAAATTATAAGTGAAATACAAGCATACTTCTTATCCATATCTTTTCTCCGATCAAAGACAAATAGCTAAATTTACAATTTTACGTAAAATGAGCTTCTGAATCAAGATTTTTTAACCTGTATTAGTCCTATGAATATTAAATCACTCGGTTCATTTTAATCTTAAAGAAAAATCACATCTTACAAACAAATATTGGAAATTTTCGTTAAAACTATGTATTTTATTAATTTACGGCATATATCGCCCGATTTAAAAAAATTACTACGCATATTTAAATATCTGTCGATATAAATTATTGTAAGCTTTAACGAAAAACTGAGTAATATATTTTAACGGAGTTTATATGGCCAAGAAAGGACCGAGATTGTCAATAGTCGTTCCTTTATTGAACGAACAGGACAACATTCGCCCCTTATATGATGAGCTGAAAAATGCTCTGCAGGACAAGTTTTCGTATGAACTTATATTCGTAGATGACGGCAGCACTGACAAAAGCTTCGATATATTATGCAAACTGCAGAAAAATGATAATAAACTCAGGCTCATTCGTTTCAGAAGGAATTTCGGCCAGACCGCTGCCCTGAGCGCTGGCTTTGACCACGCTCACGGAGAAATAATTATTGCACTCGACGCCGATCTTCAGAATGATCCTGCAGATATTCCTAAAATGGTCGAAAAACTCGAGGAAGGCTATGATGTAGTAAGCGGATGGAGAAAAAAGCGACATGACCATGCAATTACCCGCCTTTTGCCCTCCAAGATTGCAAACATTATGATATCTAAGATCACAGGCGTTAAACTCCATGACTTCGGATGCACTCTTAAAGCATACAGAAGGGAGATCCTTGAACAGACGAATCTTTACGGTGAAATGCATCGTTTCATACCGGCCATCGCGAGCTGGGGAGGAGCAAGGATAAGCGAAATAGTGGTAAATCATCGTCCCCGTGTCGCCGGACAGGCAAAATACGGCCTTAACAGAACCTTCAAGGTGATTCTAGATCTTATCACAGTAAAGTTTTTGGGCTCTTTTTCAACCAAACCGATATATATCTTTGGCGGACTGGGAATATTCAGCGCAATCGGTGCAGTTTTAAGCGGTTCAACTGTCTTGTATCAGAAATTTATCTCACCACAGCATTTGAGCATGAACAGAAACCCTTTACTATTCCTTACAACTTTGCTCATCGGCATGGCAATTCAGTTCATTCTAATGGGGCTTCTTGCGGAAATGCTGGTCAGAACATACCATGAATCACAGAACAGACCCACATATGTGATTAAAGATATTATAGAAAGCGAAGATCAGGTACCCAATTTATGAAAAGACCAAGAAGAATAAAACACAAACCCAGTATCCATAAAAAAACGCCAACAAAGGAAAAATCGAAACTACCAAAAATCCTGCTTTATCTTGCCATTATCATTCTTGTGGCCCTGCCGTTTTCATTGGGAAAATACATCGAATTTAACTCTCCCGGTGCTTATGACAGCGGTGGATTCGTTTATTCCGCAGAACATGTACTTAGAGGTGCAAAACTCGGAGTCGAAGAAAAACCCGGGGCAAGAATGGGAACACTTCTGCTTAATATGCTGGGAGTGGCCATCTTCGGATTCAACGAAACCGGCCCGAAACTCATCCAGATGCTTCTTCAGGCAGCTGCTCTGGTGTTTATGTTCATAACTCTCCGTAAATTTTTTGGCCTGCTGGCAACGGCTTTCTGTGTGTTTATAGCAAGTATGTATTTATCAGCCCCCCTTATAGCGAAATTCGGCAACGTCAAGGAACAGTATATGATCGCCTTTATGATCATAGGAATCTGCTGCTACACCTACAGACAGGCCGACGGACGATGGTGGTGGTCCTTTTTAACCGGCGCTTTTCTCGTCTGGGGGCCTTTGTTTAAACCAACTGGTTTGTCCGCCATCGGTGCGGTCGGCTTATTTACTATCATGCAGCCTTTTCTAAAAAACCGGACTGTAAAACAGACTTTTACAGATATCGGATTACTTTTTGCAGGGGCCGCTGTTTCTACAGCACCTGTATATATCTGGCTTATCGGGTGGCACGACGCCTTCAGACTTCCTTATAAATTTTTATGGAATATGCTACCCATACATCAGGATGAGGGTAAGATCGGCGGCTCATATATCTCCAATGCCCGTAAAATGACGGAATTTGCAAAACAGTTCGAACGGGTAATGCGTTACTACACCCTTTTAATCCTTCCCATAGCACTTTCAATAATTTCGATCCTTATCCGTATCATTCGCTGGATCGGCCAACTTACAAATAAACTGAAATCCGAAACAAAAGCCATCGAAAAATTCGTTCTGCTCTTTGCAATATGGTGGATACTTGATATGGCTTTCGTCTGGATAAGCCCAAGAAGTTATGAGCAGTATTACTTACCTCTCAACGCATCGGCTGCTATGCTTTCAGCTTACGCCTTCGCCCTTTATTCTAACTCCTTTAAAAGGACGCAAAATAAGAAAGTATGGTTTGTCGGCGGTATTATAGCTGTATTTATAATGACAGCCATGAGCTGGCACATCGTATTCGGAATAGAAACAAGCCCGCATTCGGGCACGGATTACGGCTCACCCAGAAGAGGATATGTCCAGAAAATAAAAATGATCCGGCAGAAAAAGAAAAGAGGACTAAAAGGAGGATGGGAACAGGCAGCAGAATACATCCGCAAAAATACCGATAAAGATGACAATATTTTTGTTTGGGGATGGTACCCGGGTATTTATGTTTACGCCCAGAGACTCAGCCCGACAATAAAAGCTTTTACCAGTGAAATGCATGTGAAGTCACCTGAAGCACTGCAAATTTATATAAATGAACTGGTTTCCGACTTAAAAAAACAGCCGCCGGAATTCATCGTGGATACTCATAAATCCCATTATCCATGGAACAGACCTCCACTTGAATTATGGCCTACAACCCAAAAGGGGCTCTTGCCGAATAAGCCCCAGGCAGTTCAACAATATAATAATGCTTACAAAAAAGCGCTGAAAGAAAAAGTCAGTGAAGCAGAAGCTGCCAGATACGAAGTCATGGCTCCCTTAAGAAATTTTGTCATGAATAATTACGAACCGGCAAAAAGATTCGGCAATCATTTCGTTTTCAAACTTAAGCATAAAGAAAAAGATTAGAATGAAAATTTTGATGTTAAATCATGAGTTTCCCCCTGTTGGTGGAGGTGCATCTCCGGTAGCATTCGAGCTTTGCAGCCACCTAGCAAAAAAGGGGCACAAGGTCGATGTCGTCACTATGCATTACAAAGATACGCCCCGCTTTGAAACTGTAAACGGCTTTAATATATACAGGACGCCCGCACTTCGAGCAAAACCGGATGTTTGCTACTTTCACGAACTAGCCACTTATGTACCGGGAGCAATCTTCAAAACACTGTCTTTATGCAGGAAAAACAACTACGATATCATCCACTGTCATTTCATAATCCCCGGTTCACCCTTGGCACTTATGGTCAGCAAAATCACAAAAATACCATTTATAATAACATGTCACGGAAGCGATATTCCGGGATATAATCCGGACAGATTTAAACTTATTCATAAATTCATTCAGCCGGCATGGAGATTCTTAGTTAAAAGGGCACCTTTGCTAACCTCTCCAAGCAATTTTCTGAAAGAATTAATACTTTCACATTATCAGAAAGCCAATATCGAAGTCGTGCCGAACGCCATAGACACCACTGCCTTTGATGATACTGTCGAAAAAGAAAAAAGCATCCTTTTATGCAGCAGAATACTCCAAAGAAAAGGCTTCCAATACGTGATCGAAGCTTTGAAAGATACGGAACTGGACTGGACAGTAAATGTAATAGGTGACGGGCCTTACCTGCCCAAACTGAAGAAAATTGCTGAAAATTCCAGAACTCCGATTAAATTTTACGGGTGGTTGGATAAAAAAAATAATGACTTTTACGAACTATACAATAAAAGCTCTATATTCGTGTTTCCTTCATCCGCCGAAAACTTCCCTGTCGCTCTTATTGAAGCAATGTCAGCCGGCTGTGCTGTTATCGCTTCCGATATTCCTCCTCACAAGGAAATACTGGCTGAAAACGGTATCTTTGTTAAACCCCAAAACTCAGAACAGATAAAAAACAAATTACTTCACCTGATCAATTCAGAACAGGATAGAAGAAATCTGGGTAGGGCCAACAAGCAAAGAGTAAAGGAATTCGACTGGGAAACTGTCACTGAAAAATATATTGAATGTTATAAAGCTGTCAAAGCAAACTCAAATCAGGCAAAGGAATAAATACCAAATGGACAAAAAACCGGAAATAAACAGGCCGATTTTTATGGTGGGAACAGGCAGATCCGGCAGTACTATGATATTCGAGGCATTATCGGTCCATCCGGATCTGGGCTGGCTTTCAAATTACAACAAACTCCTGCCCTGGTTCGGATTTGTCTCCATAATGCCGAGGATATACAATATTCCTTTCTTTTCCAAAAGAAGGGGACAGAAAAAACAATACAATCAGGGCAAGGGATTTTTAAATCGTTTAATGCCTACCCCCTTTGAATGTTACTGGAAATGGGACTTACTTTGTGAAAAATTCGAATTCGATTTCTTAAAAGACAAAACCGCAAGTGACAAAGAGAAAAAAAGAGTTAAAAAAGCAGTAAGGCAGATTCTGTTCTGGCAGAGCAAAAAAAGATTTGCCGCAAAGATCACCGGACCAACCAGGATGACATTTTTAAAAAGCATATTTCCTGATGCCGTTTTTGTCCATATTAAACGTCACCCTATTGCGGTTATAATGTCCTCTGTGGATTTCGGTTTCTGGAAACCGAAAAGCGAAGGTAAATTGCCGAGATGGGATGGAGGGTTACCCGAAAACTGGAGAGAGGAATGGAAACAGTACGGCCAAAGTAAACTGGCACTTATTGCAATTCAATACCGTACCATAATGAAAGTATGCAGGGAGGAAAGAAAGCAGTTAAATGAAAATGACTACACGGAAATAGATTATGAAGATTTCATCGATGAACCTGTCGAAGTCATGCATCGAATATGTTCATTTTGTGATCTGCCGAATTCTCAAAAGGTAGATGAATTCATCCGTAATCAAAAATATATTAACGGGAATAAAAAATATCTGGAAAAGATTACACCCAAGCAGAAGAAAGTAATAGAAAATATTCTCGGTGACTCCCAATAGGTCAAATCAAAATTTTATGAAGTATCTATATGCCGTCGGGTAACCTTCTTGTCAATACCCAGCAAACAGGCCAGCTTGACGGCTTTGGAACCGAGGTAGGAAGTCACACCGGGAAAAACCGTAGAAACATAAACCGCAGCCTTCCAGTGAAAAGGTACCAAAGAAGGAAACTGTTTTATCGTTTGACGGGCTTGAGCTTTATACCCTCCGAAAACCATCGCCAAAAGACTTTCACAAAGCATCATCGAAGCAAAAGGCCTGAAAACATCCAGGCTGTTATTCTGCTTTGCAAGTTTATAATGCTCCTCGACTAATTGCCTTCTTATAGTCCCCTTCCATTCAGCCCTTCTGCGTTTCTGAGTCACCGGATTCTCTTCGCCTAGGTAACGGACCACCAGAGGTTCAGGAATAAAACCGATAGCAGGATAATAATGCGCGATCCGCCACCACATATCCTGATCCTGGCCTCGCAGATATTCCTCATTAAACCCTCCGAGCTCATCGAAAATATCTTTTCGGATCGTTAAACAACTTGTGATAATCGGACATGCACCTTTAGTCGCTGCAGCAAAATAATTTTCAAAATAATCCTTATCCCCCAATTCATCCTTTATCTTATTTTCATCTCCGAAAACCGCTTTACGTTCACCATCCGACTGATATCTGTTCGTACAGCACCATCTTAATTCCGGGTTACTATTTAAAAGTTCCATCTGTTTTTCCAGCTTCTCGGGAAGCCACTGATCATCTGCATCCAGAAAAGATATCCACTCTCCTTTCGCGTGCTTTAAAGCTAAGTTTCTGGCAGCTGCAGGGCCGGAATTTTCCTGGTAAATATATTTAACATCTTCGCCGAATTTTTCTATCTCAATTTTGGTGTCATCAGTTGAGCCGTCATCGACAACTATAATTTCATAATCTTTATAGGTCTGATCCAGAATGCTTCTGACAGCTCGGCCTATGGTCTTACTATCATTAAAAACAGGAGTAATTATACTTATCATTATCTGAACATCTCCTTTAAATAATTTCTGTTATAAAACTCGAAGATTATCCACTTGGCGGCGTAAGCAGCCACTGTCGCAACCGCAGCTCCTTTAATGCCGTAATAAGGCACCAGTGCCAAAGCAAGAAGAACGTTAGCGGTTATCTGAACAAGATCTACAAAAGTTGTAAATTTATATTTTTTTAAAGCACTGTAAATGGGAGAATAAAACACAGTCACCATCCGGATCAATATCGCAATAGAAAGTATTTGAAAAACCGAAATAGACTCAGAAAATTTGTCACCATAGATATACCCTATCGCAAAAGGCACTCCGAAAAAGGCGATCAGCCAACCCGAAAATCCCATGGCCAGTATCTTAGGGCGTTTGGAAGAAAAATATTCTCTTATTTTTTCCGTGTTCGATATATTTATAGTTAAAAAAGGAAGGAAGTATTGAGAAATTATTCCCGTCATAAAGATAAGACCTTTGAAAATCTGGTATGAAAAATTGTAAACTCCGATCTCACTGAACGGAACGAATATCCTCAAAACAATATTATCGCCCCAGTTAATAAAATATGTAGCAGTAGCCCCCAGAGCCACCCATTTTGTAAAATCAAACATCTTCTTAAAATGCATAAGGTCGATCCTAAACGGCAGCAGTAATTTTATATCGATTATCCATGCCTGAACCAAAACAAGCAATATGGCGGATAAAAAATAAACCAGAAAAACGCTCCTGAGATTCAACATCTCCCCTGCATAAAAAATGAAAATAAAAAGTAAATTGAACGCCGCATATAATAATTCAGATATTCCGTTCCATATCCTGTTTCCAAGGGCCATCTGAAGGTGACAGAAAAATGACTTAACCGCAAACCCCGCAAGAGCCAGAAATACATAAAGAACATCTCCCGACTTTACCCCGGTGAACCTAATAAACTGGGGCCTGAAAACAAACGCAGCTATACCGCATAGAAAAATACAGGAAAATAGAAAAATCAATTGCACCGAAACGGTCTTGTTGATCTTTCCGCCGGCTGCCCTCTCTTCATTGGCATAAACTACAAAAGCTCTGCGGGTTGAACTTATCGCAAGAGTAGTAGCAAAAAAAACCAGCATTTTCGCAAGGGAATAACTCCCGAAAAGTGATTCCGTAAAAAACTTCGCAATAATTAGGGGAATCACCGCCCCCACTACCTGCGAAGCAACCCGCAAAGAAGTAAACGTCAGCAGATTTTTTGCTAAACTTAATTCCCGCTTTATCCGGTCAAACATCGGTAATTTCCTGCTAATAACAACTAAGGCCTATCCCTGAATCTGATACTCCAAGATCATAAAATAATTATTATACTCCTTTAAGCAGGAAATTACCACCTTCAGAATTCAATCCCTATTATTTTTTCCTTCTAAGAAAAATTCCGCCGATACTCATTAAAAACAATGTAGCCGGTTCGGGTATACTCTGAACTTCCTCGGCTGATAAGACATGGTCATAAACCCTGAGGTCATCTATCAAACCGTCATAATACATTGTATTTTCATTTGCTTCTCTCATACCTATATAAGCACCACTGCTGTCAGAACCAATATCTCCACCTGATCAACTGTAATAACCACCGACATCTACACCGTTTACATACAGGTCCATATCTTCAGCACCTCGAACAACTCCTGCTATATGAAGCCATTCACTTGCAAAATCACCGCTACTCTTTTTAGTTCTGCGTGACATTGGATTTGCCCCACCTCCATCTCCATAAGAAATCTCCAAATCACCATCAGGAGCAAAACCGAACCAGAAACCGTCATAACCACCATAAAATGAATTTTCGGAAGAAAAAACCCAATTTTCTGTAAAATCATCAATTTTAACCCAAGCAGCTATTGAAAAAGGGGTCTGTATATCATTAAGAATATTTCCGCAATCAATGTAATCATCCTGACCGTCGAACTGGGCTGCCTTGCCTACCTTTCCATCGACATACTGGCCGCCGTTCATTGTTCCCGAAAAACCGCCAACAGAATCATCTGCACTGTCCTCGAATTCCCAGTGGGCAATAAGATCTGCATGAACCAGGGCAGGTACCAGAAAAATTGCGCATAGGATTACTAAAATTGCTTTTACAGAATTCATAATTCTCTTCTCCTTTCAAGTAATGTTTGAAAAATTGATTAAAAAAATATCTCTTCTCTAACTAACATTCTCTCAGCTAAATAGATTTTAATCCGCCTCTTTTTTGAAACTATTCAGGTAATGTACTTATTGTATATATTTTACATCATAAACAAAGTATTTTTTATTATTTTCTATGCTCTCGTATTTCGATCTGATTAGCTTATTTTATCGTAATTCCATTTTTTGATCATATCCATATCCAGCAGTTCACTTATTTTTTCCACCTCCGGCTTGTAGTCTTTCATCAACTTTAATTTCATATCAGGATCGAGAGGGTCATATTTTTTATCTTTTAACAGTATATTCCTGTCGATAAATGATGTTGATTTGTGCCAGAATTTATATGGAACGATCTTCCTTAAATATACCGTAATCTTCGCCTGCTTCAGAATTTTGTTTATATATTTAAAACGCGGCTGCCTTGACCGGTTATATTTATTAATTTCCGGTACGAAACCGGGTTCTACACCCAAAAATTTTAATACTTCCTGAAACCATAATATATTATCAGATTTAAAATCTTCAAAAATAACGGTTTTAACTTTCTTTTTGCCGAAAAGAGAAATATATCTTTTTAAATATTTTTCATACTTCACCCTTTCCGGTACCCTCTTGTCGGTACTTTTCATTCGCTCCTGTTTTTCCCAGTCTAGAAAACTAGCAGACCTCCTGGCATCTCTGAAACCATGATGATAGAATGAATATAAAAAATCAACCGGCTCTCTCATCATGACAACTATGTTAGCATCCGGATTGAATTCATGAATATTCCCCGGAGCAGAATCGGAATAAATATAATTCGTCGAGGCTTCTCCAACTATTTTTTCGTCTTCGGCTTCGTCAAAAAGTTTTAAGTACTGGTCTAAATTAAACACCTTTCTTTTCGGGGCCTCAGTGCTGAAAAAAAAGGGTTCTTTAGCAGGTGTCATAAAAACCTGCGGATGCTGTCTTAAAAAATTATACAAGGCAGTAGTTCCTGATTTTGGGAAACCGACTATAAATAAATTCGGTTTTCTCATAAGATGATCCTGTTCTCTGTAAATTTCATATTTTATCGTAACCCCATTTTTTAACCAGATCAATATCAAGCAGTTCACTTATTTTTTCCACTTCATGCTTATATTCTTTCATAAGGCTTTTGCGCAATTCCGGATCGATCTTTGGCCGGGGCTCCGGTTTTAAGAGTATCTTTTTTGAAAATTTTACGATTTTTCTCCATATTCGCGGTGTCACTGCTTTTTCAACCCATTTCTTTAAAGGAAGACTGTGGACTAATAGGTGTAAAGTTCTGTTTCTTGGTTTATTGGTAATGTTTATTTTTCCAAATTCCGGGAGAAAGGTATTGTCAACACCGAGGAAATCGAGCACTTCCTTATAAACTTTTTTATTGTCTTCCCTGTAATCCTCGTAAATTACTACTTTAACTTTATCTCTTCCAAACAGGTCTAAATATCTTTTAACCTGCTGGGCATAATTTATTCTCTCAGAATAATATAATTCACTAGGAAACCTGATATTAACTGGAATATTTTTTCCTTTTTTTCTTTCACTTTCCAGTCTCAACGCTTGCTCAAACGTCTTTGCATTTTCACGTCCCTCACCTACCCAATAATGATAAAAAGAATAAAGAAAATTGACCGGCTCCCTGAGCAAAGCTATTACCTTTGCCTCGGGATTAAAATCATAGATATTTTTGGCTGCTTCTTTTGAAAAAAGATAAACCGTGGTAGCTTCTCCTAGTGCCTTTTCATCACCGGCGTCTTGATATAGCTTGATATATTCTTCTTGGTCACGCTGCCAGGGTTTATTGTAAAATTTTCCCGGGCCGAAAAATTCATCACTTTCTCTTTTGATATCCGTACAGAAAAACCACGGCTCTTTCTGCTCCGGCATGAAAACATCGGGATGCTGCTTTAAAAAGTAATATAATGCCGTCGTCCCTGATTTAGGCTGTCCTACTATAAAGAAATTGGGTTTTCGCATTTTAATATTATAAACTTAAAGTTCTCATTAGTTCTTAGCGTTTTGTAAAATTTGCTTATATAAATTAATGAGTTGCTGATTTAACCGACTGGACTTATATTTTTGCACTACCAGTTCTCTGCCCTCTCGGCCCATTCTGATACATTCCTGCGGATTATCCATAAGATAATTAATTCGCTCAGCTAAAAGCCCGTTGTTCTTTTCAGGTACTATGAACCCTGTCTTACCCTCTATTGCTGCTTCCGGAAGTCCTGAATGTTCGCTGACTATAACAGGCAAACCTGTTGCCGCCGCTTCCTTTATTACCACAGGCATAGCTTCCTGATCTCCGTTTTCAGCCGTTACGCTGGTAAGTACAAAAATATCAGAATCATAAAGTAATTCCAAAACTTTTGTACTGTCCACCGAACCGAAAAATTCAATTAAGTCACTAACATCCAATTCATCGGCCAGGCTTTCCAGAGACTTCCTTAAAGGACCGTCCCCAACGATCCGGTAAACAAAATCTGTTCTGCTTTTTTTCAACTCAGCTACTGCCTTGATGACATATTCATAACCCTTCTTCTCAACCAGCCTGCCTATAGTTATAATTTTAGTTTTACTGTCAACACCCGTTTGTCTTTCTATGTACTTGAAATTATCAGTATCTACTCCCATCGGATGAACCTGTATCTTCTGACTGTTAACTCCGAATTCTTCAAGCCGCTGAGCAAAATACTTACAGGCAGGCACAAAAAAATCTCCCCTTTCGAAAAGTTCTTTATAAACTTTTACCGGGTTTTTAATTAAGAATCTAGAAATATCATACCCATGAAAAGCCGTTATAATTTTACCTTCAATTAATCCCAACTCTCTGAGAAAAACTGCCGTCACACCGCTGGGACCGAAATGGCATTGAATAATATCGTATTTTAAACCTGAAAGACTTATGACAGAATAGAAAAGCCTGCCCGACAATGCTACATCACCGTATTTTAAAAAGTTCAACGACTTGATTACTTTAACCGGCTTTAAAAAAAAGTTTATCAGTATCAGGAAAACACCTCTGATCAAACGGACTAATTTATTTCTGGGCATCAGGTACTTAACTTTTTCATGAAGCTGATATTCCTTGACTTTTGAATGAACCTTCCTGTCTCCCGAATCGAATTTAGCATATATATCAACTTCGTGACCCGAGTCCAGAAGTGCGCATATCTGATCAATTATAAATGTTTGGGATATAGAGGGAAAACTATCCACAAAAAATGCTATCTTCAATGTAAATATTCCTCAATAATTAAATTGAATTTTTTTTAAAAAGCTAACTTAAAGGAAATCTTCTGCAGAGATACTGGACTTTTCTTCTCATCTGCTCTTTGAAGTCATGGTCGATATAGTAAGTCCTCTCATCGATCACCTCGACCCTCTCGAAAACCTCATCTATAATTTTTGAAATGCACTCCATCTCTTCAGCCCCCATCCCGTTTTTTGTCACTATAGGCGTCCCAAGTCTCATCCCGCTTGTCACCGTCGTCTTATGCTCATCATAAGGCAGTTTATTCATATTAACAATTATCCCGCAATCCTCCAGAACCTGCTGAGCTATCACACCAGTCAGCCCCGGTCTGGAACTGGCCACATTGACTACCACCATATGATTATCCGTCCCCCCGGTGAGCACATCATAACCTAAATCTTCCAGACAATCCGAAAGAACCTTCGCATTACGGATTATCTCATACTGCCTTTGCCGGTACTCTTCGCTCATCATTTCCTTAAAGAAAACCGCCTTGGCTGCAATGTGATTCAGGTAAGGAGTCCCCTGCACTCCGGGAAAAGTTGCTTTATCCACCAGCTTGTAAAGCTCGATCTCTCTGTCAACTGCCTTTACCTTCATGTCAAAATCCCTGCCCATCAATACCAAACCGCCTCTGGGTCCGCCGGGCTTATAGGTGCTGGTAGTGACAAAATGAGCATGGTCTATCGGCGATTCATGAGCTGCCGCTGCGATAAGCCCGGAAATATGAGAAACATCGGCCATCAGAAACGCACCGACCTCATCCGCTATCTCCCTGAATTTCGCAAAGTCGATACTCCTGGCATACGCAGAGGCCCCGCAAATTATCAGTCTCGGCTGAACCTCTTTAGCCTTCTGCCTGACGGCATCATAATCTATCAAAAATGTCTCCGGATCTACACAGTAATGTTCCGTCTCGAAGAACTTACCGGTAAACGAAACCTTCGCCCCGTGAGAAACATGCCCGCCCTGATCCAGACCAAGTCCAAGTATCCTGTCATCCTTCTCCAGTATAGCTGTCATTACGATCTGATTTGCTGCAGTACCCGAATGCGGCTGAACGTTGGCGTACCTGGCACCGAAAACTGTCTTGGCCCTGTCACATGCCATCTTCTCTATCCGGTCAACGATTTCGCTTCCCCCGTGATAACGCCTGCCGGGGAAACCCTCCGTCGTCTTGTTTTGAACTATACTTCCCAGCGCACCCAGCACTGCACGGGAACACTGATTTTCCGCAGCTATCAGTTGAATGGTATTTTTAAGACGTGAATATTCATCGGACACCAGACGGTATATGTCACCGTCATTCTCCTTCAGGGCCTCCATCAGATCCCCGTGATACTCATCAAAATTCCCGGCCTGCTGGGCCTCCTTTGTCACAAGCTCATAGACCTTTTGATCAGAATTCTTCAACTCACTGAACCTTCCGTTGTTCTTTTTTTGACCGGATTCTTTATTGACCAGCATTTTCCTCTCATCCTTAAGAGTTTAACCGCTAAAACCTGTCCTGTATAATTTTAATTATATCGTTAAAAGTCACATATATGAAGAACATTCCAATAACAACGATTCCGACATAGGCCAGTATCCCCTGGACTTTTTCGCTCACTGCCGACCCTTTTATTTTCTCCACGATCAGCAGCACGATTATCCCGCCGTCAAAAGGCAGCATGGGCAGCAGGTTGATCACCGCTATGCAGGCATTTATCAATCCCAGGAAATATACATAATACACCAATGGCCTGCTGGATACAATATCATAACTCAATTTTACTATACCTACCGGCCCGACAAGCATATCCGGACTCACCAGCCCGCCGATCATACGCTTCAACGTCAAATAACTCTGCACTATGAACATTTTTGTCTTATCAACGCCCATCCACAGTGCCTCGATTGGCCCGCCTGCCTTGTAAAGTTTTTCCAGGGGAGCAAACGGTATATTCTCAGCCAGCGTCGGCTCCACCGTTATATTTTTATCGACATTTTCAAGCTTAACGGTTAAACTTCTATCACTTTTGTTGTGAATATAACGTATTTCAACAGACTTCCCCTCATTTTTACGCAATTCGGAAATAATTTCGTAATAATTATTAATCTTAACTCCCCCTACCGACACAATCTCGGCTCCGGAAGGTATATCAAGAGCCCCCGGGCCGTTTGGAATATCGATGGTCTCGGCAACTACCGGATGCTGCGCGTCCAGTGCCACACTGATTCCTATCACTACCCTGTCACTTGCTGCTGCCTTCTTCGGATGAACGGTTACATTTACTTCTTCCATCTTTCCTTCAGCAGTCTTACGCAAAACCGTTAACGGAAGATCTTTACCCTCATATTCCTCCGTAATCCTTCTCAATTCACTGTAAGTCGGATAATTC
Organism: uncultured Pirellulales bacterium; assembly: GCA_964508925.1. GTDB lineage: Bacteria > Planctomycetota > Phycisphaerae > Sedimentisphaerales > Anaerobacaceae > CAZDVM01. The sequence continues at coordinate 76,945 of CAZDVM010000006.1, read as the reverse complement.
ACATCAGCGACCTTCAGCAGTATATCCCCGTCCTCGATATCGATATCCCTGGCGGGAAAGGCCTGTAAACGCGGCACAAGAGTATAAATACTGCTCAGCTCATCTTCGGATTCCGCATCCAGCCGATTAATACTCAAATTAAGCGGTATCTTCGTAGATACCAGCTCCGCCTTACCGTCCTTTTTCCGTTTTGCAAGTATCGAAACATCCGGCTTATTGGTATTCCTTATCACCTCCTGGAAATCCCAGTAATGCTTCACTTCCTGCCTGTCAACCTCCTCTATCACGTCACCAGGGGCAAGTCCGGTATTTTCCCTCAAGGCCTCTTTATCCTTAACCTCCATGATCCGAAGGCTCATCGGCGGGCTGATGCCGAATCTCTTCAACTTAGACCCGTATATTTTTTCTGCAGCCAGTTCCACATCGCTTACTTTGCCGTCAGGATGTTTCACCTTCATTTTTATCTTCTCATTTTCACCGGAAAGAGCAGCAGCCACACCTATATTCGAAAAATCTATATAGCTGTCGTCACCGTCTATGGAAATAATTTCATCTCCCGGCCTGAGGTCCGCCTTCGCCGCAGGTGAATCAGGTAAAACTCCGCCAACTGTGGCGGGGGGCATATCGATACCTACCATGAAGGTGATCATGAATATCAATATCGCACTTATAGCATTAAACGTCACCCCTGCTGCAACGATCGCAAGGCGGTTCTTCACCGGCTTGTTGGCATAAGACTTGGGGTCATCCGTTGCCTTTGCAGGGCCAACATCATCCTGACCAAGCATCTTTACAAAACCTCCGAAGGGGATCAAGCCTATCCGGTACTCGGTCTCCCATTCCCTGCCTTTATTATTGAAATAAAAACAGAACAATCCCTCTTCATCTTCATCGCTCTTTTTGAAAATATCGGGCAGTATCCGCAACCTGAAACCGTCACCGGTGTTCTGCAGGCCGAAAAGGATCGGCGAAAATCCTATTGAAAACGCCTCAACCTTCACCTTCGATAATTTCGCGAAAATAAAGTGACCGAATTCATGTACCAGCACCACAATTCCGAAACCGATCAGAACGATCAGTATATTGCCGATCTTATCAAAGTTGGTTACCAGAAAATACATAACGGCAGCCACTACCGTTGCGAATATAAAAAACCGGTTTAAATTTCTCTTTATACCTTTTGATTCAAGCATTCTATTACCTCATTTCTGGCCCAGGCATCGATTTCCAGTAGCTCATCAAGTCCCGGGCTCTGCTTCACTTCATGCTTATTAAGACATTTCTCTATAAATTCTACGATATTTATAAATTTTATTTTCTCTTCAAGAAAAAGCTCGACCGCTGCTTCATTTGCTGAGTTGAACACTGCCGGAGCCGTTCCTCCGACTTTCGCCGCCTCGAATCCCAGTGCCAAAGCCCGGAATTTCTCCATATCCGGCTTCTCGAAGGTCAATGAGCCGAACTCATTCAGATCCAAATGCCTGGATATTCCTTCCACTCTTTCAGGATAAGTTAAAGCATACTGAATAGGCAGACACATATCCGGTGGAGACAACTGAGCTATCGTTGAACCGTCAACGAATTCGACCATAGAATGTACTATCGACTGGGGATGGATCAGAACTTCGATCTTTTCTACATCCACATCGAAAAGACATTTCGCCTCTATCACCTCAAGCGACTTGTTCATCATCGTCGCAGAATCCACGGTGATCTTTTTCCCCATGTCCCAGGTCGGATGGGCAAGTGCATCTTCCAGTGTCGCATTTCTTATCTCTTCTTTCGAAAATTCCCTGAAAGGTCCTCCCGAAGCGGTCAAAATAAGTTTTTTTACTTCATCAGCTTTGCCGGACATCATCGACTGAAATATTGCCGAGTGCTCACTGTCAACCGGCAGTATTTCAGCACCTTTCTTTTTTGCCGTGCGCTTTAATATCTCACCTGCAACCACCAAAGGCTCTTTATTGGCGATCGCAAGCCGCTTTCCCTCTCTAGCTCCCGCCAATACCGCATGCAACCCCGCAGCACCAACCACTGCCGTAAGCAGTATATCCACCTCTGGAAGTCTGGCTACCTCAACGAGCGCATCCTGCCCGCAAAGTATCTCTACATCCGCCCTACTCACCAGCTGACGGAATTGTTCGTACTTGCTCTCATCTGTTATGGCAGCATATCGAGGCCTGAACTTATTCACCTGTTCTGCAAGCAGCTTGTAATTACTGTGCCCAGTCAGAGCAAATACTTCGTACCCCTTTCCGAGACCTTGTATTACATTCAAAGAATTTCTGCCTATAGACCCCGTTGAGCCCAGAACAGCTATACGTTTATTCATCAACCATTATCCTTAGTAGAAACGGCAAGATTTTTATTTACAATTAAAAAGAGGAAACCCTAAAACCGACTTAAATATCCGAATTCAACGTCTAAGCCAAAATAAATTTTAGAGGTTCCTTTTATATATTAAAAGATGATACTAAAAAAACCCCGCCCCACTGTCAAGACATGAATTACCCTCATTTAACAACTATGTTCAGAGTTTTTTCAGCAGTATTATTTCGATTTTTCGTTAGGCAGAGAAAGCTTCTCTTTACGTTTGTTTTTCATCCTGAACTGTCTCGGCGTCATTCCCACAAGCTCCTTGAACGTTCGGGTGAAATAGCTCTGATTATTATATCCAACCTCGAAGCAAATCTCCGTACAGTTCTGATCAGTAGCCAGCAAAAGCTCCTTTGCCCGTTCAATCCTGACTGTAGTAACATAATCGATTATAGTAATACCAAGCTGTTCCTTGAACAAATGGGCGATCCTGGAGACACTCAAATGCGAGGCCTTGGCTATATCTGCAAGTGTAATCGGCTTTGCGAAATTCGCATCGATATAATTTATTGCCGGCCTGATCTGCGTCATCTTCCGCGCATCCTGAGAAGAATAAACCGATTCTATAAAATCATTCAAAGCAAGACTTATCCACGCACAAAGATCCTCCTGATTCGATATCTTCATCACCTTATTGACATAGCTTAGGTTCTTTTCCAGCACAAGGTTCACATCGAGGCCTCCTTCCACTGCCGCCCTGCTTAAAATACTTAAAAGCTCCAGAAGGCGAACCTTTAGTATCCCGAGTTCTCCGGGATTGCGGAAAAGAATAATACCCAAAATAGAATTCAGTATCTCCTTGGCACCGGTTTTGTCACCTATCTTTACCTTGCCCATCAGTTCCCGTTCACTGTCAAGCGGATACTGCCATTCGGTACCCAGCTTTTTTTTCTCCTGAATGAACTCACCGATCTGCGACTGCTGCTCTGCACGATGTCTTCTCCACCTGACCGTCTTGGCATCAAATCCCCCCACCTCATACAATAGATCGAAAAGAAACTCCGACGCCTTATTTATCTGCTTACCTGTAACTTCCGGCAGCTTCTTAAATGCCTTCGAAAGTTTCTTCTCATCATAGTCAACCCCCTCCAGCCTTTTCTTCACATCCTCGAAAAGATTCTCCGAAGGGCTTTCCCACAAGCACTTGCCGAAAAGCATTCCGCCGAGAGCCTTTTCCTTGTCCATCACCGGAACGCATACCAGCACTATCCCTGCATGACACATGGAAATATAAGACTGACCCGTCTCTGCCGATATCCTCAGGCTCCTCTGGTGTTCCTTCCTGCACCGTTTTTCACCAACAGAACTACTGCAGATTTCCCGACAAAAGGCAGGACAACAATTCTTACTGCAAAGCTCGTCTATCTGCTTGGCCTTGGTATCAACCGTCTCTATATTAAATTGAAAATGCTTGTGAAATATCTTCTCTATCTCTGAAAATTTCTCCTTTGAAAGGAGTTTCGCGATTTGTGCCTTATTTGCCATAATTAAACACCTCAACAAAAAAATTACTTTCTTAACCTTTCTCAAAGCTGTTCATACAAAGTAGCAGGATAGTGTTATTATACCTAATAGCAAAATAATTACAAAATATTTTTGCAGTATTTTGCTAATGGTGGTATAAGGAAAAACAGAAAAACTGCCCGCAGGGCCAGAATATACAAAATATCTGCCGTCTTGATATTCTAAATAATTTTTAAAATATTATTAAATAATTCGGAGAATTTTTAAAATGGCAAATAATTTGCCGGAAATTTATGATAACCTGGCCACACTCACCGATGCAGGATTACCCATACTCAAAACACTTGACAGCATAGAATTCACCGGCAAATATAAAAGGACTTTTCAAAAGATCATAAAGGATGTCTCAGAAGGCAAAGACCTCCACATTGCCATGAAGGAGCGGAAGATATTCCCCGAACTCGACATCCTGATGATAAAAACCGGCGAAATTTCAGGCAACCTGCCTTTCTGTTTTGAAAAACTCGGAAACTGGCACCAATTCCGCAGAAAAATGAAAAGGAAAATGATATCAGGACTTATTTACCCTTTGGCAGTAATAATCATCGGCCTGTTTCTAATACCAATCCCGACACTCGCTGAAAGCGGGGAACTATCCGTAGGAAACTATTTCACCGTTTTCTTTGATAACCTCTTCACGATCCTTATTCCCGTCGCCGTCATATTTCTGATCTACAAAATGAAAAACATCTTTCCAGTAAAACAGTTTCTCGACTATTTCGTTTTCTACATTCCGCTCTTAAGATCAGCTGTCAAAAATCTGTCACTCGGAAGATTCGCATTCTCATTCAATATCATGTACTCAGCCGGCGTCCCCATCATCGAAGCTTTGAAAAGATCCGTCAACCTCGCGGGAAACACAAAAATAATAAAAGGACTTTCACCAGCCATAGGAAAAGCCAAAAAAGGTGAAGAAATCTCCAATGGCTTTAAAAGTCCCGTTCCCAGATACTTCATAGACCTCTGGCAGACCGGCGAAACCTCGGGCCAGCTCGACAAAACCTCGCAGAAACTCGCCGAAACAACCTTCGACCAGGCAGAATTCAAGTTCAGCCAGTTCGCAGAATGGCTGCCTAAAGTAATCTACGGCCTGATCGTTTTTTACTTGGCATTAAAAATAATCGCCGCTTTCACCTCTATCTTCCAAAACGCATACACCTTTTAAAAAAAACTTCTCAAACCCGTGGGCCATTTTGAACGGAACGAAGCTATTATCGTTTATTGCCAGGAGTCGTTCTTTAAATTGTTTTTTATCCTGAGATTACAATACTCTAAATTCCTTGATTGTAAAAATATATCTGATAAGATGATTTTCTAACTATTTATTATTATGTTTAATCTTTAAACAGTAAATCATGACTGAAGATCAAGATGAGGTCAGAAACACAGAAAAGAAAAAAAATATTCGATCGAATTAAATCTGTCTTCAGGTACATTTTCATTGCCCTGCTGGCAATTTTACTGTTTCTTTCACCCTACTTTCATGCCCCTTGGAAAATCATTCTGCTTTTACTCATTTTTTTACTGGCCTGCATCACCCTACCTCGAAAATTCAGAAAATGGTTCTGGATTGGATTTGGAGGTCTGGTCATTATTTACATAATATGGGTACTGCTTCCGGTTGATAATAAAGGCTGGCGAACATACACCTTTAAAGAAGATGTCAACGCCTTTAATCAAAAATTCGCCGTCCCCGAAAAGAAAAATGCAGCACCACTGTACGACTCACTTTTCAAAAAATTAGACAGCGAAAGCTATCAGAAAATAAACCCGGATAACGAAGGCGATACTTTTTATTCCTTGACCAAAAAGCCCTGGTCAAAAAAGCAATACCCCGAATACTCAGCATGGCTGAAAGAAAACAGGCCACACCTCGAAATGCTTCTTGAGACCACAGAAAAACCTGTCTGCTACTTCAAAATCCAACCCGGATTTCAAATCTCTGATATCCAGATGGAAAGATTTTCACAAGCAAGGCACTGGGCATGGCTCCTTGCATTTGCGGCAAATCATGAACTTGCAGAGGGTCTAAAAGACCAAGCCCTTCAAAAATATACGGCAGCCTTAAGGCTCGGCACCCATCTCAGAAAACAGCCGGGAGCATTATACAAGCTGACCGGCATCTCTATTCAAGCCATCGGATTCGAAAACCTGAATAAATTCATCATAAACCATAACCCTACAGAACAGAATTTCAATTTCATCGAAAATGTTTTAAAAAAAGCGACTTTCGATTGGTCAAAAGAGATATCACAAATGCTTGATCGGGATGAACTGCAAAGAAAAAGCGAAATTGGAATGTTTTATCAGGTCAACTCCGAAGGAGACATACGATTTATTCGAGATACAATGCAGCACACAAGAGAGCAGAGCAAAACTATTCTCAAAAGTAAATACATCAATTATGCCCCAGAATTAAAAGAAAGTTACGAAAATATCGCCTACCCATCATTCTTGCAGAAAAAACTCTGCAAGGCCTACACTATTTTACTATGGCTGACCGCCCCCTCCGATCCTGAAAAAGCAGGTGACATGATCGAAAAATACATTAATAAGCAAAAGCAAAAATGGACAAACACAAAAACAGTGCCCGAAGAACCCCCGAAATCATTTAACGCCTATTTAACTCCTTTCAGCTTCGGCCTGGCGGGATTGAACTTCGAATATCTTATTAAAATGCAAGCTCAAATGGCAGAAGGCTCATATTATCGTTTCATAGAACTCACAAAAAGAATATCAGCTGACAAAGCCGGCACTCACTTACTAATCGCTATAAAAAAATTCGAAACCAAAAATAACAAACTACCCGATACCCTCGATGCGATATCGCATTTATGCGATAAAAAATATTTTACCGACCCCATAACCAACGAACCTTTCATCTACCGCAAAACTGAGAATGGTTTTGAACTTTACAGTAAGGGCCCTAACAAGATAGACGAAGGCGGAGAATACGAAAGCACTTCAGGCTGCGTTGGATCAGAACACAAGATCATCCATGATGACCGAAAAATCTGGCCAAGAAAATAGATATATATCATTTCGAAATGAGCACGGGACTGAATGCCACTTCCAAGCCAAAAACTGTTTAACTGCACCCTAATCCTTATTCTGGCATCAATCCGAGCTTGTCGAGGAGGCTGGTTATTAAATGATCGCGAATAAACTCCAAAAAGATTTTTGGAATATTCTTTAAGGCATGATATTATTGTCACTTTGATTTTCGTGGTTTTCCTGTTCTTGCTTTTCTTCCCTGGGTTTGAAGCGATAGATGAAGATGTATTTGAGTATTATGGGTACAAGCGGGATTATCCACAGTGACATGTCATTCATATTCAAAAGATAAAAGGATTTATCGTGATTAATCGCAAGGGCAGCTGCCAGGTAGCAGATCGTTATAATAGAAAGCATAATCTTCACAGCAGAAAAGAAATCGAACCTGCTTTTCTTCAGAAATATCACCACCGCTGAAACGGCAATAATAATGATCGATGCAATAGTGACATAAGCGGAGGCAAGATAATCGTTCCTTAAGAATAAGGGTATTATAATCCCCTGCCACAGCACTGCTCCGAAATTGGCGGCAAACCACGCGGCAGGGTTCCATTTCAGTTCGTTACTTTTATCAGGTTTATTTTCTTCTTGCATTATTTTAATCCTCTTTGCTTTAAAAAAAATGTTTTTTCATTCATAATTCAGCATTTTGGAAGGCTTTTTTTACTTTATCGTGTATTTGCTGTTCGGTCCAGCCTTTATGTATCTGTTTCAGCCATGTGGCTTTCAGTTCCCAGACAGAATAGTAAAATCTTAAGAAGGCGTAGATCTTCTGCTGCGGTGTCATTTTTCTCAAAATCTCGATCTGGGGGTCTTGCTGTTTCATTTTAATCAGCTGAAGCTGTAATGCTTTTTAACCGCTTTTTTCACATCCCAAATGCATTCAAGGCCCTCGGGAAAGGTCACGTAATCACCTGGCCCGAATGAAACTTCCGCGGTGTCGTCGGATACAGTGACTTCACCTTCCAGGACCAGGCAGGTCTCGGTCTGGGTATACTGCCAGTCGAATTTGCTCGGTTCACATGTCCAGATAGGCCAGGTTTTTGCCTGTGTCTCTTCTTGCTCTGTAGGCTTCTTAACTTCGACATCTTTTACTGTCGGCATAAAATACTCCTATGATAAAAATCAACTCCAATTTTACTGTTTTTTAAAGCAGTTCCTTAATTCTTTCACATTCAAAACAATTATATAGGCAAAATTACGAACTTGTAAAGGAATCGAGCAGTAAAAGGGAAATTATTGTGGACGAATTTTCAATATTTTAATAGATTGTTGCTTTTTAACGATTTTAAACGAGTTGGATTATGAAAAAAGGGCAGTTCGAAAACTTGCAGGACAGATTTTATGGTTATATAGGCAGGTTTTACGGAAATGGTGAATTCGTAGATGCCAACATAAAACTGAAGGAAGATCACACTGAGCGGGTATGTGATGAAATGCGGTTTCTCCGCAGGGAACTGGGTCTGGACGGCGAAAAAGGATATCTGGCGGATGCCATGGCACTTGTGCACGATGCAGGCAGGTTCGAACAGTTTAAACAGTACAAAACATACAACGACAAAGATTCGATAAATCACAGCAGGTTCGGCGTAACGGTCCCTGAAAAATGAAAATATGCTGGACGGAATAGACGAAAAGGAAAAGGATCTGATCCTGACAACGGTTAAACTCCATGGGGCAAAAGATCTGCCGGAAGATCTCGACGATGATGAACGATTCTACTGCAAACTGGTCAGAGATGCTGATAAGATCGACATCTTCGAGGTAGTGACAAGATATCAGGCCAAGTACCGGGACGACCCCGATAAGTTCCCCCTGGAAATAGAATTCCCCGATGAGCCGACATATTCCGATGAGGTCTACAAAAAGGTTTATAACGGAAAGACCGTAGATTACAGACTGCTTCAAGTCTGGAACGATATGAAACTGCTGCAGATCGGCTGGGTTTACGATATGAATTTCGCTACCGGCCTGAAAAGGATAAAGGAGCGGGGATATCTTGAAAAGATGTTCGAATTTCTGCCGAACGACGAAAAAATAACGGAATTAAAAAAGAAAATATTTTCCTATCTCGACGAGAGAATAGAGAAGAACATAAATCTTTAAAATCGGTCAATTATCCATTTTGAAACAGTTACCCAATTCTTAACATAGTAGTGGATTGCTTCGCAATCGATTTTTAATATCAGCATGGATAAAATAAATTTTACCCATTCCACCCGGCTGACGGGCGCGGATGTAGTACTGGGCGATCTAGGAATCGAAATACTGGCCGGTGAATTTCCAGGGATTATCGATCGTCTCTGTTATCTGGCCTTCGTAGAACTTGCCGAACGGGGTATAGGTGTAAACATTGCGGGTATCTACCGTATCGGTTACATCATTGTAGTCTGCCACAAGCCTTACATTACCCAGCCGATCGTGAACATACCAGTAAGGCTCATAATCATTGGTGTCAGCAGGGTCGGTATGTATCCGCTGATGAAGTATCTGAGCATCGGCAAAATAATATGTCTTTTTCAAAGAGCCGTCACAAGGATATCTATTTCAGCTAATATTGTAGACAAATCTTTTACAATATCAACTATGTATTTACATTCCTTTTTAAAGTAATATTCAAGCCCTCACATTTTAAATATAAATAGCCTTTCGCCAATGGTTATTCGCTCAGATGGCGGATGATGCCGAATTTTCGGGGGACGATCAGGTCAGCCTTTTGTGTTCTACTTTCATCAGCGGGATAGTCGATATCCATCAGTTCGATGAATTCTGAGGAGTAATCTTTCAACACGCCCCTGTGTTCGATCACTTGTCCTTCGGTTAGAAGTTCTAAAATAACATAATGGCCGATGTGCCTTTCCAGTATGGGTTCGTATGAAGTGCCGACAGAGCCGATGAGTTCTGATTTCATCTGATTGATATATTTGTCCTGGCTGGTGAGGATATTGCCTGCCGGCGTGGTTTTTTTAACGTGAGCAAGGAAAATGTTGAGTACCTCTGCGACCGAATCGCGGATAGTCTTGAAGAAGTTCACAAATTTTCTTCTCATTTTGCGGAGCATGCGGGGATGATAGGTTTTTCTGAGCTGTTTTTCTCTCATCTTTTTCTGATCTTCTGTAAGAGTGTCGTGATATCTGATAAGTGCATGTATCTGCGGGTATTCTGCTTTGTAGATAATAAATGATGATTTGATCAGACCCGATGACCCGGAGTGTTTTTCAGAAAAGATCAATTCGAAGCCGGTGTTTTTCAGGTTGAAATTCCCCCATGCCTTCTGCTTGTCGATAAGTTCGACCTTAACCGGAAAATTACGGAAATCTTTTAAACATTTATCGGTAGAGATCCTTCGTAAAAATGCAGCCAGAAGGGCGGCAAGCAATATAAATATAATTGTAAGTGTAAAGGCATCGGGCATAACTAAACTCCTCAAAAGTCATATCCAGAATATAAGTTTGTAACAGTTCTGTCAAAGATTTACCCGTAAAGGAAATTGCCCAGACACATTAAGTTTGTGCCTGGGCAATTCGACCCTTTAAAATGTAATTGTTTTTTATTTCTTGAGTTCTATAATAATGTCCCTGTAGCCGAAATCCTCGTTGCCGTAATACATTTTCGCAGGTTTCCTGGGGCCTTCCGGCCAGATATCCATTATATATTTTCCTTTTGCCATTTTAACGTTATCGAAGACAAGATGATCTTTATCTTTTGATATTTTCTGCTCAAGAACTTTGTCTCCGATCTTAAGGCACATTTTACTGCTGTCGGAAAACAGCTGATTTTGTATTCCTGTGATCTTGATCTTGTAGGGCCCTTTGTCAAACACCTTCACCGGCCAACCTTTTGGATGATGGTGATAGATATTGAACCTGACGTCCGGGTTTTCCGGATAGCCTATGTATGTGATACCCGGTCTGAATGGGTCGTTTTTGGTGACATCAGCGAACCATTTTTCATACCTTTTTTTCAAACGTGCCAGAATCCCCGGTTTTTCATCTGCGATATTATTTTCCTCTCCAGGATCATTTTTAAGATCGTAAAGCTCATCATCGTTTATTAGTTTGTAACGCGATTCCCTTACGGTACAATTCTGCCATGGCTGAGGTACTTCAACGCGGTGAGACTGAATAAATACGGCACGGTCATTTTCGTCAGTGTCGGTCTCTTTAAGATATGGCACCAGGCTGATACCGTCTATCTCAGGTTCTTTCTTTTGCGGAATATTACAGATATCCAGAAGCGTCGGCAGAATGTCGATATGGGCTGAAAGCTCTTCGACCTTCTGACTGGGTTTTGTTACGCCGGGCCAGTTTATAAAACACGGCACTTTGATCCCGCCTTCATAAACATTTGTTTTTCCGCCCCTTAAGCCGCAATTGTAACGGTTTCCGTAATCATGCCTCTTACATGCCAGTATTTCAGGATTACTTACCAGATCGGGACACAGTTTCAGCGGACCGTTGTCTGACATAAAAATCACCACCGTTTCTCTATCCAGATCAAGCTCTTCCAGTTTCTTTAACATCCTCCCTATGTTTTGATCCAGCTTGGCGACCATCGCATAAACTTCCTGGTCGCCCGGTTTGAGCCCTTCAATATCCCTGAACGGTTCGATATATTCTTCGGGTACCTGGGGTTTTTTGCCATCATGAGGCAGGAAGGAAGTTACGCATGCAAGAAACGGTTTGTCCTTATTTTTTTCTACAAAATCAATAGCGTGACCGAAGATAATATCATCAAAATATCCTTTCATTTTTTTTGTTTTTCCATTTTTGATCATTGTCGGGTCAAAACGGTCACCGCCCACAAGCCGCAGACTTTCCTGAAATCCGTTGTCCCTTGGCAGAGCCGGCGGATTCTCACCGAGGTGCCACTTTCCGAACAGTCCTGTACTGTAACCAGCCTCATTAAAATAGTCCCCGAGGGTAACCTCATCTTCATGAAGACCGAGTCTGCCCATCCAGGTGTCCCATACTCCCGTACGGTAATTGTATCTGCCCGTCATCAGCGATGCACGTGTCGGGGCACAAAGCGGCGAGTTAATGTAATTGGTTAATCTTGCACCCTGATTGAAAAGACTGTCAAGATTGGGAGTTTTCAGGTACTCGTTATTAAAACAGCTAAGATCACCGTAACCCTGATCGTCAGAGACCATGAGCAGTACATTGGGCTTTTTTGAAGTGTTTTTATTTTCATTACATCCGTTTATCACGGGCAGCAATCCGGTGCATGCAAGAGTTTTGGCAGTATCGGAAAGAAATTTCCTTCTGGTTAATCTTTTCATTTTCAATCTCCGTTATAAACCGAATTTTTTCTTATAAGGGTATTCGACACCGGCGTAATTTTCGAACTCTTTTATTAGCTTCTTCAGCTTCTGCCGGTCCTGTTTTGCCTTCATTAAAGTATTATTTTCAATTTTAATGGTATCTTTATATTTTTCCTTGACTTTATTGTATGAAGCCAGTTCTTGATCGGGCTTAAGAACAAAGTAATTTTTTTCTATGATATTATTACACGTGTCAGGATTGAAGTGCATCATGGAATCGTGAACGTTGTATGCAAGATTATGATCGACTTGCATCTCCGAACCTCCCCGATCCCATCGCAGTGCATTGTTGGGTGCCTTTGCCTTTGTCTCCACCACATCATGGATATGATTTCCGCGAAGGGTAGTGCCGTCCTGCCTTCCGAGAGTATAGATCGCGGCACCGTCAGTCAGTTTGATAAGGGTATTGTAAATGTGATTATATTCAATAACATTGTGGTGACAAGGGGTTGCTTTCCTTGACCACATCCAGCTGGTTGAGATACCGGTATAAGGCAGGTTCCGGATAGTATTGCGAGAGACCAGATTGTGATTCGACAGTCCGATCCAGACGGCTACCGAACCCCAGTAATTCTGCCCGCAGGTCTCTATCAGATTATTTTTGACAGTATTGTAGGCAGATGCCTGTTCGGGTTTAACCAGCCACCATACCTTGTTATCTATAATCCTATCCTTATTGCCTTCCCCGATCATAATTCCGGTACCTGCAATATCATAGATATGATTCCCTGCAATAATATTATTAAAGCAGGAGCGGTTAAAATCTATGGCCGTCTTGCCTATGTGAGCGATCCTGCAATCAGTTATGGAGCAGTTTCTGGCCAGATCGAACTTAATGGCTGCAGGCATGCGCTTCCATTCGGTTTTGTCTTCGTCTGTAGTTTCGGTACTGTCACCTCCCAGCACATTCCCGTGATTGCCATGATATCCCGCCTGCATTTCCAGGAAATGCCTGTTCTCGGGAACCCATGCTGCGTACCTGAATGTCAAATTCTTAAAATGTATATTCTGCAAATATTCATTTGAATCAGCATCACCCTGTGCAGTGACAAGTCCTTCTGAAACCGGGACAACGAATTCGGATCCTTCTATCGTTTCACCTTCAGCCGGCATATAGGTCAATACGCCGGTAACAGTGTCAAGATGCCACTCTCCCGGCTGATCGAGAAAAGTAATTGAATTTTCAAGATAATAAGGTTCATCGGGAATTCTGCCGATACATGCCCACCACGTATTGAATGCGATATCTTTTTCCGTGGTGACAATATTTTTTTCTGTGTCGATCGATTTTATCGGTGACCTGCCAAGGCTCCAGTCGTGAATAAATGTCAGTATGATATTTTCCCAGTCCTCAGGCTTTGAAATATCTCCTTCTACGAAAACAAAGGAACTTGTCTTATTGACAGACTTAACGACACGGAGGTAACCTTCGTTCGGATATCTGGCACGGGTTAATCTTTTGCCGTTACGGAATAATTCGTTAAATTCCGTTTCGCCTGCTTTCACTGCCGATATCTCTGCAGTCCAGGTACCGTCTTTGTTTTTCTCCCAGCCGGTGATCTTTTTTCCCCCTGAAATAACTGCTTCTTCACCGGGATAGCCGAGAAATTCTATTCTGAGCGTTTCAGAACCGCTGTCTTCGATATCTAATTCGATAGGCTCTGTAATATTGTAGGTTCCCCGGCGAAAGTAAACTTTTATGAAATTGTATTTGTCCTGTCGGATCGCTTTTCTTACCAGGCTTTGGGCCTTAGGTATGGTGGCAACAGGAGAATCCGCAGAACCGCTGTGTGAATCACTCCCATCTTCTGAAATGAAAATTTCGCATGTATTTTCGTTCGGGACCTTCGCAGCCGAACAAACAGAAGCTGTAAAAAAAACTAGAAAGAGCAATATTTTTTTCATCAAAAATCCTTTTTTAAAAGAGTCATTAATTTACATGATCCAAACTATTTTGATAATAAAAATGAGTAAAACCAGAATACGAAAATCAGGTTGGCATATCAAGAACTTTCCGCTCAAACATTCATTTCAGAATTTGACGTAAGCGGCGGCTTTTCTAAGGGTCTTGTTAGGTTTTGCAAAATCGGAAATACGTTTTATCTTTGTTTGTTTTCTTTCTTTTATGATTTTGTTTACAGTAACAGGACCAAGGCCGGGAACTTTCAGAAGCTCGAATCTCGAGGCCCTGTTAATGTTCACCGGAAAAAACTCCGGATGCCTGTCCGCCCAGAGTTGTTTCGGATCCTTGTCAAGAGACAGATTGCCGGTTTTATCGAAGGTTATATCTTTTTCATTAAACCGGTACTTGCGGAGCAGAAAATCAACCTGGTAAAGCCGATGTTCGCGGGTGAGAGTGTCATGGGCATTTGTCACCGTTTTTTCTGCCGGCAGTTTCGAATCGCCCAGTCCTTTCTGATATGCACTGAAATAAACCCGCTGAAGATTAAGCCTTTTATATAGGCCAAACATATACTTGACTATGTCCGAATCAGTTTCATCGGAGGCTCCCACAACGAACTGGGTGGTCTGTTTGACACGCTGGTACTTCGCCCCCTTTTGGGTAAGTCGGCTGATCAGCTTTATGGGCTCGATGATATCTTTGATATAGTCCTTTTTGTCCGAAAGTTGTTTAAGGTGTTTTTGTCCCGGAGTTTCGATATTCAGTGACACCGTACTTGCAAGCGATACCGCTTTCTCAATAGCTGCAGGACTCGAACCGGGGATCACTTTCAGGTGGATAAAACCTTTGAACTGATGTTTTTTCCTCAATATCTCAGCAGTATCGGTAAGTCTCTGCATGGTCTTATCAGCAGTCCCGATCAGCCCGGAGGTTAAAAACAGACCGAAAACCTTTTTCTGATAAAGATAATCGAGAAAGACATCGGCAGTTTGCTCCGGCGTAAGCGAGCAGCGTCTTATATCCTGACATTCTCTTAAAGGACAGTACCTGCAGTCATTATTGCAAACATTTGAAATAAGGGTCTTGAACAGCCTGGTGTTGCCGCCGTTTGGAAGAGTTACCGGGTATATCCACTTCCCGTCTGCGGTTCTCTTCCTGTGCTCCTCTTTCGATGAACTGCACGCACAGGCAAGATCATACTGCGCATCCTCGCTTAATATCTGCAGCTTCTGATGAGTATCGGGTTTTGACAGGATCGAAAACATATTAAAATCCCCATTGCTCTTGATTCTAACTAAATCGGCAAACAGAGCAACAGTAACTTGAAATAATTTTCTATAAAACTTTAATCTATTAGACTAAAAGTAGTAAACATAAAAAAAGCGGCCATAATATCTATGGCCGCTATGAACTGACAATAATATCATCACTTTAATCTAAATTTATTCTTAACCTCGGATTGTTTGAGCCTTCTTTTGAACAGAAGTCAAGACCTCCTGAATCCTGAGTAGATACTACAGCAAAGGAATAAGTCCCGTTTCCGGTGACATAGTTGCTGACATCGAATGTATAATATTTACCGGCTTCGAGATTTGTCAACTGATCACATCCGCTGTTAATAGTCGGCATGTTGTTATAAGTAATAGTATCTTCGTCCCAGGTATTATCCCTTACTTTGTAAACCTTTGCGTGGTCAATATCTTCTTTGGCATATAGTTTCAAGTAGGCATTATAAATCGAGCCGTAATTGGCAACTGTAAATTTCAGGAAAGAAATTATCTCTTTATTACTGTCGGTTCCTCTAACCCTAAGATCAGTTGTATTAAAGGTAAGGGACGGTGCAGCTTCTTTAACGAATGCATCTTCATTTCGAACGACGCTTTGAGTCGAAGGATCAGGGTGCCAGGTTGACAATCTGCTGTCATAAGCAAGTAGAACAAGAGCGTTCAATTCAGCTGAAGAATGACCTTTTGCAGGCAGCGGTTCGCCGTTAAGTTGATATGCTGTAGGTAATCCACCGCCGAATTTAGAATAACATTCATCTTGGAGGTACTCTAATTTATCTTCCATTTCAGCTATTTTATTAGGATTTACGTAAAAATCGGTTGCCCTGTATGCGATAAGAAAATAAGCAATATCTCGTGTTGCGAATTTTTCGGTTGCTCCGTCATCTGCAAAACCATCGCCATCCCACCAGTCAAGGGCATCATCAAAAAGATCCTGGGCAGTTGAAGTGTCACCCCAGTCATAGTAATATAAAATAGCAGGTACCATGTAATTCATATTTCCGTCGTAACTTGAGTTCGCCGAATCCGGCAGATGAGCTAATATCCAGTGACTGGTGTCGTATGAACAGTCGCCCGGAGGAGGATTACCTTCGATCGTGTAAACATAATTTGAATAAGGTGGAAAATATATAGGTTCTCCCCATATTATTTCATGGCGTTCTCCACCGGTATAATCGGCAGTGTCAAGATGATCATCAACTGCGTCCTGAATATTACTGGCTATAGTGGGGTAATATGGTTCAAGCGCATAAGCGGTGTGATGGCTGGGATTGACTACGCCGAATGCGTACCGCTGATATCCGCATCCTCCTACAAAATTACCACCGATCAAATCTTCACTTGAGTCATATCCGCCTTTTTTATCATCTTCGTTCGGTTCACTTGCCAGCCAGTCCGCAAGATCATCAAGATCAGGTCCTGCTGCATAAGTAACTGGTGTTAATAGAAACAATGAAATCATTAACAAAATAAAAATTTTGCTTTTCATAATAAATCTCCTTTAAAAGAAATGAATAAAATTTTTCGTGGACTGATTTTATACCTCCTTTCCTAGTCCCAAACTTAAAACGATCAAAAATATTACCTGAATTTAGGTTTTATTACCGAGTCATTTATTAAAATTGAATATTTATTTAGTATAAATATAGTAAATACAACCATTCTAACCGTTACAATCTACAAAAACCTTTTTTTCTTTTTATGTCAATTAAAATCCACATATATACTCAAAATGGTTTTAAACATTAACTATTTAGGTTATATGTGCTGAAATATTTAATTATCTTATTGAAAATTATTCTTACACATTTCTTCAAAACTTAGTGGTAAAATTGAAATAGTGATAAAACATTTTAAATATACCTGGCATAAGATCTTAGAATTTAAGTTTGTATCTTGACTTCAGCGGTTGAATAAATTTTACTGTAAGAGACTTGTTGGTCGATAGTTTTTACGGATGATAATTTTACAGGGAAGTAAAGTTTAAGTGGCAAATCGTTTGGCAAATTTGATAGCCTCTGTTGTGATATTGCTGATGGCAATAGGGACGGTTTTCGTCTTCAGTGCAGGTGTGGATGTCCGTCACGACTTCGAGCTGAATAATTTTTACAAGTATCCCGCATTCAGGCAGCTTCTATATTTCCCTGCCGCTGTAATAGTACTGTATCTCTTTTCAGTTATTGATTACCGCAAATACAGCCTGGATAAAGGCTGGCTCAGATCAGCCATCCCTTATGCCCTTTTTGCAAGCATCGTCTTACTGATTCTTGTCCTGCTTCCCGGCATAGGAACTTCGGTTAATTATGCAAGACGATGGATAAGATTCAGCCTGGGACCGGTGACGGTAAACTTTCAGCCGTCAGAGATCGCTAAATGGGTAATAATTTTCTTTACCGCTGCCGTAGGAGCAACTTATGAAAACGGGTTAAGAAAATATTTTAAGGGCTTTATACCGGCCTGCTTTGTGATCGGGCTGGTTTGCGGACTTATAATCATTGAGGATTTCGGTACCGCTGCTTTTACCGGCTTACTTGCCTTCATCATATTGCTGGTTACTGGAGTGAAATTCTGGCATTTCCTGACACTTGCACCCTTTGGGATCGCAGCACTGGCAGGGGCAATACTGGCTTCCGAGGAAAGAATGAAAAGGATCGAGGCCTTTCTGCATCCTGAAAAATGGGCCTCAAGTGCAAGCTACCAGGCTAACCAGTCACTGATCGCTATAAGCTCCGGAGGACTTTTCGGAAAAGGTCTAGGTCGAGGTATAACCAAGTACGGCCATCTCCCCGAAGATACTACGGACTTTATATTTGCTATAATTTGTGAAGAACTCGGCTTCCTCGGTGCCGCCGTGGTAATATTACTGTTTATCGCATTTTTAATACTGGGACTGAGGGTGATTTTAAAGTGTGAAAACCGCTTCGGCAGACTGCTTGCCGGCGGTATCGTTATGGCAATATCCATTCAGGCAGCACTTAATATCGGTGTGGTGACGGTAGTACTGCCCACAAAGGGAATACCCCTACCGTTTGTCAGCGCTGGAGGAACCAGTTTAATGCTCTCTGCCTTTGCAGCAGGAGTGCTTATGAATATCGCAAAACAAACGGTAAAAAATGAGGAAGGATTGATCAATGAGTAAAACTGTATTTTTTGCAGGCGGAGGAACTGGGGGACATATTTATCCCGGTATCGCGGTCGCAGAAAAATTACGGGAACTGCAGCCTGATATCGGAATCCATTTCCTGTGCAGTGACAGAATTATCGATGCAGATATCTTAAATTCTTCAAAATTCCGGTACACTGCCATGCCGGCAAGGGAATTTTACCTGAACCCAAAAGGCTTTTTCCGGTTCTTCATGGGATTCAAGACCACAGAAAAAAAAGCAAAAAGGATCATTTCCGAAGCCGAAAACCCCACCGTCGTAGGTATCGGCGGCTTCGTCGCGGCACCTGTTTGCAGGGCGGGACTTAAAACCGGCGCAAAAGTCAAGCTGATCAACGTCGACATCATCCCCGGAAAAGCAAACAAACTGGCTGCAAGATGGGCCGATGAGATTTTTGTCCAGTTCGAAGATACAAAACAGTATTCCAAAACAAAAAGACATAAAGTGACTGTCACAGGATGCCCCCTGCGAAAGGACTTCCGGAAAACCGAGCCGAAAAAAATAAAGGATAACCTGGGACTTGATAAAAACAAAAAGACACTTTTAGTTACCGGCGCATCCAGCGGAGCGAAAAGTATCAACGAAGCGATTATAGAAAATTTAAATAACCTCGAGAAATTCAGTGATACCTGGCAGATAATTCACCTTACTGGCAGGTCTAATTACAATGAAGTGACAAAAGCTTATAAAAATACAAATATCTCTCATAAGATAATTGACTATTATGAAAAAATGGCCGACCTCCTGGCAGCAACTGACCTGGTGATCGGCAGAAGCGGAGCGGTCAGTGTGGCAGAATACGCCGCCGCCAATGTCCCTGCTATATGCATGCCCTACCCCCATCATAAGGACATGCACCAGTATTTAAACGCCGAAAAGCTGGTTCTCGACGGAGCTGCCGTTATGGTCGATGACCTGCTCGACCTCACCGACAGATCTGAATGGCTGTGGGAGGAACTTCAAACCCTGATGGCAGATGAAGAAAAGCTAAAAGATATGCGAAACGCAGAAAAAAAAGCTTTCAAAAACAACGCCAGCGATAAGATCGCAGAAAAGATCATCGCTGAATAGTTATTGCCTTTACTTGACTCCTCAAGAAAATTTCATCTTCCATAAAATACTAACGGGGATATTCCGGGTCTTTCCTCAACATCTTCTTTTCGCTTCTCCTTTTCTTCGACCTCAGCCTTTTTTCATTTACCCATCGCGGCGGCCTGGTCTTCTTCCTCCTCTTGGGCTTTCTCAATGCCCACTCCATCAACTGCTGAAATCTCCTGACCGCTCCATCCCGGTTTTTCTTCTGGCTCCTGTGCTCCTGGCACTCTATCCTCAAAATACCCTCCTTGTTTATCCTGTTGCCCAGTTTCTTTATCACCCGCTTTTTCTGCCAGTTCCTCAAACTGTTGTTCTTCTTCACATCGAACAGAAGCGCTGCTTTGGTACTTGCCTTGTTGGCGTGCTGACCTCCCGGCCCGCCGCTGCGACTAAAATCAAATTCCAGCTCACTGTCATCTATTTCAAACCTGTCACCTATCCAAACCATAAAATAATTCTATATTATTGACCGCTGATTTTAAAGCCTCATAAACAAACTTATCTAAAGTGCAAAAAAACGGCCAAGTTGCTTCGTTTCGAAATATTCTTATAACTTTATCCCCCCCTAAATTTTCAAAAACAAAAACCTTTTATTTTTACTATTTCAATACTTCAAATCTTTCTCAACGCAAAGTAATGAAAAGTTCTGCCTTCTTTTTTATACTTCCGCTCATAATTCGTACCGACCAGTTCATCTTCCTCTGCACCTGCCGCCTTCTGAAATTCAACTTCCCTGAACTTATCCAGGTTATCTTCCACCACATCCCTCATCCATTCATAATAATCCTCGTGATCTGTCGCAACCTGTATCACCCCGCCCGGCTTTAAGCACCTCCGCATCTCATCTAAGTTCTTTTGGCAGAAAAACCGCCTTTTATGGTGCCTTTTCTTAGGCCACGGATCGGGAAAATAAACATGAAACACGTCCACACTCTCATCAGCAATATACTGTTGAATGAAATTCCCCGAATCCGTCCGGATAACCCGCACATTCTCTATACCCCATCTGCCTAATCTGTCCACCGTGTACCGATAATATTTCCTCGCCCACTCTATACCCAGGAAATCAGCCTCTGGCTTGGCCTTTGCTTCCGCCAGTAACCAGGTACCCTTTCCGCCCCCGATTTCTATATGAACCTCTGAATCCCTGCCAAAAAGCTCTTTAAAGTCAATCCTGCCTTCCAGCTGACTTTCTTTCAGCGATATCCCCGGATAATCTTTTAAATTTCTGCCCATTTAATAATACCCTTATAAATAATTGTTATCTTGACCGGAAATTATAACGACTTGAAAAAAATAATCAAAAAACATTTGATTTTGCCTATTTTAACAGTAAAGTCGTCCTTTAAATTTATCGATATTATTACCGAACTTTAATATACCACTATTCGTAAAAATTCCTAAATAGTAGTGGATATTACAAATAGGGTAAATAATTATGATTAGGCAACTTTTAAAAAGTTACAGAAAACAAGTTCTGGTCGATATTAACACTCAGAAGGACCTGTTTCTCGCCGACGGTAAGGCATGCGTAGGAAACCACCGCAGACTCCTGCAAAAGATAAGAAGAATAATGGCATGGGCAAGATACGACCATATACCCGTAATTTCCACCTGCGAAGTATTCCCCGAAAACAACGGCCATGAACATCCCCCATACTGCATTGACGGTACTGACGGCCAGAAAAAGATCAGCTACACATTATTAAAAGACAAAACAAGCTTCCCCGCCGACGGCTCCACCGATTTTCCCCTCGATATTCTGCATCAGAACCGCCAGATCATACTTCACAACAGAACCCAGGATCCCTTCGATGAACCCCGGATCGAAAGGCTCTTAACTGAAATCGACGCAAACGAATTCATCCTCATCGGCGCACCTGCCGAAGAAACCGTAAAAGCGGCAGCCTTGGGTCTCCTTCAAAGAGGAAAAAAAGTTACCGTAATAAAAGACGCCTTAGGCTCCTTAGACAAACAGGAAGCTGAACTTGCCGTAAGAAAAATGATGGCAAAAGGCGCAAAACTCATCAATACAAAAAATATCGTGGGGTCTTCGAACTTAAAAGGTATCGGTATCTGCGACTGCCCTCTCTGCTCACAAAAAAAACACCAGGCAACCTCCTGCTGATAAATTACGTATCTTAACTTTTTTTCATTATAACTTGAAATAATCAGCCCTTCTGATACGTTTTAAAATAATAAATGTTATAAACGCCTAACTTTTACCAATCGTTTTTACAGGAGAAAAAAATGCTTAAGTCCAGAAGAATTTTTCTTAAGAAAACCGGTGCATTTACTGCATCACTGGCCCTTGCAGGCCTCACAAACCCCCTAAAGGCACAAAATTTAACAAAACCCAACATCGTTCTCATAATGGCTGACGATCTCGGCTATGAATGTTTAAGCTGTTACGGCAGCAAATCGTATAAAACACCGCACCTCGACAAACTCGCAGCAGAAGGAGTTAAATTCGATAACTGCTTCGCTCAACCCCTCTGCACACCCAGCAGGGTCAAGATCATGACCGGTAAATACAACATTAGAAACTACACAAAATTCGGCGAACTGCACAAAAGCCAGCAAACCTTTGCAAATCACCTCAAAAAAGCTGGATACAAAACCTGCGTTGCAGGAAAATGGCAGCTTTACAATGATAAAACCGGCTCAAACCCAGCAGATAAAGGTTTCGACGAACACTGCCTCTGGGCATACAAAACAAGAGGAAATCGCTACCCCGATCCCACCTTCACCATAAACGATGAAATCGTAAAAGAAATGAAAGGGAAGTACGGCCCGGATGTATGCGCAGATTTCATAATGGACTTCATGGAAAAAAATAAAGATAAACCCTTCTTAGCCTACTACCCGATGATTCTGACACATGCCCCCATACGACCCACACCCGACAGGGATGACTGGAAAAATAATAAATACGGAAACAACAAAAAATACTTCCCCGATATGGTCAGGTACATGGACAAGATCGTTAAAAGAATAACAGACAAACTCGACTATCTCGGAATAAGAGAAAATACATTGATCCTCTTTACAGGCGACAATGGAACTCCCAGGCCTGTCACTACACAAGCTGAGTTCGGAACCATCCCTGGAGGGAAAGGTCAAACCCATGAATACGGCATCCACGTCCCATTGATTGCAAGCTGGAAAGGCCATGATGCAAAAGGTTATGTCTGTGACGATCTTATTGATTTCAGTGACTTCCTTCCTACATTGCTTGACACCGCAAACGTCACCTTGCCCCGAAACCAATATACCGACGGTAACAGCTTCCTCCCTCAGATGAAAGGACACAAAGGCAACTCCCGTGACTATGTGTTTTGTGATTTTTATCCGAACATGGGAAAACCGAAAACGCCTGCAACATTCGTCAGATCAAAACATTTTAAACTTTACAAAAACGGTGAATTCTTTAATGTAAAGAATGATCCCTGTGAAAAACACCCCCTGAATGATGACCAACTTAACGAAAAACAGAAAAAAACAAAACAGCATCTGAAACAAAAACTCACTGCGATCGTTAATTCTCCAAAGAACATAAAAAAACAACCGGTTGCGATTAAAGATAAATTCAAATAAATTTACGGAGTAAATCATGAATAACAGAATTTCCAGAAGAAGCTTCCTGAAAAAAGCCGGCACATTAAGCGCATCAGTTGCAATGTCACAGCTTGCCCTTCGAAATGCAAGGGCGGCATCTGGCAAAAAAACAAACGTCGTTCTCTTCATGGCTGACGACCTCGGCTATGAATGTCTGAGCTGTTACGGCAGCGAATCTTACAGCACTCCGGTACTCGATAAACTCGCACAAAAAGGTGTCAGATTCACAAATGCACACGCAAACCCTCTTTGCACACCTTCAAGAGTTAAGATCATGACCGGTAAATCCAACCTGAGAAACTATATCAGCTTCGGCAGATTAAAACCTGGTGAAAAAACTTTTGGCCATCTTTTCAAACAAAACGGCTACGCAACCTGCTGTGCCGGTAAGTGGCAGCTTAATAAAGGTTACGACGGCCAGGATCCCAAACAAGCGGGGTTCGATGAACACTGCCTCTGGCAGGTAAACATCCGCGGCTCAAGATACGCTGACCCCACATTCACAAAAAACGGCGAAGAGATCGAAAAAGTCGAAGGAAAATACGGCCCGGACATCTATTCCGACTTCTGCCTTGATTTCATCGAAAGAAAAAAGGAACAGCCATTCTTTGTTTACTACCCCATGACACTAACTCACGCCCCCTTCGAACCGACTCCTGACAGCGAAGACTGGCCCGAGAAAAAAGGAACAAAAGACGCAAAATACTTCACAGACATGGTCGCTTACATGGATAAAATCGTCGGAAAATTTGTAGATAAACTCGAAGAACTTGGACAGTTGGAAAACACACTTATCATTTTTACAGGCGACAACGGCACCCCCAGATCCATAACCACAAAAACCGATCACGGAATCATCGAAGGCGGAAAAGGCCACACAGACGATTACGGCACCCATGTCCCCCTCATTGCATACTGGAAAAACCACTCTGCAAACTACGTCTGCGACGACCTCGTAGACTTTAGTGACATGATGCCTACAATCGCTGAAACCGCCGGCTTTCAGGTACCTCAAAGCTGGAATATCGACGGCATAAGCTTCCTGCCCCAGATTAAGGGACATAAGGGAAATCCCAAAGACCACATCTTCATCGATTTCGATGCAAAACAGAAAAAAGACAAATGGGAACACCGAAGATATGTATTTGACGCAAACTATAAGCTTTACGATAATGGCGAATTCTATAATGTTAAAAAAGATCCAGGCGAAAACAAACCCTTAAAAGACAGTGAACTTTCAAAAGAAGCTAAAAAGATAAAGACCAAATTCCGCAAAGTACTCGACAAATACAAGGGCATGAAGTCACCGGATTTCGTGGAAGATAAAAATTAAAAGGTAATAAATGAATATAAGGAATTTCCTGAAAAAAAGAGCGGCACTGGCAACTGGTGCTGCTCTTTTTTCACGCTGGTTGTAAGTTATTATGATTGAACAGTTCATTTAAGCTTTCATCCGAAAATAAAAAACTTGCAGAACCATGGCAAAATATTGTAAAAACGTTACTTTAAAATCACCATATTTGGATTATGGACTGAAAAAAAATTCAAAGGAGTAAACAAAGAATGAAAACCCGTACCTCACGAAGAAATTTCCTGAAAAGTCTCTGCGCCGTTTCCGCTTCCATGGCATTTACAGGCTGTGCCGGCTTGTCAAGCAGATCAAAAATTAATACTGCATCGAAACCTAACATCGTCTTCATAATGACCGACGATCTCGGCTATGCAGACCTCAGCTGTTACGGAAACAAAGAGATCAAAACCCCCAACCTCGACAAAATGGCAAAAGAAGGAATGCTCTTCACCGACTTCCACTCAAACGGCCCGCTCTGCACCCCAACGAGAGCTTCCCTTGTCACGGGATGCTACCAGCAGAGAGTAAGCATGTACGTCGCCCCCGATGATGAAAGATATACCCAGGTAAAAACTATGCCTAATAAAGAAGTAACCTTCGGCGAAGTCATGAAGTCCGCAGGTTATAAAACCGCACTCGTAGGAAAATGGCACCTCGGTGACCACAAACCTTACCTGCCTGTAAGCCAGGGCTTCGACCTCTACTACGGTCTGCCCTACAGCAACGACATGAATCCCTGGACTCCCAAAAGAGTTAACCGACCGGACCTGCCCTTTATAAGACAACAGTTCCACATCGAATATAACCCCAATCAGGACTACCTGACACGAAGGTACACCTACGAAGCGACACGCTTTATAAAAGAAAATAGAGACAGGCCGTTCTTTTTATATCTGCCCCACAGCATGCCTCACAAACCCGTACACGCCTCCAAGTTCTTTGCTCCCGAAGGCAGATTCTCCGAAGAAAAAATGCAGCAAATCGACAAGGACCACCCCGAACAGAGCGAAACCAGAAATTTCCTTTACCCGGCATGCATCGAGGAACTCGACTGGTCAACGGGAAAAATACTGGATACATTGAAAGAACTCGACATAGCTGAAAATACACTCGTCATCTTCACCTCTGACAATGGCCCCTCCACAGGAGGCTCGGCAGGCCCCCTGAAAGGCAAAAAAGGCTCAATATACGAAGGCGGACACCGCGTGCCTTTTATTGCATGGTGGCCCGGAAAAATAAAACCGAATACGAAAACAGACGAAATTTCTTTCTCCATGGATATGCTCCCGACAATGGCAAAGCTCGCAGATGCCCAACTGCCCGAAAAGAAACTCGACGGCATCGACATAACCAAATTACTGCTTGAAAACAGAAAACTCCCCGAAAGAACTCTCTTCATGGAGAGAAAACATATGAGCTTCGCAAGAAAGGGAAAATTTAAACTCGTAGAATTAAAACCTCGCAAAAACAAAAAAGGTAAAACCCGCTACGAACTTTACAACCTCGAAACCGACATTGGAGAAAAAAATAACATCGCAGAAAAACACCCGCAGATCGTACAAAATCTCAAAAAAGAACTGATGGACTGGAAGGAATATGTAAAACCGGACAGACCTCCACAGGCATGGTAATAAATGAAAGGCAGGAAAGGAAATCATGAATTGCAAAAAATTGAACAGAAGAAGTTTCTTAAAAAAGTCATCCACAGCGGCAGGACTGCTGGCAATGGGCTCTGTCGCAGGTATATTTGGTGAAAAGACAAAACCCAACATTGTCCTTTTAACCGCAGACGACATGAACGTTGACTCCGTCGGCTGTTTCGGCTCATATGTAAAAGATGCAACTCCAAACCTCGACAAACTCGCATCACAAGGCATGCGATTCGAACACGCTCACATGCAGACCACTGTCTGTATGCCCAGCAGGCACGCCATTATGTGCGGAAAATACCCTCACGTCAGCGGCTCAAAAGGCTTTCAGGATGTAAACGAGGATGTAAAGATACTCCCCAGTATGCTCCGTGACGCAGGATACAAAACCGCATGTTTCGGAAAAGTCGGGCACAGTTCACCTAAAAATTCTCCCTGGGACATGAGCGCTGGCAAAACCGGTCTCGGATATGGAAGAAGTCCTGAACTTTACTACAAACTATCTAAAAAATTCATTGAAAATTCAATGAAGGAAGAAAAGCCCTTCTTCCTCGTCGTAAACTCACACGACCCCCACCGACCATACCACACCGACGAACCGAAAAAAGGAACCAGGCGTTACAAACCGTGCATGGAAGAAATAGAAAAACCCTCCAGGGTCTATAAACCAGACCAGGTAGATGTTCCCGGTTTCCTTCCTGACACCCCCGAAATGAGAAAGGACATGGCAAAGTATTACTCGTCGGTCAGAAGATGCGATGACACCATGGGCAGGATAATGGATCTTCTGAAAGAAAAAGATCTGGAAGAAAACACTCTCGTTATGTTCGTCTCGGATCACGGCCTGCCGGCCCCATACGGAAAAGCAAATGTCTACTTTTATAGCACAAAAACCCCGTGGATCGTACGCTGGCCTGGTAGGATCAAAACAAATGCAGTGGACAGGGAACACTTCATCTCAGCTATAGATTACATGCCTACCGTCCTTGAAGCAGTCGGACTTGAGCCGCCGAAAGACCTAAACGGAAGATCCATAAAGCCCTTGCTAAAAGGTAAAAAACAGAAAGGCCGTGACTACGTCTTCACCCAGTTCACCATGCCAGCAAACTGGTACCGCGAACCTATGAGATGCATTCAGAGCAAAGACTTCGCCTATATCTTCAACCCCTGGGCAGGTATCGGAAAACCATATAGAAGCAACAATGTCGGATCAGCTGCTGGAAGGGCGTTTCAGAAAGCAGCCGAAAACGACCCCGAGATCAAAAAACGTTGGGATTTCTATATAAACAGGGCACTGGAAGAATTCTACGATCTTCGCAAAGACCCAGACTGCGTAAAAAATCTCATTGACGACCCCGCCTACAAAAAACAATTGGATAATATCAGAAACAGACTCGAAAAATGGATGATCGAAACCGATGACCCCGTACTGCCTGCTTACAAAAACAGGTATTCCGAAGACTATCTCAAAAAATTCATGAAAGAACAATACAAAAAAGCGGAACAGGAATTTCTCGAAGAAAAGGGCAGACCCATGAAAAGGGACTGGTCGCTGTAACGGGATAAAAAAATGCAGAACAGAAGAGATTTTTTGAAAAAAGCAGGGCTGACTTTGGCAAGTTTGCCACTTGCAGGCTCATTGGCAGCAGCAGCTAATGACACCGGATCCGAAAAACCTGTCAATGTCTTATACATCATCGCAGATGACATGAACGCCGATTCCATGGGCTGCTTCGGCTGTCCCGTACCCGACACCACTCCAAACCTCGACAAACTCGCTGCCGAAGGAATGAAATTCAATAACGCTCATGTCACCATAGCCGTCTGCCAGCCAAGCAGAACCGTTGTTCAGACAGGACTTTACCCACATCGAAGCGGAGCCCGAGGATTCACACACTGCAGGGAAAATGTCCCTACCATGATCGATCTTTTTCATAATGCAGGTTACTTAACAAGCGCCATCGGAAAAATCGGACACACCATCGGCAAAAAATCTAACAGAAAGATCATGCACAAACTCGTTGGCTTCAATCAGTTAAACTGCGGCAGAGACCCCGAACTCTATTACAAGTATTCCGACGAATTCTTCAAAAAAGCAAAACAGGATAACAAACCCTTTCTTTTTTTGGCAAGCTCACACGACCCGCATCGACCCTTCCACAACAGCAGACAGGAAAAGCACGTTAAAAAGATCAGGGAAAATCTCGAAAACATCCCCGCACCTTCTAAGGTCTTTCAACCCGATGAAATAAAAATGCTCAGCTGGCTCCCCGACCTTCCCGACATAAGAAAAGAGATTGCACAGTACTACAGTTCAGTAAGAAGATGTGATGATTCACTTGGTAAAGTACTTGACGCCCTGAAGGAAAACGGCCTTGAAGAAAACACCATCGTAATATACTACTCCGACAACGGCATCTCCGTCCCGTTTGCAAAAACAAACTGCTACCTGCACAGCACTAAAACCCCCTTGATAATAAAATGGCCCGACAAAATTAAACCCGGCACCGTCAACAACGAAATGATCTCGAACATCGACCACCTCCCGACACTCTGCGAAATTGCAAACATAGAAAAACCGGAAGACCTTGACGGCAGATCATTCCTGCCTGCTCTCGCAGGCAAAAAAGTAGACGGCTTCGACAAGGTTTTCACTCAGTTCCACGAAACTTCCGCAAAAAGAAGATACCCCATCCGTTGCGTGCAGGATAAAAAGTTCGGCTACATCTACAACCCCTGGTCGGACGAAAAAAGGGAATTTAAAAATGAAGCACAAACAGGCCTCACCTGGCAGGCAATGAAAAAAACAGCCGAAAGCGATCAAAAAATTAAACAGCGCGTCGAATTCTACAGCTATAGAACACTCGAAGAATTTTACGACCTCCAAAACGACCCAGACTGCATGAACAACCTCATCGATGATCCCGCTTACAAAAAACAGATCGAACAGAAAAGAAATGAACTACTCGCATGGATGAAAAAAACAAACGATCCCGCCCTTGTCCCATTTCGTAACCGCAACAACGAAAAACTCCGAAAAGAATTCATGAAACAGCAGGACACAAAAGCCCGCAGCAGAAAAAAACATTAAAAATAAATTTACTCTTACAATTCTAAGGCCGGCAAACACCGGCCTTTTCATTTTCTATATTTAAATTATCCTTGCTATCCAAATTTATTCACTTATAATCAGTAAAATTTAATCTTAAATATAGAGGGGTAAATTATGGATGAACAACAAAATACCGGCCAAAACTCAAATGAACAAAACCAGCCCGAACCCCAACAAAAGTTCACCCTACCCAAAAACTTTCAGAGCAGCCTGACACTTGCAATAATAAGTCTGGTTTTTGGTTCGATGTCGTTTGTGCTCGGTTTTTCCTTTCTCGGTATTATTCCGGGCGTTATAGCTATAATCTTGGCTTCAATTTCTATCGCCAAAAGCAAAATGTTCAAAGGAATGTGTATAACAGCGATCGTTTTTTCAATTGTAGGAATAATTTTGGGTATCGCTGGCTTAGTTTTTATACAATACAAGTTCAACAAAATGATAGATACAAATTTGGAATCAAAAATTACCGGCCAAAAAGTGCCCGATGTAAACTTCACTACTCTTGAAGGTAAAAACATATCCCTTTCAGAATTAAAAGGCAGAAAAGTCATCCTGAATTTCTGGGCAACTTGGTGTGGCCCGTGCAGAGCAGAGATCCCTCACTTTGTAAAAATCGCAGAAAAACACGACCAGAACGAACTTATGATAATTGGCATCTCTCGCGAAGACAAAAACACCCTTTCTGATTTCGCCGAAGATAACAGCATCAACTATCCGCTGGTTTCACAAAGCAAACTGCCCGAACCCTTTAACAACATCACCTCCATCCCCACAACTTATTTCATAGAGGAAACTGGAGTGATCACAAATGTTGTTACCGGCTCCATGACTCACAAAGAATTGAAACATCAAATAAAACACATGAAAGCCCCCGAACCCCAGCTTGTAACCTCGACCGAATAACCGAACAAATCCCCGGAAACATAAAATTAATTCCATTAAAAATTAATATCTGCCGTATTCTTCCGCCACATTCTGCATCACCTCAAGATTCTCCAGCGGCGTATCCCACGGCACCTGGTCACCGGAAGACAATATAAATCCGCCTCCTTCACCGGCATTATCGATGGCCAACTTGCAGGCATCTTCCACATCTTTGACACTCCCCATAAGCAGCACATCCGTCGTATGCAGATTACCTTTCAAACACAATTTTCCGCCGAATTTCTTTTTTATATCCTTTAATATGCAGTCTCCCATCGGCGGCACCTCGAGCGGCTCTATCCCGTCCAGGTCGGTTTCCTCAGCCGATATTTCAACAAGTAAAGCCGACGGCCCGCAGCAATGCAGATGCGTCGGTACTCCGTAAGTTTTAGCAAGGGCAGTTACCTTCTTCAGCCATTTCAAGCACAGATCTCTGAATATCGGCTCCGGGTTAAAAAGCATCATACCGCTGTTGCCTATCATCAGGATATCAGGCTCCCATGACAATATCTCCTCGGCTCTTGCCAGCATAGCCTTCCCTTGCTTCTCCTTTTCATCTCGAACTTTTTCCGGCTTGTCATAATAAGCCAGTATTTCTTCCTGCCAGTGACTCAACGCAGGAAGCGACACCATCGGGGCGACCACTCCGCCGTCTCCAAGATAACCCTTCGCATCCTCGAAATATTTCTTACCCACCGCATCATATTCGGGCTTAACGGCCGTATATTGCGAATGACTTTCCGGCAGACCGATCTCCGATGCCTTAACAAAAGCACTGGCTTGATAATCCTTATAAACAATCGCCCAGTCCGTCCATTTCTTCTTATTACCAGCCTCGATATATCCACGAACTACTATTTGATCATCATCTTTCTGAACCACCGCAAGAGCGGGATCATTTTCTGAAGGTACCGCAAGAGGAATAAATCCGTCCACCCCCAGCTTGCTGCAGGCATCTGCGCACGCCTTCCAGATCGGAGGATCCCTGTAAACCAGCACCTCCCAGCTTTTCTTACCAGACAACCTCACTGGCATCATCTCATACATATCCGGAGCCGCCGGCACATGATCCGCACAACCGCCCCTTATCGCTGTCAATATCCTTTCTCTACCTGTCATCCTGTTATCCCAAAAATAAAACTAAAAAATCATACCGATAATTTATTTTCTGGCTATATCTACTTATCTATTTTAAACTTTCAGCTGTATATTAAACCCGTGATTATAATCAAAATCCAGTTGTAATCCAATACTTATTTCATCCGGCAAAAACATAAAAATACACAAATGAAAAAACTCCATTTTACACCCTCCTAACAAGACTCAGTTAGTCTATTTTCTATGCCATGATTTTTTTGAAAGTTATCCCAAATATTCCTTAAATAATAGACAAATTTTAAAATTTTTTTAAAAATCCTGATTATTCTTGAAATTAACCCACATAATTGGTTGACAGACGCTCAGAACCTTAATATATTCCAGTTTCCCGTTTCCCTTTTTAATTTCCAATAGGGAAAGTTTACTATACTTAAAAACGAAAGTAATTGAGATGTTAATAAACTTAGGAGAATTTTAACCATGGCTAAAAAAAGAGTCTATTTCTTCGGCAACGGTAAAGCTGAAGGTAAGACGGAAATGAAAGAACTTCTCGGCGGTAAGGGTGCAAACCTCGCGGAAATGACAAACCTCGGCGTCCCTGTCCCTCCCGGATTCACCATCACCACCGAAAGTTGTGCTGACTTTTATAAGGGTAAAGTCAAATGGCCCAAGGGCTTGAAAAAGGAAGTCGATGAAAACATCAAAAAACTTGAAAAGGCAATGAATCTGGAATTCGGCAATCCTAAAAAACCCCTCCTCGTCAGCGTCCGTTCCGGTGCAGCAGTATCAATGCCCGGAATGATGGACACCGTTCTTAACCTCGGCCTCAATGATGAAGTCATCGAGGGCATCATCGAAAAAACAGACAACCCGAGATTCGCTTACGACATCTACAGAAGATTTATCGACATGTTCGGCGACGTCGTAATGGGTTG
The DNA here is from genome assembly GCA_964508925.1 of uncultured Pirellulales bacterium. GTDB lineage: Bacteria > Planctomycetota > Phycisphaerae > Sedimentisphaerales > Anaerobacaceae > CAZDVM01. The sequence continues at coordinate 44,533 of CAZDVM010000006.1, read as the reverse complement.
CAAACACGAAAAATTCGAAGAAAAAATTCACAAAGCAAAAGAAAAAGCGGACGTCAAACTCGATTCCGAACTCAACGCTGACCAGCTCAGGGAAGTCGTAGAAGACTACAAAAAAGTCTATAAAAATAACGTAAAAGAAAATTTCCCACAGGATCCGAAAGAACAGCTCGAAAAAGCCATCAACGCCGTATTCGGCTCATGGAACACAGAAAGGGCTGTTAAATACCGTGAGATCCACAACATCACAGGCCTGCTCGGAACCGCTGTTAACGTACAGGCTATGGTATTCGGAAACATGGGCGAAGACTGCGGAACTGGCGTGGCATTCACCAGAAACCCAAGTACCGGTGCAAAGGAAAAATACGGCGAATTCCTCATGAACGCACAGGGCGAAGACGTCGTCGCCGGTATCAGAACTCCAATGCCGCTAAAAGAGCTCAAAAAGATTATGCCCAAAGCATACAAAGAACTTACAACCATCATGAACAAACTCGAAAGACACTACAAAGACATGCAGGACCTCGAGTTCACCATCCAGGAAGGCAAACTATACCTTCTCCAGACAAGAACCGGTAAGAGAACTGCAGAAGCAGCCGTCAAGATCGCTGTGGACATGGTGAACCAGAGACTTATCCCGAAAAAGGAAGCTGTCACCAGGGTTACTCCTGAACAGCTTGACATGCTGCTTCATCCCCACTTCGACCCCGAAGCGGAAAGAGAAGCAATCGCAAAAGGTCTCCCCGCATCTCCTGGTGCAGCTGTAGGCCAGATCGTCTTCGATGCAGAAACAGCTGAAAAATGGAAAGATGACGGCAAAGACGTAGTTCTCGCAAGGATCGAAACAAGCCCCGAAGACATCGGCGGAATGCACGCTGCAAACGGTATCCTTACCGCTCGCGGCGGAATGACTTCTCACGCTGCAGTTGTGGCACGAGGCATGGGTAAATGCTGTGTCGCCGGTGCGGACGCTGTCGAGATTAACTACAAAACCAAAAAGGCAAAAGTTGGAAAAATTAACCTGAAACAGGGCGACTGGGTAAGCCTGGACGGTACAACAGGCGAACTTATGAAAGGCAAGATACCCACAGTCCCACCGAAACTAAGCGGTGATTTCGGCAAGTTCATGAAAATCTGCGACACCGTCAAGAAACTTGGCGTCAGAACAAATGCTGACACCCCCGAAGATGCCGAAAGAGCAAGAGAATTCGGTGCACAGGGTATCGGACTTTGCAGAACTGAACACATGTTCTTTGAAGGTAAGCGAATCTGGTCTGTAAGACAGATGATCCTCGCTGCAGACGAATACGCAGAGTTCCTCACCGAATTTGAAAAAGCAGAAACCCAGAAGGACCAGAGGCAGATCAAACGTGATTACAAGGAAGCTAGAAAGAACTACGAAGGGGCACTCAAAAAACTGCTGCCTTATCAGAGAAAAGACTTCGAAGGTATCTTTGAAGCTATGAACGGCCTGCCGGTGACGGTAAGACTGCTCGATCCGCCGCTGCACGAATTCCTCCCCAATGACAAAAAGACCCAGTCTGAAATGGCCAAAAAACTCAAGGTTAAACCCAAAGAAGTCAAAACAAAAGTCGATCAGCTCCACGAGTTCAACCCTATGCTCGGACACCGTGGCTGCAGACTCGCAGTGACATACCCCTCCATTTACAGAATGCAGGCAAGGGCGATCATGGAAGCTGCTTTAAACGTTAGAAAGAAGGGCAAAAAGGTCAGACCCGAGATCATGATACCTCTCGTCGGCTCTGTCGATGAAATGAACGTCGTAAAAGACGAGATCGTTGACGAGATCAAACAGGTATTTAAAGAAAAAGACACTAGGATGAAATATCTTGTCGGTACCATGATCGAGATCCCGAGAGCTGCACTCACTGCAGACAAGATCGCAGAAGACGCTCAGTTCTTCAGCTTCGGCACAAACGACCTGACCCAGATGACCATGGGATTCTCCCGTGACGACGCCGGCAGGTTCCTCGAAGAATACGTCGAAAAAGGCATCTACGAAAAAGACCCCTTCCAGTCTCTGGACCAGACAGGCGTCGGCCAGCTGGTCGAAACGGCTGTCAAGAAAGGTACCGAGACAAGAAAATCTCTCAAGTGCGGCATATGCGGCGAACACGGAGGCGACCCTGATTCGATCGCTTTCTGCCACAATGTCGGACTGAAATACGTTTCTTGCTCGCCTTTCAGAGTCCCGATCGCAAGACTCGCTGCAGCACAGGTTGCTGCCGCAAATAAATAAAACTTTGATTGACAAAATCGAAGTTTTTACTAGAATTAAAAAGGTGCGTTGGATATACTGACGCACCTTTAATTTTCAATTAAATATTTATAAAAGTGGTGGAAGTAGCTCAGTCGGCAAGAGCACCAGATTGTGGTTCTGGGGGTCGGGGGTTCGAGTCCCCTCTTTCACCCTTTTTTATTTCCTTTCATAACAAGAACTTACAAATTTAAAGTTATTCTACAGCCTTTGAATTTTTACCTTACTGTGAAAATTTATGTGAAAATTTCGGCTGAGATTTAATCCTGCCATCAAATTTATTCATTTTTTCAAAAAATTTCCCTCTGACTTGAATAGTGTTTATGACCACGGTATTATATTCCGGTGTTTTATGGTCCTGATTTAAGAAAGGGAAAATATGGCATCGTTTAAATATCATGCAGATGTAAAATTATGGAGATGTTTTTGGCATGTAACCCTGCCAGATGGGTCTGTTGAGAAAGGCAGTAAATCATTCAAAGATAAGCAAGACGGTTTGAGGTATAAGAAGTTTATTGAAGAAAAAGAAAAACAGCTTAAAAATGCATTTATCATTGATGTCCCCTTGTTTGAATTTGTAAAACAAGACTGGGAAAACAATCTTTTAAGATATGAAGAAAGAACCGAAGACCTTTATAAAAGCTGTTTTAAGAGTTTTACTGACTATGTAAAAGGTAGAGTTGAATATGTTTCTGATATAACCCCTCAATTGGTAAATAAATACATCAATTACTTGCTCAAAAACGAGAAAACAGCCAGAACAGCAAATAATCATCTATCTACAATCAAGAACTTTGCTCGCTTTGCAGAAGAGAACTATCAGATACCTTTGGAAATTGAAAAGATAAAGAAACTTAAAGAAGCCCCTGCCAAGGCTAAATTTATGACTTTAGAGGAATATAAGTTGGTAGTAGAAAAGGCAGAAGGTATAGCAAAACCCTGGATTAAATTCCTTGCAACAACAGGTTTAAGAGCTACTGAATTCTGCAATTTAATTTGGAAGGACTGGAACAGAGAAACAAATTCAATAACCTTTGTAGGCAAGGGCAACAAAGAAAGGACTGTCGGGCTTAATTCTACTGCAACAGAAGTCCTTGAGAATTTAAGACCAAAGAAAATCAAACTATCTGATACTATTTTTAAAAGAGCAGATGGAGAAGCAGCAACCAGGCATACATTATATCATTATATTGAAAAAGCGAGTCTAAAAGCTGATTTACATGAAACAAAAGGGCCTCATGCTTTAAGACATTTTTTTGCAACTCAACTTCTTATCAGGGGTGTTCCAATCTTTAAAGTTTCCAAGCTGTTGGGACATGAGTCTGTTACCACAACGGAACAAAGGTATGCTCATATCTTGACTCCCGACTTGAGAGGAGCTACGAGCTGCCTTGAGGGACTGTAATTTTTCGTATTTATCAAGAGCATGTTGTTCTAAAACAGCTTTATGCCAACCCTTTTTTCGGTCATAGCCAGAGCCGTAGGTAAATTCTGGCAAATCTCCCTTTCTTATCATTTTGTGAATAGTTTTTGCGGAAACGTCTAATTGCTCTTGCATTTCATTCATTGTTATAACAAGTTTTCCGTCATTTTTGTTTTCCATTATTAATCCTCATTTCTTTATAAAAATTATCGATTTCTGTCGATAATAAAGAAATGCTTTTCACTTTTCTTTCCATTCGCAAAAAATTTCAGATTTTTTTAAATTTATTCAGGGGTTGAACAAAATTAATGAGAAATGTTTGTTTGATGAGCTTTGAATGCAAAAAAGCCACCAGCATAATCTAAGCCTTTTACTCATCATCCTTCCGCTTGCATCTTCAATGAGTTAAATGATTAACTGGTGGCCTAATAATCTATATTATGATGGATATAAAGGACATATGCAAACTTTTTAACATCTGACATGAAATCATCAACAAGTAATAATCATATCGGTCATAATGGTCGTTCTTAAATAAAAAAGCGGTCCCTATAAAGCCGTTCTCCTCTGAGCTATTAGCCAACCTATGGAAGGGAACGCTCAAAGCACATCACAGGTCTTATCCGCTTGATTTGATTATAAAATATATAATTCGAAAATGCTAGAAAGGCTTCAATGTTTTAATGCTTAAATAAAACCATCTTCAGGACATGAAGAAAGGTTGACTGAAATAGACAGAGCATCAGCAAGTTAATATTCATAAATATTTCTTGACAAACAGCCATTATTATCCATATAATTTTATCTGTTAGGCGGAACCGACCTCTGTTACATGTCAAACCTATGCCATATCGAATTTATTAGGGTGGAACCGAGCTCTGGTTTACCATCTCCCTCCTAAGCCCTCTTTAAAATTTTAATAGTAAAATTTAAGGAGCGGAAAAATGTCTGATGAAAGCGAAGAATGTCCTAATTGCAGCTCATATGATGTAGCAGAAATACTTTATCAAGAGCCGACATTCCTAAACATCGAAGAAGAAAAGCGTGGAAGAATCTATATCAAAGGAACTTATGCAAAGGAAGATTCTCCAAAATGGCATTGCAATTCATGCGGTCATAATTGGGGAAACGTATGTCAAAACAGGAGGAAAAAATAGCCTTGCGTTCAACGGCTTAGCCCTGAAGGTTGAATGCTTTCAGGGCTATTTGAAAACTAAAATCAGATTATAGGAGAAACGATTATGCAAGCAATGAAACAGAAACAAAATCAAGACTTTTTATTCTCAGAACCGTCATATTCTGAAACTGGAGTATGGTGCAAATTAAATGAAGAAATCGACCCGAGCCACTGGGCTTATCTGTGCCGTTGTTTAGGAAAAATGAATGCCAAAGACTTTAAGAAGGCAAGAAAGAAAATCCTGGGCAATCCTGATAGTTTGTGGCGGAGATTAAAGAGTATTTTCGAGTTCAAACAAGAAGAATGTGATGGGTTGCCGTTGGTGAAATGCGGGTATCTGGAGAAGGTTTGAAATGGCTTAATCTAATTTCTTTTTGATGTCATTAAAAAGTATTTCTCATTAAACATTTTACATAAATCGATTTTTTTAGTATTTTGTTTTTAAACAGGAGTTTTCAGCCCATGCTTTCTATTAATGGAGCATATTTTAAAAAAGAAGGAGTTCTGCCAGTTTATGATTAGTATAAAATCTGGTACATTTAAATTTTTTATTGAATTCAATTCCGATGGTGTCCTGCCAAAATTCAGGGGTTCTACAATAAGAGGGGCAATAGGTTATCAACTCAAAAAGACGGTTTGTCATACAAGAAAAAAAAATTGTGATGAATGCATTGTTTCACAAGACTGTATTTACAAAACAGTCTTTGAAGGCATGCCTCCAGATGACAGGGAAATCTTACGAAAATATCCTACAATACCTCAGCCGTTTATTCTGGATGTTTCCCCATCAGATGATAGAAACATTAAATCGGGAGATTCTTATTGTTTTTCAATGAGACTTTTTGGCAAGGCAATATCACATCTTCCATACATTGTTTATTCTTTAATCGAAATCGGTAAAAAAGGTCTTGGTAAAGACAGAATACCTTTTACTCTCAAAAAGGTTGTTCAGGAACTTCAGAATGGTGACAACAAAGAGTTATATACCCGTCAAAATTCGAATATGACAAAACCTGAAACAGAAAACCTGATTTACAAGAATAACACAAACGAAAATTATGACGGAAAACTCGAAATCGAATTCATAACACCTGCAAAATACCGTCATAAAGGTTCACTGAGTTCTGACACTTCCTTTGATATATTATTCAAAACTATTGCAAGAAGAACGAGAATCATGGCCTACTTTTACGGCGACATTCACGAAGACATATTTGATAACAGCATTCTTAATATTTCTGAAAAGATAAAAACAATCAATGATGACACCCATCTCAGTCAATTCACAAGGATAAGCGGAAGACAAAATAGAAAAATAAAAATGAGCGGAGTAGTGGGAAAGACGGTTTACGAAGGGAATTTTACTGGCTTGATGCCTTTTTTAAAAGCCGCAGAAGTATTACATGTCGGCAAAAACACTACTTTCGGTTTTGGAAAAGTTAATATAAATTTTGAAGGAGTCAGCAATGTCGGTTGATAATAAAATGATAGAAATTGCAGTTGCATCATTGCTTCATGACATCGGTAAAGTATATGAAAGAACGAATAAGAAAATCGAAAATCGAGAGGAACAGTTCCGTTATTCACATGCAAGTTACACCAGTGAATTCTTCAACGAATGGAACGGTTTAAATATAAAAGATATAGATACAGGAAATATAGAGGCAATTGCCTCATATCATCATAATCCAAATGACGACCCTTTACATTTTATTGTTCAGCAGGCAGACCGTTATTCGGCCGGCTCTGACAGAAGGGATAAAGACCAAAAAGAGCAAATAACCAAGGGTAAATCAAAACGTCCGCTGCTGAGTATCTTTTCTCAGCTGAAAATCAATGACGACAACCCTTCCAGTGACGCAAAATCTGCCCAGTACTCCCTTAGCGGTGAAAAAGGACTTGAAGTTGGATTTCCAAACGATGAGAACACTGTCTCTGAGCAGGCATACAGGGAACTTTATAAAAAACTGAAAGAAGATTTAAACAAGCTGAACAACTGCAATAAAAAACTTATTGTAGATAATCTGATAGGCATCTGCAGAAAACATATGTCTCTTGTTACGAGTTCAGCAGTATCAGCCGAGAGGTCCGACATAACTCTATTTGACCACAGCCTGACTACCGCTGCCATAAGCTGTGCCATGTACGGCTGGCATAAGGAAAACGGACAATTTAAAGATACCGAAATTCAAAATCATTCTATTAACAAATTCCTGCTGTTTAAAGTTGACCTTTCAGGAATCCAGAATTTCATACTTGATTTGCCCAAGCAGAATCAAAAAGGGATTGCCAAGATACTGAGGGCAAGGAGTTCTTACCTTTCCATTTTGATGATGGGGTTAAGCAGATTATTGCTTGAAAAACTTGGTTTACCCTCGACTAACTGTTTACTTAATGCAGGCGGTAATTTCACTGTCCTTGCCCAAAATACCGAGAAGACAAAAAAACAGATTCTTGATTTCCAGGAACAGTTAGACGACTGGATGCTTAAAACATTTAACGGCAAGTTGAATGTAAATATATCTGAACCGATAGAGTTCTGCGGTTCTGACTTTTCAGTTCACAATAACTTCAAGAATCTTTCGCTTAAAGTTTCAGAGAAAATCGACAAGGCTAAAAAACAGCGTCTTAAATCTGTCCTTCAAGACAACGGCAAATGGAATGAAGACAATCATCTGCTTGAAATCAAATACGACCAGCAAGGAAACGATGAACTGAATGAAAAGATGAAGATACTGGGCGGAAAACTTGCTTATGTAAATTACATTATATTCAATGAAACAGACGACACTTCAAATTCAGATGACCTTGATATCATGGGCAGACTGCAAATTGAAATCTCCAAAAATGCAAAACTTTTTGACAATACATTGATGGCGTTATCTGTCAATTCATCCGATTATCAGACAGGCTTTGCTCCCATAAGTCTGGCCAATTATGTCCCCAAGGCAAATAAAGATGACGTAGAAAAATACGATGAATTAGAATCTGATGATGAAGGGCAGGTTCTGATGTTTAATTGTATAGCCGACAAATCCGACGGCAAAAAGGCACTTGCTGTATTGAAAGCCGATGTCGACAGGTTGGGCATGCTGTTTTCAGAGGGACTTGTCGAGAAAAATTATACCATCAGCCGAATAGCAACACTTTCAAGGATGCTTGACGGCTTTTTCACCTCATATTTAAATCTACTTCTTCACGAAAAATACCCTTATATATACACAGAATATGCAGGAGGGGATGATTTAGTTTTAATAGGTCCTTGGGACAGAATCATGGATTTAGCTGTCGAAATGCGTCAATCCTTTAAAAAATACACCTGTAATAATCCTGACATAAATATATCCGCCGGCATAAGTTTAATGCATGTAGGAGAGCCGGTAACCAATGCATTAAGGCAGGCAGAAAATCTTCTGGAGATGGCCAAAGAATCAGGCAGAAACAGAATATCTGTCTTCGGCATAACCCTGGACTGGGACACATACGCTCAGGCAATCGAAAACGGTAAATGGCTGAAAAAGAACAATGAAGACAACGAAATTAATTCAGGCTTCATATACCGTCTGCTTTTATATTACCAGATGAACAGAAGAGTAAAAAAAGAAGGCTCATTAAAAGATGCAAAATGGAGGTCTCAGCTCAGCTACGACATGTCAAGAAATATTAAAAACGATACAATCAGACAGAATGTAGAAAAAATGATATCAGGAGAAAATTTAGATAATTTTAAGGTTGCCTCAACCTTTTGTCTTTACGCATTAAGAGATTAGTTTAAATTGAAAGGAAATTTTAAAATGGCACACAGCAGAAAAGGTAACAGAAACAGAGGGGGTTTAAACATTAACCCTGACCCTCCTGTCCAGCTGTATCTGGACAGTGAAAAGGAAAAAATCAATCCGCAAGTTCTGGATGAAGTCGCAGAGCAGAAGGCAGACAAAATGCCTGAGGGAAGAGATAAGATAACTTCATCTCAGCTCCGCCGTTTCTTCGGGGAAATTAAAGGTCTGTACAACCGCCTTGAAAACGGAGAGGATTTCAGCAGAATACTTCCCCTGGTAAAAATCATGAAAAGCAAGGTATATTATGCCTCTGACAGAACAAAGATAAAAAAGCCTTTTGCAGGTTTTATTTTAGGCGGAATTGACCAGATTAAAGATGAAAAAGATTTCAGGGCAGTGGTAATGCATTTTGAAGCTGTCGTTGGTTTTATGTATGGAAAGGGAAAGGTGGGAAACTAATGAAAATCAAAAAAGTTAAAAAAATCACAGGTAAAATAAAAGTCCTTACAGGGCTGCATATAGGAAGCGGAGATGCAACAATGGAAATCAGCGGTATGGACAACCCCATAATGAAAAACCCTGTAAACAACGAACCTTACATACCGGGCTCATCCGTTAAGGGTAAAATACGTTCACTTATGGAATGGGAAACAGGCAATCTGAAACTAAGTGAAAAAAACGGTGCTGTCCATACCTGCAAAAACAATGATTCCGCCTTGAACTGTCCTGTCTGCAGAGTGTTCGGCATATCTGCAAGCAAAGAAGAAGATATTCAAATCGGCCCGACAAGACTTATCGTTAGGGACTGTATGATGACCGAAGAATTTTCAGAAAAGATGAAAAAAGGAAGACCGGTTGTAGAAGAAAAACACGAAAATTCTATTAACAGAATAACCGCAGGTGCAGTGCCCAGACCTATTGAAAGGGTCTCTACAGGAGTGGAGTTTGACCTTGATATGAGCTACAAGATAATCGACATGGGAGATGACGGGCAAACCGATGAAAAGTTCTTCGATGAAGTCGTATTAAAGGGCATGTCTCTCCTTCAGCAAGATTATCTCGGAGGCGGAGGCTCAAGAGGAAACGGCAGAATAGAGTTTGTGGATTTGAAAGATGAACAGGGAAACGATATTGAACTTCCAGAAATAAATTAACGGAGTGACCTCATGAGGTTATACAAGATTACTTTAAGGCTCAAAAGTTCACTTGGAACACCCCTGATGAGCGATACTGTCTTCGGGCATATATGCTGGTCTATACGGTACAATAAAAGTGAAAAAGAGCTGACAGAATTTTTAAAAAAGATGAAATCCGACAACCCTCCCCTGCTGCTTTCAGATGCCTTCAGAAAAGACTGCCTTCCTGTCCCTGTATTGCCGAACGTAGTTACTGCCGAGAAGTCAGTTGAAGAATCAGACAGACTGAAAAAGGCAAAGAAACAGAAATACATCAAATCAGACAGGCTGTTTGAAATTGCAGATTCTTTAAGCGGTAAAAAGATTTTAAATGAACTGCTTGAATTTGCCGTTGCCGACACCAAGGAAAGATACCTTGTCCCCCACAATACAGTAAACAGGCTAGGAGCAGGAACGGTAGAGAACGGGCTTTTCTTTACAGAGGATGCTTTCTTTAAAGGCGAAGATTCCGATTACGAAATGATAATCGGCTCTGATGCTTACAGCAAACAGCAGACAGCTGAAATGCTTGAACTAGCATTCAGGGACGGCTACGGAAGGGATGCATCTACAGGCAAAGGTGTCATAGAAGTTGCAGATATCGAGGATTACAGCATGCCGAAAGTAAAAAATCCCAATGCAGTAATGCTTTTAGGCAGATGCGTGCCTGCGGAAAACGACCCGGCAGAAGGATACTGGAACCTTACCGTAAAAGAAGGAAAGCTGGGAGGTCACTGGGCGGTATGTGAAGATTTCAGAAAAAAGCCCGTAATCATGCTTTCGGCTGGTTCGGTTCTCTTTACCGATACCCCGAAACCTTATTACGGCAAAATAGTCGAGAACGTACACAATGACCTTTCGGAGGTAGTTCAATACGGCTATTCGCTGGCGATGCCTATTAATTTACAGGAAAGCGAGGTGGCATGATGCAGTATAAAATAAAAATCAAGGCCCTTTCGCCTATACATATAGGAACGGGAGACCAGATATCACCTTTTGAATTCGTAATAAAAGACAGCATCTTTTATCGTATTGACCTGCCGTCTTTTTTAAGCGGGATGCCTGAAAGCCTGCGTTCAAAATTCGAAACTGCAGTAAACAACTCAAACATTATATACATGCGAAAATTTATTGCAGAAAACATCGACCTGGAGAAATACACCATATTCAGATGCGACATAAGCAAAGATGCAGAAGAAGCCTATTACAAAAAAATAAAAGACCCGAACAACCAGCTTCTTATTAACATGTTCGTCAGAAGCGGAATAGATAAAAGACCCGTTGTCCCGGGCTCAAGCATTAAAGGTGCCTTAAGAACAGCCATTGTAAATACGGCAAATAATGCCGTTGCAGAAAATGGGCCCAAACCTCCTGAATTTCCGAAAAACTGGGACAGCAGATGGGAATCCGTGTCTTTAAAATACGGCCGGAAACAGGGAAACAGATACAGTTTTAACCTCAGAAAAGACCCCTTCAGGTCGGTTTCGGTTTCAGATGTATTTCTTAAGGATGTCTCCACCATCATCGATAAGGCCGTCATGATTGACAAGGCATGCAACAGGAAAGCAGAAAAAATAGACCAGACCTACGAGCAGACATTTTCGATATTCGACGATGAGGAAATAACCGGTGAAGGGACATTGACGGTAGATGACAAACTCCAGAAAAAAAGCGGAATGCTCGGCATAACCGCAGATTCTATAGCAAAGACATGCAGGGATTTTTACCTGTCAAGGATGAAAGATGAACATGAAAAATTCTACAGAAAAGATGAGGAACTCAAAGAATACAGCAGTGAGCTTTTAGAGCAGAAATACGGCGACCTGGAGTTTCCCGTAAGGCTGGGAAGATTCAGCCATTGTGAATGCGTAACCGTCGACCCTCCCTACAGAAATATAAAGACACCCAGGAATATGCCTTATGGAACAACTAGAACGCTTGCAGGCGGTTTTTTCCCTTTTGGGTGGGCCAAGATAATGCTTAAAAAAGTCCGATAGTAATTCTGAAACAGATTCTTTGACAAGTTAATAGAGAATTTCCGGGGTATTGTATTGTTCAACAGAAACAGCTGGTATTTCTTACCGATAAATCTTTATACGGGTTAAAGGAGGTTAAGAAAATGTGCCAGCTGTACCTAAACGAACAGGGAAGCAAGGTAAGACGTTCAGGAAGAAGGTTAAAAGTTGAAAAGGATGACAAAGAACTTCTTGCAGTTCCCATTCACAGGATTGATACAGTAATTGTTGAAGGGATGATACAGTTTACAGCGTCATCTCTGGCCCTGCTTTTAGACAGAGGTATACCGCTAATTCTGACAAGTTCCAAAGGCCGGCTGCGGGGAGCTTTAATGCCTCCTCAATCCCCATATGTTCAAATACGCAAAAAGCAATACCAACTAAGCAATGAAAACACATATTGCAGTCAGTTTGCATCGGATATCGTAAAGTCAAAAGCAGACAGCTCCGTTGCAGTTTTAAGAAGATACAGCTACAATCATAGAGAATTAAACCTTAAGCCTTTTACAGATGAAATAATCGAACAGTCAGGCAAGATTTCTTATGATATGCCAATTGAAACTTTAAACGGTTATGAGGGAATCATTGCCAGAAATTATTTCAGTGGACTGGTCGAGGTATTCAAGTCCCTTGATATCGGCTTTAACGGGAGAATAAAAAGACCTTCAGTTGACCCTGTTAACAGCTGTCTTTCTTACCTTTATGTTGTCCTTACTGCAAAGGTCGAGATGGTTTTGGCAACAACTGGATTGGATACTTTCTGCGGATTCATGCATAAACCCAACCGAAATGCACCTGCTCTGGCACTTGATTTTGTAGAGCAGTTCAGGCATCCGATAGTCGACCGATTTGTGATGCTCATGTTCAACAGAAAGACCTTAACCGAATCTGATTTTGATTTTTCAAATCATTGCAAACTCAAAAAACCTTCGCTTAAAAAGATGATTTCAGCATGGGAAGAATTTCTGGAAACTGAACAGAAACTGCATGCTGACAGGAAAACAACCCCCAATCAGTTAATCATTGATAAGGCTCAGGAACTCAAAAAATCGGTTTTAAATAACAGGCATTATGCAAACTATCGTTTAAATTGCTGAAAGACTACTTATATGTTTATTGTAATCTGCTATGACTGTACTGATGATAGACGCCGTTTAAGGCTATCCAAGATTCTTCTGGATTACGGCTACAGGGTTCAATACAGTGTTTTTGAGGCAGATGTCAATAAAACTTTGTTCGGTGAAATGCTCAGCCGTATTGAATCCGTCATAGACACATCAGAGGATTCTGTAAGGATATACCATATTTGCTCGGGCTGTCTTAAACAGACAAATCTAAAGGGAAATGCCCAATTGACAAACCAGGAGAAGGTGTTTATAGTATAAACATAATGATATTTTACATGCTTAAGGTTACTAAAACAACATAACGTTATTTTTAACAAGTAGTTACAGAAGAATGGCAGATAAAGATGCTCTTTTTGAAGTATTTAAAAGCGGAGAAATTGAAAGGTTATGAATTTGATAAATGTAAATCAATGTATGACAGTTATTTACAGGAGTAAGTATTGAACCGACACCCTTACCAACAAGGGATTGAAACCGATAACATTACCTTTTGAGCACCCCTTGACATAACATATTGAACCGACACCCTTACCAACAAGGGATTGAAACACCAAGTAGCAGCGTATCGTGAGGCGTATAATCAGATTATTGAACCGACACCCTTACCAACAAGGGATTGAAACACTAAGAAAGTTCATAAAAATACAGTCAGCCAGTGGATAAGTATTGAACCGACACCCTTACCAACAAGGGATTGAAACTAGTATTTTCCTTACTTGTTCTATAATCATTTTAAAACCATTGAACCGACACCCTTACCAACAAGGGATTGAAACAAATCTTCCAACCAATCACCTTCGCTCTTATCGGAAACCAAATTGAACCGACACCCTTACCAACAAGGGATTGAAACTAGGGTCAATATCCTCACCACTAAACCCTCCTTTCTCTCTTAACATTGAACCGACACCCTTACCAACAAGGGATTGAAACTGTGATACCCTTTCGTCGACTAACTCTTCTATTCGGATTGAACCGACACCCTTACCAACAAGGGATTGAAACCTTCATGGACCGCCTTTGGGTCAGTTTCTGTAGCTGATTGAATTGAACCGACACCCTTACCAACAAGGGATTGAAACATGTTGTATTTTGAGGAGGTGTGATGCCATTCGCATGGTTATTGAACCGACACCCTTACCAACAAGGGATTTAGAAATTCTAAAATTCAAACAAGAAAGGATTATTTATTATGAAAGTATTAGCTATGACAGTAGGAACAGGAAGAACAGGAAATGACATAGCATCTGCTTTGGTATTCAGTATTAAAAACCAGAACCCAGACAGGATAGTATTTTTGTCCTCTGAATACACCCATGAAAAGACCATGCCTTTTGTTATTGAATCTATAGATGGTTATGACTATACAGAGCACATTGTAGATAAAGAAAACGATGTGGAATATCTTTTCCAACAGTATGTCCAGCTGCTGAAAGAATATGAGAACGAAGATTTGTATATTGATTTTACCAGCGGGACAAAGGCCATGAGCTCTGCTATGTTTGCGACAGCGATTGCATTGGATGCTCAGAAGGTAAGTTATGTTACAGGACCAAGGGACAAAACAGGAAGGGTTACGACATCAAACAGGGTCTTGTCAATCAGGCCGGAAAAGGTAACCGCAGAAAGAGAGCTTTCAAAGGCGAGAAAACTGTTTAACCAGGCTGATTATGATGCTTCTGCCAAGCTTGCCGATGAGAATATCGATAAGGTGGAAGAGAAAAGCTCTGTCTATAACCTTGCAAATACCATTAAAAATCTCGGAAAGGCTTACGGATGCTGGGAGAGGTTCGAATGGAACAGGGCATCTCAGACTATAAGGGGAAAACTGAAGGAAAAATTCGGCCTGCATGAATATGCCGATATCGGTTTGCTGAAAAAACAGGCGGATATCAGCAGGAAGATTTACGACAGCCCCTATTCTAAGCTGAGACTGCTGGATTTGTATCTAAACGTCCAGAGGCGGATGGCTCAGGGCAGGTATGATGATGCCCTTTCAAGGTTGTATCGGGCTTTTGAATACATGATTCAGATTGAACTTTGGAATAATTTCAAAATTGACACTTCCAAGGTGATGCTTAAACAGATGCAAAAATTTGATTTATGCAACGCAACCAGAAGAAGGCTGGAAAATAAGGGCAACGGAAATGAAGATGCAGTTATAAAACTGGGATTTCAGGACAGTATGGAACTTTTGGCAGAATTGGGGAATGATTTAGGCAAGGCTGTTGTCGATAAATACTGGTTGAATTGGAAGCCCGGAAAGAGTTATTATGAATTAAAGAGCGGGCCTTTGAAGTCATTTCTGGGAAAGAGAAATCAGTCGTACCTTGCCCACGGGACAACGCCGATTGACAGGAAAGTCCCTGGCAAACTTTCTGAGATGTATTATGAGCTTCTTAAGCAGTCCGGGATAGGGAATCTGGAGGAAAAAATCAGAACAATGACATTCGTTGAAATCTGAGATTTTTATTCATTAGATTAGAAGCTGACATAACAAAACTCAAATTTGGGAGATAAATTATGCTGTGGATAATAATACCGTTAGCGGTCATCATAATTGCCATAGGTATATTTCTAGCTCTTGCAGAAGAAAAGTCTGGAAAAGATACAGAACAAAAGCTGGAGGATGCTGAATGGAAGGAAAAACAAGATAGGCTCAGAGAGTTTTACATCGATGAACTTGATGATGATGGAGAACCGATTTAGAATAATTTTTTCAACAATTAAATAAATTTATAGCAGAATATAACTTGTAAAAATATGAGGAAAATATGAATAACGAGAAAATCAATGAAAATAGAATGAGCAATTTTACTTGGCTGCCCTTTTTTGAAGAAATGCTTTCGATTATATGTGACAAGTATGACAAAAAATCTTTAGCAAAAATCTTTTTAAAAATATTCAGTGACGCTGGCGGAATTGATGACCAATATGAGAAAGGAAAACCAGAACCAATCAGAGAAATAGACCCTTTAACTTTTATCAGCTATTTCAATCGAAATAATACCTTGGCTAAAAAACAAAAATACTGCCAAGAAGCCAAAGAAATAATGGATATCAATTCTGACATCCCAGCGGATGTTGACGGTATTCCACATATGTACCCTACTAATGCTTGGTTCTTTAATTATGCTTATGAACGTAAAAACGAAATAGATATATTATGGAAATTTTCAAGAGAATTAAGTAAAAACAATTATATCAAAGATGAATTATTTTCTAAAGTACTGAAAATAAAAAACATAGGTTTAGCAAAATTAACTGTCCCTATGTTTGTATGTAAGCCAAAGACCTATGCCCCTCTTGATTCTAGAAGTATGAAATATTTCAAAGATAAAAATTTCAGAATTAAAAAAAGGTTTATAAAAAATTCTGAAAAACCATTCCAAACATATAAAGAATACTGTCAAAAAATAAAAGACCACTTCAAGAGGGAACTTTATGAAATAAGTCATTTAGCTTATCTAGAAGACAATAAGAATTATTGGTGGCTCAATTGTAATCCTGAACAATGGAATTTTGATGATTTAACAATTGGGGAACGTATGATTTTCCATACCCATAATGATAATGGGAACAAATGTCGTAAATACAAGTATTTTAAAGAGATGAAATCTGGAGATATTGTTCTAGGTTATATAACAACACCAAGAAAAGAAATCGTCGGACAGGCAGAGGTCACTAAAGGTATATTTACGGATGAAAATGGAGAAGAAGCAATAGAGTTTAAGCGAACTTCAAAATTTGATAATCCCATCAAATATGATGACCTAAAACAAAAAAGTGACTTAGAAAAATGTGAACCCATACTTAATAAACAAGGTTCTCTTTTTAAGCTAACCGAGGGAGAATATAAAACTATAGTCTCTGAAAATATTAACACCAATTACTGGATTATAAGCCCAGGTGAAAATGCAAAGCTCTGGGATAAATGGAAGGAAAAAAGTATTATCGCCATCGGTTGCAAGGAAATAGGTGATTTAAGCAAATACAAGACAATCGAAGAAATAGAAGAAGCATTAAAAAAAGAACGTGATAAAAGTAACAATCCTATAAACGATAGGAAGGCTTGTTACGATTTCCTTTATAACATGAAAGAAGGAGATATTGTCTTTGCCAAACAAGGTTTAAACAAAATCATCGGTATGGGAAAAATAGTTTCAAATTACATGCATCAAACTGGAATAGATTATCCTAACATCAGAAAAGTTGACTGGATAATCAAAGATAAAACATGGGCTCTTCCTGATGACTGTAAAGTAGCTTCTAAAATGCTGACAAATGTCAGTAATAATAACCAAGCTTTTCTTGATTACATCTTACCTAAAGTAGAAGAAGATTTTGAGATTACAGAAACAGAAACAATCGAACCCTATTCAAAACAAGATGCTTTAAGGGAACTATTCATCGAAGAGGATGAATTTGAATCGATTTTAAGTATTCTGAATTATAAGAAAAACATAATCCTTCAGGGAGCACCTGGTGTCGGCAAGACCTTTATCGCTAAAAAACTCGCCTATACATTGATGGAAAAAAAAGATGACAGCCGTATTCAGATGATACAGTTCCATCAATCATATTCCTATGAAGACTTTATTCAAGGTTACAGGCCAAGTGATGGTCAGTTTGAACTTAAAAACGGGGTCTTCTATGAATTTTGTCAAAAGGCAAAGGAAGAACCTGACAAAGATTATTTCTTTATTATCGATGAAATAAACAGAGGCAATCTAAGCAAAATATTTGGTGAACTTATGATTTTAATCGAGCCAGATAAAAGAGGCGAAGAATATGAAGTCCCCTTGACATATTCAGAAGAAAAGTTCCATGTCCCTGAAAATGTCCATATGATAGGTACTATGAATACAGCAGACAGGTCACTTGCCATGGTGGATTATGCATTAAGAAGAAGATTTTCATTTATTACCCTGAATCCATGCTTTAATAAACCAAAATTCAGACATTTTTTAAAAGAGAATTCCGTCCCATCTGATTTAATTGATAAGATAATAAATAAAATGATTGGCCTTAATAAAAAGATATCAAACGATGAGAAAAACCTTGGTTACGGCTACAGGATAGGACACAGTTTTTTCTGCCCCGACGGTCAGGACGGGAAATTTGATAATGACTGGTATGAGATGATAGTTCATCATGAAATACAACCCTTATTGGAAGAATACTGGTTTGATGATGCAGAAAAAGTTAAGAATTCTGTTGAAGAACTGCTTTCATAATGAAGATACCTATTCAGAACATTTATTATATCCTTTGCTATGCCTGGAACAGACTCGAAGAAGGGAAATTTGTATCTGTTGACCAGCTGGATAAAAATGATGTCGCCAGTCTGTTTGGAAAGGTATTGGCATCTGGGACATCTCATCTGATAAAAAAGGGACTGGACAGAGGTTACATTTCTCATGATGATGAATTAAGCAGATTAAGAGGCAGGATTAATTTTGACAAGACCCTGAAGACCAATTTCTTTACTAAGCCGAGTTTAGTCTGTGACTATGACGTATTGAGCTATGACATACTGCATAACCAGATAATAAAAGCGACTATAAGAAATCTTTTTAACTGTCCAAAAATCAAATATGAAGTCAGGCAGGAATTAAGAGATGTCTATCTGAGATTGCATCAGATTTCAGATATCAATCTGTATAAGAAAGATTTCAGGCTAATACAGTTAAACAGGAACAATTCTTTTTATGAATTCCTCATCAATATATGTGAATTTATCTTCGATAATCTTCTGATTTCTAAAGAGAAAGGTAAATCTAAATTTAAAGATTTTATCCAGAATGAAGTTCAGATGAGAAGCATATTTGAAGAATTCGTACGAAACTTTTACAAGAAGGAATTAGGTGATGACTACGAAGTAAACAGAGAAGATATCCAATGGGATGCTATAGGCAGTGACGAAGACAAAGCTTTTCTTCCTAAGATGCAGACTGATATATCCCTGGAGCGTAATAATCGTAAAATCATCATGGATACCAAGTATTACAAAGAGACATTGAGCTCTCATCATAATACCGAAAAAATCAAATCAGAAAATCTTTATCAGTTATTTTCCTACTTGATGAATGCCGAGGCAAAAGGCGGAAATAACATAGAATGTGAAGGTATTTTACTTTATCCGACGATTGATGATGATTATTCATTTGATTATTTTATAAAAGGCCACAAAGTCTCCATAAGGACAATAAACTTAAATCAAAACTGGCAAGGTATACATGAGGATTTGATTGAAATTGTAAATCCTACCTATCAACTAATTACTTTTTAAAGAGCATAAATGCAAAACAAAAAATCGGAGTAAATAAATGCTTGGTGCAATTGCAGGTGACATAATTGGTTCGGTATATGAATGGTATAGAATTAAAACTACGGAATTTCCATTATTTCAAGATGATTGTGATTTCACAGATGATTCTGTTTTAACAGTTGCAACCGCATATTCTATACTGCAAGATGTTGACTTTACTAAATCATACCAATCTTTTTCAAGAAAATATCCAGACCGAGGATATGGCGGTACTTTTAGTCAATGGATTCATTTAGATAATCCCGAGCCCTATAACAGCTGGGGCAATGGTTCAGCTATGAGAGTAAGCCCCGTAGGATTTGCCTATGAATCTATTGATGAAATATTAGAACAGGCAAAAAACAGTGCAGAAGTAACACATAACCATCCTGAGGGTATAAAAGGGGCACAAGCAACTGCTTTATCAATCTTCTTAGCGAGGAAAGTCAATGATAAAGAATTGATTAGAAAGAATATTTCAAAACGCTTCGGCTATAATTTAAGCCGTACAGTTGATGAAATAAGACCCAACTATTATTTCAATGAATCTTGCCAAAAAACTGTCCCTGAGGTAATTATTGCATTTCTAGATTCTGATGATTATGAGCATTCTATTCGACTAGCTGTATCCCTTGGTGGCGATAGCGATACTCTTGCCTGTATTACAGGAGGGATATCAGAAGCATACTATGAAGGAGTGCCTGAACATATTAGTGATGAAACATATAGGATTATCCCTCAAGAGTTCATTGAAATATTAGATAGGTTTAGAGACAGATATATGGACAGTTGACAAAATAAAAGCTATAGATTAAATCGCTTTAAAAGGAGTTTGAAAAATTTATAGACAGTAAGGATTTAAATAATTGGAGGAATAAATGGCTCTTTATAATCAAATATATTTTAATAATATTATTCAAACATCTGTCTGCCGAAAATGCTCCATTGGGAAATTACATTAAATTCATCATCCCTTAATTGAGGGAGTTTAACCTTTTTACCCAACAAGAACCTGCCGATAAGTGACAAAAAGATTGCTATATCTTTTTTGTCATCAGTCGCTGAATACTGGTCTTTATTTCTGTTTATCTTAAGAGTGTCAAGAACATATTCATTCTCGTCCTTTTTCCTGAAATGAGCTACATAAATGCATATACCCGTCCAGCTTCTATGGCAGTAAAGTTTGTCATCATCAAAATAAATAAACCATTTATCCTCCATAACTCTCGGCATGAAGCCGCCTCTAAGCTTCTCATATTCATCTTCAGAAAAGGTGATAAAATCCCCTTCCAAGGCTTTATGTTCCTCAGGGAAAGGTTTATTTTTCCAGTCAGTTTTTCTTACAGGTCTATTAAATTTTTTCATAACAGTTATTAATCATAATGACATAATGCAACATATCAAGTTTACAGTCATAAAAGAATGCCCCTGACATAAATAATCTGTGCGATTACTGTTTACTCTGAAACAGTAAAAAAAAGGAACGCCGCAAGATAACTCTTAACGACGTTCCCAAAGAGGGAGAAAAATGTAATAAGTTCGATTTTTGTTATCGTCCAAATTCATTAAATGGTTAATTATTTGTCGTTTATAATACTGAAATATATTTATATTTCAAGGTTATTGGCAACAAATTACTTGCAAAGAAGATTTAACGAGAGCATAGCCGGCAGTATCTTTAGTTTAAATGTTTTTTCATGGATGACTTCTTTGTTTTCATTTATTAAAAAGATAATATTCTCTTCCAGAAAACAATTAAAATTTACACAGAAGCAATGGATATCTGATGTTTATGACAGATATTTGAATTATGAGAAAGTTCACTAATTTATTTTGAATTTTATCTCTGGCCAGAGATTAACAAACAACTTATTATGCTTCTTCTACTTCAAAATATGATCATGCAACATTTTTTCTGTAAATTCTTTTTTTGCTTGAATCAATGAGTTCGTTTTCGTTCTCCATTTCAACATTCATATTCAGATATCTTCTTCCTGCAATCCAGTCTTCGCTTATCTCCATCTCAATTGCACTGACCAGCCTCAGCAGCGAAGCCTCGTTTGAAAACAGCCTGGCAACACGGGTTCTGCGGTTGATCTCCTGGTGCAATCGCTCAACCATATTTGTCGTCCGCATTCTCTGTCTATGCTTAGCCGGCAAGGCGAAGACCGCCAGCCCGTCAGGGACATTTTCTTCCATCCAATCAGACAACTGCCGGGCTGATTCACTGTATTTGTCAACGCATTTTTTCAGTCTATCTTCGGCATCCGATATATCTTTGGCATTGAAGATATCACGCAAGTCCTCGGCAACGGCTCTTCTCATCGATACCTTCGGTACATATTTAACCGCATTTCGCTGAAGATGACATTGACATCTCTGCCACAGGACACCGCTAAACTCTGCATTAAGTGCCGCTTTCAGTCCGCTGTGGTCGTCACTTGAGATGAATTTGACCCCGGACAACCCTCGTTTCTTTAAGCTCTTTAAAAACTGTCTCCAGTGGGGTTCAGCTTCGCTTAGAGAAACGCTGACACCTATAACTTCCCGCCTGCCGTCAGGATTAATACCTATAGCTGTAAATACCGCGCAGGACAGTACAGAGCCGTTTTTACGCACTTTCTCGTAATGGGCATCCAATACCAGATAAGGATATTCACCTAGCAGACGGCTGCGCCATTTCTCAAGCTGCTGATCAAGTGATTTAGCTGTCCTCGATACCTGGCTGCTGGATATCTCCAGCCCGCACATCTTCTCTAAGACGGCAGTGACCTTGCGGGTGGATATACCCTTTACGTACATCTCTGCTATTGCCAGTTTCAATGCCCGCTCGCTTCTGCAGCCTCGCTGCAGCGCAGACGGATAATAACTGACACCGCCTCTTACCTGAGGCACATCTACATTGAGCTTGCCCATTCGGGTATCGACTGTTTTCGGCTTGTAGCCGTTGGCATATCCTCTGCGACTTTCGCAGCGTTCGTAGGGTCCTTGCCCGGAGGACGTGATCTCGTTCAATCTTCATCGCCTCGTTTAACATAATTGACAGTACATCGGCAAAACTTTCGAAACCATTTTCAATTAACAGTTCCATTACAGCTTCCAGTTTGCTACCATGATTTTGGTGGGCCATCTTGCTTTCTCCTTAAAAAATTTATTGTAAAAACATTTATAGGAGAACGGGACGAGCCCACCTTTTCAAGAATTTTCCGCTTATATCCGGGTTCCAGCTCGCTACGCTCACTTCCACCCGGACATAAGCCCGGTTAATCACAATTTACAGAAACATATTTACACTAACCAAAATATTCGCTATATATTTCAGGATAGTCTCTTTCTTCAAGCCATTCTTTGGCTTCTTCTGAATTAAGTGGTATAAGAAGAGTAGTCCCCCATTTTGTATTACCATTTGAATCAGAATATTTAGTCATAGGTCCACCAGACCCTTCTAAAAACCAATTACCCTTTTTGGTTCTATAAAGAGTTTCTTCTACATGCCTAAAATCACTATTACCTAAACCATTGCCCCAACTTGCAACTTCTTCTGCTTTTTCAGTGTCATACAATTTTCCGTTAACAACTCTTTTCATATTAAATGTCTCCTTTTCTAAATAAAGACAAGCAAAAGCCTGAAAACGGATAAAGAACTTTCGCTTACCTTAAATACATTTTTATTTAATTTTTTAATTTCCGTTTTCATATTTATATTTAATTTTAAATATCTATTTTTCAATTCTATCATTTAGACCTTTTTATGCCCTGAAATTCTCATATATACAATTATATGGAAATAAAAAACACTTCAAAATCTTTTTTTGACCCTGTATGTAATTTTTTAAAAAATTTCAGGACTTTACTTAAATAAAGTCGTTGCCATTTAAAAAGAGCAGGCAAATTGAGTTGCCCGCTCTTCTTTAATATTTATGGACTCTTTTATGATATATAGTTATTTTTTAAAAATTTATGATGCCTTATTATGTTTTTCTTTCTGTACCTTATTAAATAATTTTTGATGCTTGTTATTCCGCCAAAACTTTAAGAGTTCTTTTTCTTATGCTTCGTCTTTTAATATTTTAAAATTATTTATGCTTGGGAAATTTCGAAAAACACATTCAATTTCATAAATATTAAACTCAAAGTTGTTTTCACGTAGTTTCCTCCTCAAGTCCCCATAAAACATAATCTTAGAACCGTCATCTGGATACTTTCTAATTTCCTCATCTAAATTGCAAAGTATTTCATTTTTTAAAATTTCACCGAGAGGTATATAACTTGTTTTAGCTTTTTTCAGTCTTTCAGCCTCTGTCAGATTAAAATTGGAACCATTTTCATCTACAGTAGGTATATTCTGATAGGCATATTTCCCGGCAATTTTGCGAACAGCTTTATTATATTCAATAGCTGCGTCTATTTCGTCATCAAATGCCCCAAGATATTTGGCTTTACCGTTAATACTAATAAAAGCTCTCCATTTCTCGTTCTTTTTATAAAAATGTACCCCCTTAAAAACACTAG
Organism: uncultured Pirellulales bacterium; assembly: GCA_964508925.1. Taxonomy (GTDB): domain Bacteria; phylum Planctomycetota; class Phycisphaerae; order Sedimentisphaerales; family Anaerobacaceae; genus CAZDVM01. The sequence goes on along the minus strand of CAZDVM010000006.1, from coordinate 20,740 downwards.
TACATTTTTTTCCCTTACGATATCTGATTTTTTTGTTTCCTCTCGAACATAACTCTCTTGAAATTATTTCAAGATTTTCTTTCCTACAATCAAAGGTGTTATCATTTTTAAATCTTACTAGTTTACCTTTAGGAGGATTAAGAATAAATCTATGCAACATTACTTGTTTTCCTTTTATATTCGTTATTAGGTACTGTTTAAAGTTATCATTGGTGAGCCTCCAATTATATTTAGAAACTCTGTTAAAATCTTCATCATCAACTTTTGCATAATAACCATGTTTTATATATAACTTTTTCATTATTTTATCTCCTTTACTTTTTTCAAAATAACTTTGTAACTTTCATCTTTAAGTGCCTCATAAAAATCATAAAACTTATCAATTGGCGGTTCGGTTAACCCATTCTTTCCCGAGTCATACCCAAGCCAAACTAATTCGGGGTCAATGTCCTTTATCCAATCGATAAAAATTTCCAAATCAAAATCCATCACAGGCTCGATGGTCACCATTTTGTGGGGCTGTTTAATTTTCTTAAAATCCTCATAACGCTTTGAATAAGCTGGAGCCTTACTGACTACATATTCATCTAGATTTGTTTCCAGGGTAATTCCCAGCAGAACATTATCAGGAAACTCAACACGCTCAAATGTCTTTGGATTTTTTGACTGTATCAGAAAGTTTTTGGCTGGCTCTTTTCTGATTTTGCCAATTATTTTCTCCAAAAAATCAGTTGAACAAAAAGACACATCCCCATTTGCACAGGTAAATATAAACTGCTCTTCACCAGTCCTTGGCAAATAGTTTTTAAGCCGTTCAGGGTGCTCGTGAGGCTCAAAATTGTAGCATTTCATACAATTATGCTTTTGCCTTTTAGCCTGCCTTCTAAAAGAGCTGTAACAATATTTACAGTCAAAGTGGCAACCAACGAACGGATTCCATTGTTTAACTGAATAGGCATACATATTCTTCTTCTTCATTATGATTTCTCCAAAATTTAATTAAATTACTGCTCACACAGGTGCATAAAAAAAATACACACTCAAGTATTTTTTTGACCACAATAAACTTTTTTTAATTTTTTTCTTCACACATACACTCAAGCTGCATTTTTATCATCAAAATGCTGAATTCTCTTTTTAGCTACCTTGAAGTATTTCTTATCTTTCTCAATACCAATAAACCTAAACCCTTCAAGAATTGCCGCAATTCCAGTGGACCCAGCTCCCATGAAGAAATCTATTGTTAACCCACCTGGCGGAGTTACAAGTCGGCAAAGATATCGCATTAATTCAATTGGTTTAATTGTTGTATGAGGATTCTTAGAAGGTTGAGGGATTTTCTTGGACATAACATTGTCACTATCTTGGTCGTCAACATCCCTTCTTACTACAGGCATATCTTCCAATCCTGCCTCCTTTTCTTTCTTTGATGGCTTTGGACAATAAAAATATCTTGAAGGTAAAGAAGAGCTTTGAGAATCCAAAAGTTCTCCCGATGGTTTATCGAGCATAATATTTGTAGGATATTTCCCTTTGCCCTCACCTTTAATTTTACAGGCTCCTAAATTTAAAAGTCCAGTTCCCCATTTTGAATAATTTTCAAACAATGTCTTTTCAGACAAAGGCTTGCGAGCAAGGCATATAGGTTCTATAGCTGGCCTGGTAAATGCACCGAATCCTTCTTTGCTTATAGAGCTTTTGGGATATCCATTACCGTAAACCCAGGCCAATAAGTCTCTGATTTCCCAACCTGCATCTTCGAGTGCTGATACAAGTCTGTGGTGGCGATTTCGAGAACTGAATGCTAAAATATGTCCCCCGGGTTTAATGACTTTCAGTGCCTTATGAGCCCATTCATGACACCATTCCTGATACCCTAATACCTCTCTGGAAGCATTACTGCATTCTTTCTTACGAATATAAGATGAACTGTTATGCGAAAAAATATCCCATTGCTTATTAAGATAGCCAATACCATAGGGACCATCAATAACCATTGAATCAATGCTATTTGACGGCAAAAATTGTAATATTTTTTGGGCATCATCATTTACTAAGGTATACTTACCTTCAAAATTAACTAAATCTTTGATTTTCATATTATTTCCTCCCTTCTTTAAGCTGCCACAATAACATTATCATTATCGATTTCGTCAGAATCTGACTCTTTGAGGCTTTCCTCAATCTTCTCTTTAGCGATGTTGCAGTATTCAGGATTAGTGTCTATGCCGATATAACGTCTCTTTAAATCTGAAGCAACCCTGCAACTTGTACCTATGCCACAGAACGGGTCTATTATTATATCATTTGGAAATGTAAACATTTTTATTAGCCTGCGTGGAATTTCAGCATTAAATGGGCACGGATGGTCTTTTGATGATACAGCAGGAATCATCCAACCGCATCGTGTAAATTCGACATACTCTTTGCTTTGTATTTCATACGTAACTTTGTTTTCTTCTATTTCCCGCCTTAATTCTTCATCGCATATTTCTTCTTTTTCAATCTTACTTTGTCCCTTACAAAATACCAATATGTCTTCAGTGTCTACTCTAAGAACAGGTGAACTTGGTAAAGCATATGAACCTAAGTAAGGACTTGCATTTGTATGGTCTTTGAACCAATGAATTTTCCCAAGATAATACAAATTGCAGTCATCATATTTTTCATTAAGCTCATCTATCTTATTAGACAAGTCTTTGATGATGTTACGATAGTAATCTCCTTTGGAGTTTTTATAATCGGGGTTTTTGGTATCTGCACAATTTATGCATATTTTCATACCCTCCCTACCGCAAAGTTGAGCATAGTAAAGAGCTTGCTGAATATAGTCTAAAGTTTGCTGGTAAGAAATATTATCAACATTGTCTTCAGATACTCCATAGTTCATTCCCACTGAGTAAGGTATACTAGTTACCAAAAGAGCAATATTGTCAATTCCATGAAAATGCATATCCTTTAAAGTCTGCAAACAATCAGCATTAATTATTTGGTTGATGTATTTACCTTCTGCAGGATTTGTGTAGGGTCTGAGTTTTTTCTTTTTGCCAGTGCTTTGTTTTATTCGTATTTCATTATAGCCTTGATTTATGCTTTTTTCACCCCTCCTGCATTGCTGGAGCAAATCAGGTTTTCCCTTTTTTAATATTTTTTCGACTTTATAAACTGAGGTTCTACCACAATTAGCAAGTTTAGAAATTTCTTTTAAAGTGTTTACTGGCTTAAAATTTTGTTCAATCTCTGAACAATCATCTTTTTTTCTCCCCTTGTTTTTCTTCCCTAAATTTTCATAATAGGGTTTTAATTTGAGAAGCATCTCAACATTCAAAAACTTGCTTAAGTTTCTACGGCCAGCATGATTTTCATACAACCATATCAATGCTTCTGATTCATAATCTACTTTCAGTTCCATAACAGGATACATTAGATTATGTTTTTTAGCTATCTCATATCTAGCATGACCATCTAGCAGTTTACCTTGAAAAGTAACTAGTGGGTCACGAATACATCTGTCATTTATAATACGTTCTTCAAGAACTTTGAATTCTTGTTCATTATGCGGGGGTAAAAAGTTTCTATACTCCTTACAAATTTTAAAATCCGCCTCTTCTTTACTTAAGTGTCTGAATAAATTATTTTTCATAATACTCTCCTTGTTAATAAAATTTTCACGTAAAAATACCGCCCTCAGACAACGTATTGTTAGTTTTTGCCCTCTTTGGGCGGTCCACGAATACAACCGACAAGCACCGTGCTTATCGATTAACAACTTTTAAATTTTGCCCCCTTGGCTAGGGCGGTTTTTTTGTTTTATGTTTTATTTCCATCTTCTTATTCTCCTTTTCTTGACTTTTTTTAAAAATCTGCTATATTCATTCAAACATTAATAATGAATAACTTTTTTAATAAGCCTGGGAAATTAATCTACTATGTCCTTATAGCCTTCTGAGCTTCATATTTTTATTTTTTTGCCTTATCACTTAATTATTTTTAGATAATTAAAAATATTTTTTTTTAGCCTGGGAAATTACTGTCTACTATATCCTTAAGTCATTAGCTCATTTCTGACTCAACCGTAAATTCGAATTTACACCTCTCAGAATCAAATCTCTGCTAAGTCAGCTTCATTTTTTAATTTCAAAGAACAACATAATTGAAAATAAATTTTTTTTGCCTGAAAATTTAATCCAATATGTCCTGTTAGCTTTTAAAATTTATTCAATTTTTGCTGGACATCTGAAAATAAGGCTGGTAGAATTCATTTATATCGAATTTGAGAATTGATTTTTTTGGAGAAAATAAAAATGGCAAAAAAGCATAAGTCCCTAAATAGCAAGAATTTAAATAAAAAATCAATTGCCCTTAAAGCAGATGCTGCCAAAAAACTCCAAAAATTAAAAGAACTGCTGAAAAAATATGAATCAACATGTTGGCAGATAGGAGACTTATGCATTGATTTAATTGACAACTACGGATTATCTTTAAGAGAAATTGGGGATGCAGTAGGTTATACTAAGGCAAGAATCAGCCATTTTCATTTAACAGCAAGGGCATTTCCTGTAGAAAAACGAAAAGGGTATACATTTCAGGACAGCCTTACTGCAAGGCAAATACATGTTCGCATGCCTAGGCTCGATATGTCTTTATATAAAATAAGAGATGAGATATCCAAGCTTGACAATAAGACTGCAAGAGCGGTAAGAAGCCATTTTGTCAATTATCTAATGAATAAGGAAATTAATTCAACTAATTCAAATACCGCAGCTATTGCAGCCCATGGTATAATAAACAATGTATACAATGAAGACTGGCGTAATGTCATAAATAAGTTGCCAGACAATTCAATAAAGATGGTAATAGCAGACCCTCCCTTTGGTTTTTATCAAAAAGAAGGAGATGGAAGATATATCTCATATCGCAATCAGACTAGCGGATTAAGATATGATTGTGACTTTCAGACAAGCCAGGATGCTTTATCTGTAACCCTTCCATTGTTTAAGTCATGTAAGTCAAAAATGGCTAAAGATGGGGTTTTACTGCTTTTTCAGCCTGGAGGTAAACCTGATAATATTCAAGTTTTAAATGAAGCTTATGAACATAATTGGGAATGTGTAAGTTCATTAACCTGGCAGAAAAGTAAATATTCTGCAGGCAGTGCTACAAATCCCTATCATGTCTGTACAGAGAAGATACTTGTATTTATAAAAAATGAGGATGTATTCAAAAAGCATCAAATAGGAACCCCTACCTCAGATGTGCTTTATTATCCAAATAAATTGCAAGGTATGACATCAAAGATGGATGCAGGCAAGGTAGATTACTATGATTATCATATATTTCAAAAACCTGAGGAATTGATGGAATTATTAATTAAATACCACTCATATCCCAATGATTTAATATTTGAGCCTTTCGGATGCTCAGGCTCTGCATGCATTTCAGCAATAAATACTAATCGTAACTGGGTTTACGTGGAATCAAATACCAATAACTTCAACTGGGGCAAAAAAAGAATTGCTCAAAAGCTTAAAGAATACAAATCTGAAACTGGCTGATATAAAATAATATTACATTTGCATGATTCATACAATAAGTTCATATTTTAAATATTCTTTTCGTAATTCTAAGGGTTTAAACCCATAGTTATTTACTATATACCCTTTAAATAGCTCTGTCTGATTTAGTCACACCTCCGTATATTTTTTCTTTTCGAATTATTTTTTATTTTTTTCAACTTAGCTTGATTAGTGTTTAGAGTTTTTTTAAATAAGAGGGAAATGATAATTTTAAAACTCCAGAAAGGAGGTGATGAAAATGATAAAGTTAAGAGGTAAAATTCTAGTCCAAACTGAAAAGGGTATATTATTTAAAGTTGAAGAGGATTTATGTATGCATCTTGAAGATAAAAAAATTTGGTTCCCCAAATCTAGAATCAAAATGCCTAAAAGGCTTGATGGTCAAATTAGCATTTATGTTGAAAATTGGCTGTATGACAGTAATGTTAAAGTACCTAATTATGCTAGATAAGTTTTAATTCTTCAACTCACTAAAGGATTTCGATTATTAATATCGAATAATTAATTATAGATTGCTAGGTCTTATTAAATCTTAACCAAGGAACAAGAGACGCAATAATAAAAAAAGAAGAAAATATGATATATATCATTGTATATAAAGATGAAGCATATACTTGTTCCGACCCGGCAGGGCTAGCAACTTGTCGGGTATTTTAATTTATTTAAAGGAGCAAATATATGCAAAAATCTAATTTAATCAAAAGTAAAATAACTACACAACAGTTCTTAGACCAAGTCCATGGTCCTGATGCAAAACTATATTTTAATGTTGGTAGAAAAACATGGAAAAACAAACCTCAGACATTCAAAAATGCTGAAAATAAGCTGAACTGGTTGAATCAACATAAAAATGAAGACATATGCTTTATAGTTAATACCGGGGGAACAAAAGATAAGGATATTACAGGAATTAATGCTAATTTCATTGACTGGGATGTAGGCAAAGATAAATCCGGTAATTACTTACCCATCGATATTGTTAATAAATATAAAAAGCAGTTTTTAAATACTTTGCATAATTCTCCTTTATATCCTTCATTTATAATAGAAACAAGGAATGGATATCATGCTTACTGGTTGACAGATAAACAGTATGATAATGTCGATATATTTTCTAAAATTCAAAGAGGACTTATATATTATTTTAAATCAGACCCTTCTGTTATTAATCCTTCACAGGTAATGAGGTTGCCTGGTTATACATGGTTTAAATCTCATGCAAAATGTAAACCTTTTGATATTACGATTCATGAATATAATAATACCAGATACTCATATATTAATCTTTTAAATTCATTTCCTTCTGTATCTGATTATGAGTTTAAAAGTTATAAACAGAAAGTTATAAACAATGAATGTAATAATAATAAAGGGGTATTAGGTGCCCACAATAATAGCTTTAGCTATTATAAGGATAACACCTGTGATATTAATGTGGGCACCTATCACCAGGATAAGAATAATAAACATGAAGAAAAGGATATAATATTATATGAAGGACAGTCAGCAATTGATTATATAAAGAAACAAAATTTGGCAGAATATTTGAAAATAGAAGGATATGAAGAACTTACAGCAGAAAATCCATTAACATTAAAATGTCCTTTTCATGATGATACTAATCCAAGTGCAAGAATATTCATAGATAAAGACACAGGATATAACTGGTTCTATTGTCATTCAAGCAAATGTAATTTCAAAGGAACTATAATAGATGTAGTTATAAAACAAAAAGATATATCGACATCAAAAGCAATTCAGAAATTGATAGATTATTATGATATGAGAGAAGACGAAGAATGGATTAAAAAACAAAGGGATAAGTTAAGCAAAAACATTGATATAATAAATAATATCGAAAAATACAAAGAGAAATACCCTTACCTGTATAAAACTCTTTTCAGAATTAAAACAGATTTGGAAAGCAAATTAAAGTTTGCATTAAAAAACATAAAATTAAAAACCAAATACAACGAATTAGCATTTATCTGTTCATTACGAAAAATGGATGAAATTTCAAGAGGATATAGCGACGGCAGAATAAACAGACAAAACCAGAAGGTAGATAGATATTGCTTACTTGGATTGATGAGAAAGCTTCCTGATAGAGAAATACCAAAATCCTTATTGGAAAATACTTATGAAGTTCATGGTAAAATTAAGAAAGCTATTGCAAGAAGAAAAAGTAAGGACGTAAATATTTACAGGACCCAGCTTTATACAATACCGGCATATACTGAAGAATTATTGGAAGAAGCAGATTATATAGCAAAATCATTAAAAGAATGCAGCGTAAGGATGAATGCAATCTCAAGAGATACAATTCTAGAAATTTTTGGAACAGAAAAGGCAAAAGAAGTATATCCTCAAATAAATTCTGAGAAGATAAGCAAAAGTGGTGAAAAATTGAAAAAACAGATAGAACAGATAATTCTAAATCAAATTGAAGAAAATGGATATACGACTGTAAATAAAATTAGCGAAGAACCATTGAAAGAGATAGGTTTTAAAAGCGTGACCGATAGGCGTGTAAAAAAACTTGTACCAGGATTACTTATCAAAAATGGCCTGAAAGAACTTACATGCAATAAAAAATTGAAGGAAAAATATAAGATAGATAGCAGAGGTTATCCTAAAATAATCATAAAAAAATAAAATTTTACCCAGATATATATTTTTATTTGAAAGTGTTTATTTATTTGATATAATTCAAACCGTAGACACAGTTATCAGTCATTAATTTGGCTGCCGATTACAATAAAAAGTTAATCCAAACAAAAGAGGATTACAAAGAAGTTGGGTAAGAATTATCTAAATTAAAGTAAGATTACAATGTGTCTATTAATAATCTTACCCAAAAAATGGTAAAACATCTATTTAGATTGCTGGTTTTACCGAAGAAAGCAGGCTGGTCATTGGTATCAGCCTGCTTTTTTATATACAAGCCTCTGTGGCTTGTATGTGAGAGAATTGTGCACTTGTTACATCCAATAATGCCTAATAAATATTAAAGCGTTCCTGGGCAATCCTGTGGCTTTAAAAAACATGTAGTATTACCGTCAAATTTCCGCCCGACTTTTATTTCATACCCCCCTCTTTTTTCCAGGTTCAAAAAAATTCTCATTATTTAAATTGTAAATGCTAATAATTTTTGGAGAAATGAAAATGAAATTACTAACCAAGAAATTGAAAGAACAATTACCCAAACTCGGGGAACAATCTGACAAGAAAGACCCTACGGTATTTGTTAAATTCTTCTGCCCCTGGTCAAATTGGAATTGGTATGCCTACGAATTTGATGGAGAGGATATATTCTTTGGTTATGTGGAAGGACATTTTAATGAATTTGGGACATTCAGCCTCTCTGAGCTAGAAAGTGTAAAGGGACCAATGGGTTTGAAAATTGAGAGAGATATACATTTTAAACCTAAGCCTTTGTCAGAGGTAATGAATAAACAGAAAAAATAATATTAAAAATCAAAATAAACAGGTTGATATAGGGTAGTATCAGCCTGTTTTTTTATTAAAGACATTAATTGCCTTGTATTTGCCCATATAAGGCTTTGTGAAGCTATGAGAACTTATTAAAGATTCATTATGGCCTTTTACATTTGGCAATATATTAGGCTAATCTGGGCAATCCTGTGGCTTTGATAAAGAGATATGAATATTGCTTAAAATATCTTCATTTCATTTTTCCAGGCTCAAAAAAAATATTCTTAATTATTATGTGCTGATGATTATTTAGGAGCAGAAAAATGAGGATAAGAAATACAAATTTTTGGGAAAGGCAATTAGATAAAGATGAACATAAACAACGTCAGCCTGAAACGAAAGAAGAAGAACTTAATTTTGAGATAGCAAAGTATTTCGCTCATTTTGAGCGAATTAAAAAATAGCTTAAGAATATATGGAAGATGTATCTAAAATTATAAACAGGGATATCGATGACTTTGATTTACATGTAAATCTGTTTAATCTGATTGGCGATGACAAAGCAATAACGCTTTTAAAGAAGATTGCAGATGCTTACTTCATTGCAAAACAAGAAAAGCTTCCAAATATTTTGATTCATGGCTGTGAGGGCAAAAAAACTTTAGCCATGGCTTTTCTGAATTCATTGATTATCGAAGACATTCGAGAATGTTCTGGCAGATACTTCGATAACGGCATAGGCAGTAAACAAATCTTTCATAATTCAACCCCAACTACTGCCCATTTGATTTATGGCATTGAAGAATTCAGATATGAGTATTCTTACGCAACCCTTTGGCAGTATTTGAAACTTGAAAGGTGTGCATATTATAATCCGTTTAAAACGATAGAAGAATTCATACATTGTAATGGAATGGTATTGGCGACAACTTCAAATATCGATAAGATATCGACAGAATTGCTTGAGGGATTTGATTATCTTGTAAAAGTTGAAGAATATACTGAAGAGCAACTCAAATTAATTGTAATTCAGAGATTAAAATTTCTAGGCATAAAATGGAAAAATGAAAGCATTCTAAATCAGATAATCAAGGCTGGAGAGAAAGATATCAAAAAAATAATGCAGATATTGAAGATTGCTCATTTACTGTTTATAACCGAGCAAGAGCCTATTTTGAATGCAAAGATTGCTCAAAAAGCGATAAGATTAACCAATAATTATGTTAAATTAGGTTGACTTCTTGGTGAAATAGTGGTATACAGGACTCCAGTTAGTTTTTAGAGAGAATTTATTTTTAAAATGGGTGGGGAGAAAACGGAGAAGATAAAAGATGAAGAGGATGGTTGAGATAGCAATTGCTAGCTCAGTAATTTTATGCATTTCTGTATCATCATCGCTTGCAGGTATTTGGCAAAGTTCTGATTTATTAAACAATAATTGGTCAGAGTGGTCTTATGACTCTAACTGGAATTCTTATAAATCAAGGGTAAATGGTTCAAATCTACAAGTGGGCTTATACAGTTCAGGTTCGTATGTCTTTAATATGAATGTTGATATAAAAGGAACTGCTACAAAATCAGTTAATGTCATAACTGGCAAAAGATACAAATATCAAGTAAGGGGAAAAAGAAAAAGCTACATTACTCAATTGCCTATAAGCAGTGAATGGTGGATTGATGTTGCAGGTGAAAATAGAAGTTCTGCCTCAAGCAGTTCAAATTACAGAAAAAGAAATATTACTTTCATCGCCCGACAAAACTCAGCTACATTAAAAACAATAAGCCATTTTGAAGCAGCACCTGTAGGTGTATGCTATTGCTGCTACTCAGATTTTGATTATGCAACTTTAAAACAAGTAATTTACAATCCTCAACTTGATATACAAGAAAATGATTTAACAGTCGATTTTGCTAACCTCTCATCTAAAACTGTCAATCTCAATCTTCTTGATTTAAGTTTTGCTGATACCCCTGATAACTGGTGGATAGACTGGGGAGATGGAACTATTGATTACAACCCTACTTTGAATTCTATTGCATCGCATGAATATAATTTAACTGAAGGATATGGGCAAACATGGACTGCAACATTGTATGGTGAAAATGTAGCTGGAAGTATGTCAGATACGATTGAAATATCAGCAGTCCCCGAACCCACAACAATCTTTTTAATCGGGCTTGGCGGATTAATTTTAAGAAAAAGAAAATCATAAATTCAAATACTTGCTACTGCAATCATTCGGTTTAACATGCAAATATTTCGAAGTTGTCTGAATAGATGAATGACCAAGGCTCTGTTGTATTACATGCAATGGAGCCTTTTCACTTGCAATCGAAGCATGTCCGTGCCTCAGCCAGTGAGGACTTATCTTTTCTGAAAGCCCAGCTTTTTTGGCTGACTTTTTTACAACCCTTAAGATTGTAGTTGGATGTAAATTTTTGCTTTTCTTTCTGCCTCGAAATATTGCCATATCATCAGTAGCATTTTTCTTGAAAGCATTTAATTCAGACCATAACGGTTCAGGGATAATCAGGACTCTAGTCTTTGAACCTTTGCCATAAACTGATACTTGCCCTCCCTCTTTCCTTTCTTTTAAATCCTTCCATTTTAAAGAACATAGTTCAGATACTCGGACGCCAGTTATGAATAAAAACTTAAGGATGAGCTTGTTTCTTGGATTATTTTCAAACTCTATTAATTTATGGATTTCATTTTCAGTCATTATTCGTTCAGATAACGTTTCTTTAGGAATGGGTAATATTAAGGGCTTTGAAGTATCGAAAGGCAGATATCCTATTTTATGGGCAAAAGAGAATAAACTCTTAACTGATGATAGTATTCTTCGTTTTGAATTATCGGTTAGTTCTTTTGTTTTTAAATAGTCAGCAAACTTTTGAAGGTCTTTTAAAATTATCTGATTGAGAGACTTTTGGATGAATTCAAGAAAACGTTCAGCATCTTTTTTATAGTACCTTTGAGTATGTTTGCTTTTTCCATGTAACCACAATTTTATTAACTGACTATCATCTTCAGCCTGAGTTAATTTCGGACAAGAAGCATCTTTTGGGCTTATTTCAGCCGAATGCATGATTATATGGTTAATCCTGCGTAAATTTTGACTAGAATTAGACATAGTCTTGGCTCCATTTGTAAATAAAAAGTAATTCAATTCGAAAAAAATTCTGCTTCAAATATTCAAAAATATTCCAGCTTTTAAACATATTTTGTAAATACTCTGTAAATCAATTGGACTTCAATTTTCGAAACAACTCTCTAATTACCATGCCCTTATTTGTATTGGCGATTCCATTTGGATAAAGGGATGATAATTTTTTTGAAACTTCTTTTTGAGAACAGTCCAACCCCATTGTTTCCAAAGCCTCTTTGAATTCCTTCGCTAAAGGGGCTGTTTTAGTTTTCTTTTTTCTTGGCGATGATATCTTTTCTCTTTTTTCATAGAAAAGAATGTATTGCCCATTTATACCTATATTTGAATCTTTGACTTCAAGACATTTCTGCTGAAGTTCCCTAGTATAGAATGGTCTTTTGGTTCGAATACAATAAAGAGGTTGAGGAAGTATCCCCAAATCAAGCAACTGATACATCCTTGAACGTGACAAATCCAACATCTTCGCCATTGCAGTTACAGATACTGCTGGTTTCAATTTCGACATGTTTTTAACAGTCATTTTAAATAAACTCCTCATTAATTAGACAGTTATGGTTAAAAAATTAAAACTTCGTATTTTGTAAATGCTTCCTGCCTTTAGATGTTATTACCCTCTCAGAATTTTTCTTCGTTATAAGCTCTGACTGAATTAGAAAAGGCTCAATGACATTTGAAATAGTCTGCCTGGGAAGACCTAATTTGTTTGAGATAATATTCAATTTCATTGACGTATGATTTGCTAATTCCCTTAAGTATTGCCGTTCAAGTGAGTCTAGTCCAAGTTCATCAATTTCAAGCAACTCAAATGCCTTGTAAACATCTTTCATCGTTATGACTGACCTATTGTCAGCAGAACATACATTCCATGCCATCTGCAAATTTTTATTCAGAGCAAGCCTCGGCGTTCTTTTTGACCTTTTTGCTATTTCTGATAAGACGTTTTCATTTACATATTCCCACTTTAGATTATCTGCCCTTTGTTTAATTATTAAGGTTAAATCATCAATGGAATAATAGTTAAACCTGCAATTTATACGGATTCGATTTCTGAGGGCATCTTGAAGCAAATGCTCATGAGTTGTTGCCATAATCAGAGTAAAATTAGCAAGTGGAACAGATACTTTTCGTTTGCTTTTTGAGGTATAGACATAAATTACCCCTTCGCTAATGGCAGTTAGAAGCTGATGCTGTGCTTTTGTATTCAATGCCTGACATTCGTCTATAAACAATGTTGTTTCATCATCGGCATTTAGTAAGGCAGCATTTAAATCGCACATACTGTTGAGGCTTTCGCCGTTTGCCTCAATTAATTTTAAATTTGCAAGTTCAGAATGAACAGCTTTTGCAGTTAATGTCTTGCCTGTGCCAGAGGGCCCAGTCAGCAAAACTGGTCCAAATGAATTTGCCGCATTATTGCTTCTATTATTAAAGTATGCATCAAGGTTAACTTTCAAAAGCTCGACTACTTTGTCTTGTCCTTGAATGTGATTTAAGCTTGTAATCTGAACTTGATTTACATCATTGCCAATTTTCATCTTTTTACATCTCCATTTTTTAACCTTTCATACAGTGGCAATTAATAATATTTTTTATTAGCCTGGGAAATCGAAAAAAGGCGGGCTGGTATATCGTGTCTTTGACGAAAAATCAAGTGTCAAAAAAGATTATAAGGCTTATAATTATAAGGTTATTATAATCTTAAATTCAGCAAATCCTTATTTTTACCTTATAGAAAAGCGTTTTAAAACTGAGATAAAACTCTCATTCCTCAGACCTAAATTCATAAAAATTAATAAAAAATTTATTACATCGATGAATTTAACTTCTTCCTGTTTTCATATTAAAAGTTAAAAAACAAAATTAATTTTTATTCTGCGGGAAAAAATCAGCATTCCAAAATTTCCCAGGCTAAAAAAAATCTGAATTAATTCCTAGTAGAAAAGTTAATAACGGATACCCCCTACCCCTAGGTAGTTAAATAATGATTAAGGTATCCAGCGAAAATAACGTTACTTTAAATCGGCTTTTGAACAGGTAGGAAATTTTGTTCAGAATGTGAATAAAAATAATCTTTACGAGGTAATTAAAAATGAATGATGATTTAAAAGAATTTTTAGGTTATACATTTTTAGGTGGAGTAGTTTGTTTATTCTTTTTATTTTATCCAGCAGTAACCTTTGGTTGGGTAATAAGTCAAGCAGCAGATACTCTGTTTACTCATCAAACAGCAGTTACAATTGGCGTTATACTAGGCAGTATAGCAATCATTTACATCTATGTGTTATGGCAAATGGCAAAAGAAGGAGGCGAAAAAGCAAAGGCACAGTTGATATGTATCTATGTAGTTTCAATTATTCCATTTATTAACTTGCTGAAACATATTTATAGTCAATGAGAAAAGACGAAAAATGGGGAATGATTACTGCTCTGATAGTAATCTTTTTGATAGCAAAACTAATAGGCATAGAGGAAAGTTTGATTATTAAATCCCTAGGAATATCAGCAATTGCGACAGCAATAATTCTAACATACATAAAATAACTCTACAGGCTCGCCAAAGCAGAGAACATGCAAGCAGTGCCCTCTTTTAGGAGGGTGCTTGTGATTATTGATAAAGCAAAAATATTTTTATAAAAATTTTCTTATTTATTACTTGATTTAAAGAGTCCTGTATTTTATAATTATTATTTAAATTAATCTGTGGGGGATAATTTAGCTTAAGATAGAAAGAAAATGAAAAGATAGATAATATATGCCTGCTGACTCATAGGAGAGTTGAGCGGGCTTTTTTTATTGGTTAGAGAGAAAACTGGAGGAGAAACGAGATGAAACGTATTTCGGTATTAATTTTAGTCATATTATTAGGCTCTGTAGCAAATGCAGAATTAGTCTGGGATTGCAGCGATACTGATATACAAGTAGGTGAAACTGTAACTTTTAGTTTAATTAGCGACCCTTCTATAGAAGAATTAAATATAAATCATATCTTGCAAACTAATATAGGAGGTCAAGCTTCAAATATTTATTTAAGCCCATCATTTACAAATAAAAACCCCGGAATTATTGATGGCAGTAACATTTATAATGTAAGTGCAAGCGTAAATTCTCCTGTAACAATTTCGCAACCGATTTTCAGTTTTGATTATATTTTCAACTCAACTGATAATCATCCAAAACTTTTTGATGTGGATGGTTATGTAAATGCAGGAACGACAGCATTAGAGGATATTTATTTTATGCCCGAACCATCAACATTAGTCCTGTTTTCGCTTGGCTTGCTGTCTTTAAGTAATAGAAAAATAAAATTGAATTAAAATTTGATACTTAAAACGATTTGATTGCTAAAACATAACTACTAGCTTAGAACTCTACCTTGCTCATTTTTACTGTTATGACTATTTCTACAAACTAAATAGCTTAATTGATAAAATGAATCATGTATTTTTAAGATATAAATGGAGGATAAAGTCATGAAAAGAATACTAACAATAAGCTTAAGCCTTTTTATAGTTTTAATTTCTACCCAGCTAGTTTCTGCAAAATTTGTAGGGAATAAAAAAGCTTTTAAAGCTGCAAAAACATTTCTTACTTTACGATATCCCACTTCTGACCCTAATTTAGTTAAAACAAAAACCAAAAAAGGCAAATCTGCTTTCAAAATTAAAAACACAAAACCATTAGAAGTGGAGGGAAAAATTGTAGGTTATTTAAACAGTTTAGAACCTTCTGGCTTTATCTTATTTTCTGCTGATGATGAAGCTCCCCCAATAAAAATTTACAGTAGTACAGGTAAATATGAAAATTTACCAAATGGACTACGTAATATAATTGAATTGGAACTTTTGGAAGATTGGCAAATTTTAAATGACAAACAATTAAAGAAAAAAATTAAGCGTTTAAAAAACTTTAAAAATTCCTGGGATACTCTAATTACTGATGAAGAATTTAATAGCGTGAGCCAATTTTCAACAGAAAATTCTGATACTGCTCTGCTAAGTACAACCTGGAATCAAGATGACCCTTACAACTTTTATTGTCCAAACGCCATAGGTGGACCAGGCGGTAGAGCTTATGCGGGTTGTACAGCAACAGCTTTAAGTCAAATTTTACGTTATCATAGTCATCCTACTTTAGTAACTAGCGACCACACTTATACTGATGATTTTGGAAATTGCCAAGGTACATTTTCAATAAGTGATGTTGGAATGGAATTTTATGATTGGGCAAATATGCCAACGTCGATTTCTAGCTCTAGTCCAACAGCTCAGATAGAGGCAATAAGCCGCTTACTTTATCATTGCGGAGTAGCATTAGAATCCAATTATGAATCTGACGGTACCAGTGCATTTCCATCTTCAATCCCGAATGTACTTGATACATATTTTGGTTATACCAGTGGTAATTACTTACGAAAAAGTAATTATACTAGTGATAATTGGTATATTAAAATTGAAAACGATATAGATAATTCCAGACCTGTCTTTTATGCAATGTGGGAAAGCGATGGAAGCAGTGGGCATGCCGTCGTATGCGACGGATATCGCAATGGCAATGAAATACATTTAGATTTGGGTTGGTCTGGAAGTGGAACAGCTTGGTATAACATTGATAGTGTAAGTTTTAGTGGATATACGTGGACTACTCATGGTGGAGTCTTCAATATAACCCCTGCAGAAAACAATACTCCTATTCTCTCAAATCCTAAAGTATCACCAATTTCGGGAACTGAACAGGAAACTGAATTTGAATTTTCAGTTGATTATTATGACCCAGATGGCGATTCTCCTATTGAAAAAAATGTGCATTTAAGTGATGGCAGGGTTGTACCTTTGACTTTAAAAAGCGGGTCTGCCTCAGATGGAACATATACATATAACACTGATTGGCTGTCAGCAGACGATAGCCCTTATTCATATTATTTCTTCTTTACAGATGCACAAAACTCCTCGGCGATAACTCAAACTAAAACTGGCCCTTATGTTTATAGTAGCGATTCAACTATTGAATTAAAAACTGAAGTAATAGGAGGACCTGTAAGTAATAATATTGAAATACGCTTTGGATATGGACCTGATACGCAAAATTTACAATACTTTGATTGGTTAGGACCTGACCTTCCACAATATATGGGTATAAATTCAGGACAGGAGGTCATGTTCGTTGCTAATCTACAATCAAATAATCATACTTTTGTAAAATGGGAGTTTAAAGATGACCAAGGTAATATAATAAGAGAAAGTACGGCCTCTAGTTACGGTTTTACTCTCCTTAGCGGCAACTTACATGCAACTGCTATTTTCGAATATACGCCAATAACTTATAATATCAGCGGCACTGTTTTAAAGTCAGATGGTTCAACAATACAAAGCGGTGTAGACTTACATCTTTTTAGCTCTGAACAATCTATTTCGCAATCGACTGACAATGGTACGTTCTCATTTAGTGGTGTTAAGGGAGGTGTATCCGTAGAAATCACTCCCTCAGCAACTGGGTATACTTTTGCTCCATCAAAATTGGTTTTTAATAATCTTAAAGAAAGCTGGACCAACCAGACAGTAAACGGTTATTCTTCGGATTATAGTGCTCCTGAAACTTCATTAGTATACGTCCCGCCTTCATTTAATGAATCTTCTAATATTTCATTTACTTGGGAGGGACAAGATAATGTAAGCGAATCACAAAACATTCAGTATCAATATAAGCTTGAAGGCTATAATACTGACTGGACAAGTTGGAATGGCATTACTAATGCAACTTATGACGTAAATAATGGAGAATATATTTTCCAAATCCGTGCAAAGGACGAAGCAGGGAATATCAACCAAGTACCTAAGAAATATCCATTTGCTATAAACGCTGCTCCAAAAATTTCTTCCATAGAACAAATTGATAACAGTGTATGGGCTTCTCGAATTACCCTACAAATGCCTCAGAATTCATTATATACTTCTAAAAAATTTATTTTACCTTCTAATAACACTGGCTTAGAAGATGAAAAACTTGTCCCAGTTACAATACACAACGTAGATGATTCCAACCCCATAGGTGCAAATGAAATTATTGCCGCAAAATTAGGGATAAATAGTATTATTGTTAAGACTGAATTAGGATGGGAGATAACTCTTCCAGAACTAATCAACCCTGGGCAATCGGTTCAATATGATATAAGATGGGGTAAAATAAAGTATTTTGGATGGCAAAAACAGAAAGATATACAAGATGGTTTCCCAGACCTTACGGTTGCAGAAGGATATACTAGTAGAATTGATGCATCTTGGCTTGATGACCAAATGAATATGTGGAGACTAGCTTCTAAGAGGCTTAATCGAGTTGACGGAAACTGGGGAAGCACACGACAATGGGTTTTCATGGACATCGCAAATGATTCGGGACCCCTTATACCTGCTCAACTTATTGAATACTTGCCTGGAACTCCATATGATGGAAGCTATGCTTGTGAATATGATTTTGAACAGGGAAATGTATTACCATTTACAAGCAGAAAATGTGTTTTCTGGAATACCGAAAAATATGAAAAAATAACTAGCGGCTCAGAAAATGACTATAAAAGTTACCATAGATATAGCATAAAATCATTTGATGATTCAGGTAATATTGTAAATTCTTTTGATAGCTCTTGGCAAGAGGATACTTTTATTGACACTCCATCGGTTGTATTTTCTAATACCTTCTTTATTACAGGAAAGACTTATAATCATTCCGCAGATACTTCTGAACTATGGTTTACTAAACATAATTCTGAAGGTCAAAAATTACAAGCACGTACAGTATTTGAATCAGTTTCTCGTGATAATTCAGGCGACTTAGATTGTTGGGGATTCAGAAAATGTGGAAATAATGTTGCTTTCCTCTTCCAAGAATCCCATTATACCGATTTAAACCATGATAGAAGAGCAATATATTATCAAGTTAGAGATTTGAATGGTAATATCATAAAAGGTACTACAGCGATTAGTCCCCCTCTTTTATCCAATACTATTGATAAAGAAGATGAATATGAAATCGAAAGCGCCTTAACTGATAAGAACGGTAAAGTTTGGATTAGTTTCAGTCACGACCAAACAGGACAACCATATGAAAATTATTATACGGTAATTGGAGCTGATGGTAATATTTGGAAATCGAATACTTATCTAGGCAATGAAGTATGGAGAGACTTTGTTTATTGTGATAAAGATGGATACATCTGGGCTAAAGAAGACTCAAACTTACTCATATTAAATCCTGATGATACTCAAGCTTTTGATACACGTCTTATACCATTTATCCCATCTCAAAATATTGGGAATAAGGCTGTAAACCGTGACTGGCAGGGGAAAAATTATAAATTATATGACCGCTGGTCATCAGAATTGATGCAAATTAATGTCCCGGAAAATTACAATCTTTCTTATATGGATATATATGATTTAAACCTATGGGAGAATGATTTGCACGCTGCGAATCTTACTTTCAAACTTGGGGATACTGTAATATGGAGTCAAATTGGTCAATTCGAAGGAGAAGCTTCAGTAGTGGTGAAAGACGTACTATCAATAGGTCAAAATCTTTTGACTTTATCTCAAGAAGATTTTCAAGGAGGGCAAATTCTTGTAACCTTCCCCTATTCTGTTCCGACTATAATAGGTGATTTAAATGCAGATAGGACTGTAGATTTTGTTGATTTAAATATATTAACGTCTCAATGGCTTGGTACGCCTGGTAACCCTTCAGCTGATATTGTAAGAGATAACGAAGTTAATTTTTTGGACTTTACTGCTTTGGCTCAAAATTGGGGTGTAGATGAACGTATAAGTGAACAAATCATAGAATTTCCACTTGATTCAAACCCTAATTGGTCTTGTCAAGGAGAATGGGTCTTTGGTCAACCAATGGGCGGGGGCGGATTAAATGGAAATGCCGACCCAGCTAATGGGTATACTGGTAGCAATGTTTTTGGTGTTAATTTGGCTGGTGATTATAGTACTAATCCCGGTGGGCCGTATTTTCTAATAACTGATGCTATAGATTGTTCTGGTTACAGTAATATTCATTTAAAATTTGCTCGTTGGCTTAATACTGATTTCCCGCCTTATGCATATAGTAAAGTCGAAGCTTCAAATGACGGAGTAACATGGCACACGGTATGGGAACATTCCGAAAACAGAGCCATAATGGATAGTACTTGGCAACAAATAGATTATGACATAAGCAGTATAGCAGATAACCAATCCACTGTTTTTGTTCGTTGGGGTTATCAAATTGGAAGCGGGGCTTATGCTTACTCTGGTTGGAATATTGATGATGTCGAATTATGGGGGTTAAAATAAATAATAACATTACTTTTAACATATAAGATTTAGTTAAGTATCAATTGGCCAAAGCTTAGAAATTGAGATAAGAGAATAGTGGAAATGAATTTTCAAACCTTCTCCATGAATTCATATAAAAGGTCTGTATGAATCAGAGAACCCTTCAGAATCGTGCAAATTGACCGATATGCAACTGCTCTGACCCCATTTTATGTACCACATGCAACTAGAGAGTTACCAACCTTTT